>JALHRJ010000108.1 GCA_022841475.1 Cyclobacteriaceae bacterium | reverse complement strand
TGTAAACTGTCACAATTTTAGACTCGTCATACGTGTCGGTAATTGCAATAATTCCAATTCCCAGTTTTATTGGATTATTCTCTTGTCCGTAAGAAGTCAACGTTAATAAAAATAATATTGTCGTAAGTGTTCTCATCTTTTTTTAGCCATGACCGCCAACGCTAGGCTATAAGACGTGTGCGTATAAACACCTTCGTCATGTCCCACGTTGCTAACGTAATTTAATAGCACGCACTTTAAGAACCTACAAAAAAGCACATGTTTTATAGCTATTGTTGCCAGACGTAGGGTCATTCTCCGCACTTCATTCGTAGCCTGCATTCTTGTCGCCCGTCAATTTACACCAAACTTTATTAGTAGAGGTGCGGTGGGGCTTTTTCATTGACTACTTTCTCAGTTAAACCGTACTGAGCACACTTATTGGTTGGCTTTGGTTGTGGGTTGCATGTGCGGCCAGGCAATGGGTGTGTGACTATTGAGGCACAAATGTAAACACGTGCTGTCCTGAAATGGAGGCAGTCCGACCACCGCCTAAAGCGTCCTTGTCCCATAAAAGTGATAATGTCAAACTGGTCTCGCTAATTTGGTCAATAGTCACCGAAGCATCCGCGTCAATAATAAAGGTAGAACCATCATCGCTATTGAACTGCCAAGTTCCTGAAGGCTTCCAAACAAGTTCGCCATCGGTCGATGTATAGGAATTAGCGGCAAATTTCAGAGTTAGCGATTGAAATAAATTAGACTCCTCAACACCATCAATTTGGACATTATCAATTTCCCAAGTCGTTGATAGTAAAAGTCGTTCAACTCGATCTTTTTCTGATTCGGTGGCCTCCTTTTCTGAGCAGTCGCTTAGAAGTAGAATTGATACAATCAGGGCTATGCTTAAAATGTTAAGTCTCATAAAATTTAGTTCTTTATAAATTTCGTGATTCGTGAAATCTTGCCTTGTCTTGCGATTAGGAAGTACATACCACAGCCGTAATTTTGAATATCAAGTTGTTCGATTTTTCCTCCAATTACGTTTGTTTTTGATACTGGAATGCCTTGTTCTTGATAAAACATTAATTCTATAGGCTCTGATTTGTAACTCGTTAAGTCAATATTAATAAAGCGATTTGTTGGGTTTGGGTAAATATGCAATGAAGTGATCTGAGGGTTCTCGGGTATATCAGTGATTACGATTGGGAACCCCGTACTTTGTTCACTTACACAGTCATCAACCGTAACTGTAACGGTATAGATGCCCGGTTCAGTTACACTAAGAGTTGAATTGACGGCATTGGATATTAACGATCCATTAAGAAACCACTGATTCCCAGCACTGCTACTCGAAGTTAGGGTTGGGGATTCTGTATTATCATTGGAAAGTGTGATAATCGGCTTTGCAGGATTAATACAGAAAGATTGACTAACATCAGATGCCGGATTGTAATTAGTATCTCCGGATTGGCCAGCAGTTATGTTAGTTCTCCCTGCCATAAGCAATGTAATCTGACTGTTGGTAATTGATATTTTGTTCGAAGTAGTAGAGTACTGGACGGGTAGTGAAGAAGTTGCAACAGCATTAACACTGAACGGAGCATCACCGATCGTTTTTGATGTTATGGGGTCGAAGGTTATTGATTGGTTAGCCTTTGTTACAATAAATGGTTGATCTACAGATGAGGCGGGATTATAGTTATTATTGCCAATTTGACTAGCTTCAATCGTGGTTAAGCCCCCACCCACTATAGTTATTGTTGTGCCTGCAACTGTTGCTACATTGGTATTTGAACTCGCAAAACTGATTGATAATCCTGAAGTTGACGTTGCTGTAATTGCAAAAGGGGAATCTCCATATATCTTACTTGGTAATGGATTAAAGGTAATTGTCTGATTTGCTTTTTGCACACTTAAGGTTTGTTGAACATCAGGAGCTGCATCAAATGTTGAATTTCCAGCCTGACTTGCTGTAATTGTAGTTGAACCAGCACCAACAATGGTCACAGTATTTCCAGAGATAGTTGCAACGGATGTATTGCTACTTGAAAAGCTTACAGGTAATCCAGAACTTGAAGATGCGCTTAGGCTAAAAGAATTATCCCCAAATGTTTTTGAAGACAATGGGTTAAAGGTAATTGTTTGAGCTTGCTTAACACCATAAACTCTAGCAATTCGATTCCTGCCAATTGCATTAAAGGATGTAAAATTTCCCCCAAAAAGAACTTTACCATCTGATAGCAATAATGTCGTATATACGCCAATAAACGATGAAGTTATATAGGATGATGTGGTAGGAACGCCTGAACCAACAGTAAAATCAGTGTCTAAAGTTCCGTTGAAATTAAAACGGGCGCTGCCCTTAAAGCTGTTCGATGCAGGATGACTATTGCCACTTACCACGATTTTATTGTCAGACTGAACAAAAACTGATTTTAATTCACACGTAGATGGAATAGTTGTGCCTGGGCTAAATCCTGTGTCACGGCTCCCATCAGAATTAAGCCGAGATATTTTATAACTATTTGTTCCCCCGATAAATAAAAAATTACCTGCAATCACTACTTTGCCATCTGATTGAATTGCGATTGCATTAATCGATCCACTGCCTATAGATGCAGCATTAAATGTTGCATCTATTTCGCCAGTAGAATTTAGCCTCTTTAAGAAATAACTGTTACTTATTGAAGTACTAGCATAAATGATTTTTCCATCACTTTGAATGGCGATAGCTTGTATGCGGTCACTTGATCCAACAATACTATTATCCAAAGTTCCGTTTGTGTTTAGCCTTACCAGGTTTGGATAAAACTCATCATTATAAGTTGAGAACTTTCCTCCAACAACTATTTTACCATCGCTTTGAATGCTGATTGCGTTTATAACAGGGTCAGTTCCAGCTATACCTTTTCCTGGATCAAATGTTAAGTCTAAACTTCCATCGGAATTAAGTCGAGCAATCCCAGCTCTTGCCACTCCATTGACTTTATAAAATGACCCACCGATTATTATTTTCCCATCACTCTGTACGGCAACAGCATGGACGGGGCCATTCACACCGCTTCCGGTGTCAAAGGTTAAGTCAATTGAGCCGTCAGAATTCATTCTTGCAATATTATTCCGCGGAAATCCATCATAAGATGAAAAACTGCCTCCTATTACGATTTTGCCATCTTGTTGCAAACGGGATGTAAGTACAGTGCAGCCAAAGGAATCAGAGTTAGGCCCAGCTACAGCATCGCTACCTGCATTGAATCCTGCATCTAAAGCACCATCAGCCTCTAATCGGAGTAAACCAGTTTTCGCTGTATAATTGAAGCTTGAAAATTCTCCTCCTGCAAAAATTTTACCATCGGACTGCAAAGCGAGAGTCATGAACCGACCTCCAATAGTTGCATAGGTTGTTCCCGAAATAATCAAAGGCTCACTATTTAGTGCTGCTAGTGGATCAAAGGAAGTATCGTGGGTGCCATCAGCGTTTAAACGTGCAATGCCCTTTCTTAAATTGCCATCGTAAGTGATAAAGCCACCCGCTATTATAATCTTATCGTTCGGCAGAACGGCTGTTGTCTCAACACCATAGTAATGTTGATTGTTAATTGGCCCCAATGTCCCAGGATTGTTGAAGGTAAAGTCTAAACTTCCATCTTGATTTAGTCTTGCAACTTTTAATATTGTTGCACCGTCAAAATAAACAAACTCCCCTCCAACTATTATTTTCCCATCTGACTGAAAGGAAATTGTTCTTATGCTTTGACCAGTGTAAGGACCTGAAGCACCCGCTCCAGGATTAAAGCTTGTATCCAAAGTACCATCGGTATTAAGTCTTCCTATACCTTGAATTTCGGTTCCATTATAGAAATCAAAATCACCTGCAAAAAGTATTTTTCCATCAGGTTGCAATTTGATCGCTGACACCTCTTTATCAGCCCCGGTGCCAACATTAAATGTTTGATCTATTGAGCCATCCGAATTAATTCTAAGAATTCCATTAACTGCGATGCCCTTGTACAAACTTAGTTGTCCTCCAATTAAAATTTTTCCATCAGTTTGTATAGCAATGGTAAGAACATTTGTACCCGGAGGAATAAAGGCTTGTAAATCTATATCACCATTGAAAGAATTATCAATGCTTCCATCTCCATTGAGCCGCAACAAGACCCTTCCTGCGACACTAACAATTATTTTGCCATCAGTTTGCAATCCTATAGAATAAATTCCGCCTGCAATAAGAGGTAACTCGGTAGTCAATGGAGGAACAAAACTCAAATCCAACGAACCATCCATATTTAACCTAGCGATCGAGTTTCTTTCAATGCCATTATAGTATTTAAAGCTTCCGGCAATTAGAATTTTCCCATCAGGTTGGATAGCACTGGCATAGACCGAACCGCTGTTTTTACCATTGCCACCTCTCAACCCATCTCCGTTTCCAAATCCTGTGTCATTGGGATTAAATGTTAAATCTAAGCTACCTGGTGTTTGTGCTGAAAGAGTTTGAATTGATAGGACGGATAGAAAAAGGAAAGATGGTAACCGCAATACTTTCGAAATGGAATTAATTATGCGTTTCATAGTACGTTAGATTAAGCCACGTTATGTGATTTTAAGTTATGGAAAGTTTTTTGCATAATTGGCGCTCTCACCATAAATAGGGATACCCCATTGTCTTCGTGCTCAGAATTATTAGATTTACTAAACCTCCTAAACCGCATGACCAAAACCGACCCATCAGCCGATTTGGCTCAGTTTGATTTACCCAGTCTGATAGGAGTACTTGATTTTTTCCATCAATCCGTTACACTAAGCCCGTTTGTAGTAACCATTACCAACTACAATGATGGCTCTTGTGCGTATGTAAGCCCTACATTTAAAGACCTGACTGGGTATTCGCCTGATTTATTTCTAAAGGGCGGCCTTAATTGGTTAGTAAACCATCTGCATGTAGAAGATCGAACGCAATTTAAGATCAACTTTACTGAGGGTTTTCTATTTCTTTTGAAGCTGCCTTCCGATCAGCGTTTAGGTTGCTACTTTAACCTTACTGCCCGGCTAATCAACAACCATGGAAATATGGTTTGGATGTACCATCAGTGCAGGCCAATTGCACTTGATACTGAAGGAAAACCTCAGTACTCACTTAACATCCATACTGACCTTACACACCTGATGCCTCAGGATGGACAGCCATGTTGGTCGGTGGTAGAACAAAAATCCGGAAGCAAACCAATTTATCTCGGAGGATCATGCCATGAGGCCTTGCGTTGGCTTTTTGGTTCCATCAGCTCACCGCTAACACCAAAAGAAACACTTGTATTAAAGGAACTGATGAAGGGGATTTCAGGCAAGCAACTCGCATCCCGGTTAATGTTGTCGGTGAACACCATTAACACACACCGAAAAAGTATTTTACGGAAAACGAAGACCAAGTCAATGAACGAGGCCATTGCAAAGGCTTTATCAAACGAGTGGATAAATGAGTAGCGCAAATTGAAAAGAAAATGTAATGTCGAAATCAAATCCATTTGCGTCTGGAAACCCCTTGTATAAGGTAGCTGCGGGCCAAAATTTTGCAAATGAAAGCATGCAGCTAGAACCGATCATTCAGGTACTTGAATTGTTGTTTTCGAAGTTGGCATTTGGCAATTTTTTTATTAATGTGATTGATTTCAGGGATTTTTCATACCCTTACAACAGCCACGCAAGTGAGGTTGTGATTGGTTACACGCCATCACAAATGTCCAACCTAGATTGGTTGGTTAGTGTCATCCATCCGGATGACCTACCAGTCTTCTTAGATTATGGATCGAAGGTGATGAGTTACATTTCGTCTTTACCGAGAGATAAAAAGAGAAGAGCGATGATCAACCACTGTTTTCGGATTTTACATGGAACCCGTAAAGAATACATTTGGTTGTACCAACAACATCACATGTCCTACCTTGACAGGAATGATGCAATTGTTTTCTCTATAAGTTTTGTAACAGATGTTACCAACCTACTACCGAACCAACAACGACCAACCTGGTCAGTTACCGAGCGGACAGATACAGGAGAAAGTATTTATCACCTAGGATCAGCAGAAAATGAGTCGATGAAAAAGTCTCCATACGTGAGTTTATCTAACCGTGAAAAAGAAATTCTTAAACTTGCAGCGCGGGGATTCAAGAGTGCAGAAATTTCAGAACAACTTGGAATAAGCTTTGAAACTGTCGCCACCCATAAGCGTAGAATTATGAAGAAAACAAGGTCTAAGAATATAGCCGAAGCAGTAGCACTCCAGATTAACTTGGGTTTCCTATAGATTTCATATATAACTTGTGCGATGAGGATTTGGCTCTTGCCATAGCTTTGGTGTCGCGTGGGTTTGTGCGGCTATGGCATGTGCCAAATGCGCGGGACTTTCGGAGGAGAATCTTTTTAAAAAAGCGAAGGGTCGGCTGTATTATTTTTTTTTCAGTCCCACGTTTTAATTCTTTCAAAGTCCAAGTAGTCACCGAGCCGTTAACTTGTCTACGTGGGAAATCTTTATTAGAAAGTCGTAAGCCGTTTTGTTTGAAAACTAATTTGTCCCGACCCTATGGCTGGCAACGTTGGTATATCGGAGACGGTGTCTCCTATATACCCTTATTGGATACAGGTAATATAAGGGGTAAATCATTAAAATCAACGCTAAAAGGGGCTTTTTTTCTGTTTCATACCCTGAATAGAGATTTTTTCTTGTGGTACACCTAATGCGGGAACGTGTTGTACCAATTACACCCTCGATGCGTACAAGATGCGGGAACACCTTGTACTAAATGCACCCTCGATGCGTACACGATGCGGGAACACCTTGTACCAAATACACCCTCGATGTATACAAGATGCGGGAACACCTTGCACCAATTACACCCTCGATGCGTACAAGATGCGGGAACACCTTGTACTAATTACACCCTCGATGCGTACAAGATGCGGGAACACCTTGTACCAAATACACCCTCGATGTGTACAAGATACGGGAACACCTTGCACCAATTACACCCTCGATGCGTACACGATGCGGGAACACCTTGTACCAAATAAGCTTCTACAAGACGGTGCTTCTCTTGAGGGTGAGGATGGCTTATGGTGCGATGGACCGGGCAGTTTTTAAGGCATAGATGCTTCAAACTTGGAAAGGCGTTGAATAAAGCCATTTTAATAGTATCTTTCTTAATCAGAATAAACTTTAGCCAATGAAAATCCTATCATTTTTGTTATTCCTATTTCTGCTAGCCGCTTGTCAGCAGAAAGAAAATTCGGAAACTTCACAAGCCTCTACTTACGAAGCCTTTCGGCCGCAATTTCACTTTACACCAAAAGCGGGTTGGATGAATGACCCCAACGGAATGGTATATTACGAGGGCGAGTATCATTTGTTTTATCAACACTATCCCGACAGCACCGTATGGGGCCCTATGCATTGGGGGCACGCGGTAAGTAAAGACATGATTCGGTGGGAGCATCTCCCAATTGCCTTGTATCCGGATTCGTTGGGTATGATTTTCAGTGGCAGTGCGGTGGTAGACTGGAAAAATACAAGTGGCTTTGGTACAACCGAAACACCACCCTTAGTGGCAATATACACCTATCACGATCCGGTGGGCGATAAAGCCGGTCGCAATGATTTTCAAACGCAAGGCATTGCTTATAGCGTTGACAAAGGTCGCACCTGGAAAAAGTATGATCAAAATCCGGTGTTGAAGAATCCGGGCATCCGCGATTTCCGCGATCCTAAAGTCTCATGGAATGAGGTAAGCAATCAATGGGTGATGACGTTAGCGGTAAAAGATCATATTGAATTTTATAGCTCGCCTGATTTAAAGAAGTGGAATAAGTTAAGTGAGTTTGGAAATAGTATTGGTGCCCATGGTGGTGTGTGGGAGTGCCCGGACCTATTTCCCCTTACGGATTCGGAAGGCAACACCCGTTGGGTTTTGTTTGTCAGTATCAATCCCGGTGGACCGCAAGGTGGATCGGCAACACAATACTTTGTGGGTGATTTCGATGGCAAGAATTTTATTTCTCAAGACACCCTAACCCGATGGATCGATTATGGGGCGGATAATTATGCAGGTGTAACCTGGTCGGATATTCCAACCAGTGATGGTCGCAGATTATTTATAGGCTGGATGAGCAACTGGCAATATGCGAACGTAGTACCCACCCAAGCATGGCGCAGTGCTACCACGCTACCACGCGAAGTAGTGTTGAATAAAAAAGCAGACGCTTATGAATTGAAATTTATTCCCGTTAAGGAGATAAGCGATTTACAAGGAGCGGGAGTGAGTTATACAGGTTCCGCTACCCTGGCGAGCCCGTTAAGTTTAATTGAATTTGAAGTAGATGATTCGCAGGAATTCACGCTCACATTGTCAAATGCTGAAAATGAAAAGGTGGTGATAGCTGTAAGGCAGGGAGTTTTAACTTTTGACCGGACAACTTCGGGAGTAATTGATTTTAATTCCGATTTTCCGGCTGTTCATCAGGTTAATGTAGCGGATGTTGAAATGAAGACTATAAAACTTTATGTCGATCTCGCATCCCTGGAGCTTTTCATCAATGATGGGGAGCGGGTGCTTACGGAAATAGTGTTTCCAAACAGACCTTACAATCAGGTTCAGTTGGATATGAAAAATCCAACCATGCGGATTTCGCCTCTTTCTTCGATCATCCAATAGATGTCTATAAGCTCGTAAAGCCCTCTTAATAAACCTATGTTTTTCTAAATTTTATCTAATTCAGGGCTATTTGATGATGGATTGATCCTGTAATGTAACATCCGTTACATAGCCAAGCTCCATGGGTGATAAAGATCATAGCCCCCTGTGAGTAGCGTCATTACCCAGGTGCGTAGGAGAGCCTACTTTTATGTCACCAACCAATCAATAAGTCAGATGAAAAAGTTACTCATTTTGGGGGCCGGCACAGCAGGAACTATGATGGCCAACAAACTCTCAAGAAACCTGAATAAGGACCTCTGGGAGATTACGATCGTTGATAAAGATGAAAATCACTATTATCAACCAGGATTTCTTTTTATACCCTTTGGAATCTATCAGCCTGAAGAGGTGATCCGTCCGAAGCGTGAATTTATTCCTAAGGGAGTGAATTTCGTGATCGACAAAATTCAGAAGATTGAAGGCGAAAAGAATCAGGTACTGCTTAGCAGTGGTACGGTTCTTAACTATGATGTTCTTGTAGTTGCCACCGGAACCATTCCGGTTCCTGAAGAAACGGAAGGACTTAAGGGCAAACTCTGGTACAAAGACATCTTTGATTTTTATACCTACGAAGGAACAACTCAACTTGCCAAAAAGCTTGAAACGTGGAAGGGCGGCAAATTGGTCATTAACCTCGCTGAGACGTTGATCAAATGTCCGGTGGCCCCGCTCGAGTTTACTTTCCTGGCCGATGCCTACTTCACTGAAAAAGGGATGCGTGATAAAGTGGAGATTTTTTATGTTACCCCACTATCCGGTGCGTTTACCAAACCCAAGGCTACGGCTATGTTAAACAAGTTGATGGATGAGAAGCACATTAACGTGATTCCTGATTTCTATCTGCAAAGAGTAGACAACGATCGCAAGGTGTTGATTTCTTATGACGAAAAAGAAGTGCCTTTTGACTTGCTGGTTTCAATACCTGTGAATAAAGGTGATCAGATGGTCGAAGACAGCAACCTGGGTGATGAAGATGGTTTGAATTTTATCCCTACCGATAAGCACACCCTTCAGTCAAAGAAATATGAAAATATGTTTGTGATTGGCGATGCCACCAATGTGCCAGCGTCTAAGGCAGGTTCTGTGGCTCACTTCGAAGCTGAGATTTTAACGGAGAATATTTTAAGCTATATTATTAAGGAGCCATTAGCAGCCAAGTTCGATGGCCATGCCAATTGTTTCATTGAAACCGGCTATGGCAAAGGCACTTTGATTGATTTTAACTATGTGACTGAACCACTGCCGGGCAAATTCCCATTTGCAGTGATAGGCCCCATGGATTTATTGAAAGTAACACGCGCCAATCATTACGGAAAACTTGCTTTCAAATGGGTGTATTGGCACATGTTACTCACCGGTAAAAAACTTCCCGTAAGCACCAACATGTCGATGACAGGAAAACTTGTAGAACCAATTAATTAGTAAACCAACCAACTAAATATAAAATATATGGAAACCTTAACATACAATGGAACGCAAATCGAAGTAAATGCCGAAGGGTATTTAAAGGACATGAATCAATGGACTCCCGAACTGGCCCGTGAAATGGCAAGTAAGGAGAATATCGAACTAACGGAAAAACACTTTGATGTATTGAACTGGCTGCGCGCCAAGCAAGCAGAAGGCACTCCGCTTAGCATTCGCAAAATCGGTAACTCAGGTCTGGTGGATATCAAACAGTTTTATGCATTGTTCCCCGGTGGACCGCTTAAAATCTCAAGTAAAATTGCCGGTATCCCAAAACCAGCAAGTTGTATCTAACCTACTCAACCATAAAATAATTAAGTCATGCAAGAAGTACTCGAAAGACCGGTAACTACAGTAGCTGAAGCTCCGGTTGATAAAAATAAAGGAAAAGTAAAAAAAGTGCTGGTTATCTGTTCCAAAGGTAAACTGGAAGATGTGTATGCTGCCCTGGTGATGGCCAATGGTGCCTTGATGGAAGGGATTCAGGCAAAAATGTTTTTCACTTTTTTTGGGTTGGAGGCAATCACTAAAAAAGGTGCGGATCATTTACATACCGCTACCGTAGGAAACCCTGCCTTTATGCCCGGTATGCCAACGGTACTTGCGGGCTTACCTGGGTTTGAAGCATTCGCTTCGTATATGATGAAGAAAGAAATGGATAAACTGGATATGCCACACGTAACAGAATTTTTTCAAATGATTGATGCAGGTGGTGGAGAAATTTATGCTTGCAAATTGGCAGCCGACATGTTCCACCTAAAGAAAGAAGATTTCGTTCCTGAAGTTAAAGATATTATAACGGTAGGCGATATGTATGCGCTTGCCGAAGGCGAAGGCACTCAGATAATTTTTATCTGATTTTGGTTGGTGACTGTTGGTTAGAGTCGTCAGGGGTTTCCTCTGGCGAC
>JALHRJ010000107.1 GCA_022841475.1 Cyclobacteriaceae bacterium | reverse complement strand
GCTACTACTACCACTTCATCATCGGCATAATAATAAGCCGGGCGAATTCCGGAAGGATCGCGTACGACAAATGCAGAACCTGATCCTGTAAGGCCGGCCATGGTATAGCCACCATCAAAATCTTTGCAGGCTCTTCTTAACACACGCGATAAGTCGAGTTCATTCTCGATAATATCGGATACTTCCTTATTGCTATAGTCGTCTTTATATTTTTCGAAAAGGTTCTGTACTTCAAGGTCCAAAAAGTGACCAATTTTTTCCATCACCGTTACTGTGTCCACTTTATCTTTTGGGTGCTGACCTAAATCCACCAGCACGTTAAAGAGTTCGTCTACATTGGTCATGTTGAAGTTGCCGGCCATTACGAGGTTACGGCTTCGCCAGTTATTCTGGCGGAGAAAGGGATGCACGTTTTCAATGCTGTTAAGTCCGTGCGTTCCATAGCGCAGGTGCCCAAGCCAGACTTCGCCACTAAAGGCTACATTTTCTTTCAGCCAATTCGCGTCTTTGAATTTTTCTTTTCCGTCTTTCTGCGCTTTTTGATATTTCTTTCCGATTTTTTTGAACAGGTGTGCAACAGGTTGACTTTTTATTGACCGATAACGGCTAAAGAAGCGAAACCCTGGTTTTTGATCAATCTTGATGTTGGCGATTCCGGCTCCATCCTGCCCTCGGTTATGTTGCTTTTCCATCAAAATATACATCTTGTTGATGGCGTACGTAGGGCCATACTTTTCGATGTAATAGGAAAGTGGCTTGCGCAAGCGAATGAGGGCTATGCCGCATTCATGAAGGATGGAATCACTCATAAATTTGTAGGTTCATGTCGCCTGTACTCACCATACTTTAAACCTCAGCGAGTAGCTAAAGCACAAAGGTAATCTGATTAATCCATCCCATCAACACACCCGGTTGAATGAAAAGATAGATTAACACAATAACCAGAATAAGATGTAAAACATTGCCGGAACCAGAACTTTTTGTCGGGACAGAGTTTGCCGGTACTTCTTTAAGGAAAAGGAAGTAGGGAATTTTGAGGTAGAAAAAGAGCGATACCACTGTGGCGATGAGCCCGGTCACAAAAAGGATCAGCAAAATGCCTGTTGAGGTTTCTGCGTAAGAGGCCCACAGTGAACTAAAAATTAGGAGTTTGGCGGTAAAGCCAGCTGTTGGGGGCAAACCGGTAAGCGCGACCATTCCAATTAACATGGAAAATGCCGGAAAAAAGGAAACCCTTCCAAGGCCCGCAAAAGAGTCAACAGTAAGCATCTCTCCTTCATGCTCATATTGATTGAGCGTTGAAAAAACCAGAAAATTCATCAGCAGAAAAATGACGGAATAGAACATTAGAAAATGAATGCCCTCCATGCTTAACGTGGCTAGCCCAATCAATAAAAAACCTGACTGTGCCACCGATGAATAAGCCAGCATTCGCTTCGGATTGGTTTGAGGCAGGGCTGAGAGATTTCCGACTACAATAGAAGCCAATGCGATAACCGAGATGATGGTTTGCCAGGGATAGCCCGATTGCCCAAATAAATTAACAGCCAACACAACTTTAACCAGGATGGCAAGTCCGGCCAACTTTGGAACAATAGATAAGAATGCCACGATGGGTGTAGGTGCCGATTCATACACATCGGGTGCCCACAGATGGAAAGGCACAGCCGTAATTTTAAAAAGAAAACCCGCGAGAATAAGGAATGAGCCTATCAACACTAACGTTGATGATGAATTTGAAAGTGTTGAAACAAACTGGCTCGCAGAAAAATCGAGCGTGCCCGACAAGCCGTAGATCAAAGAAAACCCATAGATCATGCAAGCGGTGGCCACCGTGCCGAATAAAAAATATTTGAGACTGCCTTCCGAGCTTTTTTTATCGAATCCAAAGCCTGCTAGTATATAGGAGCTCAGGGAAACAAGTTCGATGGATAACAACACCATTACAAAATGCATACTCATAGACAGCAAACAAGATCCAAGCACGATGGCGTTGATTAGAAGAATGTATTCTGATGCTGTGGCCTCCTTTTTCTTTGTAGAAATGAGTATTGTTAAAAATCCACCAACTAGAAAAAGTAGTTTGAAGAAAGAAGAAAAATCATCCAATCGTAACATGCCACCAAACAGAGAGCTGGGTTGCGATGGCCACCGTTGAATAACGATGAGAAAAGTGACTAAATATGTAACCAGTGCAAGCGCATGAAGGATTGCTTGTCGGTTCTTGGTAATGATCAATCCAATAATGATAGATGCGATTAAAGATGTTGTGATAATTAACTCTGGCAACAGGTTTACTGCACTATCTGAAATTTCTGTAAGCCTCAGTTCCATACCTGGCTATGGATTAATAAATTTTTCGAACGGAAACCAGGTGCTGACAAATTCGGTAGCAAAGGGGTTGATAAAATTCAATAGCAATTGTGGAAGTATACCGAAAAGCAATGCGGCCAGGGCAAGCGGCAGCAGCATGAGATATTCTCTGCGATTCAGATCGGTTAAGTCGGTTAAAGAATTTCGTACCGCATAGGTTCCATAAAACATCCGTTGGATAGTCCATAGATAATATCCGGCACCTAACAATAAACCTAGTGTAGCTGTGATGGCCATCCAGGTAGGAAGCAATCCATTCATGCTTTGCGATTGAAAGGCGCCAAAGAATATCATCACCTCACCCATAAAGCCAGCGAAACCGGGTAACCCCATTGATGCAAAAAAGGCAATCAGAACAAAAGCGGTATAACTTTTCATTTTTACGGCCAGACCGGAATAATTTTCAATCAATCTGTCGTTGGTGCGATCGTATAGCACACCGGCAATCAAAAACAGCATTGCCGAAATAATACCATGGCTTACCATTTGATAAACTGCACCGGTAACCCCTTCAACCGTTGCCGAGGCAATGCCTAATAAAACAAAGCCCATGTGCGATACAGAAGAGTACGCGATCAATCGTTTCAGATCTTTGGATGAAAGGGCATTGAGTGCGCCATAGATAATTGAAACCAATCCAACAAAACCCACCAGCCAGCTAAAATAAATTGCGCTATCTGGAAAAATCGGGTACGCAAAACGCAGCAATCCATACCCTCCGAATTTCAAAAGCAAAGCGGCCAGAATTACTGAAACGGGTGTGGGTGCTTCAACGTGTGCATCCGGTAACCAGGTATGAAAAGGAACGGCCGGAAGTTTGATGATGAATCCTATAAACAATAAAAGAAATGCCCACAGTCTGAAAGAATACGGGCCAAGTAGTGAAGTTGAATCTAAGGCAAGTGCAGATCCCGAAATCAGGTTAGCTGCATCTTGCATATGCAACACGTTGAATGTATGCACCACACGGTCTGAAGCATCGGGCGTTTTAACAGACAGATAAAGCCCTACAATAACAATCAGGATCAGGATTGAACCCAGTAAAGTGTATAGAAAAAATTTAATGGAAGCATATTCTCTTTTCGGTCCACCCCAAATGCCGATGAGAAAATACATCGGCAACAACATGAATTCGAAAAACACATAGAAGAGTAAGAAGTCTAATGCACAAAAACTTCCGATAATGGCTCCATTGAGAATCAGCAACAGGATGAAATAGCCCTTCCTATTTTTATCAATCGTCCACGATGAAATGGTTGCGATAAGCAGAATGCCTACTGACAAGGCAACCAGGGGTAGACTTAACCCATCCAGCGCAATAAAATATTCGGCTTTTAAAACTCCCCATGTGCCGAGGTCAAGGGAAATCCAGGGAATTTTTTCGATAAGTTGAAATCCTGATTCGGAATTATATTCAGTAAAAATCAAAATCAGAATTATGGATTGAATCAGGCAAACAGCAAGACTCAACACACGAAAGCTTCCAGAATACCGTGATGGGATTAAGATTACAGCTAAACCAGCTACAATGGGAATGAATATCAGAAGCGAAAGCAAATACATCAGTATAAAATCCAAAGTATAAAAATAATGAGACCGGCCATAGCCCAAAGC
The DNA here is from genome assembly GCA_022841475.1 of Cyclobacteriaceae bacterium. Classification (GTDB taxonomy): domain Bacteria; phylum Bacteroidota; class Bacteroidia; order Cytophagales; family Cyclobacteriaceae; genus ELB16-189. Next base: position 7,530 of record JALHRJ010000107.1, on the reverse strand, counting down.
AGGTATGACTGAATTTTTCCATTCGCTATTGATCGCGTTAAGCCACCAATACCTTTTGCAGCGGAGGCAGTACCGTTAATTAACCCATCCAATAACTTTCGATCTGACCAGCCGGTAACGTACGCCAACGTGACCCCAACATAACTCACTCCATGAACAAATCCATCAATCCATTTTGTATCCAATTTTGCAGTAACGGATGAAAGGAGAAAAGTGAATTTTACTACCACGGTGTTTGACCAATCAAGGTAAGCCTGTGGATTCAATAAAGTATGTGATTGACCCTTTCTATAAATAAAATAACCTGCGATCAATGAAAGTATGATTAAGGAGATTGATACAAGGGTGATTGTGCTGTCAGCGTGCGGTGCGAATGAGCATAGTCTACCCACCAACGAAGTTAACGACCATGAATTGGATGCAAAAAGAAAAGTTACTGAGCCAATAGCCAAAGCAATCACCGGTATTCTCATAATGACTGGAACCTCCTGTGGTTGCAGTTCAGTGTTGGGTGCGTCAAAGAATGTAAACCATACCAACCTGAAAATATAAAGTGGAGTGAGAACAGTCACCGACCAGGCTGCTAAGAGAATAAACCATTTCCATGAAAATGCAGAGCCTGCCCAAATGCTCATATCCGATAAGATCATTTCCTTAGAAATAAATCCGGAAGTTAAAGGCAACCCCGCCAAAGCTGCAGCACAAACGACAAACCCCAAAAATGTAATGGGTAATTTTTTTCTGAGTCCGCCAAGGTTGCGGATGTCTTGCACATCTATGGAATTAATACCGTGATGTTGTGCCTGATGCATCGCGTGAATAATAGAGCCAGCTCCCAGAAATAAACCAGCCTTAAAAAAAGCATGATGTAATAAATGGAGATAGCCACCTTCTGTTGCGCCTGTTCCAATCGCCATCACCATAAAACCTAATTGAGAAATAGTGGAGTAGGCCAGAATTCTTTTGATGTCATATTGAAAGAGAGCTCCAATAGCACCCAGCACGGCAGTTATGGCTCCAATAACGGTAATGAAAATCAAACTTTCAGTTGTGAAAATTGGCTCAATTCTTATCAATAAAAATACACCTGCTGCTACCATGGTGGCGGCATGAATTAATGCAGATACTGGTGTTGGCCCTTCCATTGCATCGGGCAACCAATTGAAAAGTGGAAACTGGGCAGACTTAGCCATGATGCCGATAAACAAACAAACTCCTGCAACGGATAGCCAGGGAGATGATATTTGTGATAGTGTTATTATATCCAAATTTCCAGAAGCAGACCATAACATCATGAGGCCAATAAGAAAACTAAGATCACCGGTTTTGTTTATCAGGAATGCTTTTGTTGAGGCGCTGGCGGCTGCGCGTTTCTCATGCCAGTGGCCGATAAGGCGGTATGAACTGAAGCCCACCAGTTCCCAGAAAAAAAACAGCGCCAGTAGATTGCTGCTCATTACGAGTCCAAGCATAGCGAAAGTAAAAAAGCCCAGCATGCCAAAGTAGCGAACAAGGTTTTTGTCTTCGGCCATATATCCTATCGAAAAGATATGTACAAGCAAGGAGACAAGTGATACAACCAACACCATAATCAGGGAGTGGCGGTCAAGTAAAAATCCGACTTTGATTAGTTTGCCATTGATGGTAAACCAATCAAAATTTAATGCAGTCCCTATTTCAGATTCAGAAACTAGAAATAACAGGATGGAAAGAATAAAACTTGCAAGCATAAATAAGCTGCTTGTAATAGGCGCCAGCCAAGAAAATTTTTCGTTAGTTAAAAAACTAACCCCCGCTGAAATCAATGGCAGGCTGAGCAAAGTCAGCGCCAATAGAAAAGTGGTTGATAGTTCTACAGAGGCTGTCAAGGTTTTTCTTTTAATTCACTGATTTGATCGGGCACCGAAGTATGGTAATAATGGTAAGTTTTCAATATGATTGCAATACCCACTGCCGCTTCACATACGGCTACAATAATTACAAACAAAGCAAAAAGTTGTCCCTCCAGGCCCGTCTTTTGCGAATTGAACAGAACCAGATTTAAGTTTGCCGCATTCAACATCAATTCGATGCCCAACAAAATCATGATTGCATTCTTTTTGGTGAATACAATCAACAAACCTGAACAAAAGAGAAATGCACCCAGGTAGAAAAGTAAATCTATCTTAGCCATTCAGATTCTTTTTAAATGAGGACGCAGTAAGCGCAGCTCCAATCAGACAAACAAGTAATAAAACACCACTCACTTCAAAAGGTGCTACATAGGTACTCATCAATTCTTTGCCTACAGTAGTCATATGATTGACTGTGTTAAGATTTTTGTCAACCGCGCTTAGTTCAGTATTAAAAAAGGAATAGCTAATAACTCCGAAGAATACAGATGAGAATACGATCCCCATAAATGAATTGTGAGAATCTGTTTGCAACGACTTACCTGAAATCCGATTCGTGAGCATGATCCCAAAAATGATTAAGACGAGAACTCCACCTGCATAGATAAGAAGTTGCGTTACCGCAAGAAACTCGGCCTGCAACAAGGCATAGATGCCGGAAAGAGAAATAAGACACACCAGTAGTCCTAAAGCAGCATAGAAAATATTCCGGTTCAGGATCATCACCAGCACAGCAGCTACTGAAGAGCCTATGAATAGATAAAGAATAATATCCTCGATTGTCATTCGGCTTTTTCTGGTGGAGGGGGTGGAGTTATCCGCGGTTTAAACACAGGCTTTACAACACCTGGAGCAACAGGCGTGGTGGGCTGTGTTGCAGAGGCAGCGGTAACTTTAGCCTTTTGAGACGCTTCCCACGCTGCCTTCTTTTTTTCGATTTCGTTCTGAGTCATATTAGCAAACTCAAAATTGTGTTCAGCAATATCAAAAGACGCAAAATCATATTCTTTGGTCATGGTGAGGCACTCGGTTGGGCAAACGGTTGTACACAGACCGCAGAAGCAACATTTGCCCATATCAATATCAAATTTGGCTGCATAAATTCTTTTGGGTGTGCCGTCCGAAGTTTTTCCAAATTCTTCAGCTGAACGGATGGGTTCGATCGTTATGCAATTGACCGGGCATACTTTTACACACTTATCACACACAATGCAATCTTCAATCTCGTTGTGAAGTTTGTAGCGACCATTATCGGGTACCGGAATGGTTTCCAACGGATATTGCACTGTGGCAATGCCACTTTGTTTGTCAAAATAGCCAGCTTCTTGTATGGAGATTGGGCTTCGGCTTTTTCTTGCTTTCAGAATGTGGGAGAATGTCAGAGAAAGCCCTTGTGCCAGTGTTTTAACCGTCAAGATGAGATTGGACCAATAGGTGAGTTTTCTTTCCATTCTATAACTAACAAAAATAGAAGGAAAATGCTTAACGAAGGTACTATGCCTTCTTTAAGCTGAAATAAAAGGTACTGCCCTTACCTTCTTCGCTTTCCAGCCAGATTTGGCCGCCATTCTTTTCAACAAATTCTTTGCATAGAATCAAGCCGAGTCCCGTACCCTTTTCATTAGCTGTGCCTCGAGTACTATAGCCGGAGGTTTTGTCAAACAGCAATTTTTGAACTTCCTCACTAATGCCTACACCATAATCTTTTACGCCTACCACATAACTTCCGTCCTTATGTGTTGCCGAGATTTCAATTACCCCACCTGCTTCTGAAAATTTGATTGCATTGAGGATAAGATTTCTAAACACCAGGTTAATCATATTAAGGTCACCCCAACCGATCATGTCTGGCGCAAGGTTATTAACTAATTTAATTTCTTTGAGGTGCAAAGAACTCAATAGTTTAAAATTATCATCAACAATCGTAGCAAGGTTAATTTTTTCGGGCTGGATCTTCAGCTTATCCATTTGTAAAAGTGCCCAATCCAATAAATTGTTAATGAGGGTTCGCGTGTGATTAAATTGAATTTTAAGTTCTTTCGTAAGATTCGCAAACTCTTCTTGTGTAATCTGCTTGTTTTCTACTAAGTTCAATAAACCTGACAAGGCATTAATGGGTGATCGCAAATCGTGAGAGATGATGGAAAAGAATTTATCTTTTACTTGGTTCAATTGCTCCAACTCTATACTGCGTCTTTTAATTTCTTGCTGATGTTCAACCAGCAGGTTATTGATGCGCTTCCTTCGCTGACCACTACGGTATACGGTAAACAGTAGGATAGCGGTGAGGGCCACGACAACAACCAAAATGTTGCGCAGAAATTCTTGCCTTCTTATCTCGTTACTCTGTTGAGTTTTGGCTTTACTTAGCGCGGCAATTTCAAGATCTTTGGTTTCGGTTTGAAAGCGCAGCTGATCCTGAAAAATTTTCTCAATCATTTTTTCGCTGAAAAGCGAATCTTCAAGTTGTTTAAAGTTTTTATGGTAAGTCAATGCGCTTTTAAAATCTCCCTTTTTCTCGGCTAATTCGGAAAGTAGTCGGTAACAATCAATTTCCATCTTTTGGGCATTGAAGAGTTTTGCGGTTTCAAGACTGCGTTCAATTAATCCTTTAGCTTCCGCGAAGCCCTCCTGATCGATCAGGATTTGACTGATGCCCAGATTCACTTCCGCTACCCCAAATTCGTTACTTGATTGTCGATATAACATCGCTGCGGTATCGTAGTAAAGGAGTGCCTTTTCTGAATCATCCTGCTCAAAGTAGAGTTGTGCGAGACGTTTCATGGTGCGTGGCTCTATAACCGTTAAATTTCTTTCACGGATGCTACGAAGAGCCTTTCTTAGGTATTCTTCAGCCTTTTTATATTCTTTCCTTTTTAAGTAAACAAAGCCCACAGCCTCGTCTGTGTATGGCATGCCATCTTCATCACCGATCATTTGGCTGATTTGTGAGCTCACCCTAAAGTGTTCGAGAGCCAGATCGTATTGACCCAATTCATTCAACACGGTGCCAATGTTGAAAATAGCCTTCGTCATCTTGAGTGAATCTTTGATGGCTCGCGCTACCCGATAGGATTGGGTGAAATAGTAATAGGATTCGTCATATTTTCCAATATCGCTGTAATCATTTCCAAGATTGTTTAGGGATTCGGCAATGGCCACACTATCACCTTGTTCAATTACCATTTGTAAATTTTCATTGTCATACTTCATGGCTTTGGTATAGTCACCACTAATGGTTGCCAGAAATGCTTCCTGCGAATAGGCTTTGGATTTTCCCCAGGCCCAGTTATTCTTTTCGGCTAACGAAAAAGCCTGCTTCGAAAATTTTTCTGCTTTAGGAATATCTTTGTATTGATATTCCTTAGAAAGAGTAAGGAGTGTGGTAAGGCGGAGTGAATCCGAAATAGAACCCTGCAGTACCCGCTCTAAACTGTCCAGATTAAATTGTTGTGTATAGACTGAGTGTGAGCCCACGAAAAGCAGTACCGTAAAAATCAATATGGTTCTCTTCATTCGAATCACAACAGCATCAATTTCCAAAATGAACAAAGAATTAACAAAACCAAAGCAGCTGGCGTCAAAAATTTCCAGCTAAGCGAAGTAAGTTGATCAAGGCGGATGCGTGGATAGGTCCAGCGTATCCAGATTTGCAAAGCAACAATAAAAAGTGTCTTCGAGACTAACCAGAAAATTCCCCAAATATGTAAACCTGGCGTTCCGGATGTTCCCGTTGTCCAATCGGCAAGCGTAAAAGATCCAATATTAGGAAACGGGGTATTCCAGCTGCCCCAAAATAGGATAACACCGACAAAACTAACCAGCAACATCATGGCGTATTCTGCCAACATGATTACTGCCCAGCGGAATCCTGAGTATTCTGTTTGAAAGCCAGCTACTAGTTCTGACTCTGCTTCCGGTAAATCAAAAGGAGCCCGATTGCTTTCCGCCAACGAAGCGATAAAAAAGATTATCCACGCGAAAAATAAGATAGGCATGCGGAAAACATTCCAGGTTAGAAATCCCCCTGTTAAGGATACATCGCCCAGCGACTTTACTCCAAACAAATAACTGGGTTGATCCTTGGCCAAAATTCCTTGTTGAAAGGAAATTTCCTGCAAGTCAAGGGTTTGCGCTAACACACAGGCGCACAATACAGAAATACCTAAGGGTACTTCATACGAAATAATTTGAGCAGCCGAGCGCATGGTGCCCAGCATACTATATTTATTATTGGAGGCCCACCCGGCTACAACAATGCCTATTACATCTAATGAAACGATAGCCAGTAAAAAGAATAACGCTGATGAAAAAGGCGAGGAAGACCATAGCGGAGACAAAGGCAGAACACTAAACCCCAAAAAAATTGGCACAAAGATTAACAGCGGTGCGATTTTAAAAAGCTTTTTATCGGCAGCTGCCGGTACGATATCTTCCTTCTGAAGTAGTTTAAGTAAATCAGCCACCGTTTGTAGCATTCCATAATAACCAACCTCCATAGGGCCCAGCCTATCTTGCATGAATGCCGAGATTTTTCGCTCCGCATACACAACAGCCACCGTGTAAAACACGAGAAAGGGCAGTATGAATAAAATGGTTGAAAACACTATTTACTTTAGTTAAGACTATAAATGTCACTTTTTATTAGAAATTAAAATCTACCGAATTGCTAAAAATCCTACATCGCGGGGATTTTAGGCGGTTAATTCCACAACGGATGCTTCTCCAGGGTTACTTTCTCAGTAAAGAAGAGCCGAGTAGACGCTTCAAACGCATCGGTAAAGTCAGAAACAAAAAAGTGATGAGTAGGAGTGCCTTCGGTATTTAGCAATTTATTTTCATTAAGATAGTTCTTAAGGGCTTCTGCCACAACTACTGCGGAGTCTATTATGTCAACCTTGTTGTGATAATAGGCTCCAATCTCTTTTTTAATTAATGGATAGTGGGTACACGCTAATATCAGGGCATCAATGCCGTTTAGCATGGTATCCCCTAAATATTGGGCAATGATTTCGTGGCTGATCTGATTGTTGAAAAAACCTTCTTCAATCATGGGAGCGAGGAGTGGTGTAGCCAACGAATGCAATGTGATTCCTTGATTGGCTTCTTTTATTTTACTTGTGTAGATGCCGGATTGGACGGTGCGTTTTGTTCCAATCAGACCAACGGTTTTGTTTGCATAGTTTTTTGTTGCTAAATCAACCATCGGGTCAATCACATTCAGGATGTGGGCATCTTTGCGCACATATTCCTTTAACAATTCATACGAGGCCGAACTTGCTGAGTTGCAGGCAATCACAATCACTTTACATCCCTTCTTTAACAACACATCCGCGATCTTGATAGAGTAAGCCTGAATAGCAGCTTCTGATTTATCACCATAAGGCAAGTGGGCTGTATCGCCAAAATAGATCATGTTTTCAAGCGGCATTAGCTGGCGGATGGCATGTGCTACGGTAAGTCCGCCAATACCGCTGTCAAAAATTCCAATCGGTGCCGAAGCTTCTTTTTTCATCAGGGCCAAAAATAGCGGCAATTGTGGGGAATTCGTAATATTGCGCTTAAACTTTAAAACGCAACTGTCATGGCTAATAACCTGCTTAAAGGAAAGAAGGGAATCATTTTTGGTGCTTTGGAC
>JALHRJ010000106.1 GCA_022841475.1 Cyclobacteriaceae bacterium | reverse complement strand
CACCTCCATCCAAACAAAGTAATAGCCCCTGCGGGCTTTGCTGCCATCATCGCGGTCGCCATCCCACCGCAAGAACCCTTCTATGCTGAGTGTTTCGTTGTTTGCAATTTCTTTGATCAACCTTCCCTGCTGATCTACAATTTTAACATTGGCAACAAAACCACCCTGGTCAAACCGGTAATTGATTTTTGTAAAATCCTGACCCGGTATAACTGGCGAAAATATTTCAGGTTCGATTGACACTGCGTTATCATCCACAAAAGTTTCAGGTCGGGAATTAGAATTGAGATAACCCGGTGTAGCAAATCCGGCTGCACTGCTTGCCGACTTCCAATTACTTGCCAGGTTGGTAAGTTCGGTTGTCGAAATTCGTTCCAGTGAAACGCCTTCCTTGTCCTTAAGAAGCGGTGTATGATAATCATCCAAATAGATAAAATAATCCATGAGTATTCCATCATTCGAAACCAGCGCTATGGAACCGCTGTCATCATTCATGGAAGGAAGTGTTGTAGTCCTAAAGTTCTTTTCTTGTGAATTCGGATATTGATTTTTTAGTGTAATACCATCAACGGTAAATACGGTGTATGAACCCGGATTAATAATACGATCCTGCGCTGAGATGGTTCGATTGTTTATTACTATTCCTTCCTGCAGGTTGGCCAACGACCAGTTTTTTAGGTTGAGATATTTTTCAGATACGTTAATGATCTCTACAAAGTCTACACCACCGGGGCGGGGATTAAATAGAATTTCATTTAACAATAAATCGCCCGCTTCTGCTAATTCTGGTAACGCAAAAGATAAACTATTAAACCCTTCCTGAATATAATTACCACTGCAATCGCGTAAGTTGGTAATCGTAACCTTATATAATTGACGAGGCGTAAGGTTTTCGGCTAAGGTTAATTTTAATTCCTTTAAAGATGAAGAGGTAAAAACGGCCGTAGAAATATCTATGCTTGGTTCAATTAAAAATAATGTAGTATTAAGTGCCTTCTCAAGTTTTTCATTGAAGGTTAACAGAAGTTCGTTGGATTGGATAGCTGCTACGGAAACCAACTGTGGGCCCTTCAAATCAGGTTTATTCGCATTCACAGAATTGATTTTTCCTGGTGTGCCTCCTTTTGCATCTTCTGATGATGTCCAATTATCTTCCTCCCCACAGGGATTGTTCAGGTCGATTAACTCAAGGCTCCAGCCACCTTCTTGCTTGTCGCTATCGCGATACCAACTCAATGCGTAGTTCACGGAGTCGATTGAAAGTCCGGTTGAGGTTTTGAGCGTCAGTGCTTCTCCCCCATTGTTGAGAGTGGGAAAATTGCTTACTCCTACTGTAGTTCCAAATGAAGTGAACGAAGCTGCGTTTGAACTAGCAGTTATGATTCTATAGTCACCGGGTAGAATCATGTGTGAAGGAAATGTTGCCGTAGAACTGCCGTCAGAAAATTTCCATCCGGCAAGGTCAACCGGATTGCTGCTTCGATTATACAATTCAATAAACTCTGCATCAGGTAATCCAACCTGTGGTGTGGGATCGGCAAAGATTTCGGTAATGATTATGTCTTTAGCATTTACCGGTTGTGGTTGAAAAAACAAAAAGGGTGTGATAATAGAAGTGACGCTATTGCCCAACAGATCGGCCACGCCCGTGATGGTAAGTTGATGAGTAATACCATTGGCGAAGTTCTGTGAAAAGGTAAGAATAACGGTTGTCTCATCGGCCTGAAGTACAGCTGTAGCTGGGTTGCCAATGCCTTGGGATGCGGAATAGTGAGCGGTATTTTGTGTTGAAGCTGGTGTTAACTTTTCATTGAATGTTAATGACAATTGATTTTCTGAAAGTACTTGAAGTTGTTGCAGTAACGGAGGTTCAGTGTCTAAAATAATTTCACCGGCATAGATGTCATCAAAGAAATGCCGGTTGAAAAAACTAGCGGTTGATTGTTGAACCCGAATCCCAAAAAAGTTACTTGCAGTAAAGGTATTGTCCGTAGCAGTTCCTTCAACAATATAGTTTGTTCCCCCCGCTGCATCTCTTTTGAGTGACCAGAGATTATTAACATCCCTGATTACTTTTATCCGCAGGGTATTGTTGGAGCTATTCGTAACACCATCGGTACCATTAATCAATACGGTGGCTGTGCCGGCAGTGAGTTTATACAAACTTATTTCATCGGCCGTGCCTCCGATACGAACAAAATATCCATTGTTGGAAGCGCTTAAAAGATTAGAATGTTCAGATATCAAATAAACATCCACGAAGTTGGCACTGGAAGTATTGAATTGAAGATTGACAAAGAATTCCCATTGGGCATCGCTAGCTTTTGCAGAGGGGGTAGTAATGTAAAATGCTGAGTTGGTCGCGGACGAGTTGGAGCGGAGCTGTCCGTTAATAACTGTCCAATTAGCAGGCTGATCGGGCGTCCACATCGGATTGTTCGTTAGGTCACCATCGGTAAAATCATCACTCACCTGCGCACCACAAACGAATGCGATAAAAAGTAATTCGGGTATGATGAATATTTTTTTCAACTCTTGCGTTCAAAAAAGTATGTTTGCACTCTTATAAAAATAATAATAAAATGAGATTAGCGGTAGTGGGAGCAACTGGCCTGGTGGGCCAGGAAGTTCTGAGGGTGCTGGAAGAGCGCCAGGTTGAGTTTGATGAATTGTATTTAGTGGCTTCTGCCAAATCGGTAGGTCAGAAGATAAAATTTAAGGGGAAGGAATATTCGATCAAGAGCATGGATGAAGTAGTATCGCTCGCACCAGAGATTGCTATCTTCTCGGCAGGAGGCGGAACTTCCCTGGAATGGGCACCTAAGTTTGCTGAGAAAGGAACGATCGTAATAGATAACTCTTCAGCCTGGCGCATGGATCCGTCTAAGAAATTGATTGTACCTGAAATCAATGGGCATGTACTAAACAATGATGACCTGATCATCGCCAATCCCAATTGCTCTACTATTCAGATGGTGATGGCATTGGCTCCGCTTCATAAAAAATATAAGATCAAACGCATAGTTGTTTCTACGTATCAATCTGTAACAGGCACAGGTAAAGATGCGGTGCAGCAGATGATGGAAGAACGTCAGGGCATCACCAACGGAATGAAAGTTTATCCTCATAAAATTGATATGAATGTGTTACCGCACATAGATTCATTTTTGGATAACGGTTACACCAAAGAAGAAATGAAAATGGTGCACGAAACTCGCAAAATCCTTGAGGATCAGACGATTAGGGTAACCTCTACCACGGTACGCATCCCGACCATCGGGGGGCATTCTGAGGCGGTAAACGTTGAGTTTTACCAGGATTATGATCTGGCAGAAGTGCGTGCAATTTTGGAGAAAACTCCCGGTGTAGTGGTGGAGGATGATGTGAAAAACAATATCTATCCCATGCCGATTAACTCGCATGGTAAAGACGAAGTGTTTGTAGGTCGATTGCGCAGAGATGAATCTCAACCCAATACATTAAACATGTGGGTGGTATCGGATAACCTGCGTAAAGGAGCTGCTACCAATGCAGTGCAGATCGCAGAGTTCTTACTGGAGAAGAGTTTAGTCTCCTGAAAAATTTTAATTGATTAAGAAGAGACTGTCTCAAAAGTCTAATAATATTGAATTGTCATTCCGGCCCCTGAGCCGGAATCCCGTCATGCGTGTACAAAACGGGATCGCGGGTCATTGCCCGCGATGACTGGATGACTTTTGAGACAGCCTCTTTTTATTTAATCAAGGTGTGACTGTCGATAAGATGGTTCAGCCAAATACGAAGTATACCTGATAACCTTTCGAACATGGTTTGGTTAAAAACTATGTGTCATCCAAAACAATTTTAGTCTGGTTTAAAAATGATCTCCGGCTCACGGATAACGAGACCTGGTTTCGTGCCTGCGAGCAAGGTGATACGGTAATTCCAGTTTATATCTTTGATCCCATGCAGTTTCAAAAGCATCCCCTAGGCTTTCCCCGAACCGGTTCCTTCCGTTCAAATTTTTTAATCGAGTCGGTCGCAGCCTTAAAGAACAATCTGCGACTAGCAGGTTCTGATTTGCTCATAAAAATAGGTTTACCGGAGTTTATTATACCTGAATTGGTAGGCAATTTGAATGTTTCTGACGTCTACACTTCCCAAGAGGTAACGACTGAAGAGGTAGGAATTTTGGAAAGTATTAAGCAAAAACTTGAAGCAAATCGGGTGGATGTCAAGGAATTTTGGACCTCTACCCTCATACATTACGAAGATATTCCATGGCCCATCAAACGGTTGCCCGATATGTTTACCCAGTTCAGAAAAGAAGTAGAGCGGGAATCTTCGGTGCGTCCTCTTTTTGCATTACCAGCAGTAAAAAATTTTCCGGCCATGCAAACCGATCCGGTACCTACGCTAGAACAACTTGGGATCACACCTTCCATAACGGATGCCCGCTCGGTGATTAATTATTCCGGTGGGGAGGCGGCCGCGCAAAATCGGGTTAAAGATTATATCTGGGAAAAAGATTTACTCAGGCAATACAAAGAAACCCGCAATGGACTGATCGGAGAAAATTACTCTTCTAAATTTTCAGCCGCACTTGCGCATGGATGCATCTCGCCAAAATTTATTTATAAAGAAGTAAAAAAATATGAATCACAGCGAATTAAAAATGACTCAACCTATTGGCTGATTTTTGAATTGCTTTGGCGCGATTACTTTCGGTTTGTGGCCAGGAAGTTTGGTTCAAAAATATTTCAACAGAAGGGCATACGCGATAAATCATTTCCCTGGAAACAGGATGTCCAACTATTCGAAACATGGCGCCTGGGACAAACCGGAGTTGACTTTATTGATGCCAACATGCGGGAACTTTTAGCTACGGGATTTATGTCAAACCGGGGCCGTCAAAATGTAGCCAGCTACCTGACCCATGACTTGAAAATTGACTGGCGTTGGGGTGCCGCATGGTTTGAAAGCCAATTAATTGATTATGATCCTTGCAGTAACTGGCTTAACTGGGCTTATGTGGCCGGGGTGGGAAATGATCCGCGGGAGGACCGATACTTCAACATTGAAAGTCAAGTAAGGAAGTATGATCCAAAAGGAGAGTACATGAATCTCTGGCTTCGGGGATCAGATTCTAAAATACCCGGGTGAGGCGATAGAAGTCACTTAGCGTGATTCTAAAAGCTTCGCGATCCATTTCTTCCGTGAAAATTGGAACGAACTCGCCCTTGCTTTTTACTGCTACTTTTCGGTTGGCTTGAATGGCTTCGTACAACTTGCTTCCAAATTCCAACATGCGTTCGCGGCCGCGTTGATTTAAGTAAAGGGTATCTTTTTTATTGGCATGTGCATCCGAAATGGTGACGGTGATCATATCTTCTTCGCTCAATAGGTCATTAATATCAATGAGCAAATAAGCCTCATCCTGCAACCAGTTAATCACAATCACAGGCTCAATTACGGGGCGCTCATTTCCTGTGTATCGATCGCTAAAACGATAGGCTTGCCAGGTGCCATCAGGACTGGAGCGATCATAATAAATCTGTCGCACATTTCGGAAGAAAAGGTTAGCGTCTGCGCCAATTTTAAACTGAAACTTGCTACGATCTACTTCCTTTTCGCGATCGATTTTGCAGCCAGCCAGTAGCAAGAGTATAAGAATCGGAAGCTTGATACAATTGATCATAAATACGTAGCTTTGCAGCCTAATAAAAACAAAATTTATGAGCAAAGGATTAATCACAACCTTAATAATTGTTGGCGTTATCGTGGTGTTTGTTGGTGGATTTTTTATGTGGGGAACGGGCGTTTACGATAGTGCAGTGGGAAGTCAGGAAAAAGTAAATGAAGCATTTAGTAATGTTCAGGCTACCTATCAGCGTAGAGCTGACCTTATCCCTAACCTGGTGGCTACCGTGAAAGAGGCTGCAGAAAACGAACGCGGAATACTCACAGCGGTCACACAAGCCAGAGCAGGCATTGTAGGGGCAAAAACTCCTGAAGATCTGGAAATCGCGGGAAGAAAAATCAATACGGCTATCAACCTGGCGTTTGAAGCTTATCCGCAGATTCGCTCCACGGAGAATTTCCAGGAGTTGCAGTCGCAGTTGGAAGGAACAGAAAACAGAATTAACGTAGCTCGCCAGCGGTATAATGAAACCGTGCGCGAGTACAACACCTATGTACGTGGTTTCTTTAAGCGCATGGCCTTAAACCTGTTTGGTGGCGGTGAAGATTTTAGTGTGAAGAAAGGTTTTGAAGCAGCCGCGGGTTCGGAAAACGCGCCAAGTGTGCAGGATGCTTTTAATAAGTAATTCACTTTGAATGTATAAGAAGCCTGATCAAATTTGGTCAGGCTTTTTTTATGACTAACCTATAAACTTTACCTACTTTAGAAGTAGTAAAGAAATAATATGACATCAAACCGCAGACAGTTTATTCATTCGTTGGCCGGCTTCACCGCGCTATCTGTTTTAAATCAAAGCACCACTACCGATAGCCAAGCCACCAAATTTCCGATCTCCTGTAATTCGTACAACTGGATAACATTTTACGGTCGTGAAAATAAAAACTGGGGCGAAGATCTGGACGCTTGTATGGCCGAGTTTGCTAAAACGGGCATCAAAGCTTACGAGCCTGGGCTTGATACGGCCCAACAGGTTGCTGAATTAATACCTGTGTTAAAAAAATATAAACTTTCCATGCCATCGGTTTATGTGGGCAGCGTACTGCACAAGCAAGATGAAGTGGAAAATTCTATCAATAGAATCCTGGCGATTGCTTGTGAAGCAAAGAAGATGGGAACCAAAATTATCGTCACCAATCCAGACCCGATACGCTGGGGTGGCGATGAATTAAAAACGGATGCCCAACTCATCATTCAGGCGGCAGCCATGGACCGATTGGGTGCTGCCTTGCGGGAGATAGGAATTACGCTTGCCTATCATACGCATTCTCCTGAATTTTTAGCCGGGGCCAGAGAGTTCCATCATATTATGCTAAACACAAATCCTAAAAATGTTTCTTTCTGCTTTGACGTGCACTGGGTGTTTCGTGGTTCGTCCGACTCTAACGTGGCAGTGTTTGATGTCTTAAAATTATATGGAAAGCGTGTGGCAGAATTGCATTTGCGTCAATCCTCAAATGGCATCTGGACAGAAACCTTTGGCGATGGTGATATTGATTACCCGCGGTTGGTACGGGAACTTAAAGCGATGAAGGTTTCTCCGCTTCTTGTGATTGAGCAATGTGTAGAAGATAAAACATCCCATACCATGTCAGGGTTAGAAGCGCATGTAAAAAACCGGATTGTGTGCGAAAAAATGTTTGCCCCGTTGCGGGGATAATTTTCAATAACTAGTCAACTTACATTTAGCCCTATTTACTTTCCCACAAAAAAACCCGACCATGTACGATCGGGTTTTTTACTTAGCTCAATAGAACTATATCTTCTTCACCTCACGGGTTTCGTAGCTTTCAATTACATCACCAACTTCAATATCATTTAGATTTTTGATACTGATACCGCAATCAAAACCAGATTTAACTTCTGAAGCATCATCTTTAAATCGTTTCAGGGCGGTCATCTCACCAGAGTACACGACAATACCATCACGAATTAATCGGATCGGGTTGTTACGTTTCACATACCCATCGGTTACCATACAGCCTGCTACCGTTCCAATTTTTGAAATCTTGAACACCTCGCGTACTTCTGCATTACCCACAATCACTTCTTCCATTTCCTTTTCAAGCATACCTTCCATAGCAGCCTTGATCTCGTTAATGGCATCATAGATAATTGAGTACAAGCGAATTTCAATTTCTTCATTATCTGCAATCCTTCTGGCAGCAACCGAAGGGCGCACTTGGAAGCCAATGATAATGGCATCAGACGCTGAAGCAAGAAGTACATCCGATTCAGAAATCTGACCTACTGCTTTATGAATAATGCTTACCGCTACTTTTTCTGTTGAAAGTTTCAGTAAAGAATCTGACAAGGCTTCTACCGATCCATCCACGTCACCTTTTACAATTACATTCAATTGCTTGAATGAACCTATTGCAAGACGTCTTCCAATTTCATCAAGCGTAATATGCTTCTTGGTGCGGATACTTTGTTCTCTTAAAATCTGGCTGCGTTTATTGGCAAGTTCACGTGCTTCGCGATCGCTTTCCATTACCTGGAATTTCTCACCAGCTTGTGGAGCACCATCAAGTCCCAACACCTGCACGGGTGTAGATGGCCCAACTTCAGAAACGCGTTTACCAGTATCATCAAACATGGCTTTTACACGACCATGATTTGAACCTGCAACCATGATATCACCCACTTTCAACGATCCGGCCTGAACCATCAAGGTTGTAACGTAGCCTCGTCCTTTATCCAAAGATGCTTCAATAATTGAACCCACGGCTGGTTTATTCGGGTTCGCTTTCAGCGTAAGAATCTCGGCCTCCAACAATACCTTCTCCAATAGTTCATCAATACCTAGTCCGGATTTGGCCGAGATAGCCTGGCATTGGTATTTTCCGCCCCAGTCTTCAACGAGTATATTTATTTTCGAAAGTGAATCTTTTACTTTTTCAGGATTCGCGCCCGGTTTATCCATTTTGTTAATGGCGATGATAATCGGCACACCGGCAACCTGTGCGTGATTGATTGCCTCTTTGGTCTGTGGCATTACATCATCATCGGCCGCAACAACGATAATCGCAATGTCTGTAAGTTTTGCACCGCGGGCACGCATCGCGGTAAAGGCTTCGTGACCCGGTGTATCCAGAAATGCAATTTTATTTCCATTCTTGGTAGTTACATCATAAGCACCTATGTGCTGCGTGATACCACCCGCTTCAGAGTCTGTAACTTTTGTTTTTCGGATATAATCCAGTAACGAAGTTTTACCATGATCCACGTGACCCATGATGGTTACAATGGGAGCGCGATCTTTTAAATCTTCTTCCGATTCGTCTTCTTGTTCAGCCTCAACTTCTTCTTCGGTAGAACTAATGAATTGAACATCATAATCAAATTCATCAGCAATTACGGTGATTGCTTCTGCATCTAAACGCTGGTTGATCGACACAAACATACCCAGCCCCATGCAAGTTGAGATAATGTCATTTACCGACACATTCATCATGGAGGCAAGGTCATTGGCCGAGATAAACTCTGATACCTTTAACGTTTTAGAAGATTCCTGCTCCTGCAATAGACGTTCTTCTTCTGCTTCAGAAACGGCCTGACGTTTTTCTTTTCTGTATTTAGCGCCTGTAGATTTTTTCTGATTGCCACTTAATTTTGCAAGAGTAGCTTTAATCTGATCCTGAATTTCCTTATCCGTTGGCTCAGCTTTTTGCTGACGAGGCGGGAAAGGTCTTTGTTGACCACGCGGCTGACTGGCAGGCGAAGAGGGGCGACCCTGATCGGTAGCATTTGGTAGCCTTTTGCGCGGGCGCTTTTGGCCGGCAGTCTTATTAATATCAGATGAAGCAACGGGTTGGTCTTTTTTCTTCTCAGCGGGCAGTTCGATTTTATCAACCACTTTTAATCCTTGTAATCTGCCAGCCCTGGCTTTGATTAATTCCAACTCAGGTTCTACCACCTTTTCTTGCACGGGTGGTACTTCAATCACCTTCTCAGGTTCCGCTTGTTTCTCTACTACTTTTTCTTCCTTCTTAGGCTTCTTCTTCTCAAGCTCAATTTTGCCAAGAACTTTTATGCCTTCTAATTTTGGCTTTTCAAGTTCTACTTTCTCCGTCTTGGGTTCTTCTTTAGGTTTTACAATATCCTTCGACCCAAGATTTTTAATTAAAACACTTTCTTCTTCGTCTTTCTTCTTACGATGAATTTCAGGTTCGGTCTTTACTTGGGGCGCTTCATGCTTAACACCTATGGTTAGCCCGGAAGCTTCTGCCTTTTCGGATGCTGAAGAAGCGAATTCTTTTGACAGCATGGCAAATTGCTCAGGCGAAAGCTTCGCATTCGGATTATTTTCTACGCTAAACCCCTTTTTTGCCAAAAAATCCAAAATAGTATTATGGCCCACATTGAGTTTGCGAGATGCTTGCCCCAACCTTATCATCTTTTCTTCTGCCATGCTCAAATATCGCTATTTAAATTATTTTACGTTGATTTTATTATTGTTAAGCCTTATTCAAACTCCCTTTTCAACACACTGAGAACACCTTCCACAGTTTCTTCTTCCAGGTCTGTTCTGCGCACGAGTTCCTCCTTGTTTAGATTCAAAACGCTTTTTGCAGAATCAAGACCGATGCGTTTTAGTTCATCAATAACCCAGCTTTCAATTTCATCGCTGAATTCATCAAGATCAACATCCTCTTCTTGCTGTCCATCCGTTTCTCTGAACACATCGATTTCCATCGCCACAAGCCGGCTGGCCAGTTTAATGTTCAAGCCTCCTTTTCCGATAGCTAAGGAAACCTGATCGGGCTTTAAGTAAACAGCAACACGACTATTATCTTTATCAATTTTGATACTTACAATCTTGGCTGGGCTTAATGCGCGCTGAATATAAAGTTCAAGATTTTCAGTATAGTTAATTACGTCAATATTCTCATTCTGAAGTTCGCGCACAATGGCATGAATACGGGAACCTTTCATTCCAACGCATGCACCTACCGGATCGATACGATCATCATAAGATTCTACCGCTACTTTAGCGCGTTCGCCAGGTTCGCGAACTACTTTCTTGATGGTGATTAGGCCATCATATACTTCGGGCACCTCTTGCTCAAACAAGCGCTCGATAAATTCAGGAGCCGTGCGCGATAAAATAATTTTAGGGCTGCCATTCACCATTTCAACTTTATGAACAACGGCCCGCACGTTTTCTCCTTTGCGGTAGCGATCTTTTTGTATTTGTTCGTTGCGTGGAATAGAAATCTCATTACCCTCAGCATCAATCAACAACACTTCACGACTTAGTACCTGATATACTTCGCCTGTGATGATTTCCCCAACCAGATCTTTATACTTTTGATAAAGAATATCTTTTTCAAGGTCCTTAACCTTTTGCATCAAGGTTTGGCGTGCTGTGGTGACTGCCCTGCGGCCAAAATCTTCGAGATGAATTTCTTCAGCTACTTCTTCGCCTACTTCAAAATCGGGTTCTATCTTCTGGGCTTCGGATAAGCTGATTTTGTCATGCTCCCAAATGTCTTCTGAATCGTCATCAACAATTTCGCGGAAACGCCAGATTTCAAGATCACCCTTGTCGGCATTTACAATAATGTCGAAATTGTCATCCTCCACATACTTTTTACGAATCATATTCCGGAATACGTCTTCCAGAATGCGTATCATAGTGGGGCGATCAATGTTTTTTTGTTTGGCGAAATCCGCAAACGATTCAATTAATGTGGAGGTATCCATAGTTGTCACTATTTAAAAGAAACTATTACAATTGCTTTTTCTATTTCACTAAAGGGTATTTCAGTACGACTAATTTCAATTTTATTTTTTCCTTTCACTTTGTTTTCGGCATCGAGCACAATCTCTGTTTCAGTTACTTCTGTTAATTGACCCTGTACGGTACTCTTATCTTTTCGGAGCACCTTTAGCCCGCGGCCTGTATTTTTAACATACTGCCTTTTTAACTTCAATGGTTGATCCAATCCTGGAGTCCCCACTTCGAGCGTATAATTCTCTTTAATGAGATCCAGTTTATCCAGATCCTCAGATAACGCTCTGCTTAAAGTTGAACAATCATCAATCGTTACTCCTTTGTCGCCATCTAAAATCACAGAAACTTTATGGGGCTTGTGTTTTCCTACAATTACGTCCACAACAAAAAGAGACGCGTCTGTCACATGCAATTCTGCTAATTCCTTTATGTTTTGAGCGATTTCCATCAAATTTCTATAAACAAAGAGGGGACTTTCGGGTCCCCTCTTTTGATTTTTACCAAGAAGTGCTGCAAAGGTAATTGATTTTTACTTTTTAGCAAATAGCTAAACGC
>JALHRJ010000105.1 GCA_022841475.1 Cyclobacteriaceae bacterium | reverse complement strand
AACAATTCCGTAGTGCGAGCCACAGGATCTTGCCGGATACTTTTCTCTTCTTTTGCTATCATAGTAAATAAACCCTGCATAGCGAGATCGGTAGCATAATCATTTAAATCCGGATTGACTTTTTGCACCAACGGAATACTATTATAACGAGAAACTAATTCTCCATAATACTTGGTAGCATTTACTTTATTTAAAGAAGCTTGAATGACCGGACTAAACTTCTCTTTCAATTGTGTACTCGTTGTCCGCTTTAAAAATTGGGTTGCCGCATCGGGGTCGCCCCGCAAAATAGCCCAAGCATCATCAATAGTCATTTGTTTAATGGCAGCAATAAAAATAGGCTTTGCCTCTTTCGCAGCATCTTCTGCGCCCCTGTTCAATGTCAATACAAACTTATCTACCTCACCACCAAGTCCTAGCTGCCGCAAGCGATCCTCCACTTTTTTTACATCAGGTGGAAAAGGGATTTTTATTTCGGGATTTTTGAAATAACCATCAAGTTGGGAGGCCAAATCGGATCCATTGGAAATACCCTTTATGAGTGCTTCTTTTAATCCTTCACTAACTTCTGCTGTTGTAAGTGGTTTATCTCCCCCCATTGCTTTATTGGCATCGGAAAGGGCCTGGTTTATCTGAGCCGAAGTGCAAGCGCCTAAGATTAATACAATGCCTATAAATAGTTTTCTCATAGTTGTCAATAATTAAGGGCAAGGTAGGAAAGTAAGGACTGACAGTCAATTTTATTACCGGCCTGATTATTTGGAATCTGATGGTTGTATCCTATTTTGCAAAACCTTATTTCTACCGAACCCCCAATAATAATCCTGTGAAAAAAATACTCGCTGAATTACTCACCATTGGTGACGAAATCCTATATGGTCAAATCGTTGATACCAATTCGCAATGGATGAGCGTGGAGTTGGATAAAGTGGGCATTAAAGTGATACGCAAAACCACCGTGGGCGATGTAGAAGAAGAGATTCTTACCGCTTTCGCAGAAGCAGAGAAAAGGGTGGATATTATTCTAATTACGGGTGGCTTAGGGCCCACCAGTGATGATCTTACAAAACCTTGCCTGGTAAAATATTTTAATAGCGAATTAAAAATCAACGAGGAAGCTTTAGCGGAGGTAACAGAATTTTTTAAAAGCCGCGGAAGAGAGCTAACAGAATTAAATCGTTTACAGGCTGCATTACCCACTGCATGCGAAAAAATTACTAACCCGGTGGGCACCGCTCCCGGGATGTGGTTCGATAAAGGCGATAAGGTGTTTATGTCAATGCCCGGTGTGCCGCACGAAATGAAGAAAATGATGACTGAGCATGTTCTTCCAAGACTGAATAAAAAATACAAGCTTCCCGTTATTCATCATAAACTAATTCGCACCATTGGAATTGGAGAATCTTTTCTTGCTGAGAAAATAGCAGACTTTGAAAAAGCATTGCCTGAACATATCAAACTAGCCTACCTCCCCAGTTTAGGAGAAGTAAAACTGCGCCTTACGGGATTTGGAACTTCATTAACTCAACTGGAAGCTGAGACGAATGCATTGAGTGAAACCCTCAAAGAACGTATTGGTCAGTTTATTTATGGCTATGGCGAAGATCCTATTGAAGTAGTTATCGGACGCATGTTGCGAGAGAAGAAATTAACACTCTCGATTGCTGAAAGTTGCACCGGTGGTTATCTGTCACATATGATTACTAGTGTGCCGGGTAGTTCCGATTATTTTTTAGGCACGATGATTCCTTATGCATATGAAATTAAGATGCGGCAACTTGGCGTTAAGCCTGAGATCCTTGAAAAGTACGGAGCGGTCAGTGAGCCTACCATCATTGAAATGGCCAACATTGTACGTGCTAAATTCAATACCGATATTGGAGTAGCTACCAGTGGCATTGCTGGACCCGGTGGAGCCACCCCTGATAAACCGGTAGGGACAATTTGGATTGCGTATTCAGACAAGCATCATACAGTCACCAAAAAACTTCAGCTCTCTAAAGAACGCATGATTAACATTCGCATGGCTTCGATGGCAGTGCTTAATCTGATCCGACAAGGTCTGCCCAAATAGCCTGAAGCAAGCATTTATTGAAAATAGCCTCCAAACATTTTCGGTGATTTATATTACTGAATGGCAATCGTTTGCATGACTTTCGTCATATTTCAACAGTAGTAAATGTCTCAGTTTAGTAGTCCATAACACGGCCTACTATGAGCATCCTTTCAGAGCAAAATAAAATGTTTTCTGTGGAGCCTGCCCGCTCTGCGTTGTTGTCGGAACTCTGGCAACAACAACTTCAGCATAATCACATTTCTGAAGAATCGATTAAAGATCTCGCGACCCAACATCAACTTTCAGAAATTGAAATTGAAGGTGTTGCTTCCTTCTATCATTTCTTCCATCGGCAACCCGCTGGCAAGCATACGATTTATATAAACAATAGTATTCTTTCCGAACTGAAGGGTTACGCGCGTATTAAGGAAACTTTCGAACGGGAAACGGGCGCCCACATCAACTCCACAGATCCCAGCGGAACTTTCGGATTGTTTGAAACTCCGTGCATCGGATTAAGCGATCAGGAGCCAGCCGCGCTTATTGATTTCTATCCGTTCACTAACCTGAATGCACTCAAAGTAAAAGAGATAATCCAAAAACTAAAACAGGGAAAAACAGCAGAAGAAATTTGCGACACCCCACAGGATAATATTCGCTACACCCCGGCTAATAACCGAACCATTTTTTTCGCCCCCTATTCTCAAGGTGAAGCCATTAATAAACTAAGCGGACTTAGACCAGATGGTGTAATTGAACAATTAAGAATTGCCGAACTCGCAGGACGTGGTGGTGCTTTCTTTCCTACGTGGAAAAAATGGGATGCATGCCGCTCCTTCAAAGAACCGCTGAAATTTATTGTTTGCAATGCCGATGAAGGTGAGCCTGGTACTTTTAAAGATCGGGTGTTATTAAACAATCAACCTGGGTCAGTGCTGGAAGGAATGATCATTGCAGGATATACCGTGGGTGCATCCTACGGCATCATTTATTTGCGCGGAGAATATCGTTGGCTTGTCAATAAACTGGAAACTGAAATTCAAGCTTTCCAAGAAAAAGGATTGCTCGGACAACATGTGGGTGGTATCAAAGACTTCAATTTTGAGATTCGGGTAGAAGTAGGCGCTGGTGCCTACGTGTGTGGTGAGGAAACAGCCTTATTGGAATCACTCGAAGGAAAACGAGGTGAGCCAAGAACAAAATGGTTTTATCCCGTAGAGAAAGGTTATTTACAACTCCCTACGGTTGTCAATAATGTAGAGACTTTTGCCGCTGTTACACGCCTCCTTCAAATGGGATCTTTCGAATATCTCAAACGCGGCATCCCCGGATCACCCGGAACAAAGCTGATCAGTGTTGCCGGTGACTGTAAGTTTCCCGGCATTTATGAAATCGAGTGGGGAATGACTGTCGCTGAGTTGTTGGATCAATGTGGTGCCGAAGATCCATTCTTCATTCAGGTAAGCGGACCGTCTGGTGAGAGTATCTCTGCAAAAGAAAAGTACAGACGCATTTCCATGTTGGATTTAATGGCCCAAAAGGATATTCGTTGTGGAGGTTCTTTCATGATCTTCAACAGTCATCGCGATCTGGTGCATATTCTGATGAATTTTTCAGAATTCTTTAAACATGAATCCTGTGGGGTGTGCACTCCTTGTCGCGCAGGCAACTTCATTATTGAGCGTAAACTGGAGCGGCTCAACAACGGACTTGCCGACATGAATGATCTGAAAGAACTCAAGAGTTGGGGTTACATTATGAAAGCCACAAGTCGGTGCGGACTTGGCAAGACTGCGAGCAACGCGATCATTCAATCGCTTGAAAAATTTGATGACTATTTCAAAGCCCGTTTTTCAGCTACTGATAACAGTACCTACAGAAAATTTGATCACTCTTCAGCAGTTGAAGAATACGAACACTATAAACCTTAAGGCTCATGGCAACCTGCACATTCTGGATTGATGGAAAAAAATACGAAGCCGAGGAAGGCAGTAACCTCGTGGATGCTGCCAAAGAAAACGGAGTCTTCATTCCCTCGCTGTGTTACTTCAAGCATATCGATCCTCCCCTCGGCACTTGTCGCACCTGCACCTGTAAAATTAATGGTCGATATAATCCTGCCTGCACAGAAAGCATAAAAGAAGGATTGAAGGTGGAGGTAAACACGCCTGAGTTAGTAGACATGCGCAAAGCGTTGGTCGAAATGATGTTTGCCGAAGGAAATCACTTTTGTCCAGCTTGCGAGAAGAGTGGTAACTGCGACTTACAACACATGGGTTATGAATTGAAAGTCTCCACCACTCGTTTTCCACACTTATTTAAAGACAGATTGATTGATTATATGCCGAAGCGGATGGTGATGGAGCACAATCGCTGCATTAAGTGTCGCAGGTGTGTAGAAGAAGTTTTTACTTCTGATGGCAAGCGTGTGTTTATGTACATCAATCGTGGCAACGAAACCCAGGTGGGCATTGATTATGCGCAGGAAGCAAAACTTTCCGAAAGTGAAGCCGAAAACGCGATGAAGATGTGCCCAACGGGTGCGATTATCGTGCGGGGAAAAAGTTTATCCAAACCATTCGGAGACCGCGCATTCGACATGGAATCTTCTCAAAAGCATTACCGGCATACAATCACCGATAAACCCAAAGTGGCTAACTTCGAAAAGAAAACAATCGCCACCGTTTCGTTGGCCGGATGTTTTGGTTGTCATATGTCGATGCTGGACATCGACACGGATATTCTTGACATAGCAGAACTGGTATCCTTTAACAAATCACCGCTTACCGATATAAAGACATTCACACAGCGCTGCCACTTAGGTATTGTCGAAGGCGGTTGTTGTAATACAGAGAATATTGAAACCCTGAAAAAATTCAGGGAGATGTGCGACATCCTGGTGGTAATGGGTGAGTGTGCCATCTGGGGCGGATTGCCAGCCATGCGAAACACTATTCCCTTGGGTGAATGTTTGGAAGAAGCTTATTTGAATAGCGTGACGAGCGAAAAAGGTGAAAACACGGTGCCCTATCACGATGATTTACCAAAAATTCTGGACCGGGTTTATGGATGCAATGAAATTGTAAAAGTGGATTATACAATTCCGGGTTGTCCGCCTTCGCCTAACCACATCTGGAAGGTAGTGAAGAGTTTATTGTGGGGCGAGGATTATTCTCTGTTGTATTCTGAATTTAAATATGATTAATAAGATTAAGCTAAGGATGACTAAAAAGTCAAAGTTCAATCGAAGTGTCATTCCGGCCTGCCTGCGCGTAGCCGCTTCGGCAAAGGCAGGCTTGACCCGGAATCAGTAGAGTGTACACTTAACTGGATCGCGGCTCAAGGCCGCGATGACAGGTTGACTTTTTAGATCATCCTTAGTCACATCAAAACAAAGACTATGAAAAAGAAAATAACCATCGATCCTGTAACCCGTGTGGAAGGTCACGGTCGAGTAACCATACACCTCGATGAATACGGCAAAGTAGAAGATTCATTCTTTCATATTGTAGAGTTTCGGGGTTTTGAAAGATTCATTCAGGGCCACCCGTATTGGGAAGCTCCCGTGTTGGTGCAACGCTTATGCGGAATATGTCCCGTGAGCCACCACCTTGCTGCAGCAAAAGCCATCGACCAATTGGTAGGTGTTGATCCGGAAGACTTATCGCCCGCTGCATTTAAGTTGCGTAAACTCATGCACTACGGCCAGATCTTCCAATCGCACGCATTACACTTCTTCTATCTTGCTTCGCCCGATTTATTATTTGGTGTAGATGCACCCGTAGAAAAGAGAAATGTATTCGCGGTAGCCATTGAAAATAAAGAGCTTGCCAAGAAAGGCATCCTGATGCGCAAGTTTGGTCAGGAGATTATCCAGGCAATTGCCGGAAAGAAAATTCACGGTGTCGCTGCGGTGCCAGGTGGCATGCATAAAACCATGGATCAGAAGGAGAGAGATTATTTTCTGAATGGAAAAGACATCCCAAATATCAACACGATGATCGAATGGTCGCAGGAAATAATTGAATTCATCAAAAGCTATCATGAAAAGAATAGGAACTTGATGGATACGTTTGCCGCTTTTCCGTCAGGGCACTTAGGTATGGTTGATGATTTGGGCAATATGGAATTGTATCATGGCAAATTAAGAGCTATCGACAGCGAAGGAATAATTACGCTGCCAGATGTTTCAACCGATGATTATCAGAAATATTTTTTGGAAGGTGTAGAACGCTGGTCATACATGAAGTTTCCGTATCTGAAAGAAGTGGGTCGCGAAAAAGGCTGGAACCGGGTTGGGCCTTTGGCGCGGGTTAATATCTGCAATGCAATCCCAACTCCACTGGCAGAAAAAGAACGGCAGGCATTCATAGCTTTCACTGGCAAGAAAGTAAACAACAGTACCTTGTACTCACACTGGGCCCGGTTGATTGAAATACTCCACTGTGCAGAGATGATGAGAGACTTGCTTCATGATGATGAGATTATGAGTTCTGACTTAGTGCGCGAAGGCAAACCGAGGTTAGAAGGAATTGGCATTATTGAAGCTCCGCGTGGTACACTCACACACCACTATCAAGTGGACGAAAAAGGAATGATCACACGCTGCAACCTGATTGTATCAACTACCCATAACAATGAAGCAATGAACCATGCTGTGCGTTGGGTGGCCAACAATGTAATTAGTCAGAAAGGAACGATTACCGATGGCATGCTCAACCAGGTGGAAGTTGCTATTCGCGCTTATGACCCTTGCTTAAGTTGCGCAACGCAAGCCCTGGGACAAATGCCATTACGTGTGGAATTAATAAATCACAAAGGTGAACTGATCGATGAACGAATTAAAAACGGGTAGCAGGATCTTAATGATTGGTATTGGCAACAATGGCCGTAGCGATGACGCACTGGGGTGGAAATTTGTTGACGAGTTTTCCAACCTCGAAGACCTTTTTGACATTGAGCACCGGTACCAATTACAAATTGAAGACGCCTTGCTGATTACAGAATATAAAAAAGTAATTTTTGTAGATGCCTCGCACAAAGAATATGAAAACGGCTTCTCATTCTACAAATGCACTCCGGCCCGCACCGAAGCATTTACAACCCACAAGCTTGAGCCCGAAACAGTACTGTGGTTAGCCAACGACTTATTCAATCAATCCCCCGAAGTTTATGTGATGGCCATTTGTGGAGTTAATTGGGAATTACATCAGGGCCTTACTGATACGGCCCAAAAGAATTTTGAAAGTGCAGTTTCATTCTTTATGGGCTGGCTAAACAAAGAAACATTCAGATTTTCGACTCAA
Source organism: Cyclobacteriaceae bacterium (assembly GCA_022841475.1). Taxonomy (GTDB): domain Bacteria; phylum Bacteroidota; class Bacteroidia; order Cytophagales; family Cyclobacteriaceae; genus ELB16-189. The sequence continues at coordinate 4,724 of JALHRJ010000105.1, read as the reverse complement.
TAACGTTGTTATGTTGCTGGTGCTAGTTAGTCGAACAATAGCATCCGTACAATGCATATATTTGTATACTTGCTGCAATGCAAAGAATTAACTTATGACAATCCGGTTTTTCAGTTCCTTTGGAAGCAAAAATTGCTATCAACCATGAAACCAATATGGAATCGAATGATTGGGATAATTTATTCAATGATTATTATTCTGGCCACTGGCTGTCAAAATAATGATCCAGAACCTATCGATTGGACTCCGACATTGCTTGGAAAAGGAGATTTAAAAGTGATTATCGGATTTCAGGATACTTGGATTATTACTAAGCAAAATCAATCAGAGTGGAATAATTCATGGGTTAATACATTGAACTCGCAGAATATTGGTGTTTTAGAAACAAATATTGATTGGGACAAATATCAAATTCTGATTTTAGTTGACGGACTCAAAGGTTCAGTCGGTTATGGTATTGAAATTATATCTGTTACCGAAAACGAAACTAATCTTGCGATTACGGTTGAGCACAATTCACCGTCCTTATCCAGCCAAAAGGAAGTAACCCAACCCTACTGCATCGTAAAATTACCTATATCAAGTAAACCCATTATCTTTGAACATAAATCTCCTTCACCCTACATTTATCCGTCATTAATTGGCAGGGGAATATTAAAAGGCAACGGAGGCATCCCAAAGCAAGATATTACTATTACAAATCAGACTGATTGGATAAATCTACTGACCCAAATGAATCTTGATGCTGATATTAATCTTATCGAGTATTACCCAAAAATCGACTTTGAAAAATTTATTGTTATTGCAACGTTTGAAAAATTCGATTGTGTTTACCCTGGTTGTCCCAACAGATATATAGATATAACCGATATAATTGAAAATGAAACTAACATTGGCGTTATAGTTCAAAATCTGTTTGTTGTACTAGGCGAAGGATATCCACAACCATTTCATATAGTTCAGATACCTAAAACAAACAAACCAATTGTATTCGAGCATAAGTAGACGATAAAAGAGATTTAGAATACATGAAGAGAGAGAATGGTCATAATCAGTTCGTGTGCTGCATTTTATCAGATTGCAAACATCAATAAAACATAGACAATTAAAATAGTGAGAGTATCCATGCTCATGCGCCATCTTTTCTTCTCAGGTCGAACAACTAATCCAACTGCGACAACCGCGGTCATGATGATAGATGCCAAAATGGAAAGCAGGTGATTATGTGAGATAGCAGCATACAAAGAGCCTTCACTATAAAATAAATCTGTGATGGCCAGAATAAAAATATTAAAAACATTACTTCCTAGTAGATTACCCATCGCCATATCCAAGGCACCCATGCGTAAGGCAGAAATAGAAATTACAAGCTCTGGCAAGGATGTAGCAATGGCGAGAAACAAGGTCCCAAAAAATGAATCACTGAGGCCTGTCTGTTGCGCAATGTTTTCACCAAAGTAAGGAAGAAATAATGCGGCTGCGATTACGATAATCGCATGAATACTATAAATTGAAATCGCTTGCCGAAGTTCATTACCTTTTTTTGGTGCTGAATCCTCTTGATCATCCGTTGATGAGGTTGATTTTTCATGGATAAATATACCCCGCATGGCGGCAACGTAAATGATCACAATCAACGGAGTAAAGGGACTGAACCATAATAGGTTCGGGGTTTGAGGTGCTACCACAATGGCAACGCCCGCTGTTGCAATCAAAACGATACTAAACGATCCCGCCACAAGATGACTTGTTTTAACCACAGAGGTGATGGGCTTCTTCATCATGAAATCAAGCAGGGAAAGAATTAGTAAATTAAAAGCACAACTCCCGACTATATTTCCGGCTGCCAAATCGGGAGCATTTACAACCGCAACAGAACTTAATCCTGTAACGAGTTCAGGTAACGAGGTGACTGTTGCCATTAATATTAATCCAATCCAGGCTTTGCTAAGTCCGGTAAGATCGGCTAATCGATTGCCATACTTGGAAAGTTGAGTACCACTCAAGGTTATCAACACCGCACAAAAAATAAATCCAACAACATCAACAATCATTTCTTAAACAGTTAAGAGGTGCACGTTTCAAAGTTCAAATAATAATAGACAAACAAATTCAAAAAAATGCATTAATAAAGAAAAAGTGCAGGCCTTTCGACCTGCACTTCCACACTAACGCTTACTCAGTTATTTTGACAACAACCTGGCGTGTGCGGCTGCGAGACGTGCAACCGGCACCCGTGGTCCTGAGCAAGAAACATAGTTCAATCCAATCTCATGGCAGAACATGATGGATTCTGGGTGACCACCGTGCTCACCACAAATTCCAACCTTCAGGTCTTTTTTATTCTTCCGACCATCTTCTACGGCCATCCGCATCAGTTTGCCCATCGCTTTGCGATCCAGCACTTCAAAAGGATTGTCTTTCAACACCGCTTGTGAAATGTAGAATGGCAAGAACTTATTCTCGGCATCCTCGCGTGAGAAGGAGAAGGTAGCCTGGGTAAGATCGTTCGTACCAAAGGAGAAGAACTCAGCTACGCTGGCAAGCTCTTCAGCCTGCAAGCAAGCGCGAACCACTTCAATCATAGTTCCAAACTTAAACTGAAGCGTAATCTTATTCGTGGCTTCAATCTGGGTTCTGATTTGATCCACAAACACTTTCACCTGTTCCAGTTCTTCGGCTGTACAAACCTGGGGCACCATTATTTCTGGTCTCGCATCTACTTTGGCAAGCTGACATTCGGCAGCGGCCTCCAGAATAGCCTGAATCTGCATCTTGTAAATTTCAGGGAATGTTAAACCAAGGCGTACACCTCTGTGGCCCAGCATGGGGTTCACTTCATGTAATTCGCGAACCTTCCGTAACATCTGGCCTTTCTTCTCAATAGCCTTGTCAATCAACTCAACTCCAGCCATGGTGAAAGGTTCAGCAGAACGTTCAGCCATTTTCAAATCAGCATTCAATAACCGTAAGCTGCTGAATAGATCCGTTACGCCACTTACTGTGCCTTTCAGTTTTTGTAAGTGTTCAACTTCATCCCGGAGAACATCTTCGGTAGGAAGAAATTCGTGAATTGGAGGATCCAACAAACGAACCGTAACAGGCTTGCCTTTCATCGCAGTAAAGATTTCGCGGAAGTCTTTACGCTGAATGTCTTTCAGGCGATTAAGAGCAGATTCTCTTTCTTCGGTTGTTGCTGCCAAAATCATTTCAACCACAATCGGTAAGCGGTCTACATCATTAAACATTCTTTCGGTACGGCATAAGCCAATACCCATCGCACCAAATGTCAAGGCTTTATCAGCTGCACCGGGGGTATCTGCATTTGCATACACCTTCAACTTGGCAACCTCATCAGCCCAGCTCAACAATGTTTTCAGATCTTCAGAGAAGATAGGCTCTACGGTTGGAATAATACCTGGATATACGAAACCGGTTCCACCATCAATCGTGATGTAATCGCCTTCGCGCAAAATCTTATCACCAATCTCCGCCTGACGAAGTTTTACGTCTACTTTAATACCTTCGGCACCAGCCACACAAGGCTTACCCATACCTCTGGCAACCACCGCTGCGTGTGAAGTCTTTCCTCCACGACTGGTAAGAATACCCTGAGAAGCAAAAAATCCGTGAATGTCTTCCGGCTTGGTTTCTTCGCGAACTAAAATCACTTTCTCGCCTGCGCGACCTAACAACTCAGCGCGGTCAGCATCAAACACAACATGACCTGATGCAGCACCGGGTGATGCAGGAAGACCTTGAGCAAGAGGGTCAACTTTGTGTGATGAATCCAACCTTGGGTGAAGTAATTGTTCAAGAATATCGGGTTTGATGCGCAACAATGCTTGTTCTTTCGTGATCAATCCTTCGTTCACCATTTCCACGGAAGTGCGAACCATCGCTACAGTATTCATTTTACCATTACGGGTCTGTAAGCAGAAAAGTATTCCCTTTTCAATGGTGTATTCGAAATCCTGAACTTCTTTATAGTGCGTTTCTAATTTATTGCGCAGTCCTTCCAGTTGCTTGTATAAGTCTGGCATTTCGGTAGCAAGTTCGACAACTGGTTTAGGGGTGCGGATACCCGCAACGACATCTTCACCTTGAGCATTCGTTAGATATTCTCCAAACATAACATTTTCGCCAGTGCCAGGGTCGCGGGTAAAACCAACGCCTGTAGCGCAGTCGTTACCCATATTACCAAACACCATCGTAACAACGTTAACTGCTGTTCCATTGGCCATAGCCGGTGTGATCTTAAACTCTCTACGATAATCTACAGCACGTTTACCCATCCACGAATTGAAAACTGCCTTGATGGCAATCTCAAGTTGTTCATACACATCTTCAGGGAATGGCTTACCGGTATGCTCACGCACTACTTTTAGGAAACGCTCGCTGATTTCAATAAGATCTTTGGTGTTTAAGCCTACATCTACTTTTACACCGGCTTTGCGTTTAACTTCTTCAAAATGAACATCAAATTTTTCATCGGGCACACCCAAAGCAACTTTTCCAAACAATTGAATAAACCTGCGGTAAGCATCATATCCAAAACGTTCGTTGTTGGTGAGTTTGATCAGGCCTTTCAGGGTGTTAGAATTTAATCCAAGGTTGAGGATGGTATCCATCATGCCGGGCATCGACATAGCCGATCCGGAACGAACCGAAACCAGGAGTGGATTTTCAGGGTCACCAAATTTCTTTCCAGTTGCTTTTTCAAG
>JALHRJ010000104.1 GCA_022841475.1 Cyclobacteriaceae bacterium | reverse complement strand
AATGTGCATAAGTCATGGCGGTTGGACATCAAGGTATTCAATGTATTTTATTAATTTCGTTTACACCCGTGGATAGGACGCGGCTTCGATAACCGCCACGCCTTATGCACTCACGTTGGTAGCAATAGGGCCCGGACAAATTGTGTTTCAAAAAAAACGGACGACACTTTACTAACAAAGATTTCCCACGGGGACAAGTGTACGGCTCGGGACAACTTGGACTTTGAAAAAATAAAACGTGGGACAGATTAAAAAAATAATACAGCCGACCCTTCGCATTTTTAAGAAGATTGTGCTTCAACTTGCCCCGCGCATTTGGCACATGCCATAGCCGCGCAAACCCACCGCGACACCAAAGCTATGGCAAGAGCCAAACCCTTCTCGTCCAATTACTCAGGAGTTAGTTAAGAAGCTGAAAAACCCAAATTCATGAATGACATCCATTTTTCTTTAGGGTTTCGGTGACTTAGCTCTTTTCCCCCTAGCTTCAATGATTCTGTTTTTAAAAACAGTGCCTGTAACTTTACCCCTTTCAACTACAAATTGAAGGTTAGTCAATCCTGTTTCAAATACAAAGAGTCTCTTATCCTGTGGGAATATTTTCAATTTGCTACTTCCTGTTCGCTGGCTGTAGAACTGTCCATCTTCCAATGTTATTTCTCTAACAGACCCGTCATCAAAATTATAAACACCCACTAATGATTTCGCATACTTTTCATCGAGCTTAATTTTTGCCGTAGGTTCAGGGAAGGGTTTACCTATCACCACCGCAGCCATTCGAATGGACACCTCTACCGGTGAATTACAATTACAGTTTGACAGAACAACAACGTATACATCTTCCTTAGGCAAATGTATTGCGTTGCTTGAGTATCCAAAAATACCACCTGAGTGCTCGCGTGTTAAGCTTCCGTTAACTTCATCCAACATCCAGCCATATCCATAGTACGTGGGTTTTCCATCTTTAAGCGGATGATTTGTAAAAGCTTTTGCTATTGTTTCACTTTTAACCAGAATATTGTTTTGAATTGCTACCTGCCATTTCCAAAGATCATCCACCGTTGACATTATTGCACCTGCTGAAAAGGGCTGGGTATGGCTTAGATACTCTGCATTTCTATATTCCCTGCCCCGCTGATAACCCATGGCCCGATTGGGAATAATACGAGAGCGACTCCCATAGTATGTATTCTTCATGGCAAGGGGTTCAAAAATCTTCTTCTCTACAAACTCTCCATAGCTCATTCCTGCTACCTTCTCGATAATAACACCTAATAAAAAATATCCGGAATTACTATAATGCCAGGCCTCTCCCGGAGCAAAATCCATAGGCTCATCTTTGAAAACTTCAATCATCTCTTGCGTAGTCAGATCATTGCGCCAAATCTTCCGCCATTTCTCCATTTCGGTATAACTCTTCACTCCTGACGTGTGTGTGAGCAAATGATGAATCGTAATGGTGTGACCTTTCGTAGGGTAATCGGTGATGAACTTTGCAATAGAATCTTCCAATGCAATGCTGCCCTGCTCCACCAACATCAAAATAGCAACAGCAGTAAATTGTTTGGTCATTGATCCAATACCAAAAACATGTTCTGGCGTCATCTGAATGGTGTGTTCCAGATCAGCCATTCCAAAAGCTTTCCTGTAGATGGGTGTGCCGTTTTTTACAACAAGCGCAACGGCACCGGGTTCGTGTTCCTTGAACTGCTTTCCCATTAGTGCATCTAGCTCACTTGTAATATCCTGAGCATTTGAAAGCGTTGAAATTAAAAAGAGGAAAGAAAACCAAGCCCACGCTTTTCTACTAAAGTTAAAATGTATCATACCCTAAAAATTAATTACTTATTTCACTTGTTATATCTTTCTGAAATTCTGTTCGAAAATTTCATTATCAATCATACTAAAGAGTCATCTCCTATTTTTTTAATCATTACATAATCCTTAACCGTATATCCCTTGCCCAGCTCACTCACTTCCTCACCAATAACACGAAACCCCCGATGCTGATAAAATCGAATGGCATTCTGATTTTTAACGAAGACTTTTAGTATCAATGTGTCATGCTTTGTTTGTATAGCCAACATTGTTAAATAATCCAGAAATTCTTTACCAATACCTTTTCCCTGAAATGAAGGCAATACATATAGTTTATGAATCATAAAGTTGGCAGGAGATATATATTGCTTGTCGACAGAAGCGAACCCAAGTGGTTCTCCAGCATGATAGCCAATACTAAATTGATGTTCTCGCTCCATTTGTTGTTTGATTGATTATTCACTGTATATCAAATCAAGCATATACTCAAGTTGTCCGGCAGGCAATAATTGTCCATAGGTAACAGGCCACGTTGCGTGTGCTATGGTTTGGATGATTTTCCACTCACCTGGTGCAGCTTGACTAAATTCAATATGCATGATGACGTTGCACAGTTACTTTGACACTCGGTCTAATCCTTTTTGAGCACCTTCCAGTTTACTATCCAACTTCAACGCTGCTTCATAGTATCGCTTTGCCTCCACTTTATTTCCTTGCTTTTCTTTAATCTGACCTAATCGCATATTGGCACCAGCATGTGAGGGCTCTTCTTTAGTGGGTGTATGTTTCAAATAATTCAAGAGAAACGCTTCACCTCGCTCCATATTTATACCCGTTAGGGCAGTAATTTTTCCGTACCAATATTGATGCAGAAAATTATCAGGAGTGGTTTTAATTGACTCTTCCAATAAAGGCAATACTTCTTTTGCCACAGTTTTGGCCTTGCTCTCACCTCCTCCCATAAATTCAGGGGCCACGATGTATGAATCAACCAGGGAAACACGTGCATTAATTATTTTGGGATTCAACTGGGCAGCTTTCTCCCAGGCTCTTAGGGCTTTAGGGCCAACAGACATCTGCGTGAAAATACTTGACTCACTGCCAACTCCAGAATAGGCATCGCCTAACCAATTAAAGTATTCACTATTTGCAGGACTCTTTTCTGTTGCTACTTTAAAATAATCAACTGCATCATCATATTCTTTTTTATCATATGCAATTCTACCCAGATAATACTGAGCAGAAGCATAATCACCTGAAGTACTTTCAATTGCTTTAAATGACTTAACAGCATCGTCCAGTTTTTTTGATTGGTATTGGGCTATACCTTTTTGGATATTACTTTGACCTCGTGTTGAAATGGAAACAAACAATGAACAGATTAGTAGAAAGAATGATAGTTTCATAAAGAATGTTGTAGTAAATAATTAAGTGTCTTTGATGTTGAAAAGCGCTGGAGACTTATTGTCATTTATATAGCATAACCATCTCGTCAAAAGTTGATTGTCTATCTAAATACTTTATGTATCCTGTTGTAAAAAACCAATCACTAAAGAATGCTGACATGTCTTTTCCTGATACTTGCTTTGTAATGCGCATAAAGTCTTCTGTTGTCGCTTCTTTATCAGAATACTCTTTATAAAATACTCTTACCGAATGATTAAACTTCTCTTCACCCAAAATTTCATAAAGAATTCTGAAAGCAATCATGCCTAATGAATAGGAGTAATCCGTCATTCCGTGCTTACCAAAATCTACCATTGGCACAGTCTTCAACCTGATGTCATTAGTAACTTCACGTCTAATGACTTGTAAGAACCAATCAGTCATATAATCCAGATATTCGCGATGTTCGAGCTTTTCAATTGTTAAATACTCAATGAATGTTGCCAGCCCTTCTTCCCATCTTGGCGATGGAGCTTTAAGGTCAACATTCCAGCAATGTGAGATTTCATGATACGCTTGATGTATCTCTGTGGAATCCTTAAAAGCGGATGCTGATTGAAGTATGGATGTCACATCTGCCTGCGAGCCGAAGCCATCCGGAATTTCAATTATTGAAAAACCTTTAAAGTTGTTAAGTGGTCCCCACCAATTTGTATAAAGGCTGATTGTTTTTTGAAGGGCTGTGAGTACCTTTTTTGCACCTAAGGAATCCTGCTTGAAATAATAAACAGTTAATCCATTGTCGGTGAACCTACCATACTTACCAATGGCGATATCCATGCGCCATGCCTTTTCCATATTTTTAAATTCGAATGTGGTTTGACCATTCACTGAATTGGTAGAAACCAGCGTACCACCATTCACTGCAAGCAACGAATCGGGAATTGTAATGCTGACGCGATAATCAAAATTTGCTTTTGGAAATTGCTTATTGATCTTATTTGATGGATAGCCTAACTCAGGATACGCCATGCAATCAGGCCGGAGTATAGTGAAGTTTGGATCAATTTTATCTCTGACATAATTCCACCCGACCTCCGTGTATCCATGTAATGTTCCATCATACTCAATTTCCAGTGTAATGGATTGATTGGGCAGCAAAGGCTTCTTTAGTTCAACAGTAATGAAATTCGATTGCAACCTTACCTGATCTTCAAAGCTTCTAATGTTTTGTACATATGACAAAGAAGTTCCACCCGATTTAACCTCTCTTACTGTTAGCAGCCTATACAAAACAAATGGCAATTTTTTCACACTTCTATTCGAGTTGTTTGTTATTTCCACTTTACAGGCAGCTCTCATTAATGTGTTGCCAAAATCCAACCTGACCGTCCAATCATAGTGATTGATTGCTAACAATGTATTGTAATCATCCTCATGTTGAGCTAAGGCTGCCATTGCTACAATTGAAAAAACAATTGACGCAATTAGAAGGTGTATTCTGAAATTCATACCTGTTTAAAATTAAAGGCCATGTTAATCACTCTCAGTTTTTGGTTTAGGTTTGATATTGTCACCCAGAAGAAACACAAATCCTATTGTAAGCCACAACGCAGCTTTTATCCAATTTCCTTCCTGGAAAGCTTCAAGCAATGCCATTCCAAAAAACAAGACGAAGACTGCTGCGTTTGTGCCAACTTTCATTACATCATTATTATGCAAACACAAATATTATTTTGCGATAACACTCTTATCACGCGTACCTTTTATCAGGAGCCAAAGCATTAATACCAATTCACCGAACATGGCAGGCATACCAACCGTAAATACAGTGTCTCTGTATTCAGGAAGTACAATACCGACAAAACTTAGCAAAACATAAACAATTCCATTTAAGATTAGCCAAATGCCAAAAAAACGAGGAATGAAAACAGACTGATAAATCAGTATTGCTAATGGAAAGAGCCAAAGACCATAAAATAATACTAATGCTAAAACACTATACTCATTAATTTTAAGAAACGCCATGGCAATGTCTTGGCGTTGCGCCAATTCAAACGACTTCAGAATTTCTCCTTTTAGCGCAATAACAGCTGCGATACTAAGTCCAGCATTAACAAATGCCACTGGTACTTGCACCAATACAGAGGCCACTAAAAGTTTTGAATACCGCTCATTGACTGTCCTAAACAGCTGATAAAAGACCCACACCAACAATACCCATATTGTATTTGTTATTAGTCCTGAAAAAATGCCAGTCCTAAACAAGGTTTCATACTTCAGAATATTTTGGGCAGAAGCTACACTATCACCACTTACAAATATTTTGGGTGATACATAGAACATGTCGTAAAAGCCTGAAACGATCCAAAGAAGAAATAACAGACCGGCAAGCCTTGCAGTCCTTTTGAGATCTAGATTCGTATTCATAACGTTGAAAGTTTATGGATTAATCTGATTACTCCGAGTAGTATATTTACTCCACTCGTTCTCATTCACACCTTTAATTAACAGGCTTAGTGATAATGATATTTCACCAATAAAGACAGGGAGAACGATGACCATAAAAACAATTCCTGAAAACTGAGGAGCCATGATTAAGATGACGCTATTGATGAGATAGCCCGCCCCGCTAATGATATATAATATACCAACGAACTTTGGAAGGTAGACTGACTTATAAATTAAGTAACCCGTTAACAAAAAATAAGGAGCAAACATGAGCAGGGCAATGCCAAAACCAAACACGTGACTTTTTGTGCTCAGGCTTATCATCGCACTAAGTTGTTCAGGCGTAAATGCCTGTAAGTAAGATGAGGCACCGATCGGGAATAATGCTTCAACGAGTTGAACAATGTACACTGTCTGAATAGTGACACCCGCCAGGTTAAAGAAAGCAGCCAACATCGCCAGGTCTTTGTTAACCAGTTGGGTGAGCCGATACATAATAAGGACAAGTCCAATGCTAACAATGGAAGACATAAACTCGGCAACGATACCGAGTCGCCACAAAAATTCATTTTCCTTGAGGCTTGTCATGGTAGCCATGGAGTCTCCGGGGACCAGGATGCTATCTCTCACGATCATTTCATAAAAGATACCTAGCACAATAATCAAAAGATAAAGTATGCCTCCAACCCTGGCATAGATTTGCGGTGACGTTTCATTTCTGTTTACTACTGTCATACTATTTATTTAAAAGCCTTCAGTCAACCTTTAGTCCGTTAATAGGATTTGATTTTACTACCTTCAAAATCTGGGTAAACATGGTCATGGCTAAAACCAGTGCGGTTATGACAACGGCAATAACGGCACCTGAAAAAGTAATAAGCATGTGATACTCATCTGTGAATTCAATTAGCCACGACCCTGCCCAATATCCTAGTGGCGCTCCAACACAGAGTGCAATGATGAAAAGTGAGACATACTGATTTATTACGCTGGCCGAGATATTTTTGAAGCCTGCACCTAGTACTTTTCTGACACTGAATTCCTTTATACGGCTTTCTACATTAAGTCTCACTAAGCCATATAATCCCAGGGTTGCCAATGTAATGGCTAGAAAAGCAAAGACTCTCCAAACCAACTTATAAATTCCAATTTGCTGATAGTAAAAACCCCACACATCTTGTTGCAATCCCCCTTCAAAAGGTATTTCAGGAAAGAGTTCAGTCCATCCAGCCTGAAGAGCTTTATAGACATTTAGTTCTGAGCCACTTCGCGCCTTTACGGCTAAAAATCTATAGTCAGTTTTTTCAGCCAATTTAAAAATAAGTGGACGTACAGTTTGAGAAAACGAATAACTATGAAATTCATTTAGCACACCAATTACTTCAAATTGAACACTATCTATTTGAAAAACTTTTCCTATAGGATGTTCTCCAAGTGTGTTAGCAAGTGTTTCATTAATTACTACTGCGTTTTGATCGCTACCTTCGTAGTCGTTAAACCATCGACCCTCTTTTAACTGAAGGCCCATTGTTTCCAAATATTTTGCATCAACGTCCAGTTGATCAACTTCATAATTGCGACTTGGGAAATGTAATACGGTGGATTTATGACTACGTCCAATGTGGTGAGCAGAGCCAGCAATGGACACCACATCAGGATGTTGAGACATGATTGTACGGAGTTGCTCAAAAGATGACCGGTCAGGTACCAAAGCATACAAACCATCTGACTGATTGTATCCCCAGCTACGTTTACTCATGTAATCGGTGTTCTGCGTGAACATTACGGACATGGTGATAAACACGCAGGCAAACACTAATTGAAAGCATAAAAAAACTTTCGTAAGCAAATTACGCTGACCAAATTTTACACTACCCTTTAGAATGGTAGTAGCCTGAAAATGCGAAATATAAATGGCCGGATAAATTCCCGAAGCTATGCTGGTAATCAACAAAATGATAGGAAGGTATATCCATAGGTTTATGTCTGTGAATTGAAAGTCCATGCTAAAATTCCATAGCATCTCAAATCCAGGTATGAAGAAAAAGTATCCCAGCGCCAAACCAATAAGTAAGGCGAATGAAGTAACCACTACATTTTCGGTGAGAAATTGAACAATAACTACTTTTCGTGTAGCACCAATGGATTTGCGGACACCAATTTCCTTCAATCGTTTAGCTGCGGTTGCTATAGCAATATTGATGTAGTTTACACAAGCCAATGCAAGCATGAAAACAGCAATGGCTACCATGAACACAATAGATGTATAATTATTTTTTGAACTTCTGGAGATGTCGTCTTTAATGAATTCAGACTGTTCGTGCAGTGTGGCCAAAGGTTCGAATGAGAATGAAGAAATTGCCCAATCTTCTTTTGCCACACTATTCTGCAAATCCTTATACTTTTCCATTTTTGATTTGATGGAAATCAAATCAGCAGGATTATCAACTTTGATAAAGGTGGCATTTACGAAGGCATTCCAGTCATGATAATTGTAACCCGGGTCAGTTGTACGGAAGTTTTCGAAGTTGATCAGAAAGTCAAACCCGATGGTGCGGGCTTTCGGAAACTCAGCAGCTACTCCAACAACTTTAAAAACCTTACTCTGGCCTTTTCCATAAATCATCTGAATACTGGTGCCAATAGGGTTTTCTTCACCAAAGTACTTTATTGACATGGCCTCGCTAAGAATAATGCTGTTTACATCTTTCAATGCATTAGATGTTCCCCATTTTAGAGGAAACGTAAACATCTCCAAGAACTCAGGATCAACATATCGTACTCTTTCATGAAAAACATGTTCGTCATACTTCATGACTACATTGCGGTCCTCAATCCGGCAAACACTTTTTATTTGAGCAAAATCCTGGCGAAGATGTTCTCCGATTGGTCTCGGTGTGGTACCATACAGTTGATTGGCACCATCCCTGTTTGCAAAAAAGGTTGTGAGATAAACTGTATTTTTATTTTCATGAAATTGATCGGTACTAAACGTCCAGCGTGCAAAAGCATATGCAAAAATTGCTAAGCCAATAGCCACCGCTAGTCCGAAGACATTAATGAAAGAGTTAATGGGATTCTTCTTTAAACCACGAAATGAAACCTTAAAGTAATTTTTGAACATGCTATAATGCATTAGATGGTTTACGAACTCAAGGTTTTTAATCAGATTTGGTCGCAACAGCTTGATCATTTCTAACGCATACATTCGTCTTGCTTTGCGAACCGAGAACCGTTCCACATTTTCATAGAATATCTCCTCCATGTCTCCTTCAATTTCTTCCAGGTATTCATCCTTCAGGAAGAATCGAAGAAACTTCAATGGCCATTTAGGAGGATTTAGCGCTTGGGATTCCATCAGATAGCTTTAAGTTCAAACGCTAGTTTGGGTATCGCACTCCAGAGTTGGGTACGTATATCCTTCATCTCTTCAAGTACCTTTCTACCATGAGATGTTGTTGCATAAATGCGTTTACGCTTTCCTCCACGCTTGGCAGTAGCTTCACCGAACTGTGAGGTTAGAAATCCTTTATCCTCCATTCGTTTCAGTGCTGATTGTATTGAACCTACACTAAGTCTTTCCTGAAGTCTGGATTCTAGTTCGCGTTTGATTTCTACACCATACGCATCTTGTTGAAGTGCCGCCACGGTGAGGAGCACCAATTCTTCAAATTCTCCAAGTTTGGTTTTCTTCATACTATATTATTCGTAATTGCAGTAAATATAGTTACACTATTTTAATCGTAATTGCAGTTTTTATCAAAATAATTTTAAAAAAGTGTCTTTTTAGTCATTTCTAAGCCACTTGGTTGGGTTGGAGGTGGCAACTTTAATAGTCTGTGACCAAATTATCAGTAGTCCTAAACAAGAGATTAAAAGAATGGCAGTTAACAAAAGTGCAGGCGTGATTTGGATTTCGTAGGCAAAGCCCTCTAGAAATCCTTGCCCTGCAAAATAACTTACCGGTACTCCAATAAGAATGGAAATGCCTATCAATGTCATGAAAGATTTACTCAGCAACAACACAACATCCATTACGGATGCGCCCATCACCTTGCGAATGCCCACTTCCTTCACACGCACCTGCGCTGCATACATGGCCATACCCAACATACCCAGACAAGAAAGTGAAATGATTAGGAATGTGATGTATCCCAATATTACCAGCACATCGCTCATACCCGACTGCCTGTAGGCATCGTCTATCTCGTCTTCCATCATGGCATATTCCATAGGATGAACAGAATCAAATTTTTTCCAAATCTCTTGCATGGACTGAATGATGGATTCCTTCTGCGAAGACTCAATATGCGCACTCAGATAATTAATAGCATTGGTATTATACCTTAATGCCATTGGTCCTATTTTGTTATTCATCGGGCGAAAGTGAAAATCTTTCACCACACCAATTATTCGTAATAAAAGTGTATCACCAGCATAAATAGTCTCACCCAGTGCATCAACCGGTTGCTCAAATCCAAGTTGTGTTATTGCGGTCTCGTTAAGAATAACTTCTCTCTCCCGACCAGTTTGTTCCTCTTCGAGAAAATTATGACCCGCTAAAAAAGTGAGAGACAGGTTGTCGATGTAATGATTATCAACCATAAAATGACGAATGACAATTGTCTTATCGTCCTTGCTCCGTTTATAATCATCTGAGCCATCGGCAAAGGTTCCCAACTTATGAGATACGCCTCCCACCCTAACCACTCCGTGGATTTGTTCAATTTCATTCGCGATCTTTTCAAATGGAATCCCTTTTAAACTAAGGTTGAGATTGTTCTTTTGTTGAATGCCATAATCTGAAGAGACCATATAGTCTATTTGCTGATAAACAACCGATACAACAATCACAAAAATGACTGTCAACGTAAACTGCACCACCATCAGCATCTTTCGAAAGGTAAGCCTGGAATAGACTTTCAAATTCTGTAAATCCTTTAATACTTTCGATGGCTTGAATGCAGATAGGTAGATAGCCGGTAAAACACCCGCCAAAATGCCAACAATCACTGCAAAAAATGTGAATGCCACATACAACGAAATATTTTCGCTCAATGAAATAAAGAAGTCCTCCTGTAACGACAATTCAAGGAATGCGCCCTTTAAAAATTGCAATAGAACATAAGAGAAGACCAACGCTACCAATGAAAATACAACAGCCTCTCCAATAAATTGAAAAAACACTTGATATCGGTTAGCTCCTACCACTTTGCGCACTCCTATTTCACGAGCGCGGGACAATGATTTCGCAATGGTAAGATTAGTGAAATTAAAAATGGACATCAGTAGCACGACAACTCCTAACACGCTGAGAAAGATAAGGAAGAAAGCGGGCAACCCGCGGCCCATTTGGCCTGACAGCTCAGGGCCAGGAGTTATTTTATCTAATGGTTGGACGTAAAATGAATACGAAATTTGCTTTCCATCCGACTGCAACCCTACACAATACTTTTTGTTGATTTCTGAAAGTGCCTTTTCAACTTCCTGAAGGTCTCGTCCTTCCTTCAACTTTATGTACACGTAGTTGTTGTAATAGGCGCTCCAATTATCAACCGCCTTGCTCATTGCTTTACTTTTCTCCAAACTTTGAAGTGCATCTATTGAACATAAGATTTCAAAATCAAAATGTGTTTTCCCAGGCAATTCGCTTAATACTCCGGTAACTGTGAAACTCCCAAGCTTTCCAATGGTAAGAGTTTGCCCTATAGGATCAATTGTGCCAAATATTTTTTCAGCACTTTGTTGGGTGAGAATCAAACTATTTGGCCCCTGTAAAGCGTTTGCAGGACTTCCTTGCTCAAGCGGAAAATTGAACACTTCCAGAAAAGAAGGATCAACAAACAATCCTCGTACAGGTACTGTACTATTGTTATAATTCACGTCACCATATAATTCACTTTTAATCCGTACTGTGTTTTCCGTAAGTGAATAATCATTTTTTAAAACCTCACCCAGTGGTAATGGTGTCGAAGCAAAATCAATATTACCCCAATCCGGGTGGAGCAATTGGGTATTGATTCTGTAAACCCTGTCAGAGTCTTTATGAAAATTATCAAAGGAAAGTTGGTCCTGTATGATCATGATGATGAGCATACCTAATGACATGCTTACTGAAAGACCTATGAGATTGATGAGTGAGAAACTTTTGTTACGGAAAAAATTTCGTAATGAAGTGATGATTATGTTTTTAATCATATTAACAAATTATGTGTTCATTGAGATACAATTCTCTTTTTCAAAAGCAACCAGTATATAATATTCGTAATTGCAGTTAAAATTATGCCAGTTCAAAAAACCCCTGTTTCATGTTTAATTCAAAGAATTACCTGTATGGAATGTTCAGCGCTGTTAATTAAATGTTCATTAACGGACGAGTTAAGTCAAAAGGAAAGAGAGTAACGACACAAAGCCGCACACACATTGCCTGGCCGCGCATCCAATGCACAACCAAAGCCAGTCAATAAGTGTGCTCAGTGCAGTGTAAGTGGACAAAGTAGAAATGGAAAATGCCCCACCGCACGTCTGACAATTAAAGAGTGAAGTAAAACTAACGGGGGACTGAAATGCAGGCAACGAATGAAGTGTGGACAAGGGCCCTACAGCTACCAACAAAAGTAGCTGTTGCACGACTACCTCTTTTCTTAGAATTTTCTGAATTTATAAGCCATCAATTCATTTGTGAATAACTCTGTGGATAAGTAGTTCTGAAGTCTGAAATTTTACT
>JALHRJ010000103.1 GCA_022841475.1 Cyclobacteriaceae bacterium | reverse complement strand
GCCAAGTTCTTTATGAACTTTATAGGCAGCATTAACTATAGCTTTGCCAATTTCCTCTTCCCGTTCAGATATTTTGCTAAAACTCATCTTAGTGCCTTCGTGTCTTGGTGGCTAATTAAATTTAATCAAATAACCCAGGACCTCGTGTTGATAGCGGTGGCACAATTTTTAAATGTTTATATGCTTTGTCTGTGGCTTCGCGTCCACGGCTGGTGCGTTTAATATATCCTTCCTGAATTAAGAAAGGTTCATACACTTCTTCAATGGTTTCGGCTTCTTCTCCCACGGCAGTGGCAATGGTGGTTAAACCAACAGGCCCACCTTTAAACTTTTCAATGATAGTACTTAAGATACGATTGTCCATATCATCAAAACCATTCTCATCTACATCCAGTGCTTTGAGTGCCATTTGTGCAATGGAGATTGTAATGTTGCCATCTCCTTTTATCTGGGCAAAGTCGCGGGTGCGTCTTAAAAGATTATTAGCTATACGTGGTGTGCCCCGGCTTCTTCGGGCAAGTTCAAAAGCGGCATCATCAACGATAGGAGTTTTTAAAATATCGGCTGACCGCTTTACTATCTTCGTGAGAAGTTGTGAATCGTAATATTCAAGCCTTGCGTTGATGCCAAAGCGAGCCCGCAACGGTGAGGTGAGTAACCCGGCCCGGGTTGTTGCCCCAATCAATGTAAAGGGGTTCAAACTTATTTGCACCGATCGCGCATTGGGCCCGGAGTCGAGCATAATATCAATACGAAAATCCTCCATCGCAGAATATAAATACTCTTCTACAATAGGATTAAGCCGGTGTATTTCATCGATAAACAATACATCGTTGGTCTCAAGGTTGGTTAATAAACCGGCAAGGTCGCTGGGTTTGTCCAGCACGGGTCCGGAAGTTATTTTGATATTGGATCCTAGCTCATGTGCAATAATAAATGACAAGGTAGTTTTACCGAGTCCTGGGGGACCGTGGAGGAGAACATGATCAAGGGATTCTTCGCGTTGTTTGGCGGCTTGAACAAAAACTTTAATGTTATCCACCACTTTTTGTTGTCCAGTAAAGTCACTGAATGAAAGCGGCCTCAAGGCTTTCTCAATCTCCTTTTCCGCAGGACTGAATCCCTCGGTATCTCCCTTTAAATAGTCTTCGCGCATGTGTACTTGAATCACGAAAGTTAAGGAAATAAACTGCTAAAACAGTTTGCTGTATGGGTAAGGCTTTTAACTTGCATTCCCAATAATTTAAGTATGGACAATCGTTGGAAAAATGCGCTGTATTCTCTGCTCGTGCTGGCCGCTATGGCGGGAGTATGGAAATGGCGACAGCGCCCAGATGCAAATCCGGTGCGTATCGAGGGCGAGACGATGGCCACGACCTATCACATCACTTATTTTGATGATGAACAACGTAATTTTAAAAAGTCGATTGACTCCATACTGGTGTTGGTTAATCAATCGATTAATAATTACAATCCTGATTCAGAGATCTCGCGCTTCAACAATTCGGCAAGCTTTCAATTTACACTACCTTATTTATTGCCACCTATAAAAATTGCTCAAAAAGTATTTTCTGATTCGCAGGGTGCTTTTGATCCAACCGTTATGCCCTTGGTGAATCTATGGGGTTTTGGATATAAAAAGGTGGAACGGCCCGATAGCTCAAAAATAGATTCTATCAGACATCTTATTGGTTTTGAAAAGATTCAATTTAATCAGGATAGCCTTTGGAAACTTAATCCACTGGCTCAGGTAGATCTTGGCGGCATTGGCCAGGGTTATGGTGCTGATGTGATCACCGATTTTTTAAAGTCGAAGGGAATTAAAAACATGCTGGTTGAGTTAGGAGGAGAAGGTATGGCGTGTGGAATTAATCTTCAATCAGGTAAACCCTGGGAATTGGGTATTCTGGATCCAAACTCAACCGAACAAAATCAATTCTTTAAAGCGTATGTTACATTGACTAATAAATCATTTACTACTTCGGGTAACTACTTCAATTATCGTGAAGTAGATGGGAAGAAGTATTCACACACAATCAATCCTGAAACAGGTTATCCGGCTGTTCGGGAAATTTTAAGTGCTTCGGTTTTTGCTGACGACTGCACCACTGCCGATGCATGGGGTACGGCAATCATGGTGATGGGGCATGAGAAAGCAATTGCATTGGTGAAGAAACATCCTGAACTGGATGTGTTTCTGATTTATTCAACATCCGATGGGATTGCTACCTTTGCCACCGAGAATATCAGTAAGTATTTAACGATCAATCCTTGAAAGAAAATCCCCATCCTTCAAAAAAAAATTCGAGTAAAGGTTTATGCACCTAAAATTAATAGTTCTCTTTTTTACACCGCTCTTAGCCGGGCTGATGGTGTATCTGGTGCCAACCGCCAAGGGCAATAGTTTCAAGTTATTGTTGGTGTTTGCGGGCTCTTACCTGTTTGCGATTACGGTTACACACATCTTACCAGAACTTTATCGGCAACATCAGGAAGTAGAACTGATTGGAATATTTGTGCTGGCTGGATTTTTCCTACAACAGTTACTAGAATACTTTACTTCCGGAGTAGAACATGGCCATATTCACACCCATGAAGATCATGACCATCACGATCATGGCCATGCTCATACTCACCAAAAGGTTTCAGCCATTGTATTATTATCCGCCTTATGTGTACACGCTTTTTTAGAAGGCAGCATGCTGGCTCAGCCCGCTACCATGGGTTTTGGGTATGATGTAAATGCCATCTTATTGGGTATTGCTTTGCACCGGGCACCAGCTGCATTTGCCCTAATGACCGTGTTGGCTTCCCAGTTGAATTCAAAAAGAAAAGCTTTACCCCACTTAATTATCTTTTCATTAGCCGCCCCGGTAGGACTATTCATCAGTTCTTATTTTGTTGAAAGCCAAATTTTATCAGACACTGGGTTGATTTACCTATATGCCCTTGTAAGTGGAAACTTCCTTCATATCTCGACTACCATTGTATTTGAGAGCAGCCCTGAGCACAGGTTTAACGCGAAAAAATTAGCAGTTGCAATTGTAGGCGCACTCGTGGCTGTGGCTGTTGAGTTTATGGTTTAACCATTGGTATAAAGTCCCTTTTGAAATCTGCTCCAAGAGATCGACTTTAGAGGTTAATAAAATTCACTTCTTGTTTACCTATGAAGAAAATCGCAAGCCCATCAGATTATCAACAAGTGTATGAGGAAAGTGTGCAGCAGCCTGAGGCTTTCTGGGCCCAGGTTGCAGAAGAATTTGTTTGGCGGAAAAAGTGGGACTCTGTATTGGAGTGGGATTTTCATAAACCCGAAGTGAAGTGGTTTGTGGGTGGTACACTAAATATCACAGAGAATTGTATTGACCGCCATCTTCCTCACAAAGCAAATCAAACCGCCATTATCTGGGAGTCCAATGATCCGCACGAGGAATCTCGAAACATTTCCTACCAGGAATTGTACAATGAGGTTTGCCGTGTAGCAAACATGCTAAAAAACCAAGGGGTAAAAAAAGGCGATCGCGTTTGTATTTATATGCCAATGGTTCCAGAAGTTGCCTTTGCCATGTTGGCTTGTGCACGGATAGGTGCGGTACATTCTGTTGTGTTTGCCGGATTTTCTGCCGGGTCATTGATCGATCGTATTAATGATGCAGGCTGCAAAATGATTCTCACCAGCGATGGATCCTACCGTGGTGACAAGAAAATGGATTTGAAATCCATCATCGATGAGGCTATTCTGAAATGCCCGATGGTGGAGAAAACAATCGTGTACAAACACACAGGTGCGTCTGTTTCCATGAAGCAAGGCCGTGATTTCTGGTGGCATGAAGAGATTAAGAAAGCAGCTACAACGTGTGAGCCAGAGGTAATGGACTCCGAAGATTTACTTTTTATATTATATACTTCGGGCTCTACAGGCAAACCTAAAGGCATGGTGCATACGTGTGGAGGGTATATGATCTACACCGCCTATACCTTTCAAACAGTTTTTCAATATCAGCCGGGCCAGATCTTTTGGTGTACGGCCGATGTTGGGTGGGTTACCGGCCACTCTTATATTCTTTATGGCCCGTTAGCAACCGGTGCCACAACGTTAATGTTTGAAGGCATCCCTTCGTGGCCTGATATGGGACGGTTCTGGCACGTAGCTGAAAAGCATCGGGTAAATATTTTTTATACAGCGCCTACCGCTATTCGCTCGCTTGAAAAAGCACCCCTTAGTTTTATTCATCAATATGACCTTCATTCAATAAAAGTTTTAGGTACTGTGGGTGAACCCATCAATGAAGAGGCCTGGCATTGGTATCATGAACATATCGGTCGTAAGCAATGCCCCATCGTGGATACGTGGTGGCAAACAGAAACCGGAGGCATCATGATTTCGCCTATTGCAAACGTTACAAAACTGAAACCAGCCTTTGCCACACTACCGTTGCCGGGAGTTCAACCGGCTGTGATGGATGAAAGCGGAAATGAATTACTTCATAATGGGGTGGAAGGGAGACTGACCATTAAATTTCCATGGCCCGCGATGGCCCGCACCATTTATGGAGATCATCAACGTTTTAAAGACACCTACTTCTCTACCTTCCCAGGAAAATATTTTACAGGTGACGGGTGTAAACGCGATGACGAAGGATTTTACAGGATTACAGGAAGGGTAGATGACATTATCATCGTGTCGGGCCATAACATGGGTACAGCCGAAATAGAAAGCGCGATTGATGAGCACTCGGCCGTGTGCGAAACGGCAGTGGTTGGATTTCCCCATGATATTAAGGGGCAGGGCATTTATGCGTATGTGATTTGTTATGATAAACCACACGAAGAGGAAAACCTGAGAAAGGAGATTCGCGAAATAGTATCAAAAATAATTGGCCCCATTGCCAAACCCGATAAGATTCAATTCGTGAGCGGTTTGCCTAAAACCCGATCCGGGAAAATTATGCGCAGAATTTTGCGTAAGGTAGCCGAAGGCGAAACCACTAATCTGGGCGATATATCTACGCTGCTGGATCCGACTATTGTAGAGGAGATTAAGGCCGGAGCATTATAGTTTATTTTGTATCTTCGTAGGTAAGATGGAGCCAATCGTACTTAAATTTCCAATCAATCAAGAGTTTACGGACAATGAACTTTTTGATTTCTGTGCTGTCAATGATTGGTTTAGGATTGAAAGGAACAAACACGGCCAACTAATAATCATGTCGCCATCAGGAGGAAATACTGGCAGAATTCATTTTAAAATCTATAAGTTTCTGGCTCAATGGTCAATTGGAAGAGAGGATCTGGGTTATATAGTTGATGCCTCCGTGGGATTTCGCCTGCCTGATAAATCTGTATTGGCACCCGATGCGGCTTTTGTTTTTAAAAACCGATGGGATGCCTTAACAGAATCAGAGCAAAATAAATTTCCTCCACTCTGCCCTGATTTTGTTATAGAAGTTCGGTCGCAGTCGGATACCATAACACAGTTAAAAGCAAAAATGAATGACTGGATTGCAAATGGTTGCCGACTTGGGTGGTTGATCGACCCAGTGTCACAGAAGGCTTGGATTTATTCTGAGCACGGATTAATAAAATCATTTGATAATTTTGACGGAGAATTAGATGGATTGGATGTGTTACCCAATCTCAGATTAGAATTAAAATCACTTTTGTAATATGGCAATGGATGTAAGCGGAACGGTGGTAGCGTTATTACCCCTCCAAACAGGACAAGGAAAAAACGGAGTCTGGAAAAAGCAGGAGTTTATTATTGAAACTCCGGGTCAGTATCCTAAAAAAGTGTGCCTTTCACTCTGGGGCGAAAAAGTAGATGAGAATAAAGTCTCCATCGGAGATAAAATTACGGCCTCCGTTAATCTGGAAAGCCGCGAGTATAATGGTCGTTGGTACACGGATGCACGTGCGTGGAAGGTAGCCCGTCAGACAGGTGGAGCTGATCGCGAAGTGCCACCACCTACAGAGGATACTTTCATCCCGGACACAAACGCAAGTGATGATCTACCTTTTTAGCGAATCAGTTGGACCCATCCCTTTTGTCTTTTATGTATGCCATTATTGGACTCAACTTCCATTACCCAATAATAAACTCCCTCGGGATGATTGTTCCCATCCCAACCTTTATCAATATCATTCGTGAAATAAATTGTAGAGCCCCAGCGATTGAAAATTTTTAGAGTTGCCTTATTAATGAACAATGATAAATTCATATTAAAAGGCTTAAATGTTGGATTTATATCATCATTGTTAGGGGTAAAAACATTTGGCATGTCAACATAGAAATCGGGATCGTCAATAAATAGGGCGGGATTAAAAAAATAGCTTGAAATGAAGTTGGGTAATCCTCCTCCAATGTGACTAGGTGTGGAGATATCATCAATTTTAATTGCGGTGCTAACATAATTGCAATCTTCCCCTGGTAAATTTGGGTTGTAGATAATTCCTATTTGCTTTGAATTAGATAAGGCAATATAGATTTTACCATCAGGGCCTAATTGAAGTTGCTGAGGGGCATCTGTGGGATCACTGATTAGTACAGTTTTGCTCTCTAACATATTTGACGCATGGGTGTTAAATTGGAGAATATAGCCGGAGTAGGAGGTGTATAGAAATTTTCCGTCAGGCGAAAACTCTAAACCATAGGTTGAACCTCGACTTATCTCAGGATTGTCTAACATGGAAATACTTTGCAAGAGATTTATTTTTCCCGTGGCATGATCAAAATTGAATAACTCGATAAATCCTCCTTCTGTATAAAGAACCAATCCTAATTTTCTTCCATCAGGCGAGATTTTCATCTGGCCAATGGCCTCAGAATTTCCTGTGCTATTAGACTGGTGAATCTTACCGGTTTTGCTTATCACTGGTTCATCTTGAACTCCTGCATTCGTAATCAGATAAGATCTAAAAGCACTGCTTTCCCACTCGTGCATTACAACCCAAATATCCTTACCATTGGCGTGGAGTGTTGCAGCTATTTTTTCTGTAGTAGTATTGCATAAAGGAATATTTTTTTGAGTTACATCACCTCTTCCCTCATCTTCCCTCATATCAACTATTGAGTAGAAGAAACCCCTCTCTTCAGGAATAGCGGTGTCACCTTGGGCTGAGGCCGTAAAAATGAGATACTTATTATTACTGCCAGGTATTGGAGTGGCGAGGGTTTGTGTTGTGGTCTTCCACCCAAAAAGACCGGTACCGTTGGGCATTGCTTTGTGGGTTTTATTCCATACCGTGTTGCCATCTGTATAAAATAAGAGATTGCCATTTTCATCAGCGATAACTGAAGATGCTTCTCCGTCACCATAGTTCGAGGATATTTGACCGTCCCTCAAAAGTTTAGGAGGATTGTAGTTAAAATCTAACCCAAGATTATCTGGGAAATACCATATATTTATTTGGTTTTGACCTTGAATTTCTGAATATACAATTAGCAGCAATAAGCCGGTAATAACTAACACGCAATAATAATTGCACCTCCGTTTATTCATTGCAAAAGATCAATTCTTGAACGGATCAATGATCAATTACTACTCTGGTAATTTCTTTTTTATCACCAGTTTCTAGCGAAAGGAAATAAATACCTTTCTTTAGATTGCTTATGTCTATTAGGGTTTCTTTTTTTATAACACTTATGGTTCGAACCGGGTAGCCTTTATCATCAAGTAGCGTAATTACTGTTTTGTGATTCGGTTCATCTCGAAGGGTTACTTTTAAGATATCATTACCAGGATTTGGTGAAATGGACATTAGAAAACCACCACCGCAGGATGGGTCAGAAAAGCACTGGCAATAATATCCGGGGGTATAACCAAATAAGCTAATTGCGGTACTACATTGTCCGTCTGAAATAGTAAGGGTAATTGTAAAGTATTCGGGATTATAAGAGATTACTGCTGCGTTAATAAGAGTTGTGCCTGTTGTAAACCAAACATTAGGGTTATCAATACTCCAACTGTAATTGAGCCCTGAACCAATTGGACCCTCATAATAAGGATTGTCAGTGCAAGGGTTAACACCGGGGGGATGATAGGTTATACTTGGAAGACCCACCCAAAATTGCTTGGTGAGGGTGAATCCACAGGGTCCACTTACCGTAGCTATAACGCTACCTGGCCCGCTGGTTGTGGATGTTGAAGGAGCTACTGTATAGGTGGCTGTACCCTGTCCAGAAACCGTCACAAGATTGCTACTCTGAGACCAAACAACTGTTGCATTTGGTGATAGATTTGGAATAGTGAAAGTAGCCGTAGTGGTACCATAACAGGCTAGATTTGGGCCTAATAGAACTGGAGATCCATCTTCAGCGATATAGGAGGCAATGTAGCTGTCAGTAAACCCATTGGGTGTAAAAGTTGTACCAGTAAAGCAAGGGTCAAAATCAGTTGGAGAGGAGAACCAACCCGCTAAATACAAGGTATTGTTTATTGATTTAATTGCGGCTTTTCCATAGTTTTCGCTAACCCCGTTCGTGCCCATCACCTTTGCATATTGGCAGGTTATCGCAGTTGAAGTGGAGTTATACTTCGCAAAGTAGATATCATTTCGGCCAGCCTGTACGGTGACGGTTATTGGGTTACTAGAATCATTATTGAAATCAATGGGAGTCCCAGTACTATTTACATAGCCTGAAATGTAAAAATCTCCCCCTTCAGGTTCAGCATCTATCGAAAGACCTGCGTCATAGGTATTAGGGTTTGGTATAATCTTAGCTGCTAGAAGCCCTAATGAATTGTTATACTTAGCAATATAGATGTCAGAATTATTAATATTCTGCTCATTGCTCATTATTAGATAAGCATTGCCCGCAATATCATTGTCAACACTCATTCCTGTCATACCTATTGGATTTGGTGCGCCAGTAGAATTAGTAGCGTAAAGAAAGTCTCCTGAAGTATTATACTTTGCTATATAGGTAGTACTTGAACTACCTTGTAAAAAGCTAGTGGTATTAGGGTGAGGGTTAAAGTCGACATTTTGCCCAGTAAAAAATCCGGTTATATAAATATTATTGGCCACCGTAATTGTTACATCCTCACAACTTGAAGGTGAAGTACTAGTTGAACTGTTACCTACATTTTTTGCCCAGATAACGTCTCCATTAGTTGAATTTAACTTGGCAAAGTATGCATTGCCATTAGCTGAATTTAATTGGATATTTCCGAAAAGGGCAGTGCCGGATTGAAAGCTAATTTGAGGGCTAAAATCGCCAACTGCGTAAATTGTGCCATTACCTTCTACGGCAATTCCATTTCCTCGGCTAACACCGGTTTCGGAAGTTCCAATATTTTTTGCCCATAGATAGTTTCCGTCAGTAGTATATTTTGCGATAAATGACCAATCTTTTCCTCCGGGAACAGTAAGGTTATTTGTTGTTCTTAGGCTGGGATTAAAATCAAGGGTTCCTCCATGGCTTCCAGTGATGTAAACATTTCCGGCATTGTCAACAGCAATATCACGACCCAGGTCATGTGAGCCGCCAACCAGCGCTTTACCCCATATATATTGCCCTGTAGAACTATATTTGGCAAACCACACATCTGAGTTATTGGCAGTATAGGTTTCAACGGTTGTTCCGACAAATTGAATGGTTCCAGTAAATGTGCCAACCACGTACACATTGCCAGCAGCATCCGAGGCCATGCCATTAATGTTCTCAAGCCCGATTCCTGAGATTTGCTTTGCCCATTTAAAAGCTTTGGCCATTTGTCGATAGTTGAATTCCTGCTGTAATCAGTGAGAGCATTACGTAAAATCTGATGGATTTCATAATTATTTTTGTTACGTGTGACTAAAGATAAAAAGCTCAAATGAATAGTCCTAAAATTGAAAACAAAAAGCCCCGCATTATGCAGGGCTTTTTTAATTGGAAATCTTGAATTATAATTTTATGATCCACACGCCTCACACGCATCGGGATTATCCAGTGAGCAGGCCATATCGGCACGTTTCTGATCAAAATCAACTTGCTCGTACGGAATGGTCTGTTGCGTTTCATTCTTAACAGCTAAGTAGGCGGCCGTTGGTTCAGTAACGGTCAACATTGTAGGAACAGTTTCTGCAACATGAGGGGTTTGCATTGCTGTTTTATCAAGCGTAAACTTGATGGCATCGGCAGCAGCCGTTGAACGCAAGTAGTACATACCTGTTTTTAATCCTTTCTTCCAGGCATAGAAGTGCATGGAAGTAAGCTTACCAAAGTTTGGATCGGTTAAGTGAATGTTCAAACTCTGCGACTGGCAGATATAAGCACCACGATCCGCACTCATGTCAATGATTGACTTCTGAGAAATTTCCCAAACGGTTTTGTAGATATCCTTGATGTTTTGAGGAATCTCAGGAATCGGTTGAACAGAACCATTGGTAGAAATTAATTTCTGACGCATGTTTTCATTCCACAAACCAAGACTGATCAGATCTTTCATCAGATGCTTGTTGGCAATGATGAATTCACCGGACAACGTTCTGCGCGTATAGATGTTTGAGGTATACGGTTCGAAACATTCGTTGTTACCCAAAATCTGCGAAGTAGAAGCTGTAGGCATAGGCGCTAGCAACAAGGAGTTGCGAACCCCAAATTGCTTCACATCTTTTTTAAGATTATCCCAGTCCCAACGACCCGATGATGGTGTAACTCCCCACATGTCAAATTGAAAAATTCCTTTTGATACAGGCGAGCCTTTGAAAGTTTCATATGCACCATTCACTTTGGCCAGCTCCATGGATGTTTCCATAGCAGCAAAATAAATAGTCTCATGAATGTCGGTATTCAAACCACGTGCTTCTTCCGAATCGAAAGGCATACGCAATAAAATGAACGCATCAGCCAAACCTTGAACGCCAATACCGATTGGGCGGTGGCGCATGTTGGAATATTTCGCTTCCGGTACGGGGTAGTAGTTCACATCGATCACCTTATTCAGGTTTCGCGTAACTACTTTCGTTATTTCATATAATTTCTGGTGATCGAACTTACCGTCTTCAGTTACAAACTTAGGAAGTGCAATCGAAGCGAGGTTACACACAGCTACTTCATCCGGTGAAGTGTACTCCATGATCTCGGTGCACAAGTTGCTCGACTTAATCGTACCCAGATTTTTCTGATTCGATTTTTTGTTCGCGGCATCCTTATACAACATGTACGGTGTGCCGGTTTCAATCTGAGCCTCAAGAATTTCAAACCAAAGATCTTGTGCTTTGATTTGCTTGCGGGCTTTTCCTTCTTTCTCGTATTTCTCGTAGAGACGTTCGAATTCTTCGCCATAACAATCGGCCAGGCCGGGTGCTTCATTCGGGCAGAAGAGTGACCATGACTCGTTGGTTTCAATCCGCTTCATGAATAAATCTGGAATCCACATCGCGTAGAACAGATCGCGCGCGCGCATCTCTTCTTTGCCGTGATTCTTTTTCAGTTCCAGAAATTCAAAAATATCAGCATGCCATGGTTCGAGGTAAATAGCAAAGCTTCCTTTCCGCTTGCCACCACCCTGATCGACATATCGGGCTGTCATGTCAAAGTTTCTGAGCATGGGCACAATGCCATTGGAGGTGCCACCCGTTCCTTTAATATAAGAGCCTTTCGCACGCACGTTGTGAATGCTAAGGCCAATGCCACCTGCTGATTGAGAAATCTTAGCAGTTTGTTTGAGGGTATCATAAATTCCATCAATGCTATCGTCCTTCATGGTGAGAAGGAAACAAGATGAAAGTTGTGGCTTGGGAGTCCCTGCGTTGAACAGGGTAGGGGTTGCGTGCGTGAACCACTTCTCTGATAACAGGTTGTACGTCTCAATGCCAGCCGCGATATCTTCACCATGGATACCCACGGCTACACGCATTAACAAATGTTGAGGACGTTCGACTACTTTACCGTCTACCTTCATCAGGTACGAACGCTCCAGGGTTTTAAAGCCAAAGTAGTCGTAACTGAAATCGCGGTCGTAAATGATGGCGTCATCCAGTTCGGCAGCATTCTCATGAATCACCTTCCAGGTTTCTTTCGAAATCAGAGGTGCGTTTTGCCCGGTCTTTGGATCCACGTAGGTATAAAGTCGCTTCATGGTATTGGAGAAGGACTTGCTGGTAACCTTGTGGAGGTTTGAAACCGCAATGCGAGCCGCCAGTTTGGCGAAATCCGGATGTTTGGTAGTCAATGAAGCTGCAATCTCGGCCGCGAGATTGTCCAGTTCCTGCGTTGACACACCATCATACAGACCATTAATCACTTTCATGGCCACCTCTACTGGGTTGACAAATTTGGGATCTAAACCATAGCAGAGTTTTTCAATACGGGCCGTGATTTTATCAAACTTTACGGACTCCCGGTGTCCGTCACGTTTTAATACGAGCATTTATAATAGGGTTGTGTTGGTAAAAAATAGAAAGTTTAA
>JALHRJ010000102.1 GCA_022841475.1 Cyclobacteriaceae bacterium | reverse complement strand
GTGATCTTATCGGAAGGCATTACTAAGTTAGCAAGAACATTTATCACTTAATTTCAAAAACAAAAATGAACATTTATGTAGCCAACATTCCCTGGAAGGCATCCGAGGAACAATTGAAGCAGTTATTTGCCGAGTACGGTGAAGTAAGCTCTGCGAAAATCATCATGGACAAAGTAACACAGCGCAGCCGTGGCTTTGGATTTATTGAAATGGCCGATGACACCGCTGGCCGTAATGCTATCAATGAATTGAACGGATTCGATTTCCTTGGAAAGAACCTGGTTGTTAACGAAGCTCGCCCTCGTGAAGAAGGTAGTGGCGGTGGTGGCAGCCGTGGTGGAAACCGCGGTGGTGGCGGTGGCTTCCGCAGAGGTGATTTCAACAAAGATTATTAATCGGATTGAAATAAGAATTTGTAATGCTCCCTGATTTGATCAGGGAGCATTTTTGTTTTTACTTATTAGAGATTAGAATTTACGGTAGGGCTGAGATCTTGACTGTTAAGAAATTTAAAGAGAAAATTAAATAATCAACATAGAGCCCCGAACAGCCTTGACAAGATGGAGTATCTCATTTTAGGATTAATAGCCATCATAATAGTAATTCTTGTTATCCATCATGCTAATAAGAACAGAACGAAAAGGAAAATTGAAGAAATTAGAACTGCCTGGGGTAAACCTAAAAAAGAATCATTTGATTTTTATAGCATTAGCAATTATGCAAACACAGTAAACGAAAACAAGTTTCACCAACTGACCGAGCAAACAATTGAGGACATAGACTTTTATGGACTCTTTGCCTTTATTGACAGAACCACCAGCAAAGTAGGCCAGCAGTTCCTCTATAAAAAGCTACTAGAACCCACCACCAACACTAGTGACCTATCAGAAAGGCTTGTTAACATATTCTCCAAAGACGAACGACTGCGAGAAGAAATTCAGTTAGAACTTCTCAAACTTAATAACACCGGAGCTTACTACATTACTTCTTTAATGAGGGATAAACTATTGGAGAAACCAACATGGTTTAACCTTCTCCTCTTGGATATTTTTATCGTTGCAGGTTTAGTAATCCTTTCATTTAAATTTACAGTATTGCTGATAGTTCTCATTATTCCCGTAGCACTAAATATGTTTTTACATTATTGGAATAAAAACAACACCTTTCAATTTCTCAGATCATTTCCCCAATTAAACAATCTTATTAATGTATCAAAAGTATTGATAAAAAAGGGTGACTCATTCTATGACAAGTCCGTTGATGATAATATTTCAAATCTGAAGTCATTTCAGCAAAAAGTAATCCTGATAAACCTTGACAATGGAAGTGGAATTCAAGGAGAATTAAGCGTAATAGGAACCTATCTGACTGAGTTGATAAAGGCGATTCTTTTAATAGAAGTATTTACTCTCTATAGAATAACAAAAGAATTAGAAAATAAAAAATCATCTATCCAAGTCCTTTTCAACTATGTTGGAACTATTGATAGTTCAATTTCAATAGCTTCGTTAAGAGCGGGAAAGGAAACGACTTGTATCCCAATTTTTGTTCCCCCATCAAAACAATTACATACTCGGAATATCTATCATCCGCTGATCAATGATTGTGTTAAAAATGACCTTTCAATAAATAACAAGAGCATTTTAATAACAGGCTCCAACATGTCGGGTAAGTCAACTTTTTTAAGAACCCTGGCTACAAATTCAATACTGGCCCAAACAATCTACACTTGCTTTGCGGATGAATATAATACACCTATAGTAAAACAGTTTTCATCAATACGAATTGATGACAATTTATTTGAAGGTAAAAGCTATTATTTCCAGGAGGTACATACAATGGGATCTCTGATAAGAGAGGCGCAGCAACCAAATCAAAATTTATTTGTATTAGACGAAGTATTTAAAGGCACTAATACCGTGGAACGAATTTCAGCCGCAAAAGCAATTCTCTCCTATTTAAATCGCCATAACAATATAGTAATTGTATCCACGCATGACATTGAGTTGGCAGATATGCTTAAGGGCGAATATGATTTATACCACTTTACAGAAACCATAGAAAATGACGAACTTCATTTTGATCACAAAATGAAATCGGGTCAAGTGAAAACAAGAAATGCAATTAAACTATTAGAGCTATCAGATTACCCCGCTGAAATTATTAGTGAAGCCCGGCAAATAAGTGCGACATTAAGATCTGCCAGGATAGTGGGCATGGACTGATGGTAAAGGTAAAACCTTAAACATCGTCCGCAAATTTTGTTACGGTGTACAGAAAACAAAGCCGTTGTTAACTCCTAAATAAAATCTTATCTTTTGAATATAAACTTTACGCTATGACACTATTTATTGTAAGTACCCTTACGGTACTCGTTGTCTCATTTATTTGCTCGATGTCAGAGGCTACGCTGTTAAGTGTAAATAATGTGAGACTCGAAACGGACAGACAAAAAGGCCTTGCGTATGCAATCATTTTAAGCAAATTAAAGACTAACATTAACAGACCTATCGCTGCCATCTTAATCTTGAATACCATCGCCAATACAGGCGGTGCAACGTTTGCAGGAAGTTCGTTTGTTGAAGTTTTTGGTAGTGAATGGATGTGGCTTTACTCAACAACTTTCACCATTGCTGTCCTGTTTGGAACTGAAATTTTACCTAAAGTATTGGGTGTAACTTACGCGGATTCCCTGGCGAAAGCACTGGCAAAACCACTGGCTATTGTATTAAAATTCCTTTATCCCATACTGCTGGTAACCGAGTTCTTTTCCAATATGATAACCGGTAACAAAAAGAAAAAGACAAGTTATTCACTGGAGGATATTCAAACCATTGCCCAGGTAGCACAACTGGAAAATATCATCGACACACATCAGGAGAAAATTATAGTAAATACTTCTGCTTTAAAAAAACGTACAGTCGAAGAAATTATGCTGCCCATGTCGAAGGTAATTTTTCTTCCGGAAACAATTCGATACGAAGAGTATTTTAATATTGCGGAAAAACACCTTCATACTCGCTATCCCGTTAGCAAAACTAAGTCTCCACAGGATTTGGTTGGGTACTTAAACCTTAAAGAGATTGCTTTGCAAAAGGAAGAATTATTATTAGAAGGAATGGAAAAATTTATACGCCCCCTCCTGTATGTTCAAAGTTCTTTAACCCTTACGTCTTTATTGAAAGAATTTAGTGCCCGCCATAATCACCTTGCTATAGTAAAGAATGATAAAGGTGAGAACATCGGTATGATCACACTCGAAGATGTAGTGGAGGAAGTGGTAGGTGAAATACACGATGAGTTTGACATCGCATAGGTTAAATCAAGAATTGCAAATCCCAGAATAGGGTTTATACTTTCTCTATTCAAAACCTGAGTCCCAGTTGTATGAACTACACTTTTTTTAAGTTACCTATTAAGCAACGAAACATCGCTACCATTCAATAAACTTTTAATAAAATTTCAGAACCGGTGAGCGTAAGAACACCATTAATAACCGTTTCACCATCCACTTGACTATCATTTACTAATATCTTTTTTGCCGTAGCCACATCAAACTTTATGGCCCAATCCGATTGTGTTTGTTGAATACGGTATTCAATATGATCTTCTTGTTGAGTAACCTTTAAACTCAGGGAGTTATTACCCACCTTCACGCGTTCGATAGCAGCATCTTTCCATGAAGCAGGCTTCTTTGGCGAAAGAAAAATGATCTTGTTATAGGCTTGCGGCTCGATGCCAAAAAAATGTTGAATGATGGGCACCGCCACTCCGTAAATATTCCAGGCTTGTGTTACCATGCCAAAGTCGGGCGAGACTTCATACATCGAACCGGGTAATGCATAACTAAATGACTGTTGCAGTTTTTGAATATAACCTAACGATTCGTCTGGATATCCATATTTTGCAGCTGCTATGGCCTGCACCCCTGTGGGCAACGTCATCACCGCACCGATATAGGAAAATGTTTTCTTCCGCGACTTTAATACTACACTGTCAACTTCTTCGGTACGGTCAATGCCCGTAACATACACACCAAAAGGGTTCTCATACTTTTTGGCAGTTAGCAAAGCAGCTTTTCCCTTTTCCAGATCGGCTACTCCGGTTTCCATAGGTGTATTCACCACCCAATTATGATACACCACAAACGGTACATGCTGACTGGCACCATACCGGGAAAGATTTTTTTGTGTTGCTTTTAACTCGGCTACTGCCCAGGGTTTACCTAAAGTATCGGCACGAATAAGAGCAGCTGCCAGAATCGGTTTTGCTTCCGCAACGGTACCCCGGAAATCTCCAAACGAGTGATCCTGCTCATTCCACCATTCAGTATTGATTTTCGTTTTCAACTCATCTGCTGATTTTTGATATTGTTTAGCCAACACACTATCCCCTATTATACTGGCTAACGTTGCAGCGCTGGCCAGTGCCTGTTGCGTATACACAGCCACATCCACCATTTCTGTATCCAGTCCTGGTATTTCCATCATGCCATTTCCATTCGGATATCCATTGCCATCAGGATCCATTTCATCAACCAGCCAGGCAATCCCCTTCTTTACTTCTGGAAAAAGTTTTTTAATCAACTCAGTATCTCCCGTCCAATCCATATAAAATTTTAGAAGAGTAATGTATTGAGCAGTTTCATTTACGTTCCCCGGATTAAACACAGCACCATTAGTAGAAACTTCATGAATGATGCGTCCATTTCCATTCGCTTTTTGTGAGATCGAACTTAACAATTGAATTGAACTTTTGGCAAGTGCGTGATCACCTGTTGCCAACACCCCCTGCAAGGTGTACACCATGTCACCACCAAACCACCACGGGTAGTCGGGTAAGCCAGCCGAAACTCCCACTCCATACTCTGGAACATTTCGTATAAGCCAATCGGTATTATACTTGAGCCAGGTATACATCTCTTCGAGACTCTTATCGGCAATGTGGAGCGCAGATGCGTTATCAATTTCTTTAAATCTCTTAATTTTAGCTTTAAGTTGAGTTACACTTTCATTTTTCAACTGGCCATAGGTCGCTCGCAACGCTGCTTCAGATTGATATGAGCCTGCAATGTAAATTGGAATTATTTTTTCTTCTTTTGCTTTTAAACTCAGAGAAAACGTAAGTGTGCCGTTCTTGCCTAACCCTTTACGGGATG
Source organism: Cyclobacteriaceae bacterium (assembly GCA_022841475.1). Lineage (GTDB taxonomy): Bacteria > Bacteroidota > Bacteroidia > Cytophagales > Cyclobacteriaceae > ELB16-189. The sequence continues at coordinate 7,248 of JALHRJ010000102.1, read as the reverse complement.
CAGGCGTGCACACATTCGGGGCATCGGTAAACTCAACCGGTAACGTTGAGCCGAAGGCCGTGTACCAGGGATTATTTTTATCTTTGGCTACAACCGCTGACAAAGAAGAGTCATAAAGAATTTCATCTTCACTATCTAGCATGTTGGTGCGTTCACCCAGCCATGTAGGTCGCAGATCGGTCATGCCTGTGAAGGCAAACACAAGTTCTTTAAGTTCTGTTGATTCATTTACTATCCGGAACTCAATAACCATTCCTTCAACGCCATCAGGTACAAACTGAAATCGGTCAATGCCAATACTCTCCTCGTTCCAGGTGTAATTATGGCGATTGCCCACCGGATAATTGGTGAAGATATCGGCTTTGTCAAGGCAATATGGTTTATCATTCCCTTTGCTGGTAAGCGCCACCGAGAAACCATCCATCAATTTGATGGGATGATCCCAGATACCACCCATTTCTCCAGTTACATGCCAACCAAGATCTGGAAAAGAACCATCCTGATGGCCAACCAGATAAACGCGATCGCCAGCCGTCACGAAGGGCGTTGCCAGGTATTCGGGTTTTCCATCAATGGCAGGAAGACCGGAAGTTTGTGAGTATAAACCCGCGCCTCGTTCTTGTTCAGAGGTTGAACAGGCAGAAAATAAAAGTAGGGCAAGGAAGAATAGTGGTAGAGCGAACTTCATGGTTAGGGTGATTCGAAGTCCAAGTTAGCACTTTGTTTTTAAACTATTTGGCTATCAATGAATGAGTTATTTAACCGGCAACTGACAAGGAATCTATTCGCTTCGCAAAGAACCTACCGGGTTCTGAATAGCGGTCTGAATAGATTGATAACTCACCGTGATCCAGGCTATCAACAAAGCGGCAGTGCCAGAAAGTAGAATGATCCACAGGCTGATGTTGATACGATAAGCAAATGTCTGTAGCCACCAGTTTTCCATCACATACCAGGCAGCAGGAACAGCCAGAGCAAAAGCAATTAAAATCATTTTTGTGAAATCTTTGGAGAGCAGAATTACAACCTCTGTTACCGAAGACCCTAATACTTTACGCACGCCAATTTCTTTGGTGCGCAAACTTGTTATGTAAGCCGAGAGTGCAAACAATCCAATGCAGGAAACAAAAATCGCCAGCCCTGAAAATACAGCAAAGAGTCTTGCTGATTGTTGTTCACTTTTATATTGTGCATCAATATTCTGATCCAGAAAAGAAAATTTAAAAGGCTCGCCCGGCTCCAACTCTTTCCATGTTGCTTCAATAGATTGAATAGCCTCTTGAATTTGTCCAGCCTTAAGGCGGGCAACAAAATACTGGCTGGCAAGTCCAAAAGCTTCGTTGCTTTGAATAACAAGTGGAGTAACTTTATCGCGCAGGGAGATAAAATTAAAATCCTTTACCACCCCCACCACAACATAAGGGACTGCGACATTGCCTTCAGGTCTTTCCTGAATGTCGATTAGCTTTCTGCCAATAGGGTTTTCAAGACCCATTACTTTTACAGCCGACTCGTTGAGAATTACGTTGAGTGAGTCATTCATCTCTTCAGCAAACCACCTACCATCAGCCAATTCAAACCCTAGCACTTCGGCCAAACCATCAGCAACCACCATGGATTTTGTAGTCAAAATTTCAGATGAACCTTCTGGTTGAAACTGAATTCCAAAAAAATCACTTTCCCGGCCCGGAATTGAAAACGAGCCAGCTACCCCTGCTACTTGTGGTAGACGTTTAATCTCTTCAACGAAAGTCCTGGCAGTTTGTGGTTCCAGACTAAACCCACGCTCTACAACCAAAACCTGCTCACGATTAAATCCCAACGATTTCTCCGACATGAATTTCATTTGTTGTTGAATCACCAACGTGCCAATCATAAGGATTATTGAAATCCAGAATTGGAAAATAACAAGACCATTACGAATCCATTTACCTTTCTGACTGCCTGTAAATTTTCCTTTTAATACGACTACCGGATTAAAGGAGGAAAGAACGAGGGATGGATAGCTGCCTGCCAGCAAACCCACAAAGATTACAAGCAGAGCTAAAGCAAGGAAAGTGGCACCAGTAAACGGAATGCTAAGCTGTTTTTCTATGAGATTATTAAACATCGGCAACGAGAAATAAACTATAGCAACCGCCAACGCTACACCCGTTGCGCTTAATACAAATGACTCGGTAAGAAACTGTGCCACTAACTGTTGACGGAAAGATCCCATTACCTTACGAACACCCACCTCACGGGCCCGTTCTGCAGATCTGGCTGTCGCAAGGTTCATGAAGTTAATACAGGCAATTAGTAGAATTAATCCAGCTACCGAAATCATAATATATACGGAATTACGATTGCCACTTGGTTTCATCTTCGCTTCCAGGTTGGTAGGATCGAGATGAATGGAAGCGAGTGGTTGCAGGAAATAGCGGTAACCATTTCCTTCTTTGCGGTAATCTTCCCACGACTTACCAAGATTGCGTTCAATTTGCGCTGCCGCATACGTGTCAACAACTTTTGGAATCTTAGCTTCCATGGCGATGGGATCACTACCGGATTTTAACCGAAAGTAAGTATAGGTTGAAAATCCTGTAAAGTTTTCACGTGCAGTAAATGGATAGGTTGATACGGCAAGTATCGCACTAAATTTAAAATGGGAGTTGTGAGGAATATCTTCTATAACGCCAACGACTTTAAACTCCTGTTGCCCGGCTGTAACAATTTTTCCCATCGGCTCCGCCTCTCCAAAATAACGGGTAGACATATCTTCCGTGATAAGAATTTCATTCGCCTGGCTCAATGCTTTACCACGATTACCTTTCAAAAGTTTAAAACTGAACATCTTAAGAAAAGTGGTATCGCTCAAGAGGACTATCTCCTCATCAAATTGATTTAATTCATCGCGCTCATTTTTGTATGACATGGAAAAATTCTGAAAACTATAGACATTGGTTGATTCTTCTACTTCGGGAAAGTCGCGCCTGATAACTCCTTCAAAGGAGTTTGGGATAATAGAATAAAAAGTGGAGTGAGTAGGATATTTACGCTCCAGTACCATGCGGTAAATCCGATCATGGTCGGTAAAGAATTTATCGTAGGAAAACTCATTTTGTATAAACAGAACGATAAGCAGGCAGCTTGCAATACCAACGGCAAGACCTAATAGATTAATAATTGTATACACCTTTTGCTTAAGCAGACTCCGCAAAGCAATTTTTAGATTGTTTTTGAGCATGGCTGTGGGGTTTTAGCCTACTAGTAAAATTAGAAATACTTCCAGTAACGAAGATGGTTACGGATTGATTTAAGTTTTACTCGAGCGGTTAGGATTGATTGTAACTATCACAAAAGCTAGGCAAACCGCTCTGGAGTGAATGCATCCAACAAGATAGATGTTTGTTTTCCATCTACAATTTCAGAAATCAATTTACCCGTTCCCGGCCCCAGACTTAATCCCATCATAGAATGACCGGTCGCATAAATCAGATTAGAAATTTTTTTCGAACGCCCGATATAAGGTAAACCATCGGGTGAACAAGGCCGCAAGCCATGCCAGATCTCTTCAACCTTTGGCAACGCTACTTTCATTTCCGGATAATAACGTGGTATAGAATCGACAATACCTTTCACCCGATTCATACTAATGCTATGATCCACTCCTGTAATTTCCAGGGTGCCGCCAAAACGGAGTGTAGTACCCATAGGAGTTACTGCAACTCTGGATTCCAAAAAGATGGATGGAATTCGAATATTCTTTTCAATATTCTGTAACGAAAAACTATATCCTTTGCCGGCTTGCATAGGCAAGGATATTTTCAATTTAGATGCCATCTGGCCCGACCACGAGCCTGAAGCAATTATTACTTCATCAAAAGTGTGTTCACCCGAACTCGTTCGAACTGATTTTATTTTTCCCTGTCTAACCTCAAAATCCGTAACTGTTGTATTTGTAAGAAATGTAACGCCTTTGTCTTTCAGATATTTTATCAATTGAGTTACCAACGCTTGTGGCGTGATGTGAGCATCGCCTGGAAAATAAACTCCACCCCGAACATTTACTTTCACATCAGGCTCCAGTTTTTGTATTTCATCAGGTGACAAAATCTTGGCTTCAATTCCATGATCGTTCGCAATAACGGCTGTTTCAGCTTCTTCGTGCTCAGTTTCCTCTGTTTGATAGAGCATCAAAAGTCCCCGCTCATGATAGCCAAATTCAAAAGGAAGTTCTTTGGCTAGTTGTTGATAGTGAGCTTTGCTTAACAAACTCAACTCCTTTAGGGCAGGAATTGATTTATTTACATGTTCCTTGGTTGCATGTTTATAAAACTGATAGCCCCATTTAATCAAATCGCCACTCAATCGAGGCTTCACATAAAACGGACTCGTTGAATCAAACATCCAACGAATGCCCTTGGAGATCATACCGGGTGCAGCCAATGGAATGATATGACTCGGCACGATCATACCGGCATTGCCAAACGAGCAACCATCTTTTAAATCACTTTGTTCGATGATGGTAACCTGATGCCCGGCCTGAGTTAAATAATATGCAGAGCTTAGTCCGATGATGCCTCCACCTATGATTGCTACCTTCATGTTTCTGGTTTCTAGTCGCTGGTGGCTAGTGTTTAATTTCCGCTCTCGACTGCTTTAATAAAGTTATTCAATTTTCTTCCTAGTCGCTGTAGTCGCTCGTGAATATCGTTATAAATGGTTTGATCAGTGATTGATTTCGTTTCAAATAGCGTCTCCAGATGATCAATAGTTTCGTCATTGGATGCCTGTGCAATAATCAAGAAGCGGATATACTCTGCTACATACCTTCTTCTTCCATATCCTTCCACAATATTTGATCGTACTGATTTTGCTGATCTCCTGATTTGTTGTCCTTCCTCAAACTGCTCAAACCTTGGCAATTTAAAACTCATATCATGAATGAGTATCGATACTTCTCTTGCCTCCTGCCAAATCTGTAGATTTTTATAACTCATATGCTATAATTATAACCAATCTCACAAGCAACTAGAAACCAGTAACGAGTAACGATTTAGATTACCTGAAACCCATACGCATACGGATCATCTTCCGGATCGATCTTGATTGTGTTATAGCCATAGATCTTCGCCCAACCTTCTACACTGGGTATGATAGCTGGTTTGCCGTTTAATTCAGTCACCTCTTCGATACGACCGATGAACTTTGATCCAATAATACTTTCGTGAATAAACTCCTGACCAGGCTTTAATTTTCCTTTGGTATACCATTGTGCCAGTCGCGCTGATGTTCCTGTGCCGCAAGGAGAACGGTCGATGGCTTTATCACCATAGAAAACTGCATTGCGCGCGGTAGAGGTTGGATCAATCACTTTGCCAGCCCAGAGAATATGACTACAACCGTTGATGGTTGGATTTTCAGGATGAACGAATTGATATTTCAGATTAATATTTTTTCTGAGCTCACGGCTCCAACCTATCAATTGATCAGCCGTGTAATTTTCAAGTCCCGGAAAATTTGGTTGAGGATCAACGATGGTATAAAAATTTCCACCATAAGAAACATCTAATCTTAATTCACCAAGGTCAGGGCAATCCGCTGTGATATTCTCTGCAGCGAGATAGGCTTTTACATTGGTGATCTTTACTGATTTTACTTTTTTTTCCTCCTGTATGTATTCAACACGAACTAATCCGGCAGGAACCTCCAGATTTAAAACACCATGAGTTTTCGGAATTACCAGACCTTCTTCGATAGCAATGGTCACTGTACCAATCGTGCCGTGGCCGCACATGGGTAAGCAACCACTGGTTTCTATAAACAGAATACCCATATCGTTAGCAGGATCAGAAGGTGGATACAAAATGCTTCCACTCATCATATCATGACCACGTGGTTCAAACATCAGCCCTTTGCGTATCCAATCATATTCACGCAAAAAATGCTGACGCTTCTCACTCATGTTTTTACCTTCCAATGGAGGACCACCCTCCGCAACAACGCGCACGGGATTGCCGCAGGTGTGGGCATCGATGCACTTGAACGTTCCTGATTTATTCACTGTTTATAAAATACAATTTGTTGCACTCAAAATTCTCGTTACTGGTCACTGGCTTCTGGTTGCTAGTGACCAGCGATACTAGAAACCAGCAACTACTTTCTAAATTCACTATTAAACATCCTCCATATTCCCAGTGGATTTGCAGTCTTCAGTTCCTCCGGTAAGAGTGATTCAGGAAAATTCTGAAACGAAACGGGTCTTGCAAATCGTTTGATGGCATCCGTACCAACGGCAGAGAAACGTGAATCTGTAGTAGCCGGATACGGTCCGCCATGTTGCATGGAAGGACAAACTTCAACACCCGTTGGAACTCCATTCACAACCAGACGTCCGACTTTCTCAACTAATGTATTAATCAGACTGGAGTACTTCGCAAGCTCAGCCTCTTCAGCAATGATAGTAGCTGTTAATTGGCCATGAGTGCGATTGACTACAGCATGTAACTCATCATTGTTTTTGCAACGAACAATGAGTGAGAATGGGCCAAACACCTCTTCAGCCAATGTTGGATTTTTCATAAACTCTTCACCCGTTACGGAAGCCACATGCGGTCGGCCTTGAGAAGAATTTCCTTCTGCAGAAGATTGCCCTTCAACCTTCACTCCTTTTTGTGCAAGAGTCTGTGTTAATTTTTTTGAATAATTATCTGCAATACCCTGATGCAGCATAGTGCCCGGCATTCCTTTTTCAAATTCATTAGATAACGCTCTTATAAACCGATTTAATCCATCCCCCTCTACAGCTATGATCAACCCTGGGTTGGTACAAAACTGTCCGACACCAAGTGTTATTGAACCTGCTAGACTTACGGCTGTTTTTTCTGCATCTCTATGTAATGTTTCAGGCAAGAGAATCACCGGATTGATGCTGCTCATCTCAGCAAAAACCGGAATTGGTTCGGAACGTTGATTCGCCAAATCAAACAAGGCCTTCCCTCCTGCTAATGATCCAGTGAATCCAACTGCTTTGGTAAATGAATGCTTTACCAAGGCTTGTCCCACTTCAAAACTCGCGCCATGCACATGTTGAAATACACCTTGAGGCATGCCGGTTTTTTCGATGGCTTTATAAATAGCACCTGCAATAAGTTCTGACGTCTCGGCATGGGCTGGATGTGCTTTCACAATAACGGGACAACCTGCAGCAAGTGCAGAGGCTGTATCGCCACCAGCGGTTGAATATGCCAATGGAAAATTAGCAGC
>JALHRJ010000101.1 GCA_022841475.1 Cyclobacteriaceae bacterium | reverse complement strand
CGTGGGCGATAATCGCGATGTTTCTGATCTTACTTACTTCCATAAATCGTGGTTTCCTCTTCTATTTTCAACTTTGAGGCCGCAAAGATAGTGCTAATTTGTGGATTTAGCGAGGCAGGTTTTGATTTATGAGCTATGCCAAAACAGGTTTAATCTGGCTTTTTACCCGGTTGTTGATTATTGGATAGATACTTAATAAAAAACGTGTGTAAAGCTTCCATGATGGCATCCGGATCGGTGAAATAATGGACTGCCGCATGCTGTACATTGAAATTCTCAATAATCTGGTAATAGATCGCTTCACTAACCTCGTAATCTTTCATCAAAATTCCCTTCACATCCGGATCAGTGATCACCTGCCTGAACGTTTGCGTTCTATTATTTTCCTCAATAACCCGCGATAATTTTCTCTTTTCACGCTCAAGTTTCCAGAAATAATCGAAGGGTGATTCAAACGCCTGAATTTTACTTAGCGTTCGGGGGGCAACTTTGGTGCGATCTTCAATTTTGTTGGGGTATAATCGTGTAGCTTTAATTGTTACCTCACTTAATAACAAGGTATTTTCTTTCAAGAGAATAAATAGCGCATCTTCCTCAAACATCAGGTGAAGTTCTACCGGCTTGTACCCTACGGCTGAAAAAACAAGGGTATCCGTTGTTTTAGCTGAGATAAGAAAACTACCCGAAGCATTGGTTGTAGTTCCGCGGTTGGCATGCTTAACTGCTATGTGTACGTCAGGAAGGTTGATCAGTTGAGCCGAGTCTACAACAATGCCACGGTAAATTTTCTGTGCAAACAGAGAATTAATTGAACCAAGAAAAATTAATAGAAAAGCTAGCCTGATCAAATTGGTTTTTATAAGAGATGCTCAAATAAAGATAATAGTTGTAAGCATAGAGCAATTAAAACCTACAGCAGCAGTATCAATTCATCCGGAGAAATTGCCTTTACGGCTGAATCTTTGAAGTCCTTAAGATTGCGTGTAACTATATAATCAATATTTTCAACTGAACTGGCAGCAAAAATCTGAAGGGAGTCTTCGAAATCATCGTGTTTTGATTTTAAACCATTTTTAATGATGTTAGAATCAATCGCGATAATTGTTACATAGTCAGTTAGGTTGAGTAGAATTTCTCTAAGCTCTTTATCCTCAAGATGCTTGTTGAGCAAATAATGCGTTGTAGCAATAGAGTGGGAGGAAGCAAATAATTTTACTTGATCGTTCTCCGCCTTTTGAAATAATTCAATTGCAAATTTGCTAAAGGGTTTTCTATCGGCAAGCAAGTCAATCAAAATGTTTGTATCTACAAAAACCCTTTTCATAGATGCTTCTTCTCAAGGATGGATCTAAGTTCTTCAGCTTCGTTAAAATCTTTGGGTAGCTTAACCGCACCCGTAATTCTTTTCAGCTTCGGAGACATCTTACCAGCAGAGCCCTTCTCTTCGACCAAACTTTGAAGATAGTTTTCAATTAATTCAGACAAACTTCTCCCGGTTTTCTTCGCGTAATGCTTTGCTTTAACAATTATCCTTTTCTCAACTGTTAAGGTCAATTTAGTATTCATTATACGTGTATTTTTTACAAATATACGTATTTATAAATTACACAATCTCATTATCGGTTAAACCTCAAAAACGTTCCCATGGGCAAGTCACGACCGGATTTGGATTTAAGAAAAAACTCCCCGAAATCCGGAGCTTCTGACTTAAAATGCGTTTTCACAACATTTAATCCCACCAAAGGAGAAAACCCAACTGCATACATGGAAAGTATAAAAAAACTCGGTGTTGGCTCCAGTAACTGACTTGCCAAAAAAATCAATTCATTCAACTTTTCCTGTAAGGTCCACTTCTCCCCTTCCGGGCCACGACCATACGGTGGCGGATCCATAATAATGCCGTTGTATTTATTCCCGCGCTTTACCTCACGCTTTACAAATTTTAGAGCGTCTTCATACACCCAGCGAATATCTTTAAGTTCATTTAATTGCATGTTTTGATTTGCCCAGTTTAACCCCGGGCGCGAAGCATCTACATGGGTAACATCGGCACCTGCAGCACGAGCGACAACCGAAGCTGCACCCGTGTATGCAAATAAATTCAACACTTTAGGTTTCGCTGCCTGCCACGAAGTGATTGTATCATAAATAAAATTCCAGTTTGAACCCTGCTCGGGAAATACACCCACGTGACCAAAACCAGTAAGGGCTAATCTCAATGTAAGATTTAAGGATTGGTACTGATAGTTTACCTGCCAGCTTTCATCCAAAGATTTCAATTTTTTCCAGCCACCTTTTATCTCTTCGCCAAAACGAAAGTTATCCTTTTGCTCGCGTGTAAAATGGGCATGTGCTTGCTTGTTCCATTCGGTTTCTGATTGAACGGGCTCCCAGATGGCTTGTGGCTCGGGCCGGATAAGAACTACCTTTCCAAACCGTTCTAGTTTTTCGAAGTTGCCGCTATCGAGTAGTTCGTAGTCTTTCCAGGAAGAAGGATGAACGAGATTCAAAACTTAGGATTTAAATTCAAAAATAGGAAAACAACTTGTAATCACTTTGATCTTGATTTTTGAATCTTGATTTTTGAATAATGCATTTTTTAATAACCAGCACACAAAATCCCAAAGTAAAAAGTTTGCTTGCGCTTGAAAAACCACGCGAACGCAGAAAACAACAACTCTTTGTAGTTGAAGGGGCAAAAGAAGTGCGCATGGCACTGGAAGCTGGATATAAAATCGGAAACATCTTTTTTTGCGAGGAGATTCTTGACCAACGTGAATCCGCTGATTTGTTGAGGGAAGACAAACTGCTGGTGCCCGTTTCAAAAGAAGTCTTTGATAAGATTGCTATCCGCGAAAGCTCCGGTGGTATTTTGGCTGTGGCCGAACAGAAAACACATCGCTTACAGGATATTAAGCTGAGTAAAAATCCATTGTTGTTAATTCTTGAAGCCGTGGAGAAACCAGGCAACCTCGGAGCCATTCTGCGAACCGCTGATGCTGCTGGTGTAGATGCAGTGATCATATGCGATCCTCAAACAGATTTCTACAATCCCAATGTAATCCGCTCCAGCATAGGATGTGTGTTCACGAAACAAATTGCCTCAGCAACTTCCGAAGAAACGATTGACTGGCTGAGGAAGAATGAAATCAAAATTTTCTGCACTTACCTAAAAGCCTCCAAACCCTATCATGAATCAGATTTTATCGGGCCCTCTGCGATCGTCATGGGCACCGAAGCCACCGGGCTATCAGATGGTTGGGTGCAAAATTCTTCGGCCAACATCATCATCCCCATGCAAGGTAAAATTGACTCCATGAATGTTTCAAATGCAGCAGCCGTGGTGGTGTTTGAGGCCATGAGGCAGCGTGGTTTTGCCAAACCGAGGTAACAGAAATAAAGCGAAGACCCTCTTTTTACAACTCAATACACCGTTTGGGCGGTTCATTTCAATTGTGTTGTCCGAAGTGAATCCTTACCCCACCTTTGTTCCGTTAGTCAAGTCAAATAGACAACCATGAAGCTGATTTATCTTTTCTTCGCCACCCTGAGTGCGATTTCTACATTCGGTCAATCAGGATCAACCCGGGTTTATGCCTCGGGCAATGATTCGAAAATGACTTATAAAAATTCGAATGGGCTGAATAGCTTCAACATTGAAGTACGCGGAAAAATTGAAGTAACGGATGACGACCGCGATATTAAAAGTATGTCGAATGATGGCTACCTCGAGATAACCAAAACAACCTTTGGAAGCAGACGCGCCATTGAGATAAGCGCACACGGAGGCACCATAAAGCGTGAATATTTTGAAGGGAGAAGTGCTGTAAGTTGGGAACCGGAAGGTCGCAAGTGGCTTTCTGAAATCTTACCGGAAGTAGTAAGAACAACCACCATTGCAGCCGAAAGCCGTGTTAATCGTTTTTATCAAAAAGGGGGAGTGCAGGCAGTGTTGAGTGAAATCGGAAACATAAATAGCGATTACATAAAGGCACACTATGCCAATCTGCTCATGAAACTTCCTGTGCAAGCTAAAGAGTATGCACCGATTATTGCCAAAGTATCCAGTGAGCTTGATTCCGACCATTACCTCAGTGAATTTCTGGATAACAATCTTTCGAAATTCATGCAAAATAAAGAGGCTGTAGAAGCAGTTTTTGTTGCCACCAACAAAATGGGATCTGATCATTATAAAACACAAGTAATTAAAGAAGCATTACGTAGTCAGCCTGCATCAATCGAGAGTGTAAAAGTTATTCTGGTGTCTACTTCTAAAATGAGTTCTGATCATTATAAGACAGAAGTGTTAACCTCCGTGATGCGTCAGTCTAATCTTACAGACCCCGTTATGGCCGAGATAATCAATACCTCCAAATCCATCAATTCGGATCACTATAGGACTGAAGTTTTAACAAAAGCTCTTGAAAGAGATCTTTCCGCTACCTCCTATCAGCGAGTGGTTGAATCGGTGAAAGATATTAATTCCGATCATTATATAACCCAGGTAATTAAAAGCATGTTGAACAATCCGATTGATGGCCAGGTGCTGACAACGCTACTCTCTATTACGTCTTCCATCGAATCAGATCATTACCGTACTGAAGTACTCACCACTTTGTTGAAAAAACAAGATTTGAAAGAAGATCATTACAAAAAACTGGTTGAGTATGTTAATTCGATGGGTAGCGATCATTATAAATCACAAACACTACAAACGGCATTGGCCGCACCCAACATGACAAATGGCAAATTGGTTTCCGTACTGCAGGCTGCCAGTAGAATAAATTCCGATCATTATACTACAGAAGTATTGGTGACCTCCTCAAGATATGTTAAGTCGGGGAGTACTGAGGCTAAAGACGCCTATCGTGCTGCAGCCCGCAACATAAAATCAGAGACGTATTACGGACGGGCCTTACGCGCCCTTGAAAATTAAACTTCCACAAACCACGCTTGCATATCCTCAAATTCTTAAAATTTAAGTAGTTTGAGGCTACTATGCCTTCCGCATCAAAACTATTTCAAGATCGCCCCATGAAAAAATATGGTTTGTTGGTTGGGATTTGTACGAGTCTGGGGTTGATGTTCTTCATCTATATTTTTTACAGCAACAAAGGCCATTTCCCATCGCTACAGGTTGAGGCTGACGAATTTTTGATTTGCGCAGTGATTACAAACCTCGCGGGCTTTCTTGCCTGGCAGGTTGATAAAATATTGGACCGTTGGATTAACTGGCGCGAGCATTTTTTAGCCCGTTTCATTTCCGGATTCATCGCTAATGGAGTACTTGTGTTGCTTTTTTCAATTTCAGCCAGTATGCTATTGCTGGCAACTAGGAATGACGATATAATTAAGTTAGGGATTCTATTAGGCCTTACCCTTTTCATCTATGAGATTTTCTACGGCTTATTTTATTCCTATCGATACTATGCAAAAAACCAGGTGGAGGAAATGCGACTCGATCGATTGCAACTTGAACTTCAGTTTGAATCTCTGAAGACCCAAATCAGTCCACATTATTTATTTAACTGTCTCAACACGGTCTCTTCTTTGTTGTTTAAAGATACCGTTATAGCCGAACAATTTATCCGAAGAATGGCAGACACATTCCGCTATGTAATCGACAATCAAAAACAGAAATTAGTGACAGTTCGTGAGGAAATTGAATTTGTTAAAGCCTATTACTATCTGCTGCAAGTGCGGTACGAACAACACCTAACACTCGAAATCAATCTTCCAAAAAATCTTTTTAACACATTCATACCGCCAATGACATTGCAATTACTGGTGGAGAATGCCGTGAAACACAATCGAATTTCCCGCGAGCAACCTTTGCTCATTTACATTTCCGCCCAGGACAATACCCGGATTCTGGTAAGCAATTCAAAAACTACTTCTGAGAAGTCAGAAAGTTTTCAGATTGGATTGACCAACATTGTAAGCCGGTATCAGTTTTTTACTACCGAAAAAGTAGTTGTGAAGAATGAAACCCGGTTTATGGTTATTCTTCCAGTGCTCAAAGACTTACACGGCAAACACACAGTTCCCAACTCCCTCGTGCTGACATGAATCGCCTGTTCATTCACCAATTGGTCTTCAGAATTCTATCGGCTCCTATAGTGGGTGTTATGGTCTATCTTTTGATACTGTTAATTAACAACGACTTCACCGAACTCAAAGATATTTTCAGCAGTGCCGAGGTTTATGTTTGTATCGGTCTAGCCTACCTCTCGTTGGAATCCATGCGCCTGACGCTTTCATTATCTGAAAAGTGGTTATCCAGGCAAGTGCTGAAGCGAAGAATTACGTTGCAGATTGTTGGCACCCTCCTGATATCCTTGTCGTTAATCATTTTGGCAATCTGGGCTTATTATAAATGGGTAATTGGATTTACAATCAACGCTAGCGAACTAAGCATTTTTGTTTCGATATATGGGGTTATTGGACTTCTCTACAACGCCTTATTCTTTAGTAACTTTTATTTAAACCGCGAAAACACGCGCATTATTCAACAAGAGAAAAAACTCAGAGAAAAATTAGATGCTGATTTCATCTCCTTTAAGAATGAAATTAATCCGGACTTGCTTTACGAAAGCTTAGAAAATCTGATTCTCACCCTGCAACACAATGCCGACCAGGCCGAAGAACAAATTGATTACCTCGCAGGAATCTATCGCTACAGTCTGATTAATCGGCACAAGGAGTTGATCAGTCTGGAGGAAGAGCTTTATGCTGCCGATCATCTTATCAAACTGCTGAATTACAAGTATCAGAATCAGCTCAATCTTCTCAATTCAATTCGCGACACTAAAAGTATCTATCTTATTCCGGGATCCATGCTGGTTACTATCGATGCGATTGTCAGAAATACACTCATCTCAAAAAAATCTCCACTTGTCGTTAGGATTTATCTGGAAGAAGGTGATGAATACCTTGTCCTGCAGCATACCATCAACGACCGCCTCTTGTTGCATCAGGAAAGTCTGCATGCCTTCGCGCGGTTACAACGATCCTATTCCTTCTTTAGTGAGAATCCTTTTGTGCAGGTAAAAGCAGGGAAAGAAAATTATATTAAATTTCCGCTGATGCGGATTACGGCTGACGAAACCCAGACTATTCATGACTAACCTTGCGCTGAAAGTTCTGATTGTAGAGGATGAAACTCCGGCAGCTGAGAAGTTAGAACGATACCTGTTGCGTTATAGCGAAGCCATCGAAATCAAAGGCAAGGTTGAATCCATTGAAGATGCCGTAAACTGGCTGGAGGCAAATCAATCCTCCATTGATTTGATCTTCATGGACATTCAGCTGAAAGACGGGGTGAGCTTTGACATCTTTAAAGAAGTGAAAGTGCTGAAGCCTGTAATATTTATTACCGCGTATAATGAGTTTGCGTTGGAAGCATTTAAAATGAATGGTATAGATTACCTCTTGAAGCCAATTACTTTTACTGATCTTACCAACAGCTTAAAGAAAGTGGAGTCATTGGGCACTCAGTTGCGATGGAGCGAAGAGCGAAACGAAACGATCAATCGTGTAGTGGATGCCACTCAAAAAAGGTCTTATAAAAATCGTTTTATGGTAAAACTGGGCGATCACATCAAATCCATAACCTCCGATCAGATCAGTCTGTTTTTTGCCGATGGACGGGATGTTTACCTGATCACCAACCAACTCAGAAAATTTATTATCGATTATACATTAGAGAGTCTGGATGAAATTTTGGATCCTAAAATTTTTCACCGTGTGAATCGAAGTTACATCGTTAACATCAGCGCCATCCAGGATGTGATCGTTTATTCCAATAGCCGCCTGAAAATCACTTCCAATATCAAATGGGAGCCTGAAATAATTGTAAGCCGCGAAAAAGTGAGTGAGTTTAAAGAGTGGTTTGACGGGTCTCACTAGTTTGTGACATAAATCACGTTTTCATAAATATTTTCTTTCCATCTTTATTGCATGAAGACGTTGATTTATCTGATTCCATTCATCCTGCTGTTCGCGTGCGGTACCAAAGAAACTACCCAAACAACAGAAAAGATTGATAGCACCTACACAATTAGAGGTAACGCATTAGCTAAAATTTCATTTGAAACTATCAGTACAGAACTTAAAGAGGCTCTTCAAAACGGTGGTATTGAACACGCCTTACGGTATTGCAATGAAAAGGCCTACCCTATTACAGATTCGCTTTCAGTAGCAAACCGGGTTTCCATCAGGCGAGTAAGTAACAAAAACCGCAACCCTCGAAACAAAGCCGATAAGATGGAGGAATTTCTCATTAAAGGTTTTGGTAATGATTTAAATGTAGAAAAAGAGCTTACACCACGCCTGGTGTTAAAGGACGATTCTGTAATATTCTACAAAGCAATAATACTGCAACCGTTGTGTTTAACATGTCATGGCCAACCGGAAAAGGAATTAACCTTTCAAACAGATTCATTAATCCGAACACTCTATCCAAAAGATAAAGCTATTGGCTACCAGGTTAATCAGGTGCGTGGGCTTTGGCGAATTGGTTTTAAGCAGAATTAATTTCCGCAAAACTCCTCGGTCATTCCAATCGGTGCCCCCGGAGGTGCGTCCAATAAATTCTCTTGCTTAAACTCGTCTGGGTTTTGCTGAAACTTATTAATCTTTTGAGCTATGTAAGCATAGTATGCCTTCCATTCTTCATCCGTAGTCGCACGGCTTTGCAACCAGTTTTTCAACTGATCCAGTTTAAACGTAGTAATAGCTTTTGTGGGTGCAGATGCATCTTTGTGCAGAGCAAGTTTCGACAAGTTTGTAAACAACGCATAACTCGTGCTCATTTGAATGGCCCCTTCATAGCCATTGCGTACCGGTGATTTGAAGGTGGCCGCAATCAATTTGTCAATCACACTTTCAAGACTCGGAAGCCTGGCATCTCTTGAATGATGTTCAAATAACCGGTTTGCCCGGGCCGGATACAAAATCAAACTGAACGTTAAATCTGCTGCTGTTTCCGCTGCCGACAATGGATCAAACGTAAGATCTGTTTTGCCTTTCATTAATTCACGATGACGATCATATCCTAAAGGACGAGGCGGAATCTGCTTTAGTAAACTTTCGGGCAGCGCCAATGCCGAAGGCTGAACCGTTTTGAGCAACGATTCAATTGCTTTCAATTCTTGTTGCGGTGTGAGCAGGGAAGTAACGGGTTGTCCATCGCCCCGCAAAGCATACCGGTAGTTCAGTCCGCCAACAACTTTGGCTGTTGCCTCAGTTTGATAACGATGAAAGAAATAAATCGGAACTAATACTTCTTCGATCATGGCCATAGGCATACCCGGCTTAATATTTCGTTCACCAAAATTCTTCAATGCCAGGGCACGCACTTCCAACACCCGATCGAGTTCCTCGGCAGGATCTTTACCATTATCCCACAAATGAGCATACGGATGAGCACCACCAACAGGCCGCGCATCCTGATCTGATAAAAATGTTAATCCTGCTTTGAGTGAATTCTGAACGATCTCATTCAACGCCTTATCCTCATCCGTTCCGTCAGGAAAATGCTGATACCCATAGTTAACCACCACTTTATCAAAAGCACCAATTTTATCATCATAGGCAGCACTAATATCAATTTTTCCATCTTTAATATTTGCTATTGGATGCGGATAGTCCATTACCGAAGCCAGGTTTTCCGCACTGGATGAATAGGCATGTGCAATACCAATGGTGTGACCAACTTCATGGGCAGCAAGTTGTCTTAACCGTGCGAGTGCCATTTTCTCCATTTCGCTGGAAACAGGTTTACCTTCCTCATAAGGAGCTAACAACCCTTCGGCAATTAAGAAATCCTGCCGCACCCGAAGCGATCCTAAATTAACATGACCTTTAATGATTTCACCTGTGCGTGGATCCGTAACCGATGAACCATACGACCAACCCCGCGTTGAGCGATGGATCCAGTTGATTAAATTGTAGCGAACATCCATCGGGTCTGCATCTTCCGGAAGAACCTCCACGCGAAAAGCATCCTTATACCCGGCCGCTTCAAAAGCCTGGCTCCACCATCTTGCCCCTTCCATCAGTGCTGAGCGAATCGGTTCCGGTGCACCGGGATCCATGTAATAAACAATGGGTTCCACCGCTTCACTAACAGCAGCGCGCGGATCTTTTTTCTCCAATCGATGGCGGGTTATGAATCGTTTTTCAATGGGTTCACTTATAGGTGTTGCATAATCGTAATAGGAAATACTGAAATAGCCGGCTCTTGGATCAAACTTGCGTGGCTTATAGTTGGAATCTGGTAATTGAACAAATGAGTGATGTTCACGCACGGTAACACTCGTTGGTGTTGGTGTTACACTTCGAATGTAGCCTCCCGTTGGCTGCCCCGTAAATGTGAGGGTAACTTCAAATTCAGTGTTCTGCGGAAAACTTTTTGTCCTTGGCAAATAAAAGGCCGACCGAGATTTATCAAGAGAATAGGATCCTTGTTGTGAACTACGAAGTCGGCCTATAACATCATGAACATCCTGTAACAGAAAATCAGAAGCGTCAACTAGCACACGTCCCCCTTCTTCTGCTACAATAGTAAATCCCCAAAGCACAGATTGCGCAAAAGCTTCTTCCACGGCTTTCTTCTCTGCGGCATTGTTTGAAATAGCCCGATAAGAATAATTCAATTCCGTAAGCAATACTTTCGGCCCTCTACGATCAAACTTAACCACGCGCTCACGACCCAATTGGTTACGATCTAATCCAATATCATTAGAACCAATACCTGCCGTTAATGACTCCACATAAAGAAACTCGGTATTAAACTTGTCGATGATTAACAAAACTTTGTCTTGTTTTTCATCATAATAGAATTCGAAGTAGCCCGAATATTTTTTCAAGCCAGCCACCTTCCCTTCTATTGTTGAAGCAGCTTGTTGCTGAACCGGTGGTGCGGTCTGTGGTTGTTCCTTTTTCTTTTGCCCAAAAGAAACCCCACTTAGCAAAAGCACGAATATGACAATACTCCTTTTCATGAATGATGAATGTTTAGCCTTAGCGGGAAAGCTAACCAATAAAAAAAGTCATTGCAACCTGATGAAACTGAAGATCAGGTATTTTTTTTATCAACGGCAGCCTTTGCCCATCTCGTAATTCGGCCTTGACTGAATTCTCCATCTCAACTATGCTTTAATTCGATTAGTGACTTTCAAGGAACATTCGGATTATTAAGCTATTATTGATTGGTCTTAATAAAAACCGCATGACGGAAGATGAAATCCGTAAGGAACAAGCTATCATAGAGCGCTCCAAAAAAGACCCGCAAGCTTTTGGAGAACTCTATGAAAAATATTTCGACCGGATTTTCAATTATATTTTACGTCAGACTGACAATGATGAATTAACGGGCGACCTGTGCTCGCAAACTTTCGTGAATGCACTCAATAATCTTGGCAAATATGAATTTCGGGGATTTCCTTTCTCTGCCTGGCTTTATAAAATTGCCGGCAATGAAGTAAATAAACATTATCGCAAAAATAAAGGGAAGAAAATATTCAGCATTGAAGAACTGAAAGTGCGCGAACTCGTAGAACAAACAACCGACACCTGGGATGAAGAATTGATCAATCGGGTAATTCGGTATATGAATGAACTGCCCACGGATATGATACAAGTACTCGAGTTGCGTTTTTTTGAAGACAAAGATTTTAAGGAGATTGCTTTTATTCTGGATATGACAGAAAGCGGTGCTAAAATGCGCACCTACCGGGCGCTGGATAAATTGAGAACAAATTTTAATCTTAAGGTAAAGTACGATGGGTAAGCACGAAATCCGGTTGCGCAGACAACGCATGGCGGCTCGCGGAAGCGATCGGTTCCGGAACTATAGTGCCGTTATGAAACAACATGGAGAGGGAAAACGAATCAAACTGATAACCCGCATCTTTACGTTTTTATTTTTGATCATCGCATTGATCATCGTCCTTATCGTAGTTTCGCGGTGGGAGAAAAAGCAAACTGACCCAGAACAAAAATCTGCTCAGAAAGAAAATGTACAAAATGCTCCGTGACTAAGTAGTTGATGCCGGATTACGAAAGTAACCAAACCACATCAACGATGGAAGCAAAGAAAAATCCAAAACATGATTTGCACCGACAATCCGTAAAGTTCTTTTTTATCGGAATGTGTATAAGTGTTACACTAGTCATCACCGCTTTTGAATGGACTACAATAAAAAAGAAAGCACCCCTGCCAACAGTCGATCCTGTAGAAGAGCCATTATTTAATGTTAAGGCTACTGTACATGAAATCGAAAAACCAACTCTTCCCCCAAGACCATTACTTACAAAGAGTACTCCTTCCGTATCACTCACTGAATTTAAATCGGCCAATGATAACAAACCCGTTGAGCCTATCGTACATACCGACATCAATGACAACCCTTTTATTGATTTACCAATCGAAGAATTCGAAGACCTTGTACCCTTTCCGGAAGTACAGGCTAAACCCATTGGTGGCTATGAATCGTTTTACGATCAGCTTTCTAAATCACTCAAATACCCGAAGCTAGCCCAACGAAATCAAATCACCGGAAAAGTATTTGTTGAGTTTGTTGTCGATAAAACCGGAGCAGTTATCAACCTGAAAATTTTAAAGGGAATTGGCAGTGGTTGTGACGAAGAAGCACTGCGTGTATTAGCGAAAACCCGATGGGAGCCGGGACGGCAGCGCGGAAAGCCGGTTAAAACTCGTATGGCAATGCCTATTAATTTTACTTTGAAGTAATGTTTGACTTTGGTCATGGAAGGACAAATTTTTGGTGAAAATCATTATTTAATTACCTTTGCAGACTATTTTGGGCCTGTAGCTTAACTGAATAGAGTATCTGACTACGGATCAGAAGGTTGGGGGTTTGA
>JALHRJ010000100.1 GCA_022841475.1 Cyclobacteriaceae bacterium | reverse complement strand
ACCACTCTTACAGCTGCAATCACTCAGGTGCTTTCTAAGAAAGGCCTTGCTGCAGTTCGCGATTTCTCTTCAATCGACAATGCTCCTGAAGAAAAAGAAAGAGGTATTACAATCAACACCTCACACGTTGAGTATGCAACTGACAAGAGACACTACGCTCACGTAGACTGTCCGGGTCACGCTGACTATGTAAAGAACATGGTTACAGGTGCTGCCCAGATGGACGGTGCTATTCTTGTAGTGGCTGCGACTGACGGCCCTATGCCGCAAACCCGCGAGCACATTCTTTTGGCTCGTCAGGTTGGTGTACCAGCTCTTGTTGTATTTATGAACAAGGTTGACTTGGTTGACGATGGCGAATTGCTTGACCTCGTTGAAATGGAAGTTCGTGAATTGATGTCTGCTTATAATTTCCCTGGCGACACCATGCCAGTGATCAGAGGTTCTGCTCTTGGCGCATTGAATGGCGAAGCTAAATGGGTTGAGAAAGTTGAAGAATTGATGGAAGCGGTTGATAACCATATTCCAATTCCAGTTCGTTTGATTGACAAAGATTTCTTGATGCCAGTTGAAGACGTGTTCTCGATCACGGGTCGTGGAACCGTTGCTACAGGTCGTATCGAGCGTGGTATTATTAAGACCGGTGATCCAGTTCAAATTCTTGGAATGGGTGCTGAGAACTTGACTTCTACCATCACAGGTGTTGAAATGTTCCGTAAAATCCTTGACAGAGGCGAAGCCGGTGACAACGTAGGTCTGTTGTTACGTGGTATTGAAAAGGAGCAAATCTGTCGTGGTATGGTTATTTGCAAGCCAAACTCTGTAACACCTCACGCTAAATTCAAGTGTGAAGTTTACGTGTTGTCCAAAGAAGAAGGTGGTCGTCATACTCCATTCTTTAACAAGTACCGTCCTCAATTCTATTTCCGTACAACAGATGTAACAGGCGAGTGTATGCTTCCTGCCGGAGTAGAAATGGTTATGCCTGGTGATAACATCTCAATTGAGGTGACTCTGATCAACAAGATCGCAATGGAGAAAGGTCTTCGTTTCGCTATCCGCGAGGGTGGTCGTACGGTGGGTTCAGGTCAGGTTACTGAAATCCTTGACTAATTAAGTTTAGCCGAAGCCTTAAGCTAGGTTAAACCAGCTAAATAGCTGATAATCAAAAGCAAAGCGTTTCTGAGATATTTCTTAGAAACGCTTTTGTTTTCTATGGCGCTTCTTCTACCTTTGCAGTCCTTTTGAATTGAGGGTTTCACGGGTGCAATTTGAAGGGGAGCTGAACAGTAAACGGGTGTAGCTCAATTGGTAGAGTAGCGGTCTCCAAAACCGTTGGCTGGGAGTTCGAGTCTCTCCACCCGTGCAGTAGGAATTTAAAAGTTGCTTTGAAAACACGGTTCAAAGCATGCCAACGCAAATCAAATGAATTGTGTTGGCTGGTCCGCCAGCTGGCGGATCCACCCGTGCAATTAGTAAAAATGGATGGAAAAAGTTAAGAACTATATTTTAGAGTCCATTGACGAAATCCGTAACAAGGTTTCGTGGCCTAAATTCAGTGAATTGCAAAGCAGTGCCATTTTGGTGCTGGTTGCCTCACTAATATTTGCCATTCTGATCGGATTCGTGGATTTGGGCTTTAAGAACGCGTTAGCCTGGTTTTATAAAGAATTATAAAAGAGAAACCAGATGGGAGAACTAAAGTGGTATGTTTTACGCGTGATCAGCGGCCAGGAAAAGAAAGTAAAATCTTATCTGGAATCTGAGATCGAGCGGTCTAAACTAGTCGAGTTTATTCCACAGGTAATGATCCCATCCGAGAAGGTTTATGAAATGCGAAACGGAAAGAAGCGTGTGCGAGAAAGAAATTTCTTCCCAGGTTATGTTCTCGTTTCAGCTGACCTTTCTAACGGTGAGGCTTACCACACGGTAAACAACATTCCGGGTGTGATTGGGTTTTTAGGAACTAATGGCTCCAGTGCCACTTCGAAAGATCCGGTTGCTTTGCGGCAATCTGAAGTGAATCGAATTCTCGGCAAAGTTGATGAGATCGATCAGTTCGAAGAGAAACTAGAGACTCCTTTCATAAAGGGAGAATCAGTGAAAGTAATGGATGGTCCATTCAGTGGTTTCACGGGTTCGGTAGAAGAGATTTTTGAAGACAAGAAAAAGCTTAACGTAATGGTGAAGATTTTCGGAAGAAACACACCGGTTGAGCTTAGTTATATGCAGGTAGAAAAGTTAGACTAGTAATACAATGGCTAAGGTAGTAACAGGTTACTTGAAATTGCAGGTTAAAGGTGGTCAGGCAAACCCTGCACCTCCAATTGGTCCTGCACTCGGTTCAAAGGGTTTGAACATCATGGACTTCTGCAAGCAGTTCAATGGCAGAACTCAAGACAAGCAAGGGCAAGTATTGCCAGTGCTTATCACTATTTATAATGATAAATCTTTTGACTTTGTAATCAAGACTCCGCCCGCGGCTATTTTGATTATGGAGGCTATCAAGATTCAAAAAGGATCGAAAGAACCCAACCGTCTTAAAGTAGGATCTATTTCATGGGATCAGATTAAAAAGATCGCTGAACTAAAAATGCCTGATTTAAATGCATTTAAAGTTGAGTCTGCCATGAAAATGGTTGCCGGCACGGCACGAAGCATGGGTGTTACAGTAAGTGGAAATGCCCCTTGGGATAAATAATAAGCACAATGGCAAAGTTGACAAAAAACAGAAAGGCGGTTCTCGCCAAATACAGTCCTGAGAAAGAATATTCTCTGGAAGATGCAGCTAAAGTGTTGAAGGAAATTTCTTTCACAAAGTTTGACGCATCCGTAGACGTTGACATCCGCCTGGGTGTTGATCCAAAAAAATCTGATCAGATGGTTCGTGGCGTTGTGTCATTACCTCATGGTTTGGGAAAAGTAGTTCGTGTATTGGTTCTTTGCAGCCCTGACAAAGTGCAGGAAGCAAAAGATGCTGGTGCTGAGCACGTAGGTCTTGAGGACTACATTCAGAAAATTGAAGCCGGATGGACGGACATCGATGTTATTATTACTATGCCTACAGTAATGGCTAAAGTAGGTAAGTTAGGTAAGGTATTAGGACCTCGCGGTTTAATGCCTAACCCGAAGTCAGGAACAGTTACCCTTGAAGTTGGAAAAGCAGTGAAGGAAGTGAAAGCGGGTAAGGTGGACTTCAAAATTGATAAACAAGGAATTATTCACGCTAGTGTAGGTAAGGCTTCCTTCAGCGCAGACAAAATCAAAGACAATGCTGCTGAACTTATTAATACAGTAGTTAAGTTAAAACCAGCTTCATCGAAGGGAACATACATTCAAAGTATTTCCCTGTCTTCCACGATGAGCCCTGGTATTATAGTGGATAGGAGCTCGATTGTAGGTCTATAAATTTATCAAAAATGACCAAGGAAGAAAAAGGAATAATCATAGATGAATTAGCTGAGAAATTTTCTCAGAATAATCACTTCTATATTACCGATGCATCAGGCTTAACGGTAGCGCAAATCAATGCGTTCCGCAGGCTGTGCTTCAATGCCGGTGTTGAATATCGTGTTTATAAAAACACGCTTATCCGCAAGGCATTAGAAAAGCAGGAAGGTAATTATGAAGAACTATTTCAAACACTAAAAGGCTTTTCAGGAGTTATCTTTTCGAAAGAAGTAGGCAATGCTCCTGCTAAAGTGATTTCTGAGTACAGAAAGAAGTTGGAGGGAAAGCCTGGTTTTAAAGGTGCTTCCATCGAATCTACTCTCTTTGTTGGAGAGGATCAATTAACTACGCTGGTTGGGTTAAGATCTAAAAACGAACTCATTGGCGAGGTTATTTCCTTGTTGCAATCACCTGCTAAAAACGTGTTGTCTGCTCTTTTAAGCGGCAAGCAAACAGTGGCTGGCCTGGTGAAGGCGCTGGAAGAAAGAAAACAGTAATTAACTAGAACAAAAAATTAAACACTAACAAATCATGGCTGACGTAAAAACTCTTGGCGATCAACTGGTAGAACTTACCGTTAAAGAAGTAAATGAATTAGCTTCTTACTTAAAAGAAACATATGGCATTGAGCCTGCTGCCGCTGCTGTTGCAGTTGCTGCTGGTCCTGCTGCAGGTGGTGGCGCTGCTGCTGCTGAAAAGACCAACTTCGATGTTGTATTGAAGGCTGCTGGTCCTAATAAACTTCAGATCGTGAAGCTCGTGAAAGAATTGACTGGTCTAGGCTTGAAAGAAGCTAAAGACGTAGTTGACGGAGCTCCTAAGACAATCAAAGAAGGCTTACCTAAAGACGAAGCTGAAAATCTAAAGAAGACACTTGTAGAGGCTGGTGCCGAAATCGAGTTGAAATAATCTTCTTGAAAGACGCTGGGTACCGTCTGAAAGGAACATTCAGGCTCCATTCCCTCCCGATTACTATCGGGAAGGGACTGGAGTCTATCCCTATTTATGCCAGTAATGGCCGTATCCAATAGTAATTATTAATAGGTCTAGGAAATTTTAACCTAAAGCACCTTGGCAAAGAAGACAGCAAATAACAGGATTGACTTCTCATCTATTGAGAAGGTTCTTGAGTATCCGGATTTTCTCGATATTCAGCTTCAATCATTCAAAGACTTTCTGCAGATTGAAACGCCTGCAGAGAAGCGTCAAAACGAAGGTCTCTTCAAAGTATTTGCGGAGAATTTTCCAATCTCCGATTCACGCGAAAACTTCGTATTGGAGTTTGTGGATTATACAATAGATCCGCCAAAGTATGATGTGGATGAGTGTATTGATCGCGGACTTACTTTCTCGGTGCCTTTGAAAGCAAAGTTGCGCCTCACCTGTAACGATGAGGACAACGAAGATTTTCAAACTATCGAGCAGGAAGTGTTTCTGGGAAATATTCCCTACATGACTGAGAAGGGTTCTTTCGTAATCAATGGCGCTGAGCGCGTGATTGTATCGCAGTTACACCGTTCACCGGGTGTGTTTTTCGCCATGAGTAAACACACAAACGGAACGAAGTTGTATTCTGCACGGATTATCCCGTTCAAAGGTTCGTGGATTGAATTTGCTACCGATGTAAATGCTGTGATGTATGCATACATCGATCGTAAGAAAAAATTCCCGGTAACCACATTGCTTCGTGCAATTGGTTATGGTACAGATAAAGATATTCTTGATCTCTTTGGATTATCCGAAGAAATCGAAGCGAATAAAAACACCCTCAAGAAAACGGTGGGTCGCAAACTTGCAGCGCGCGTTTTGAAAACGTGGACCGAAGATTTCGTGGACGAGGATACTGGTGAAGTTGTTTCTATCGATCGTAACGAAGTGTTGTTGGAGCGTGATCATGTGATTACCGCAGAAGACGTTGATGTTATCATCGATTCAGGTGTAAAGTCAATCATCCTTCACAGAGAAGATGTAAACGTGGCTGATTACCACATCATCTTCAATACCCTGGCGAAGGATAATTCCAACTCAGAAAAAGAAGCGGTAGAGCAAATCTATCGTCAGTTAAGAAATACGGAAGCTCCGGATGAACAAACCGCTCGTGATATTATTCAGAGTTTGTTCTTCAGTGAGAAACGTTATGATTTGGGTGAAGTAGGTCGTTACAGAATTAACAAGAAGTTAGGTCTTGACTTAAGCTTCGATCAGCGTGTATTAACAACCGAGGATATTATCCTTATCGTTAAATATCTGATCGGTCTAATTAACTCCAAGGCCGTTGTGGATGATATTGACCACTTGAGCAACAGACGTGTAAGAACAGTTGGTGAACAATTGTATTCTCAGTTTGGTGTAGGTCTTGCCCGTATGGCGAGAACCATCAAAGAAAGAATGAACGTTCGCGATAACGAAGACTTCAAGCCAGTTGATTTGATCAACGCGCGTACATTGTCTTCTGTGATCAACTCGTTCTTCGGAACCAATCAACTTTCACAGTTCATGGATCAAACCAATCCATTGGCTGAGATTACTCACAAGCGCAGAATGTCGGCACTCGGGCCAGGCGGTCTCTCCAGAGAGCGTGCAGGTTTTGAGGTTCGTGACGTACACTATACACACTATGGTCGCTTGTGTACTATCGAAACTCCGGAAGGTCCAAACATCGGTTTAATTTCATCTCTATGCGTTCACGCGAAAGTGAACAAGATGGGCTTCATTGAAACTCCTTATCGTAAGGTTGAAAATGCCAAGGTGAAGGGTAAAGACGTAATCTTCCTTACAGCCGAAGAGGAAGATACTCATAATATCGCGCAGGCGAACATTAAGATTAAGTCGAACGGTGAACTGGAAGATGAAAAGGTAAAGGCCCGTTTTGAAGGTGACTTCCCGGTAGTGGAGCCGAAGGATATCCGCTATATGGATATTGCCCCTAATCAAATCGTTTCGATTGCAGCTTCTATGATTCCATTCCTGGAGCATGATGATGCAAACCGTGCACTGATGGGCTCGAACATGCAACGTCAGGCAGTTCCTTTGGTAAGACCAGAAGCACCTATTGTTGGTACAGGTCTTGAAAGCAGAATCGCTCTTGACTCGCGTACTCTTATTTTAGCAGAAGCCAACGGAGTTGTTGAGTACGTAGATGCTAAGAAAATTGTAGTTCGCTACGAAGTTTCGGAGGAACAAGCATTGGTTCGCTTCGATGATGAGGTGAAATCATATACATTAATTAAATTCAGAAGAACCAATCAGGATACATGTATCAACCTCACTCCCCTTGTTAAAAAGGGAGAGAAAGTTTCAAAAGGACAGCCGCTCTGTCAGGGTTATGGAACTGCTAATGGTGAGTTGGCTCTTGGCCGCAACCTGTTAGTCGCTTACATGCCATGGCAAGGATATAACTTCGAGGATGCCATTGTAATCTCAGAGCGTGTAGTTCGCGAAGATGTTTATACTTCAATTCACGTAGAAGAGTTTGAACTTGAAGTTCGCGATACCAAACGTGGCGAGGAAGAATTGACTTCTGAAATTCCAAACGTAAGTGAAGAAGCTGTAAAGCATCTTGATGAAAACGGTATCATCCGCATTGGTGCAGAAGTAAAAGAAGGAGATATTTTGATTGGTAAGATTACTCCGAAAGGAGAAACTGATCCTACTCCGGAAGAAAAATTGTTGCGTGCAATCTTTGGTGATAAGGCCGGTGATGTGAAGGATGCTTCCATGAAGGCACCTCCATCATTAAAAGGTGTTGTTATTGATACCAAATTGTTCTCAAGACCGAAGCGTGATAAGGATGTGCGCTCAAAGTCTAAGAAAGAGTTGGATACACTACGTAACCGTTATAGCAAAGAGCTCACGGATCTTCGCAATGACATGATCAAAAAACTTACTTCACTTCTTACTGGCAAAACCAGTCAGGGTGTGAAACATAAGTTTGGTGATGAGTTAATCAGCAAGGGCGTTAAGTTCTCGGGTAAAGTGATTGAGAGCAATCTCTTCCCGGATAAGAATATTTATCGCGATGAAAGTAATTACAATGTACCGGAAGAGGTAAACCTGATTGCGGACATCAGTCTGGAAACCTGGACTACCGATGATCATACCAATGATCTTGTTTCTGAGTTGGTGAAAAACTACCTGAATAAGAGAAACTTCATTGCCGGTGATTTCAAACGTGAGCGTTTCACACTTGAAGTTGGGGATGAACTTCCTGCAGGCATCGTACAATTAGCCAAAGTTTATATCGCCAAGAAACGCAAGTTGAAGGTAGGAGATAAGATGGCGGGTCGTCACGGTAATAAGGGCGTGGTAGCACGTATTGTTCGTGAAGAAGATATGCCATTCCTGGAAGATGGAACTCCGGTAGATATTTGTTTGAACCCGCTCGGTGTGCCTTCACGTATGAACCTGGGTCAGATTTATGAAACGGTGCTTGCCTGGGCTGGTAAGAAACTTGGAAGAAAATATGCTACACCCATATTTGATGGAGCATCCTTGGAACAAGTTTCGGCTGAATTAACGGAGGCTGGACTTCCTGAATTTGGTAGAACATACTTGTACGATGGATTGACCGGTGAAAAATTCGATCAGCCAGTAACAGTGGGTATTGCCTATATGTTGAAACTCGGTCACCTGGTGGATGATAAGATGCACGCACGTTCTATCGGACCATACTCGCTTATTACGCAGCAACCTTTGGGTGGTAAAGCCCAATTTGGTGGTCAGCGTTTCGGAGAAATGGAAGTGTGGGCGATTGAGGCCTTCGGAGCATCTCATATTCTTCAGGAAATCCTTACGATTAAGTCTGACGATGTGATTGGTAGAGCGAAAGCTTACGAATCGATTGTTAAAGGTGAGAACATGAGGAAGCCTAATATCCCTGAGTCGTTCAATGTATTAGTACATGAACTCAGAGGCTTGGCACTTGAGATTACAATGGATTAAACAGTCAACAGTCTACAGACCATCTTCAACGGTGGTCTGTAGACTATCGACTGTGGACTTATAATTGAATTAGTTAACTGAAAACTCTACAATAGCATGTCTTTCAGAAAAAATAAAAAGATCAACAACGACTTCTCTAAAATTACCATCAGTTTAGCTTCCCCAGAATCAATTCTGGAAAGTTCGCATGGTGAAGTAACACAGCCTGAAACCATCAACTACCGGACCTATAAGCCAGAGATGGGTGGTCTGTTCTGCGAAAGGATTTTTGGACCTGTTAAGGATTGGGAATGTCATTGTGGAAAGTATAAGCGTATTCGCTATAAGGGAATTATTTGCGATCGTTGTGGTGTTGAGGTTACTGAAAAGAAAGTAAGACGCGAGCGCATGGGCCACATCGAACTTGTGGTACCGGTAGCACATATCTGGTATTTCCGCTCTTTACCCAATAAGATCGGTTATTTACTGGGCTTACCTACCAAGAAGCTTGATCAGATTATTTATTACGAGCGATATGTAGTGATTCAACCGGGTACAAAAGAAGAAGATGGTATTAACCGTCTTGACTTCCTTACTGAAGAAGAGTACCTGGACATCGTGGATAAACTTCCACGGGAGAATCAAATGCTGGATGATAACGATCCTAAGAAATTCATCGCCAAGATGGGCGCGGATGCACTTGAGATGTTGTTGTCGCGTGTAAAGCTGGACGAACTTTCCTATGAGTTACGTCATCAGGCGGCAACGGACACTTCGCAGCAACGTAAAGCAGAAGCCTTGAAGCGATTGAAAGTGGTTGAAGCTTTCCGCGAAGCAAACACCCGTGTTGAAAATCGTCCGCAGTGGATGACGATTAAGATGGTTCCGGTAATTCCACCGGAATTACGTCCGCTTGTGCCGTTGGATGGTGGTCGTTTTGCTACATCAGATTTAAATGACCTATACAGACGTGTTATTATCCGTAACAATCGTCTGAAGAGATTGATCGATATTAAAGCTCCTGAAGTTATTCTCCGTAACGAGAAGCGTATGCTCCAGGAAGCTGTTGACTCATTATTTGATAACTCAAGAAAAGTAAATGCCGTGCGATCCGATGGAAATCGTGCATTGAAATCGTTGAGTGACATGTTGAAGGGTAAGCAAGGACGTTTCCGTCAAAACTTATTGGGTAAGCGTGTTGATTACTCAGGTCGTTCAGTAATTGTTGTTGGTCCTGAATTGAAGTTACATGAGTGCGGTTTGCCTAAAGATATGGCGGCTGAATTATTTAAGCCGTTCATTATCCGCAAACTGATCGAAAGAGGAATTGTAAAGACGGTTAAGTCAGCGAAGAAAATAGTGGATCGCAAGGATCCTGTTGTGTGGGATATTTTGGAAAACGTATTGAAAGGACATCCGGTTCTTTTGAACCGTGCTCCAACACTTCACAGATTAGGTATCCAGGCTTTCCAACCTAAGTTGATTGAAGGAAAGGCAATTCAGTTACACCCGCTTGTTTGTACAGCGTTTAACGCTGACTTTGACGGTGACCAGATGGCTGTTCACGTGCCACTTGGACAAGAAGCCATTTTGGAAGCTTCGTTATTGATGCTTTCATCACACAACATTCTGAACCCTGCTAACGGTGCTCCTATTACAGTACCCTCTCAGGACATGGTGTTGGGTCTCTATTACTTAACCAAAGGAAGAAAGGGTGAGAAAGGAGAAGGTAAAAACTTCTATTCTCCAGAAGAGGTTATTATCGCGTATAATGAAGGCAAGCTTTCTAAGCATGCGCTTGTAAAAGTTCGTGTAAATATTCGCGACAAGAAGACTGGTGCGATCGAAAGAAAAATGACTGAGACTGTAACAGGCCGTGTGATTTTCAATCAGGTGATGCCCGAAGAAGTTGGGTTTGTAGATGAGCTCTTAACAAAGAAGAAACTGCAGACCATTATTGCCGATGTTTATAAGCTTGCCGGTCAGGCCAAGACAGCAAAATTTCTTGATGACATTAAGGAGCTTGGATTCCAGATGGCGTATAAGGGCGGTTTATCCATGGGCTTGGGCGATGTGAAAGTGCCTGAAGAAAAGAAAAAGTTGGTTGAGGATGCTCAGAAGGAAGTTGATTCTGTTTGGAACAACTACATGATGGGTCTCATTACGGATAACGAACGTTACAACCAGGTAATTGATATCTGGACACGTACCAACACACTTCTTACCAACACACTGATGAAGCAGTTGGAAGAAGATCAACAAGGATTCAACTCTATCTACATGATGATGCACTCCGGTGCTCGTGGTTCGAGAGAGCAAATCAGGCAGCTGGGTGGTATGCGTGGATTGATGGCGAAACCTCAAAAGAATCTTGCTGGTTCTGTAGGTTCGATCATCGAGAACCCAATCCTTTCTAACTTTAAGGAAGGACTGGATGTGTTGGAGTACTTTATCTCTACACACGGGGCTCGTAAAGGTCTTGCCGATACAGCGTTGAAAACGGCTGATGCAGGTTACTTAACCAGAAGATTGGTTGACGTTGCACAGGATTTAGTAATCACTGAGGAAGATTGCGGAACGCTTCGTGGTTTGAAAGTGACTGCTCTTAAGGATAATGAAGATGTTGTTGAACCGTTGTCTGAGCGTATCCTGGGTCGTGTAACAGTTCATGATATCTACGATCCTCTCACAGAAGAACTTATTTGTGCTGCAAACGAAGAGATTACGGATGAAGTTGCCAAGCGAGTTGAAGAAACCAGCATTGAAGAAGTTGAGATTCGTTCGGTATTAACCTGCGAAACTAAAGTAGGTGGTTGCGCTAAGTGCTACGGACGAAACCTGGCTACCGGTAAGATGGTGCAGGCTGGTGAAGCGGTAGGTGTTATTGCGGCTCAATCCATTGGTGAACCGGGCACTCAGTTAACACTGCGTACCTTCCACGTAGGTGGTACTGCCTCTAACATCGCGGTTGATGCAAACATCAAAGCTAAGTTTACGGGTACAGTTGAGTTTGAAAGTATCCGAACTGTTGACACAACAGATCGTGATAACAATAAGGTAAAGGTTGTGATGGGTCGCACGGGTGAGATTCGGATTTTGGATGATGAAAAGCGTGCACTGATAAGCAACAACGTTCCTTACGGTACATTCCTGAAAGTGAAGGATGGACAGAAAGTTGAGAAGGGTGAGGAGCTTTGTTACTGGGATCCTTACAACGCAGTAATTCTATCAGAATATGACGGAGATATTGAGTTTGAATCGATCATCGAAGGCATTACATACAAAGAAGAATCTGATGAACAGACTGGTCACCGTGAGAAGGTAATTACCGATACGCGTGATAAGACCAAGAACCCTGCGATTATTGTAAAAGGTAAGAATGAAACTAAAGGATATAATATTCCTGTAGGAGCTCACTTAGCCGTAGAAGAAGGCGAGAAAATTAAAGCAGGTCAGGTACTTGCGAAAATTCCTCGCACCATGGGTAAGTCTCGTGATATTACCGGTGGTTTGCCCCGCGTAACGGAATTGTTTGAAGCCCGTAACCCATCTAACCCCGCAGTAGTTAGTGAGATTGATGGTGTTGTTACCTATGGTGGTATCAAGCGTGGTAATCGTGAGATCTTCATCGAATCGAAAGATGGTGTACAGAAGCGTTACTTAGTGCCATTGTCTAAGCACATTCTTGTGCAGGACAACGACTTCGTGAAAGCTGGTCAGCCCTTGTCTGATGGTGCTATCACGCCTTCAGATATTCTATCCATCAAAGGACCTACTGCGGTACAAGAGTATCTGGTGAATGAAATCCAGGAAGTATACCGCTTGCAAGGGGTGAAGATCAATGACAAACACATTGAATGTATTGTTAGTCAAATGATGCAGAAGGTGGAAATTATCGATTCGGGTGATACTACTTTCTTGCCCGGTGAATATGTAGATAAGTTTGAGTTCCGCGAGGAAAACGACTTAGTGTTGGATAAGAAAGTTGTTATGGATGCCGGAGATTCTCAACGATTCAAGGTTGGCCAGATTATCAGCCCTCGTGAATTGCGTGATGAAAACTCTTCTCTCAAGAGAAAGGACCAGAAGATTGTTGAGGTGCGTGATGCTTTGTCAGCCGTGTCAAGACCTACGCTTCAAGGTATCACTCAAGCTTCGTTGAAGACGGAGAGCTGGCTTTCTGCGGCTTCTTTCCAGGAGACGACCAAGGTATTGAGCGAAGCAGCTATCCGTGGTAAAGCGGATCAACTGGTGGGCTTGAAAGAGAACGTGATTGTTGGTCACCTGATTCCGGCTGGTACTGGCCAGAGAAGGTTAAACGATATGATCGTAAACTCTCAAGAGGAATACCAACGATTGGTAGATGCTCCGGACCGTAAGAAAGAGAGAGAATTACAGGATTAACTTATTTGAAGATGACTTGATTTGAAAATGTGCGAATGGTCTACCGTTCGCACATTTTATTTTATAATCAAGTTTCATCTTCAAATTCTCAAATTGTTTCATCTTCAAATTAACTGTTATGGCAGAGACT
>JALHRJ010000099.1 GCA_022841475.1 Cyclobacteriaceae bacterium | reverse complement strand
AAAACCCCGCACGGTGATATGGTCGCTATCTTGTACGATGAAACGCCAAAGCACAAAGCGAATTTTATCAAGCTGGCAAAAGAACACTATTTTGATAGTTTACTTTTTCATCGGGTTATTGAGGGTTTTATGATTCAGGGTGGTGATCCTGATTCTAAAAATGCTCAGCCCGGACAGCCTCTCGGTATGGGTGGTCCAGGCTACACGGTTGATGCTGAATTTAATCCAAAATTTTTCCATGAAAAGGGAGCCTTATCTGCTGCGCGTATTCCCGATCAGGCAAATCCAGCGAAAGCTTCGAGCGGAAGTCAATTTTATATTGTACAAGGTCGCGTAACGCCACCTGCCGAAGTAGATGCGCTTAAAATTGATCAGGCAAAATTGAATACTGCTTTTCAACAAATGATGCAAAATCCAGCCAGTCAGCCCCTGATTGATACGCTCAATCAAATCTATATGACGGGCGATATGCAAGGTTACCAAAATAAAATTTACAGCCTTGTTCCGAGGTTAGAAAAACAAACCGGAATCAAAATTTACAAGGAAATTTCCGAAGAAAAATTAAAAGCCTATACTACGATTGGTGGCTATCCACCTTTAGACGATGAATACACCATTTTTGGTAAAGTAATCAGCGGGCTGGAGGTCATTGATAAAATCGCGGCCTTACCCAAAGGAGCTGGCGATCGCCCGATGGAAGATGTGCGCATGTTTGTAACGGTAGAAGAAATGTCGCGCAAAAAAATCGCAGACATGTATGGCTATAAATTTCCTGAAGTCAAAAAATGAAAATTCTTATCACCGGAGCAAATGGTCTGCTGGGCTATAAATTAGTTCAACTGCTAGGTTTACAACCAGAAGTAACAGCCATTGCTACCGCAAGGAAAAAAATCAATGGGCTTCCAGCCAACGTTCAATTTTTCGAACTGGATGTAACCGATCATGATCAAACATTAAGTGTATTATCACACACTCAACCTGACGTGGTTATTCATACAGCGGCCATGACACAAGTAGATCAGTGTGAAACTGAACATGAACTTTGCTGGAAGGCAAATGTAACCGGTGTTGAAAATCTGGTGGAAGCCTGTGAAAAAAATAATACACACCTTGTCCATGTCTCTACCGATTTTATATTCGATGGGTCACGCGGACCTTTAGATGAAACTGCCATTCCCAAACCGGTTAATTTTTACGGAGAAAGTAAATTGGCTGGTGAACAGGTGATTCAAAAAAGTAAAATCACATGGGCGATACTCCGCACCGTTTTAGTATTTGGCGTTACTCCAGATCTAAGCCGAAGTAATATTGTGCTCTGGGTAAAGAAAAGTCTTGAAGAAGGCAAAAGCATTAACGTAGTAAACGATCAGTGGCGCACCCCTACCCTGGCCGAAGATCTTGCGATGGGCTGTTACCTAGCAGCATCAAAAAAGGCTACCGGTATTTATCACATCTCGGGCGAAGAAATGATGACCCCTTTTGATATTGCTAATCAGACTGCAGAATTCTTTACGTTGGATAAATCGCTAATCAAACCTGCCGACTCCAGCACATTTATGCAGCCAGCCATGCGGCCACCAAAAACAGGTTTCATCATCACGAAAGCAAAACGAGAATTAGGGTATCAACCGCATAGTTTTAAAGAAGGTCTTGCCCTGTTAGCCTCACAACTGCACAGGTAATTCTGCCATTATTAAAAGGCAGTATTATTAAATCCGAATTATTTGCTAAACTGCGCGGACTTAACAATTACTTAACCTTCCTACTATGTCAGCAAGAGGTCAATTCGGTTCTAAGTTTGGATTTATTATGGCTGCAGCCGGATCGGCCGTGGGCCTAGGTAACATCTGGCGATTTCCTTACTTAACTGGTGAAAATGGTGGTGGTGCCTTTGTCTTTGTTTACCTCTGTTGTGTTTTACTGATAGGCATTCCCTTATTGTTTAATGAAATCGCACTAGGTCGAATGACCAACAAAAATCCGATTGGTGCTTTTAAGGACACCGGTGCCAATGCTTTTTGGATGATAGGTCCCATCCTCGCGCTTTGTGTAAGCTTTTTTGTGTTGAGTTATTACAGTGTAATTGCCGGCTGGACGATCGGATATATCTATACATCTCTTACTGGCATGGAACTTTCCTTCGCGTCCTTTCAGGCGAATGCCAAAGTAATTATACCACTACTAATCTTTTTCGTAGGGTTGAATTTATTGATCGTTACAAAAGATATTGCTAAAGGAATTGAAAAGGCGTCCAAGATTCTGATGCCAGTTCTGTTTGTTCTGATTTTTGTAGTGATCCTTCGAAGCGTTACGCTGGAAGGCGCTGGAGCAGGCATCAAATATTATTTGGTTCCCGATTTTTCTAAAATTAATGCAGGAACTTTTCTAAAAGCGTTAAGCCAATGTTTCTTCTCCATGAGTATTGGTTGGGGAATTATGATTACCTACGGATCATATCTTGCCAAAAACGAAAGTATTGTGCAAAGCAGTCTGTGGATTGGATTGCTTGATACAGGTGTCGCCATTATGGGAGGTTTGATGGTGTTCCCTGCGGTGTTTGCTTTTGGATTAGAACCGAATCAAGGCCCTACGTTGGTATTCCAGATCTTACCGCACATCTTTAATGAAATGCCGGGTGGTCATATTTTCGGGGCATTCTTTTTTCTGTTGCTTATGATTGCCGCGCTAACTTCCACCATTTCTATGATTGAAGTTCCTGGTTCATGGTTGGTGGATGAAAAGAAATGGAGTCGTAAAAAAGCGGCCTGGGTAGTGGCTATTGCAGCCTTGGTAGTTGGCATACCTTCGGCCCTTTCAAAAGGCGCCAACGAAACACTCAGTACAATGACCTTAAATATTTTTAGTCTGGAGATCACAAGCTTCATGGACATCATGGACTTCCTGTGGGGAACTCTCTTCATTATGATTGTAGCGCTGTTCGTTTGTCTCTATATAGGTTGGATTATTAAGCCCGCAAGAATAATTGCAGAGATCAACGAAGGTTCACCTTACTTTACCACCACTAAAATTGCTGGTGTAACTCCAGCTCAAATCTGGTCTTTCTTTATTCGATTTGTTTGTCCGCTGGTAATTTTAATTGTGATCCTCAACCAGTTTAATGTATTTGGTGCATAAGTAGGAAGAGGAACCATTGAAAAACAAAAAAACGCAAGGGCTTCACCCTTGCGTTTCTGTTTCTAGAAAACCAAACTTAATCTAACCCACCTTTACGGGTAGCCTTTCTCTGTTCCGGCCATTTGTTTTGTTCTCCGGTTCGGGTGTTCACAGGCAGCACACTTCGCTCGCGCGAAGTCTTTTCAGGATCTTCACAAGCCATGTAAACCAATATCGCGGTAAGTATTGCATTGTTGCGTACATCATCAAATACAATCTTATCATAGGTATCACGGTTCGTATGCCAGGTGTAAGTTCCATACGACCAGTTCAAAGAGCTCAGCGAAAAGCCCGGTGCACCGGCAGCTACAAACGAAGCAAAGTCTGAACCACCGCCACCGGGAGTGCCAGGGAAACGGGTCTCCAATCCTTTCTTATAATCTTCGGGTACTTTAGCCAACCAACGTGTTATGAAATCATAGGAATGCAAAAATCCTTGTCCGGTAATATTTACAACACGGCCGGTTCCATTATCCTGATTAAATAAGGCTTGCAGATTGGCTACAATCTCTGGATGATCTTCTACAAAGGCACGCGAACCATTAAGTCCTTGTTCTTCACTTCCCCAATGGCCCACTAAAATTGTGCGCTTCGGATTAGGGTAAATCTTTTTCAAGATGCGCATCGCCTCCATCATCACAAGTGTACCCGTTGCGTTGTCAGTTGCTCCGGTTCCTCCATCCCACGAATCAAAATGTGCTGAGAGCATCACATACTCATTGGAGTTACTTCCCTTAATCTCAGCTACGGTATTGTAAGTGGGTACCACTCCCTTTTCTTTTGAATCTGCCCGCACACTTATTTTTGGTTGCTTGCCGGATTCAGCAAGACGGTATAACAATCCGTAATCTTCCAAGGCAACATCTATGGTAGGAATTTTCTTGGTATTAGCACCAAAAATTTTGTTCACACCAAACCCGCGCGACCAATTAGACATTACGATACCAATAGCACCTGCTTTCTCTAAAGCCACAGGCAAAGTGCGCGATGTATATCCGGTTTTTTTAATACGGTTATTCCATGCATCGGTTTGAGCTGTGCGTGCCGCTTTCATTCTCTCAACAGATTCTTTCGTTCCAAATTCATCCCAGTTATAATCAGGTCGTCCCGTAGGTTGATGCATCGAAATCAAAACAAATTTTCCTTTAGCATTGGGAAGCCAGCTTTGAAAGGCTAAAGAATCTGCTACATCAGGAACAATGATGACATCTGCGGTTACTGTTTTTCCACCTGTACTCGGGCTCCAGGCAAGCTGCATTCCTTCCAAAGATTTAACCCACGGAGCAATCATGTCTATATGTGAAATACCTCGTTCCCAACCACGCCATTCACCCCACTTTTCATTGCGTGCCGGAATATTCCACGCTGTATAAGTTGCCACCGCCCAATCGTTTGCCTGTTGCATTTTAGGTGAGCCTACTAACCGGGGACCGATTTGATCTACTAGTTCATGCGCTAATTTTTCAAGTTGTGAATTTTCCGTTGCCTCTTTAACGATGGCATCTACAATAGGATCTTTGAGTTGTGCATAAGAAATTCCACTAGCGAATAAAAGTGTTACTAAAATCAAATGTTTAAGTTTTATCATATTCAATGGGTTGAGGGTTCTATAATGACTTAAGATAAATGAAATTTAAATGCCTCGATGATTTTTTCCAGTGCAGGTAATATTACCTTGTTTGCGGTTGATTCACATTAGAATAAGCGAGCAATTATTTCGCTTGTATGTTCTCCGAAATGTGGTGGGGGTAACAAGCCAGATTTTGGCTGTTTAAAGGTCGTATTTTTTGCGATGAAACTCTTTACACCGGTCAAGCCGTTTGCTGTAATCAGTAACTCACGGGCTTCGGGCATTTCAAATACTTCTTTTACATTTTGAATAATGCCAGCCGGAATTTTATGTTGATGAATCTTCGCTAATAATTTTTCCGATTCAAAATTACTAATCGCCTTTGCCAAGAGTGTATTCAATTCCTCCCGGTTTTCAACCCGTAGCAAATTAGTGCCATACTTTTCGAGTACGGATGAAGGCGAAATCTCTAAGATTGAAATCAAATTCACAAACTGCCGATCGGTGCCAACCGCCAGAAGAATTCGCTTACCATCCTGTGTAAGAAACGAATCTCCATACGGAGCAATATTGGGGTGTGCAGAACCTTGCCGGGAAGGTTGTTTATTTCCTATCAGCCAATTGCTAGCCTGATTAATCAGCGAGGCAATGGCAGTTTGTATCAGTGACACTTCCACGAAACTACCCTCACCGGTTCGTTCGCGTTTTAATAGTGCAAGTAATAGTCCTTCTTTTAATTGATGTGCCGCTAACACATCCATTAATGCTACCGGCATTTTGGTAGGTGGGCCATTACGTTCACCATTCAGATCCATAAAACCACTTTCGGCCTGAATGACTGCATCATACCCTACCCGATCATTTTCAGAACCATACCCTGTAATTTGTCCATAAATCAGTTGTTTGTTGACAGCACTAAGTTGTTGATGCGAGACCCTTAACTTTTCTGCATCACCGGGTTTATAACTGGCGATGACCACATCACTCTTTACAGCAAGTTTATGAACCAGCTCTTTTCCCTCCGGGGAACCAAGATCAATAGCGATCGACTTCTTTCCCCAATTAACAGAACAGAAATACGCTGACCGATCATCGGTTTGCTCCCCATTACCTTTCCAGGTGCGGGTAACATCACCACCCGTACTCAGATTTTCAACCTTAATCACCTCTGCGCCTAATTCTGCAAAAAACTGACCTACGCTGGGGCCTGCCAATACCGATGCTAACTCTAGAACTTTTAATTTGCTAAACATGACCTAAATAGCTGTTAATTAGTCAACCACCTGACAACGAAAATAGAATCATTTATCGCATTTTTACATTTCGATTGAATATTTAAAATATGAGAATACTGATTATTACCGCGTTCGTTAGC
The DNA here is from genome assembly GCA_022841475.1 of Cyclobacteriaceae bacterium. Classification (GTDB taxonomy): domain Bacteria; phylum Bacteroidota; class Bacteroidia; order Cytophagales; family Cyclobacteriaceae; genus ELB16-189. The sequence continues at coordinate 7,211 of JALHRJ010000099.1, read as the reverse complement.
CTGCTGTTTTCATGCTCAAACAAACCTGTTGAATTAAAATCAGGAATCTGGAGGGGCGTACTCGAAATGCAAGGTCAAAAACTTCCTTTCGGCTTAGAGATTAAAAAAACGGGAACTACCTACACAGCTTCTGTGATTAACGCAGGTGAAAAAATTGAGCTTCCTGAAGTTTCAGTTACAGACGACTCTGTAAGAATCGTGATGCACATTTTTGATTCAGAACTTCGTGCAAAAATCAGTGAGACTTCGTTGTCAGGTTTTTTTATTAAAAATTACGATTCATCTGCACGACTTCCCTTCACGGCAACATTCAATGAAACGTATCGATATTTGGAAACATCTGAAAATGCTGCGGTAAACTATTCAGGCAAGTATGCTTTGCAATTCACATCGCCAACAGAAACGTATGTTTCCGTAGGAGTTTTTGACCAAACCGGTAATTCTGTAACGGGTACATTTCTAACGCCTACCGGAGACTATCGTTACCTGCAGGGAAATGTTGTAGACAATCAATTGCTTCTCTCCACCTTTGATGGCAATCATGCTTTTGTTTTCACTGCACAAATGCAAGGCGACTCGATTAAAGGAACCTTCCACTCAGGCAAAAGTTACTCTGAATCATGGAAAGGAATTAAAAATGAAAATGCCACCATGCCGGATGCAGAATCGCTTACGTACTTAAAACCGGGTTTTGAAAAATTAGAATTTGGTTTTCCGGATGTACATAAAAATCTCATTAGCGCATCCGATGAACGATTCAAAAACAAAGTCCTGATTCTTCAGATCTTTGGAACGTGGTGCCCCAATTGTATGGATGAAACTAAATTCCTGACACAATGGTATGATCAAAATAAGGATCGTGGCGTTGAGATTTTAGGTTTGGCTTACGAACGAAAAGATGATTTTGAGTACGCCAGCAACCGGGTTAAAATAATGAAAGAAAAACTTAACGTCAGCTACGACTTTGTAATTGCGGGTACAAACGATAAAGCAAAAGCTTCTGAAACTCTACCCGCATTAAACCGCGTGCTTGCATTTCCAACCACCATTTTTATCGGGAAAGATGGTAAGGTAAAACATATCCACACGGGGTTTTCTGGTCCGGGAACAGGAATTTATTACGAACACTTTAAAGAACGATTTAATGAAATGGTTAATGAACTTTTAAGTGAGGATTTGGCTTTAGAAAAATAATGAAACGAGTTGTAGTCGGCTTATCAGGGGGCGTAGACTCCAGTGTAACCGCGTATCTCTTGAAAGAACAGGGATATGAAGTCATTGGTATGTTTATGAAAAACTGGCATGATGATTCTGTGACCATCAGCAATGAATGCCCCTGGCTGGATGACAGCAATGATGCCATGATTGTTGCTCAGCAACTAGGCATTCCTTTTCAAGCGATTGATCTCAGTAAGGAATACAAAGAACGTATTGTTGATTATATGTTTGGCGAATATCAACGGGGCCGAACGCCCAACCCAGACATCCTGTGTAATCGTGAAATAAAATTTGATGTATTTCTGGATGCTGCTATGAAACTTGGTGCCGACTATGTGGCCACGGGTCATTATTGCCGCAAAGGAGAAATACAAAGAGACGGAAAAACTATTTACCAATTACTGGCAGGCAAAGATCCCAATAAAGATCAAAGCTATTTTCTTTGTCAGCTTAAGCAGGCACAATTATCTAAAGCTTTATTTCCTATTGGAGAATTACTAAAACCAGAAGTTCGGGCCATTGCAAAAAAGGCTGGACTCACTACGGCAGATAAAAAAGATTCGCAGGGATTATGCTTTGTTGGCAAAGTACACCTGCCTGATTTTTTACAACAACGTCTGGAACCAAAAAAAGGAAAAGTAATAGAAGTGCCCGGCAATTCACCCGCCTTCATCAATGGCTTTGATGCTGATGACTTATCGAATCTTACCAAGCCCTATGAATTAAATCCTCAACTGGGTGAAGAAGTTGGTGACCACAAGGGTGCACACTATTATACCATTGGCCAGCGCAGAGGATTAAATATTGGTGGTTATGAAAAACCGCTCTTCGTTATCGGAACAGATACCGATCTCAATGTGATTTACACCGGTAGTGGTGATGATCATCCCGGGCTTTACAGAAAAGGTTTGTTTGTACCTCAATCCGATGAGCATTGGATTCGTGAAGATTTAAAATTGAAGATCGGGGACTCCAAAAATTACCAGGCCCGCATTCGGTATCGTCAACCCTTAGAATCCTGCACACTCCATAAAAAGGAAGAGGGGCTTTATATTATTTTCGATCGTTCGCAACGCGGTGTAACACCCGGTCAGTTTGTTGCATGGTATGAAAATGAAGAACTGATCGGATCCGGTGTGATCAATTGATTATTGCTCCTTCAATCCGGAAATCCCTCCCGAAACAATAAACTTCATGGCTACAGGACCTGAAATATTAAGTGGCTTGATACTCGTTTTAGGTACCAGAAAGTGATTTCCTGAAATTGCATACGAGTGTGGAAAGTAGACGGCCACCATATCGGTCAAGCCGAGGCTACTCAAATCTTCCTGCGTTACAAAACCAATCTGATTTAAGTTGTTGTCCTTATTTATGGAAACGAGAACGGGTTTATTAAATTTTCGTTTGTCTCCCACAAAAGCACCAATCAAATCCTTAAGCGATGAATAAATCAATTTAACGAAGGGGATTCTATTCATCAGGTGATCGAACCAATCCGTAGCCGTTCGGACGGCAAAATTGGAAGTCAGGTAACCAAATAAGGTGATCACACCAAAAATGATTAAAAATCCCAAGCCCGGGTAAGGCAAGTTGAGTAGTCCATCCAGCTGAGCGAATGACCAAAAAATAAAATAGCCGGTTGCTACCAGGGGCACTATAAATAAGGTGCCGCTAAAAAAATAGCGGGCTGTGGTGCGCAGGGTATTTTTCATATCTGTAAAAGTAAAAAGGCCTCCGTTTAGTTCGGAGGCCTTTCGATTATCATTGCATCAAATTTTAAATCGAGAAGCCGAGGAAACTCAGAAAGCCGAGCGACATCAGTCCTACCAGTATAAAAGTTATTCCCAGACCCCTTAAGGGAGCAGGTACATTTGAGTACTTCATTTTTTCTCTTACACCGGCCAAAGCTACAATAGCTAACATCCAACCAATACCTGAACCAAATCCGTAAACAGTTGCTTCGGCAAGGTTATAGGGTCTCCCCACCATAAAAAGTGCCCCCCCTAAAATGGCACAATTCACAGCAATCAACGGAAGGAAAATACCCAGAGAACCATAAAGTGCCGGAGAAAATTTTTCAACAGCCATTTCGGTTAACTGAACCATGGCAGCAATTACAGCAATAAAGGTTATAAACTGCAGGAAGGAAAGATCAACGGTGGCAAAATCAGTACTGATCCATGCCAAAGCACCTTGTGCAAGAATATAATTTTGAATTAGCCAATTGATAGGAATAGTAACACCCAACACAAAAATTACAGCTAGTCCAAGACCAAATGCAGTTGAAACCTTCTTGGATACTGCGAGATATGAACACATACCCAGAAAGTATGCAAAGATCATATTTTCAACAAAAATTGATCGTATACCTATGCTAACGAGATTTTCCATATTCTAAATTTCTTAGTGCGTCTCTCTATGTCCATTAAGGGTTCTTTGAACCCAAATAACTATTCCTACTATAAAGCAGGCACCGGCAGGTAACAACATAATGCCATTACCTGTATAATGTACTCCAACTGCTTCGAAAACTTTAAATCCAAAGATGGAACCGCCACCAAAAAGTTCTCGGAAGAATCCTACTATTAACAAAATCATCCCATATCCTAAACCATTACCAATTCCATCCAGTAAAGAGGGGCCGGGCTTATTGCCCATGGCAAATGCTTCGAGGCGCCCCATCACAATGCAATTGGTGATGATAAGTCCAACGTAAACGGAAAGTTGTTTCCACAAGTCGTAAGAATAAGCCTTTAGTAACTGATCAACGAGAATAACCCAAAGGGATACAATAGCGAGCTGCACAATGATTCGAATCCTGCTTGGAATTGTATTTCTTAGCATGGAGATGATAACATTTGAACTGGCCGTTACTACAGTAAGTGCAATTGCCATTACCAGTGCGGGTTTCATTTGCGTGGTTACAGCTAACGCAGAGCATACACCCAACACCTGAACCGTAATCGGATTATCGATGTCCAACGGATTAGTAATCAGTTTTTTGTTCTTCTTGGAGAAAAGCGGCTCTGATTTTTTCTCAACAACTTCGGCTACGGCTGTACTCATAAGTTTTGTGATACGTTTGGTGAACTTTTCTTCAAATAATTTTTATAGCAGGTAAAGTAATCAACAAACATATTGTTAACTCCTTTTGCGGTAAGGGTTGCTCCTGACATTCCATCCACTTTATGGGGGTCATTCGAATAATCGTTTCCCTCGCCCTTCTGCATCACAACAGACTCTAGAGCATCTGCATCAAATAGTGATTTCCCTTTATACCGGTCCTGGATTTCATCACTGGATATACGTGCCCCTAAACCAGGTGTTTCTCCTTTGTGAGCGAATGATACACCTTGAATGGTATTAAAATCAGATTGAAGAGCCACAAAGCCCCAAATGTCATTCCACAAACCAAATCCATAAACAGGTAAGACTACATTATTTACTTTGGAAGGATCGGCTTCATCCCTGAATTCATAAAGAGGTAGCAAACGCTCCTCAGGTTTCTTTTTGTATTCTTTGGCAATATCAACTTCTGTAGGTTTCATCCCTTCTTTTACATTGCCCTGAAAGTCGATTACACTCTCCTTTACCTTAGCCGCATAAAGCGCATTGATATCATCACCCTTCTTAAGTGGCATCACGGTCATGAGAATATTCTGCTTGCGCTCTAGTTCTACGTTGGCATCTTGCAAGGGCTTCAGGGATTGAGACGCAAATGCAAGCAAGCCACCACACACTATAGTAATGGCAGCTGCGTATAATATGATATAAAGGTTAGACTGTCGCACGTTGTAATCTCCGTTTTTTGTTTGCACTAACTACAAAATAATCTATCAGCGGGGCGAATACGTTCATTAACAAAATCGCCAGCATGATACCTTCCGGATAAGCCGGGTTAAACACCCGAATCAGTACGGTAAACATACCGATTAATAAACCATATACCCATTTGCCCGTTTCTGTTTGCGAGGCGGTTACCGGGTCAGTGGCCATAAACACCGCGCCAAAAGCAAGGCCTCCAATTACAAGATGATAATGCGCTGGCATTTCTACATAAGCATTCCCTCCTACAAGGTTTAAGAATAACCCCATAGCATATGCACCACCAAACACGCTAAAGATTATCTTCCAACTGCCCGCACCCGTTGCAATAAGAATTGCCGCGCCAATCAAACACATGAGGGTTGATGTCTCCCCTATTGATCCGGGTCTGATACCCATAAACAGATTGGATAATGTAAACACACCTTCGTTCCAACCTGCTCCAAAGGAATTAAAAGATTGAACCACATTGGTTCCGGTAGTTGCCGCATCACCCGCCAAGGATAATGGTGTTGCCCCTGAAAATCCAGCCACGGCTTGACCATCACCAATGTACGTCCATACATCACCAGAAATATCTGTTGGATAGGCGAAGTATAAGAAAGCGCGCGCGGTGAGTGCAATGTTAACCACATTCATACCCGTGCCACCAAAAGCTTCTTTGCCGATGATAACAGCAAACACAGTGGCTACTGCTACCTGCCAAAGTGGAATATCGGGTGGCATGACAAGGGGAATCAACATACCTGTTACCAGAAATCCCTCGTTCACCGGATGTCTGCGAAATGTTGCAAAAACAAACTCAATTCCCAGACCTACTCCGTACGAAACCACAACAACCGGCAGCACCTGTATAGCACCTACCCAAAATTTTTCTCCCAAGGTTGCACCTGCCTGACCAATCGCCAAAAAATGCTGATGTCCCACATTCCAGATTCCAAACAATAAACATGGAACCATCGAAATAATTACCGTCATCATCAATCGCTTCAGATCGATGGCATCCCGGATTTGTGATCCTTTAATGCCATTCGTGGTGGCAGGAGCAAACAAAAATGTTTCTAAGGCTTCGAAAGAATAGTAATGCTTCTCCCATTTTCCACCTTTTTCAAAGTGGGGTTTAATTTTTTCAATCTGATGCTTAATAAAATCCATCTAACAATCGATTAACTATGTTGAACTAAATCTAATCCTTCGCGCAAAATCTCTTGCACCTTGTGCTTGGATACATCTACAAATTCACAAAGGGCCAGGTCTTCTTCAATCACTTCATAGATACCTAACGCTTCCATTTCATCAATGTCTTCAGCGAGTATACTTTTTAACAAATGGGTAGGCAAAATGTCCATTGGAGTAACCTGTTCGAAAACCCCGGACTGCACAAACGCCCGTGGCTCGCCATGGGTATTGGTGTCTACCACTCTTTCTTTACTTGGCGAAAGGAAAGAGAATAAACCAAGCGATCGGTGAAAACTCAATTTACGTGCACCCGGTGTTATCCATCCAATAAATTCAGCATAATCACCTTCCGGTAAAACAGAGATTTGATTGTCAAAGAATCCGAGGTGGCCATCTTTACCAATGGCGGTTCCCGTTAACGGATTACCTGAAATTACACGAACATGGTCGTTGGTAAGATTACCATCAATAAATTTCTTAACAGAAGCCCCGGTATAGGTTTTATAGTATTGCGGATTTTTAACTTCTGATCCCGTAAGGGCTACAACGCGAGAGGTATCGTAAATTCCTTGCAGAAAAAGTTTACCTATTTGAATAACACCCAAAGGATTAATTGTCCAAACAATGTCGCCTTTGTTAATCGGATCTAAATGATGGATCTGAACGCCTACACATCCTGCAGGATGTGGCCCTGAAAACTTATTTACTTCTGCACCTTTTACTTGCGAGAAAACGGTTGAGATTTCACTCGTAGAGTGTGTATTTACGTGAACTCCTCCCGAAGTTAGTTTCTTTAAAATATCAACGCCAACCTGAAAGAACTGATCTTGTCCTTTAAACAAAATGCTATAGTCAGGAGCAAGAGGATGCGTATCAAACGCAGAAATATGAATTGCTTTAGGTGTTGCAGCCGGATCAGCCACCACGCCAAAGGGGCGCTGAATCAACGAAGGCCACACACCTGATTTCAAAAGCTGCTCTTTAATGTT
>JALHRJ010000098.1 GCA_022841475.1 Cyclobacteriaceae bacterium | reverse complement strand
AACTGTCCGCGGATCGTCATAGCAATGCCGGGTAAATCCAGAAAGGAAGTATGATTACTGACATAGATATAAGCTTTGCCTTTGATAATATTTTCGCGGCCAATCATTTGGTAACGAATAAAGGTGAGCTGACTAAATACCCATGACCAGAGCTTCATAAAAAAGTAGGTAACAGAAACTGCGCGCGGTCCAAAAAATGCCGGTACAATAATGCCGGGTAAAAACAAAAGCATGAAAACGGTAAACACAAGAAACACCCAGAAAATGTAGAGGGCCGAAAAGAAAGATTGAATTAGTTTCAAAGGGTCTTCAGATTGAGTGAAAAAAAATTCCCGAAAGGTGCAAATCTTTCAGGAATTTTCTGAAGGTGAGGCGGACTCAAAAGTTAGCCAGTCATCGCGGTCTTGAGCTGCGTTCTCGTATTTTCTTTACACACCTCGGGATGCCGGGTCAGGCCCGGCATGACACTGCGAATTATTTAAGACTTTTGAGTCCGCCTCTGCCTGTTACGAAAAATAATTTGTTACTCCGGGCACGGCCACGGGATAAAATCCATCTGCATTGGGTAGCACAGGCGGTAGCGCATTAAAATCAAACTTGGTTGGCATTATACTCATACCTGAGTTTAATGCCTTATCAAATTCAACTACTTGCCCGGTGTAAGTAGCCATCCTGCCGAGGATAGCCGTCATGGTAGTCATGGCACCATTTTCTGTATCCGAAAATTTAAATTCCTTTTTAGCAATAGCGGCAAAGAGCTCATCATGTTCGGTTTGATAAGGATTGTTTTCTTTCGTGCGATCGTATTGATACAAAACTTTTCCTTTGCGATCCGTCATGTTAGCAGCGCCACAATAAATATTTCCTTTCGTTCCCATCATAAATTCATCCACTTTACTCATAGTGCCTTTGATATGGCGGCACTGACTGTTGAGCACACTACCATCGGCATAAGTAAATTCTACATAATGATGGTCAAAGATTTCTCCAAACTCTTTTCCCTTGCGCACTTCACGGCCACCCATGCCCTGGGCTTTTACCGGGTAGCCACCTTTAAACCAGTTGATAACATCGATGTTGTGTATGTGTTGCTCAACAATATGATCTCCACATAGCCAGTTGAAGTAATACCAATTGCGCATCTGGTATTCCATTTCGGTTTGATTGTATTTGCGATGGTTTACCCACACGCCTTCATTGTTCCACCATGCTTGCGCGGATACAATTTCACCAATCAGTCCATCTTTGTAACGTTTGTAAAGTTCTTTATAAGAGTTTTGATAATGTCGTTGCAAGCCCACCACCACATTTAGTTTTTTCTGTTTAGCTATGACAGCCGCGTCCAGCACGCGTTTGATGCCCGCTGGATCAGTGGCAAGAGGCTTCTCCATAAAAACATGCTTGCCCTGGTTTACAGCTTCTTCAAAATGAATCGGGCGGAAGCCGGGTGGGGTTGTCAGGATTACAACATCCGCCAAAGCGATTGCTTTTTTGTAGCCATCAAATCCAACAAACTTATTTTCTTCCGGCACAACAATTTTGTCTTTGATGTTACCGGTGGCTCCCGACCAATCAGAAAGATCGTCTGACATCAACGCTTTATAACAATCATCCAACCGATCGCGGAAAGCGTCATGCATAGCGACCAGTTTTACATTTTGTTTTGAAAGCATGGCTTGCATAGCAGCACCTGTGCCACGACCACCGCAACCAATCAAGGCCACTTTAATGGAGTCATCCACCGAAGTGTTTACATGATTGGCATTTGATACAAAAGGGAAGGCAGCAAGTGTGCCGGCAAGCAGAGAAGTTTTCTTTACAAATTCTCTACGGGATTGGGTAGGTTTCATATCTGTTTCTGGTTTCTGGTTACTTGTCGCTGGTTCTAAGCGGCCAGCAACCAGCCGCTAGTAGCCAGCGACTACTTCAGGTACAAGTTATAAAACTTTTCAATCTCTTCTTTCGAAGGTTGTTCAAGCGGTCGCACCACCCGAAATCCTACAAACATTCCATCGGTAAGCCACCATTTACTTTTGGGGATTTGAGGATCGCGGATGTTCCAGTTTGCGTTTGAAGCTTGCCGGTTTGCACATCTAAGTTCTGTTGCCTGATCCATATAGGAGCCACCTTTTACTGTTTTGGGATGATTGGAGCCCGGTTTTGTGATTGGATCGTTCCCTGTAACTTTTCCATAGTAGGTAGCATCATACTGATCGATTGTCCATTCACTAAGATTACCCAACATATCAAACAGGCCCCATGCATTAGCTTTTAATTGTGCCACATGTTGAAACTTTCCTTCGCTGTTATCTTTAAAATAGCCGTATTCGCGTAAACGCTGAGCATCGTTACCAAACGGATAGGCGGTTGTACTTCCTGCTCGACAGGCATATTCCCATTCGGCTTCTGTTGGTAATCGATAAAAAAATCCGGTCTTGCTGTAAAGCCATTTACAATACATCATGGCAGCGGTATGGCTCATGCTATTGGCGGGATGTTTACCATCGCGCCCCATGCCCCACGTTAAGTCAATGTATTGTGGAGTGGCACGTGTTACACCATCAATGGTTTTACTTTGGGGAAGCGAGTTATCTTTAAAGTAAAGATCCCATTCGGCAAAAGTTACTTCAGTAACACCCATCCAGAAAGCGGCAAGTTCTACTTCCTGTTGAGGGCCCTCATCATCGCTGCGTCCACGCTCAGCAGCCGGACTTCCTATCTTAAATTTTCCGGCAGGGATAGCCGCCATCTTAAACGTAATTGTTTTACCCGGAATAGTTTGATCATAGGTTTTAAAATCCTGAGCGTTTAAAATTAGGGTAAGCAGGTTTAGCAAAAGGAGAAGACAGTATTTCTGCATTTCTTAAAAATATTTGACAGTCTTAAGTAGAAAGTTTAAAGTTAGCTGCATGCTACTTTAAACTTTGAATTATTAAATTAGTTTTTTCGCTTCAAAAGCGCCATATAGAATCCATCAAACCCCTCTGACGGCTTTATCCATTTTTGTTCCAGCAACTCAAATTTTTCTTTATGAGATTCTAAAAATGTTTGCACCTGACGTTCATTTTCAGCGGGTAACAAACTGCAGGTTGAGTATACCATGAGTCCGCCCGGTTTCACCATGGTGCTGTAGTCTGTTAAAATATGTTGTTGCAGTTCTTTCACCCGGTCAATGAAGTCAAGCGATAATTTCCATTTCGCATCCGGGTTGCGTCTGATCACACCCAATCCCGAACACGGAACATCTAACAGTAAACGATCGGCTGAATTTTCAAGCCGTTTAATTGTTTTTGAAGATTCAATCACGCGCGTTTCAATATTTCCGGCCCCGGCTCTACGCGCACGCTTTTTTAATTCTTCGAGTTTCCATGCTTCTGTATCTAGTGCTATGATGCGGCCTTTGTTTTGCATCAGTGAAGCAAGGTGCAGGGTTTTACCACCACCCCCAGCGCACGCATCCACCACGCGGTGGCCAGGTTCTACTTTTAAAAACGGAGCTATGAGTTGTGAGCCGGCATCCTGTACTTCAAATAAGCCATCCTTAAACTGTTGACGGGTAAAAATATTCTGACGTTGTTCCAGAATCAAGGCATCAGGAAATTGTGCGGGTGCTTCCGTGCTGATTTCTTCTTCTTCTAATTGTTTTAGGAGTGACTTGCGATCGACTTTTAGTGTATTCACCCGCAAAACAACTTTTGCTTCTTCATTAAGGGCGGTTAATTCTTTATCCCAGTCAGGGCCCAGTTCCTTTTCACCCAATTCATCTAACCAGTCGGGTATCGACTCACGGATTTTTCTGGTGGATTGAGCCTGATCATATCCGGCTTCGATTTTTTTCCGATTCAGGCCTTCAAATTCTTCCCAGTCAGGAAACTCTGTATTATTCCAAAGACACCAAACACCCAGCAGTTTCCAAAAGTCTTCCTCTTCCAACTCGGATATTTCTTTGAATAAACGATACCATCGTACAATATCGTAGGTGGTTTCTGCAATAAAGCGTCTGTCGCGCGCACCCCACTTCGGGTTGCTCTTCAGGATTTTCTCAATCACTTTATCGGCATATTTCTTGTTTACAAAGATTTCGTGAAGACCTTCCACCACGGCTGCCGATAAGTTGCGATATATTTTCATTCAGGCAAGTTAAAAACTGGGCGTGTCAATCACGGTATTTTTGATAGAATGTTTTTAACTTGGCTGTTCTACCAGCAGGTTATGGGTCGCATTATTGTAATGGTTTATCGTCCCCACAGAGGCAAAGAGCATGAATTGATTCCTATCCTGAAATCAGGGTACGTGCTTTTGAAAGATCGGGGATATTTAACAAGCCGGCCACCGATTATGATGCAAGCCTCCAACAAATGTTTATTGAAGATTTTTGAATGGAAGGGAAAGGAAAGTATGAAAAGTGCCGAGGCCGATCAACTGGTTCAGGAGCATTGGATGCGGGTTAGTAAAATCTGCGATTTTGAAAAGCCAGTTAATCTGGATGAGTTTAAGCAAGTATTCTCAGAATTTGAGACTATTGCCTGGGATGAATGGGATCAACAATAGTCTGAACTAATAACAGTAATCTATATAAATTATGAAAAGAAGAAATTTTATTCAGACCGGTCTTACTGCCATGGCCTCAGCCTTAACAATCGGTTCGGCCACTGCAACAGAAACAAAAATTGTAGCCGGTAAACCCTTTAAACTTAACTATGCTCCGCATGATGGAATGTTTAAAAATCATGGCGGCAGTGATTTTGTAGATCAGATTAAGTTTATGGCCGATCAGGGTTTTCGTGGAATTGAAGATAATGGTTTGTTGGCCAGACCCGTGGCCGAACAGGAACGGATTGGCAAAACATTGTCACAGTTGGGCATGACTATGGGAGTGTTTGTGATTGATGGTGGCGACAACTGGAAAACCTCACTGACTACCGGCAAGCAGGAGTTTAAGGATAACTTTATAAAGACCTGCAAATTTTCTGTTGAAGCTGCAAAACGTGTGAATGCCAAATGGGCCACCGTAGTGCCCGGATTTTTTGAGCGCAGAATGCCCATCGGTATTCAAACTGCCAACGTTGTAGATGCATTGCGAAGAGGTGCTGAAATACTTGAACCCAGTGGATTAATTATGGTGTTGGAACCGTTAAGCGATACACCCGAGCTTTTTCTTCGCTTCTCAGATCAGACCTTTGAAATCTGTAAAGCTGTTAAAAGTCCATCGTGTAAAATTCTTTATGATGTTTATCACATGCAGCGCAACGAAGGCAATATTATTAACAACATTAACTCCTGTTGGGATGAGATTGCGTATTTCCAGATTGGGGATAACCCGGGCCGCAATGAACCTACCACGGGTGAGATCAATTACAAAAACATTTTTAAACACATTTATGATAAAGGCTACCGGGGCATCATGGGCATGGAGCATGGGAATGCCAAACCGGGTAAAGAAGGTGAGCTGGCATTGATTCAGGCGTATCGTGAGAGTGATAATTTTTAGATGGACGAATTAAAACTATGAAGAAGTTAATTTTTATTGGAGTGTTTGTAGCAACATTTCCTTTAGTAAGTGAAGCCCAATTACAAGGATTAGGTGGACGATTGCTGGAAAAAACAAAACAGTCAGCGACAAAGTCTGCGAAGGATAAAGGTGATGCAGCTGTTGACAGTGAGCGCGACAAACTTGATTCCATAGATTTCAATTATGCTATGACTGTCATAGACAACTCCGGCATGATGAATGTGAAGGATTTGAAAGAGCGCGGTGTAAAAACGATTTCAGCAGGAAAGAGTTTATTAAAAGACGATTATAGAAAGACTCCGGCTGAGCGAAGTCGTGATAAACTGGATCTCGCTGAGAAGTTTTACGAGGAAAGAGCCTTTAAACTTGCCGAGATTGCTTTTCTGGATGCCAAACTATCGTATGAAACGGAAGGTCTGACGAATAATATTAACTACAGTAAGGTGCATGCCGACTTAGGCTTGTTGTATGCAACAATGGGTAGGTACAATACGGCAGAATATTATACTTCGGAAGCTCTTGCTTTGAGAGAGCAAACACTGGGTCGTAACAGTAAGGCCGGAGCCTCGTCCCTCAATAATATGGCAGTACTTTATCAGGAGACTGCTCGCTTCAATGAAGCTGAAAAGCATTTTACTGAAGCGCTGCAGGTAGTGGACACCCAATTCGGGAAAGAGAGCCAGGAGTATGCTACGGTATTAAACAATCAGGCAATATTCTTGTATGAAATTGGCCGCACCGAACAAGCTGTTAACAAACTCAATGAAGCCATTAACATACTCGATAAACTTAATAAAACGAATGATCGCAATCAAGTTGGTTTTCAGTCGAACCTTGCCTTGTTGTATCAACAGCAGGGTAAGTTTACAGAAGCCGAGGAGGTTTATTTGAAGTTGGAGAAAAGTCAACGATTGCTGAATAGCAAAAGTCCGATGTATGCAGGTGTGTTAAATAATCTGGCATTGTTATACAATCAGATGAGTAAATTTGATAAGGTAGAAGGCTATCTTAAACAGTCGTCACAGATTTATCTGGATCGTTTTGGATCAGAAAATCCTAACTACGCAAAAGTTCTGAATGACCTCGGTAACTTCTATCGCACACAAGGCCGCTTGGCAGAAGCGGAAGAAAATCTCACCAAATCACTCACTATAAGAAGCGCTGCTCTGGATACCAACCACCCCGATTACGTGAAATCGCAGGAAGACCTTGCTATTTTATATTGGAAGAAAGGCGATCTCGCGAAAGCGGATGCCAATTATAAAGTTGCGATGGATAAATCGCTGGATTTTATCAACCGCTATTTTCCACCGATGAGCGAAGCTGAGAAAACAAAATACTGGGATGTGCTGCAACCACGGTTTCAGCGCTACTATAACTATTGTCTCGAAGCAAGTGCTGGCAACCCGGCTGTTGTGCAAACTATGTACGATTACCAGATGGCCACGAAGGGACTGTTACTTAATTCAACCAATAAAATCAAGAAAGCAATTTTTTCCAGCGGCAATAATGACCTGATCAAAGATTATGTAGCATGGCTGGATAAAAAAGAAACGCTGGCGCGTTATTACTCACTTTCTAAGGAAGATCTCACCAATCAGAAAATTGATTTACCTGCGCTGGAGAAGGAAGCCAATGACATGGAGCGTTCACTCTCGCAACGCTCCACCGATTTCTCCCAAGGGTATGCTGCCGAAAAACTAAGTTTTACACAGGTAGCATCGCTCTTAAGCGATCAGGAGGCTGTCGTTGAATTTATCCGCATTCGCAGTTTTGATAAAGACTTTACACAAGAGTCAAAATATGCCGCACTGGTTTTAACAAAAGGAGCAACGGCACCTAAACTTATTGTGCTCGATAATGGCAATCAATTAGAGACCCGTTATGCAAAATTTTATCGAAACGCTATTCAGCAAAAGTCAGCTGATACCTATTCTTACGATCAGTTCTGGGCGCGTATCGATCCCGCCTTAGCGGGAAAAAAGACAATTTACATCTCAGCAGACGGAGTGTTTAATCAGATCAGTTTGAATACGCTAAAGAAAACCGATGGCGATTATTTGCTTAACCGGTATGATCTTGTGTTAGTTGGAAACTCCAAAGATGTGATTGCTCTTAAAAATCAAAAGCTGGTAGCAACAAAGAAGACTGCATTCCTCCTTGGCTTTCCTGATTACGGTGGCGATGCAGTAGCCGCCTTGCCGGGAACAAAAGTTGAAATCGAAAACATTTCCAAAATTTTGAAAACAGGAAGTTACCAGGTAACTCCTTATTTGCAGAAAGCAGCAACAGAAGCAGCCATTAAGACATTAAAAGGACCGGCCCTCGTGCACATTGCAACGCACGGATATTTTCAGGCTGATGTTGAGCAAGCTGCGGCCGGTGTTCACACAGAAAACGCAAAAAATAATCCACTGCTGCGCTCAGGGATTTTATTGGCGGGTGCATCGCCCACATTAAAAGGAGAAGTGATGCCCAACCTGGAGAGCAATGACAATGGCGTGCTTACAGCTTATGAAGCCATGAACCTTAATCTCGAAGGCACTGATCTTATTATTTTAAGTGCCTGCGAAACCGGTTTGGGTGATGTGCGTGCTGGTGAAGGTGTTTATGGTTTACAGCGCTCGTTTCAGGTGGCAGGTGCAAAAGCATTGGTGATGAGTTTGTGGAAAGTTGACGATGCTGCAACACAAGCACTGATGACTAACTTTTATACCAACCTTTCCAAAGGCGGAAGCAAAGCAAAAGCGTTCAAGCAAGCCCAGCTTCAGCTGATGACCAAATACAAAGAGCCTTACTACTGGGGTGCTTTTGTTATGATGGGGATGTGATCAGGTTTTGATTGAAAGGAGCAGGTATGAAGTTAGTATTGATAAGTATTATTTCGCTGGTAGTTGCTGTTGAGATAAACGCTTGCTCTTCGCTGGTATTGAAGAACGGTAATGAAGTTTTTCTTGCAAAAAATTTTGACTGGACTTATGGTAACGGCTATCTGATTAAGAATCTGCGTAACACAAAGAAGCAAGCCTTTTATACCCAGGCGGGTAAACCGGTAAGCTGGATTTCTACTTATGGCAGTGTTACCTTCAATCAAAATGGTAAGGAGATGCCCTATGGCGGCATCAATGAAAAAGGACTTACAGTAGAGATGTTATGGCTTGAGTTTACCAATTATGGTGCAACAGCGGAACGTGAATTTCTCAATGAGCTGGAATGGATCCAATACCAATTGGACAATTATGCGTCAGTGGAGGAAGTGCTTGCTAATCTTCGCAAGATTGCGATCAATCCTATAAAAGGAAAAATACATTATATACTGGCTGACCCCACCGGCAAGTCGGTAGTCATTGAGTTTTTAAATGGGGAAGCAGTGGTAACGAATAAAGCGGCCAATGAATGCCAGGCAATAACAAACTACCCGGCTGGTATATCACAACAAAACTATACAAAACAACCTGCGAAGTTGAAAGGAAATAACACTAGTCATTTGCATCGGTATAATGTGTTGCAACGAGATATTGAAAACCAGGTATTTAATAAGCCTTCGCTTTCAGTCGTGGATGGATTCAAAGTTCTTGAGGAAGTTGCCATTATGAAAGGAAGTTTTCGTACGTATTGGTCGCTGGTGTATGATCTCAAAAACAAGGTGGTTCATTTCAAGACAAGTGCAAATAACCTGTTGAGGTATGTGAGCCTCCAACAACTGGATTTCGATAATGAGTTGCTTGGGTTGGACATTAACGCTGCGCTGCAAGGGGAGGTGACAGCTTCTTTAGCCAGTTACACACGAGAGCAAAATGCGGACCTTATTCAAACAAGTTTTGCGGGGTTAGGGTTAAATCAGGTGGATGCACGGGAATGGAGCGATCATCAGTTTAATCTTACAGGTACAGAGGATAATTCATACTCAAAACAATACGCTACATTAAAAATGGTTTTCACATCGGTTGACGAACCGTTGGGATATTTAAACTTTGCTATCATGGATAGTGAAGAGAGTTTTAAAAATCAAAAGCCGATGGAAGGTGGGGCCAACGGTTTTAATGTGGCCGCGAAGGAGTATGTGTGGATGATGTATGGCGTTCCACAGGGACAGTATGCGATTGCGGTAGTGCAGGATAAAAGCCGCAATCGAAAACTAGACATTGATAAGAAAGGAAACGCCCTCGAGAAATATGCGTTTAGTAAGGGCAGCAGAATTGAAGCTGGCACTTATCCACGTTTTACCGAATGCGCAATTGCGATTGGGGTGGGAGTGAATGAAGTAGTATTAGAATTAAAATAGTAGCTGCATCAGCATGAGCTGTTACAGCTACTTATTAGTCCAATCCATTATTTCACTACTATCGTGGCGGTTTTAAGTACCACAGTCATTCCTGGATAACTTCCGATAGCATCATCCTCTGCAGTAATAATAAAACCTGTTGGTTGATGTGGAGTTACTGTCTTTAATGAACTCGACAGCATTTGAGATAAGCCATGAGTTGATGTCTTCAATTGACCGATATTCTGTACGCCACTTTGAGCAGTTTCCATCCAAACTACGTACACAGCTTTAGGCGGAGTAAGTCTGCTCGGATCAGCTAAGCGTTTCACATTTAAATCGATGTTATAATTATCGTTGCTTCCTTTTTTAACGGCTACCGTTCCTTCTGCGGATGGTACAACTGGCGAATTTAAAAAGGCAACTTTTTGTGCACAAGCAGTAAATAAAAGCGCTATTACTGTTAATAATAATACATTTTTTCCAATCAGATTCATTCTAGTTTTCATTGTGCATTTATTTTGGTGTTATCACAACATGTGAAAGTGATAATTTTTATGTCTCACAAGGTGGGATTAAAAGCGTTTGATTTTCTTACATATTTATGGGTATTTGTTATATAGATCAATGCTTAGTCACATGGTGGAATTTGTTCAACCGGGTATGTAACCCTACGTGTAAGCAGGTTCAGTATCCTATTAAAATAGTAAAGGATTGGATGGATAATTGGGATGTGAGAGAATGAAGCTGTAAGGTGATCTTCTCCGACTCACGTGGTCGCTATAATTTGGTTCCCTGAACAAGGATGGATGCTTTTATGGATTGTTCTTTTAGATGCAGGAATTTTTTTCTCTTCTCATCTTGTTTGAAGTTTTCAAAATCCTGTTGCGAGTCAAATTCTACAAAATGTATTTCATAGGGCTTTTCCATATGATGTTCAATGAATGAATTTTCATCAGGTCTCACTCTGAATAACAGCCGGCCGTTGTACTTTGAAATTATGGGAATTGCGATGTCTTCGAATTGATGAAAGGTAGATTCCTGACCAGGAATAATATAAATGAGTTGGGTTATATAAATCATACTGGTAAATTATCTCGTTGCTAAAACCACTCAACCACTACATTAGGAATAAAATCTACCAGAAAGTGTGCGACAATGTTAGCTTTTAAGTCCCGCTTCCAGAAATAGAAAAGAGTTAACACAAGACCCGCGAGGAACGAAACCAGAACTCCGGCCCAACCCTGACCGGCATAGTGCAATAGAGCAAACGGGATTAGCGAAAGCCCGCCTGCCATCCACTTGCTACCTGAAATTGATGTAAGCCGTTCTAGTAGATAACCCCGCATAAAAACTTCTTCTGCCACACCTGCCCGGATGGTTACTAATGTAATCGTCCATAGGGAAAGGGCATCAAATGCTTTTGATTCTCCAAAGGACCAACCAATTTGTTGTGAGATTAATACGCCCAACAGTGCAGCCGCTATGGTGCATACCATAATGCCGAATATCAGGAATATGGATTTGCCCCAACCCGTAACGTATAGCCCAATCGAATCAAGCCCCAGTTTTTCACCTTTGATAATGAGCAGGAACAAAACTCCAACCAAACCCAGGATGATAAGCTCTTTGGCAATTACTTGAGTGTCATTCAGCAGGGCGCCATGATACGTTTTAAAAATCCAGTTAACGACTGTGATAGATAAATATGAAATCAAGAGACCAACCCAGGTGATAGGTTTTGTTTTCATACAGCAAATATCGAATCTATTTGTTTACATTTAGTTTACACGTTATTGGTAATTGTCCTGTACATTTTTTTGCCGGTGGCGCCTTGTCACCTTTTTGTTTCAAGATTTGTCACCCATTTGTTTACTATTCCGTTGCAGTTTGTATCCAAAAGAGAAATGATCTCATGAGTTGTAAACTTCTTATCCGAGTCCTTTGGAAAGTTTTTTTCAAATATTGAAATGAATTCCTTTCCTTGACAATTATAAATATCTTTTGCTAAGAAATACAAATTACAGTGATACCACGCGTAATTCTCCACTCCTATTCCAGTATATTTTTCATTGAAGTCAGCAATCGTAGAATATTTTGGTTTATAATATTTACTATTTATTTGGCAGAATAATTCAAATGGCTTTAACTCATTAGGACGGTTATTAATAAAATATTCATAAGAGAAAAAACTGGCTGCAAATTCGTCCGTCCAATGATCTGGCGTTTTTGCACTGGAGATTTTTCCAATAAAGTAGTGTCCTAATTCATGAATACTAAAAAATTTAAGAAGGGAATTAACGATTTCTACAGGAGGAATTTTCATTCTTTTTACTTCATTATCCAATTGCTCAGAATAACTTCTTGTACCATATACTTGCTTAAAGGTTTCATAGCTCATTCCTGTATTCATTACTATCCAACCACGGGCAAAAACTACAAAACCATAGGGAATAGCCTCTCTTATCCATTGAGCCGAATCAAGAAGTATTAATTTTACATTTAATGGAACTTTATACTTGCCTTCATAGTACTTTATTGCATCCGTTATAAGAGTTTGATAATCTAAAGCAATGTCTTTGTAGCCTGGTGTATAAAGAGTAGGGACCTTTCCCTCTAATTTATCTGTCTTTCTTAAGTTTATTAATGAGTCTAATCTAGATTGTGCTAGGGAATTTATTCCCATGAGGAGTGCAACTAGGGTCAGTAATATTTTAGTATTCATAGGGAAAATATTTTTAGGTCTTTGCAGGGCAACGTTGGTACACAAGATGTTGCGGCATAGGGGGGCAAATGAAGAAATTCCGATATCTCTCGGGATGAATGAATTGCCCGACCACTCTGAAACGGTCCTACGAAACCGAACGTTGATCGAGAACTAAGCTACAAATAATCTCTTCACCTCGCAATGATCACATACATAATGTTATGCTGCGTTGCTTTGATAGTGCTCTATTAATTTCAACTCTTTGGATTTAAGTTGTCCTTCTTCTTCAATGTCAAAGTCGTCTTGAAGTCCAAGCCAAAACTTAGCAGAATTACCAAAGTATTTTGAAAGCCTTAATGCAGTGTCGGCCGTTATTCTCCTATTACCTTTAATGATTTCTGAAACCCTTGTCTGAGGAATCCCAACGTCTTTAGATAATTTATAGGCACTTAGTCCTAAGGGTAGTAAAAATTCCTCTTGTAGAATTTCACCTGGATGAATGTTTTTTAATTTTTTCATTTTAAATTTTATTAATGATAGTCCAATATCTCAACGTCCGAAGCATTCCCTTTGTCCCACTTAAATATTATTCTCCATGGGTCATTAACTCTTATTGAATAATGTTCCTTTAAATTTCCCTTTAACTTTTCAAGTCTGTTCGATGGTGGGACTTGAAGGTCCATAATATTTTGGGAGTTATTCAGCATTCTCAGTTTTCGTCTCGCAATTTCTTGCAAGTCAGTGGTTAAACCCTTAATTCTCTCACCTTCCCATATTTTTCTTGTCTCTTTCGAGCCAAAGGAAACTATCATAGTGTCGTTTTACGTTACTGACGTCAAAGGTAAGTATTTTGTCTCAGATGTCCAAACTGTCCAAAAAAGCAATGTAGCATAACGTTTGTGTTTCTGCAGTGGTGCCTTTCCGAAGCCGCGTCCTGTCCCACGAAACGAAACGTTGAACGAAGATAAAACTTAATACCAACTCGTCACGGCACCATTGCAGAAACATGCTGTGCATGTTGCACAACTACTTTATAAATATAAGAATGAAATTTATCTTTGGTCATGCAAGGACGAAAATCATTCGAAGAGAAACTGTTCACCAATTTCCAGCTATCGGATCGTGTTCCAATAG
>JALHRJ010000097.1 GCA_022841475.1 Cyclobacteriaceae bacterium | reverse complement strand
GGCCAGGCGATTTCTTACCTCGAGGAGAACGTTAAGAAATAATTGTCAGTTTTTGCTCCACTAACGTATTGTATGACATTTAAACGAGTAGTAGTAACAGGTGCAGGTGCATTAACCCCTATCGGAAACAACCTTCAGCAATATTGGGAAGGATTGAAAGCCGGAAAAAGTGGCGCTGCCCCCATCACCCGATTCGATGCTACTCTCTTTAGAACCAAGTTTGCGTGCGAGGTCAAAGGCTTCAACTTTGAAGACCACATGGACCGCAAAGAAGGCCGCAAAATGGATCCGTTCGCACAATATGCCATGGTGGTGGCTGACGAAGCAATATTAGATTCCAACCTTCCGCTACCTGAACTTGATCCCGACCGCGTTGGGGTTATTTGGGGTTCTGGCATCGGAGGGTTGTTTACTTTTCAGGAAGAAGTAAAATCTTTTGCCAAGGGTGACGGCACACCCAGATTTAATCCATTCTTCATACCCAAGATGATTGCCGATCTTAGTGCCGGGCATATCTCCATAAAGTATGGCTTTCGCGGACCTAACTTTGTTACGGTATCAGCCTGCGCTTCTTCTACCAATGCCATTTATGATGCTTACACCTATATCAAATTAGGGAAGGCAGATGTCATTGTAACAGGTGGATCGGAAGCAGCTGTATGCGAAGCCGGTGTGGGTGGTTTCAATGCCATGAAAGCTTTATCGGAAAGAAATGATTCACCGGAAACAGCCTCCCGTCCTTATGATAAAGACCGTGATGGCTTTGTATTGGGCGAAGGAGCCGGAGCGTTGATTCTTGAGGAATATGAGCACGCCAAAAAAAGAGGCGCAAAAATTTATGCCGAAGTTATAGGTGGCGGCCTTACTGCTGATGCCTATCATATTACTGCCCCACATCCTGAAGGTGCCGGCATTACCAAAGTAATGAAAAATGCTTTGGCGGAAGCGGGCCTTAAACCAGAAGATGTCGACTACATCAACACGCATGGCACCTCTACACCCTTGGGCGATATCGGTGAAATAAAAGCCATCCAGTCGGTATTTGGTGAACAAGCGTATAAGATGAATATCAGTTCCACCAAATCAATGACCGGCCATTTATTGGGTGCCGCTGGTGCCATTGAAGCACTTGCCTGTATCCTTGCAATCAAGGAAGGTATTGTTGCTCCTACTATCAATCACTTTACAGATGATGACGGCCTTGATCCCAGATTAAATCTGACTTTTAATAAGGCTCAGAAAAAAGAAGTTAAAATTGCTCTGAGCAATACGTTTGGCTTTGGTGGCCACAATGCATCCGTCATCCTTAAGAAAGTTGAGTAAGACCCCCTACTTGTGTGGAACTTACTGACTTTAAAGAAAAAAAAATCAAAAGAGGATAAGAAACTAGTAACGGCCATTAAGACGATTGCTGGCTTTGCCCCTGCCAACCTTGCTCTTTATAAACTTGCCACGCTGCACAGTTCACGATCAAAAGAAAAAGATGGCTTTCGCGAATCCAACGAGCGATTGGAATATTTGGGGGATGCGATTTTAGGAGCTGCTGTTGCTGATTATCTCTTCAAAAAATATCCCTTTAAAGATGAAGGTTTTCTTACCGAGATCCGATCGCGCATTGTTAATCGTGAATCACTAAACCATCTTGCCCGTAAGGTGGGCGTTGCGGCCATTGTACAGTTCGATCATAAGAACGCTCAACTTCATCAGGTAATCTTGGGCAATACGCTGGAAGCCTTGGTGGGCGCTATCTACCTCGACAAAGGTTATTTGCGCACCCGTAAATTCGTCATCGATAAACTCATCGGACCCTATTTTGATCTGGAAGTTGTCGTTAACTCAAACTCAAATCATAAAAGTAAAGTGATAGAATGGGCACAACGCAATGGCAAGGATATTCACTTTGAGGTAACGGACGTGAAGAAGGGAAAAAATAGTAAGGAATTTTCTGCACAAGTGATCATTGGCGAGCAACCTTATGGACTAGGATTTGGTTTTACTAAGAAGAAAGCCGAACAGGATGCATCCGAAAAAACCTGTGTGCTTTTAAACATTTAGCCAAATGAGTAAGATCTTGCGAATTGGCGGAGCCACAGTAAATCAAACTCCTTTGGACTGGAACAATAATGTAAACAACATTATCTCCGCTATAGAAGAAGCCAAAGCACAAAACGTTCTCATTCTTTGTTTTCCCGAACTAAGCCTCACAGGCTATGGTTGCGAAGACTTGTTTCTTAGCGATTGGTTAAGTGAGAAAGCTGGCCAATATCTTCAGCAAGTAATTCCACATTGCGATACAATCACCGTATGTATTGGTTTGCCTGTTCGTTTTGATGGCATTACGTACAATGGGGTTTGCGTGATTCAAAATAAAAAAATAATTGGCGTTACACTAAAACAAAATCTTGCCCGCGATGGAGTTCATTACGAGCCCCGTTGGTTTGATGCGTGGCCTGCCGGTCAAGTGAAGGAGATTAGTCTTGCCGGAGGATTCATTCGTGCGGGTGACCTGATGTATGAGGCTCACGGTATTAAGTTTGGCTTCGAAATTTGTGAGGATGCCTGGCGAAAAGAAAAAAGACCGGGTTATCCGTTGGCTCAACGCGGTGTAGATCTTATTATGAACCCAAGCGCCAGTCACTTTGCCATGAGCAAAAGTTTATTGCGAGAGCGCGAAGTGGTGATTGACGGTTCGCAAGCATTCAATTGTGTTTACCTTTTTGTGAATTTGTTGGGGAATGAGGCTGGACGAATGATTTACGATGGCGATATCATTTTTGGTCAGCAAGGAAAATTGATTCGCGTGAATGACAGACTTTCTATTAAAACTTTTAACCTGCTTTGGTCTGATGTGAATTTTGAAACTCCTGCCAAAACTCAAATTCACCCAATCACGGATGTTAGGGAAACTAACGAAGAATTTATTAAAGCCACCTCACTCGCGTTGTTTGATTACCTGAGAAAAAGTAAAGCGAAAGGATATGTGCTGAGTTTAAGCGGAGGAGCCGACTCATCGTTGTGCGCCATACTCATTGCTGAAATGGTTAGTAGAGCATCAAGGGATCTTGGTTGGGAAAAATTTTGTAGTAGTGTCGGTATATCACTAACGCATGATAAAAAAGAAGCTGTTGGTGCACTCCTAACGTGTGCCTATCAGGGAACAAAAAATTCATCGGAGGCAACCCTGGTAGCCGCACGAGAACTTGCCCATTCTATTGGCGCTGGATTCCATCATTGGACTATTGATGATGAAGTAAATTCATATGAAGAGAAGATAGAAAAAGCACTGGGTAGAAAATTAACCTGGGAAAACGATGACATTGCTAAACAAAACATTCAGGCGAGAACACGCTCACCCATCATCTGGCTGCTGGCTAACATTAAGCAAGCTGTGCTGCTAACAACCTCCAACCGTAGTGAAGGTGATGTTGGTTACGCTACGATGGATGGAGATACGAGTGGCAGCCTGGCTCCCATCGCAGGCATAGATAAACCCTTTATTCTACAATGGTTAAAATGGGCTGAAAAAGAATTGACTTACCCAGGCCTTTCTTATGTGAACAACCTTACCCCTACTGCAGAATTGCGACCTGCTGAACGAGCCCAGACCGATGAAAAAGATTTAATGCCTTATACGCTTCTGGTCGAAATTGAAGAACTGGCCATTCGGGATCGCAAATCTCCGGTTGAAGTTTATTATCTTCTAAGAAGTAAACCTTCTCAATCCATTGCCTCTCTTCAGCTTAAAGAATACATAAAAAAATTCTTCCGTTTATGGGCTGCCAACCAGTGGAAACGAGAGCGATTAGCGCCCTCCTTTCATTTGGATGAAATTAATGTTGACCCACGAAGTTGGTGTCGCTTCCCGATTTTGTCAGGAAATTTCAGGCACGAACTTGAAGAACTGGACGGATTATAACGGTCCCTTGGGCATTAGGCTTTAGTCCTTATATTTGCCCATTAAACCTTAGCCTGAAACAGGCATCTTATACATTTTAATATGGTTAGTTACATAATCTGGAACGGAAGCTCTGAAATATTCTCGTTTGGTTCATTTGCCTTGCGATGGTATGGCTTATTGTTTGCGCTTGGCTTTTTAATCAGCCAGCAGGTCCTTTATTATATATACCGCCAAGAAGGAAAGCCCGAAAAAGATGTAGATACGCTTACGATTTACATGGTGGTAGCCACCATTCTTGGCGCACGACTTGGCCATGTGATATTCTATCAGCCTGAGCTTTTTGTCACAAGCCCGCTTAGTATACTTTTACCGTTCGAGTTTTCTCCATTCCGGGTAACTGGCTTTACCGGATTGGCCAGTCATGGTGGTGCCTTTGGAATTTTGTTTGCTTTGTGGCTTTACAGTCGCAAAAAAAAACCGGGACAAAATTATATTCAAGTACTTGATCGGATTGTGATTGTTGTTGCATTGACAGGGGCTTTGATACGCCTTGGTAACTTCTTTAATTCAGAAATTATTGGACTCCCGTCCAATAATCCCTTTAGTGTAGTTTTTATTAATCATATTACCGATGGCATTATGGATAGTAAGGACGGGAACAATCCAGCCGAATACATCTCCGTTGAAAAAGATACGTCATTACCCGAAGGTGCTAATGGCCGGGTGCCTATCAACATATATATTATTTTTAAGAAAGGTGTTAGCCAGGCGGAGGCCACCACGTTTCTTCAAGGCGATGTAAAACACTATTTAAGTTATTACGATGAATTTGTGGATGAACCCCGCATCACTCCATTAAATTTTCAGATCGATGTAGACCCCAATGGTAATCTGGCTGCGCGAGTAAGCACAGTAGGAATTGCGCGTCACCCTGCACAATTATACGAATCCATTTCATGTGTAATACTTTTTATAATCTTATTTCTAATGTGGAAAAAACATAAAGCAGATCTGCCACCAGGAAGAATCTTTGGCGTGTTTATGATTCTGCTTTGGAGCCTTCGATTTGCCTATGAATTCCTAAAGAAAAATCAGGTTGACTTCGAAAATGACCTACCCATCAATATGGGACAGATTTTAAGCATTCCCTTGTTCCTTGTGGGGGTCGCTATTTTGATTTGGTCGTACCGCAATCAACAAAAAACTACACGTACTCCTGATTAAGAATTTCAATGAAGAACTGGTAACGTACAGGCATGTGGGCATTGATCATTGGTATTCTAAGTTTTACAGCGCAACCGCTATCGGTTGATACGGTTATAGGGCCCACTACCGATACACTAACCAATCGTTTAGTTACCGTTAACCGGGTAATAATCATTGGCAACAAAATTACCCGCGAACGAATTATCTCGCGCGAGTTGAGCCTGAATCCCGGTGATACGATCAGTACTAAACGTATTATTAAAGTATTAAAACAGGACCAACAAAAAATCTATAACCTTCGGCTATTTAATACGGTTACTGTTCGTTGGCTGGAGATTACCAATCAAAGTGTGGACCTTCTGATTGAAGTTAACGAGCGTTGGTATACTTTTCCGGTTCCCATTTTTGAACTCTCAGACCGCAATTTTAATGAATGGTGGCAAAACTATAATCACGACTTCAAGCGTGTTAATTTCGGACTTCGCCTTTATCAATACAATTTTCGAGGGCGCAACGAAACACTACGCTTCACTGCACAATTTGGTTTTACCCGTCAATTTGAATTAAGTTACCGTATTCCCTATATCGATCGTAAACAGAAACACGGGTTGATTTTCGATTTCAATTATGGAGAGCCGAAAAATCTGGCCTATTTTACAGAGGATCATAAACTTGTTTTTGAAGAAGGTAGAAAGACATTAAGAACGAGAAATGGATTTGGCATCACCTACACATTTCGTAAATCATTTTATGAAACCCATTCCTTCAACTACACCTATCAAAACAATCATATAGTCGATACCATTGCCGTGTTAAATCCAAATTATTATAGTAATGGTGGTGTGCGGCAAATTTTTGGTGCGTTAACATATACCTTTAATTCCGAGCATCGCGATGTAATCGCTTATCCTTTAAAAGGATATCACATAACGGCCTTTGCACAAAAATCTGGCCTGGGGTTTGGAACCGGCAATGTTAATCAGTGGGAGGCCAACCTTACCTATGCCCGATATTTCGACCTAACAAAAAATTTCTACCTTTCTAACTTTAGTTCGGTGTATATGAGTACACCTTCCGATCAGCCTTATTCCTTATTCAGCGCACTCGGTTATCGAAGGCAACTTGTAAAAGGCTATGAAGTTTATGTTATCGAAGGACCTAAGTTTTTTCTTAATAAGACGACTTTTCGAAAACGAGTCTTTTCACGCACGTGGGATATTGACCAGATGCCGATCGAACAGTTTCGTTACTTCCCGCTTACCATCTATCTTAAAAGTTATGTCGATTTAGGCTATGTCGAAAACTACCCTTACTATCAAAATCTTGAATTAAATACCCGGTTATCAAACAGACTATTAGCTGGTGCTGGGGCCGGTATCGATATTGTTACTGCGTATGACGCTGTGCTTCGATTTGAATACACCTTTACCCGAGAAAAAACGCAAGGCTTTTTCTTTCACATGAGAAAAGAATTTTAATAACGTTCGTAAACCTTCTTTTTCCCTCTCACAAACTGATACCAAACACCCGCTGGCTTGCCTTCTGTATACTGACCAATAAATTCTAGTTGACCTGCAGCCGTATAAAATTTCCAGTCTCCGGATTCTAACCCATTATTATAAAAGCCTTCCTGAATAAGATTACCCTGTTCGTTAAATACCTTGGTGGGTCCATTCGGTTGACCCTTATCATATGTCACCTCACGTTCTTTTAATCCTGTCTCAAAAAAGTGTACCCATATTCCGGCATATTCACTATTCTTATAAATACCTTTTCTATGCAAAGTTCCATTGGGGTGATAATACCAGGCTGAATCCACTAAACTTCCCTTGCTCCACGTTTCCTTGCCTTGTAAGATTTCGTTTGGATAAAAATAATAAACACTGCCATGCAATCTTCCTTCTGAATAATTCTCGATAGCATTCTTCATCCCATTCGGGTAGAAATATTTCCATTCTCCTACTTTAAGTTCTCCATGCATCAAACCCCTGCCCCGTAGTTCACCTGTGGCATAGTATTCCATTTTATCCTGTGCATGCCCCTGTTTTGCAAAAAACAAGAGCATTACCAATAGAATAATTTCAATCAAATATTTTAACTTAGATATAACAACCATTACGCGTGGCACGATTAATCAGTCTTTTAGTTCTTCTGGTAATAGCAAAAGTAACTAATGCCCAGAGTATCTCCACACTAATGGGAGCGCGCGCTGCCGGGATGGGGTATGCATCATCTGGTCTATCTGATGAATGGGCATTATTTAACAATGTGGGTGGCATAGGCTCCCAGGATTTCATGAGCACAGCCGTGGCTTATGAAGTCCTTGCTCAACTTACCAACGCCAACCGAATGGCATTCGTTTTCAATAGTCCTATTCGATGGGGTATTGCTTCGCTGGGTGCGTTTCGTTTTGGCGATGATCTCTACAACGAACAAATTATTTCTGCCGGCTTTGGTAATAAAGTCGGAATTGCTTCGCTGGGTGCTAAAGTAAATTATATTCAATATCGGGCGGAAGGTTTTGGAACCAACCATGCGTTTACTCTTGACTTTGGTGGCATAGCCCAACTAACCGACAAGCTTACAATAGGCGCTTACATTACCAACTTAAACCAGGCATCCATGTCCAATGATTATCAATCGGAGCGATTGCCTACAAAACTTACAGCTGGTATCACCTTCAAACCTATAGAACATATCCTCATTACTTCAGAGTTGGATAAAGACCTCGACTATGCTGCCACGTGGCGAACAGGGTTGGAGTATTCCTTCAAAGAAAAATTTTTCTTCCGCACGGGATTCAACCTAAAACCTCAAACCGGATTTTTCGGAATTGGGATGCGCAAGAAAAAGCTTTATGCTGATTATGCCATTCAGTTTAATTTAATAACAGGTGCAAGTCATCAGGCATCCGCCTGCTACAGGATTGGCCACAATGACAAGAAATGAAAGGTGTCATTTTCCTTTCGCTGGTATTATTATCTTTCGCTATTAAAGCGCAAATAACTCCTAGAAGAGAAGTTGATCTTCAAAGACTGGTAGATGAAATTCTGGCTACCCAGGATGAAGACTTCAACTATGAAGATCTTTATGAGAACTTTGCTCAATTGCTATCAAACCCTGTCGATTTAAATCTGGTACGCAAAGAACAATTGCAATCACTTTTCTTTCTCAACGAAATGCAAATCCAGGCACTTCTCGAATATCGGGATAAAGCCGGACCTTTTTTATCAATCTATGAATTGCAAAATATTCCCGGTATCAACAGGGACACGTTTATGCGATTGATGCCATTCATTACGGTTTCTGATCCTACTACCGGACTTAACCGATCATTTTTAAATCGTGTACTCAATGAAAATAATAACTACCTGATTTTTCGTATAGATCGAACGCTGGAAGAAAAAAGAGGATATAAAACAGACACACCACCCGCCAGTCAGTACGCGGGTTCACCAGACAGAATCTATACTCGTTTTCGAACAAGCCGACCTGGAGATTTTAGTCTTGGATTCACTACTGAAAAAGATGCCGGTGAAAAACTCCGTTGGGCACCCTCGCGAAAACACTATGGACCCGATTTTATTTCGCTCCACGCTCAAATTTTAAACAAGGGAAAATTCAAAAATCTGATTGCCGGAGATTACCAGGCACAATTTGGTCAGGGATTAATTTTAGGTTCTGCATTCGGGATTGGTAAAAGTGCCGAAGCAGTAACCACCATCCGAAGGCCGAACATTGGATTTATGCCTTATACTTCTTTGTATGAAGCTGGATACTTTCGGGGCGCGGCAGTATCTTATGCAGCCCATAAGAGAATTATCATCCACGGCATGTTCTCTTCCCGTTGGCGGGATGGCACCTTGCAATCCGATTCAATATCGGAGGTCAATACGATTTCATCTCTCAATGAAACGGGACTTCACCGTACGCCCAACGAAATTGCAAACCGTAACTCACTACAAGAAAAAAATTTAGCAGGGGTAATCAACTATAAGTACAAAACCCTGGATGCCGGGTTAGTTCTTCATCATACGAAGTTTAATTTCCCTATTGTAAAATCGCCAATGGTATACAATCAATTCTACTTTCAGGGCGACCAGAATACCAATGGAAGTATCTTTCTTAACTACACGTACCGAAATCTTACATTCTTCAGTGAAACAGCTCATACCTTTACGCAAGGCGCTGCAGTGAGTGCCGGCATCATTGGCAGCCTTACCTCTTCACTGGATGTTTCGGTTCACTATAGAAACTTTGCACGCAACTATCAAAGTTTCTATAGCAATGCATTGGCAGAAAGTTCAGCGCCACAGAATGAGCGTGGACTATACTGGGGTTGGAAGTATACCGTCAATAAAATGTATTCCTTCTCAGGTTATTTCGATTTGTTTCAGTTTCCATGGCTTCGGTTTAGAAGTTACGCGCCCTCGCAGGGTCATGAATGGTTGCTGCGGGCAAATTATAAACCCTCCAGAAATATTACCATGTTCATCCAGGCGACTGAAGAAAGTAAGGTTCGCAATCTTTCAACAGAAAGTAATACTTACCTGACAGCCCCGGGAGTGAGACGGAACTATTGGATTAATATCGACTATGTTATTGATCCACAGCTAACCTTTCGCACCCGTGCGCAGTTTAACACCTATGAGTTAGGTTCAACAGCAACACGCGGAATGGTTATCCTTCAAGACATCACCTGGAGCCACCGTAAGTTTTCAGTAAGCGGCCGTTATGCCTTGATTGATACCGATAGTTACGACAACCGGCTTTATGTTTACGAAAAAGATGTGTGGCTCGCATTCTCGTTCCCGCCTTACTCCGGAGTGGGTGTGCGTAACTATATCCTGCTACACTATTCGGTATCAAAAAAGATAGACGTCTGGTTTCGATGGGCCTACCAACGTTATATTGATAGGTCCACGATTGGATCTGGTAGTGAAACAATTGAAGGAAATATCAAAAATGATCTTAGATTTCAGACGCGAATACGCATTTAACCTATAAAACATGCATGCTGTTAAACTGATTACACCTACCGTTCTATTCATGATTTGCATCGGTTTGGCCCTATTTGTATTCATTTTTCGTTACATTTTCAGGAAAAAATAACATCGTTAGTTTAGTTTAACCTCGGTTTAGTCTTTCTATCGTGAAGGGTGTAATTTTGTCGAATTGGTTCTTTCGCTGTGCTTAAAGCTTTGCAGTTTGTAATCCTAATCTAACCCGTCCATGAGAAAAATTAATTTCATCTTCGTAATCATACTCTTTTCGCTGGTTCTCCTTTCCATCGCTTCCTTCACATTTGCACAAACAACCAAAAAAACATTGGAACTTCCGGAGTTCAAAAGCATTTATGTTAATTCGAACTATACCGTGTACGTAAAGCAAACCAACAAGCAGGAAGTTACGGTGGAAGCCCTGACCGAAATCTGGGAGTTAACTACAGTGAAAGTAGAAAATGGAGTATTGTTAGTAAACGTAGAACGTAAACCCGACAATCCTAACAAAAGCATTTGGGCTAAGATTGATGA
Source organism: Cyclobacteriaceae bacterium (assembly GCA_022841475.1). Classification (GTDB taxonomy): domain Bacteria; phylum Bacteroidota; class Bacteroidia; order Cytophagales; family Cyclobacteriaceae; genus ELB16-189. The sequence goes on along the minus strand of JALHRJ010000097.1, from coordinate 3,245 downwards.
CATTAAAGTGAAGCCAACCATGAAAATTATGGTGAGCGTAAAAAACATAAATGAACTACAGGTGAATGGAGGTGGAAAGATCGTTTCTGAAAATTCAATCGCTTCGGATTACATGAGTCTTGCCGTTTCTGGTAACGGTGGTATTGAACTGGACTTAAAAGGCAATAACCTTAAAACTGAAATCAGTGGCTCAGGAAATGTAACACTAAAAGGCTATGCAACTACCAATGATATCGTTATGAGCGGCAGTGGTAGCCTGAATGCTTTTGCCTGCGAATTAGAGTCGGCCAAAGTAAAAATCAGTGGTTCAGGCACCTGCGAAATTACGGCAGCCGCAACACTTGATGCCGTTGTATTGGGAAGTGGCTCGGTAAAGCACAAAGGCAACACCAAGAACGTTACGAAAAAAGTATACGGATCAGGTACGGTTGATAGAGCTTATTAGTAAGTAAACAGTAGACAATCGCCAGTAGGCAATGTTTGACCGAATAAAATTTTTTGACCTTACTTTTATTACTTCTGTTTATTGCCAATTGCCTACTGATTCCTGCCTATTGAATTTCACCATCCAATTCCATAATCCTCTCCATGGTTGCTGGAGCCACCCCAAAAACTGCCATGTTCCCAATCAAAATAAATTGCATTGATCGGTCCGCTGGTGCGATCATCAAACCGCATGCGATAGCCCATTCCTTGTAATTGCTTGCGCACATAAGGTGGTGTGCTGTCGTGCAGCAAAAGATTTCCGGCCTTGGGCTTTCGGTCTTCACCACCTAAGGATAACCATAGCTGATCGCTGTTAATGTTTGGCGCTTCCGTAGCCTCTTGCACGGTCATTCCAAACTCAACTATGTTCAGAAAAAACTGTAACAGGTTTTGATCTTGCGTGTCGCCACCCTGTACAGCAAAAGATAAAAATGGCTTGCCATCTTTTAGCGCTAAGGTGGGTGTGAGTGTTACCCGGGGCCGTTTGCCGGGTTCAACAATATTGTATGGATTCTCTTTTGGATTCGTAACAAAACTTTGCATCCGCTGACTCATACCAATACCTGTTTTGCCGGCAATGCAAGCGGGGTTCCAACCACCACTGGGTGTAATAGAAACCACCCACCCTTCCTTATCCGCAGCTTCCACGGAAGTGGTACCCAAAAAAACCTGATTGAGATAATCTTCAGATAGCGGTGAAGTGTAGGTATCGCGTGATGCCTCTTTCAAATAATCTTTATAGGGATTCACTTTTCCTTCAAAGGGATAAGGATCACCGGGCATAGCTTTCGGATCGTTACGTTCCCAATTGATAGCCTTCATCCGTTCTTTTGCATAATCTTTGGATAGCAATCCTTTCATCGGCTCTTCTGGTGCGAAGTAAGGATCACCATAATAAAAATCGCGGTCGGCAAACGTAAGGTTCATCACCTGATACAAGGTATGGATATAGCGGGCCGAGTTAAAGCCCATTGCTTTCAAATCTAAATTTTCCAGCATATTAAGGGCTTGCAATAATACCGGACCTTGCGTCCATTGTTGCATCTTGTAAACATCAATGCCTTTGTAATTCACCATCAAAGGTTCTTCGGTAATTACTTTCCAATTAGCAAGATCTTGTTCCGTAATCAACCCCCCCTGCTCCTGCGCACCGCGTGCAATTTCTTTGGCGATATCGCCTTTATAGAAACGATCATACGCAGCATAGATGGCTTCCTTGCGCGACTTACCTTTCTTTAAGGCTAGTTGTTCGGTGTCCACCAGTTTTTGAAGTGTTTGAAACAGATCAGCTTGCTTAAAAATTTCACCTGCCACCGGAGCTTCACGCTTCTCGCCCAGGTGCGGAAGAAATACAGCTTTTGAATAGGGCCATTGCTTGATTCTTTCTTTCTGGCCTTCGAAGCTATTAGCCGTTTGCGCTTCTATGGGATAACCATCGGCCAGTTGCATAGCGGGTGCCAGCACATCTTTCAAACTCATGGTACCATATTCAGCCAACATAACCATCAACCCACCCGGTGTGCCAGGTGTTACTGCCGCCAACGGTCCGTATTGAGGTGGATAATTCATGCCTTTGCTTTTGAAGAAATCGGCAGTCGCCCCCGTGGGTGCAACACCCAAGGCATTGATAGCAATAACTTTTTTCGTTTTTGGATTGTAGATTAATGCCTGTGTTTCACCCCCCCAACTCAGCACATCAAACATGGTGCAGGTAGCAGCCAGCATGGCGCATGAAGCATCCACTGCATTACCGCCCTTGCTAAATATCATTGCTCCAGCAGTAGCCGCCAATGGTTTGCCGGTGATGGCCATCCAATGTTTACCGTGCAGCGGTGGCTTTTGCGTTGTGACAGGCAAGTTATTAAATGACTGACCTGTGGCCAGAAAGCTGATGCCCGCTACAATTACTCCGAGGATTAGTTGTTTTATTTTCATGTGTTTTAAATTAGCTTTCATTATTGATGTAGGCTAAGATACTTGAATTTGTGTGGCATAGAAAGCAATGCCTGCCTGAAGGATAAATTGTTCCACCAACGGAAAAAAATATGAATCACTACCACCTGATCACCAAATTTTACACCGCCTTTCAACAGCGCGATTGGAAGACCATGCACAGTTGCTATCACCCTGAAGTTACTTTTTACGATCCAGCTTTTCGACACCTGAGTAGTAATGAAGCTCGGGCTATGTGGCACATGCTGTGCCTCAATGCCAAAGACTTTGAGTTGAGCTATGATGCGGTTGAGGTGGCGGGAGACAAAGGCAGTTGCAACTGGGTAGCCAAGTATAGCTTTTCGAAAACCGGACGGAAGGTAATAAACAAGATAAAAGCTGAATTTACCTTTAAGGACGGGCTGATTTTTGACCATCGAGATGAGTTTGACCTGTGGCGTTGGAGCGGAATGGCGTTAGGCGCCATGGGTACTTTGCTGGGTTGGTCACCCTTTATGCAGAACAAAATCAACGATAATGCACTCAAAAGCCTCCAAAAGTTTATGGCAGAGCACCCCATGTAAAAAAAAAGTTAGTAAAAGGCAGATTAAAAATGCGGTTTTAAGGTTGATTTTGAGGATAATTCAAAAAAACTATTACCTTTGAATTGTTAATGATATAATCCCACCTGAAAGTACTCCACTAATCGTGATCTTATCGGAAGGCATTACTAAGTTAGCAAGAACATTTATCACTTAATTTCAAAAACAAAAATGAACATTTATGTAGCCAACATTCCCTGGAAGGCATCCGAGGAACAATTGAAG
>JALHRJ010000096.1 GCA_022841475.1 Cyclobacteriaceae bacterium | reverse complement strand
TTTTAGACTCGGGAGAAGAATGCGATGACATATTATTTTGGTTATTCTTTTGAATGGGTCAAATTTACGTAAGTATTCACAATTCCTATGGAGAAATCTCTCGATCCGGCCCTTATTGAGCAACTAAAAAAACTGCAACAAAAGTATGCGGTAATGGGTCAGGACCTGTCATCCTACCTGGATGGTTTGTTGCACGCAGATTATTTAACGTATTGGGATTATATCCACCTTGATACATTGCTAAGTCTTCAAAATCCAAAGACACAATTTGCAGATGAAAAAGTGTTCATCATTTATCATCAGATTACCGAGCTTTATTTCAATTTAATTTTATGGGAGATTGAACAAATTTCTGCGAAGGAGCCCGCGGACGAGAAATTTTTTACCATTCGCATGGATCGTATCATCCGGTATTTTCAGTTGTTGGAAAATTCATTTGCCGTGATGGTCGATGGCATGGAGAAGGAGCAGTTTCTGAAATTCAGAATGTCGTTGTTGCCTTCTTCCGGTTTTCAGTCAGCCCAATACCGGCTCATAGAAATTTGCAGCACCGATATAATCAATCTCGTGCATGTTGATTTTCGCGAGTCCATGCAGGAATACAGCGACATAGAGCAACAGATTGAACATTTATACTGGCGTAGTGGGGCTACCGAATTGGCGTCTGGAAAAAAAACACTTACACTTCAACAGTTTGAAAAGAAATACCTTACTCTTTTTACGGAAACAGGGATGAAGTATCGTACCTGCAATCTTCGTAAGATTTACCAACAGAATTTTCCATCGTCTAAAGCGGTGCTCGACAGACTGCGTGAGTTCGATCAATTGGCAAATGTATTGTGGCCACTGGCGCATATGCGATCAGCGGGGCGTTATCTGCACAGAGATCCGGAAGACATTAAAGCGACTGGGGGCACTAATTGGCAAAAATATTTGCCGCCTCGTTTTCAGCTCATCATGTTTTTCCCGGAACTTTGGTCAGAGCAGGAAAAGCAGGAATGGGGCAAAGCAGCCGTTATAAAGGCGTTACATACCTGATCGAAGATTTTCCGGTTTTCCTTAACTTTACTGAATGCTGTTTTCAAGGAAGCATGTAGTACTTTGTTATTTAGTTCTTGTTCCCCTGGCCGTTCTATCGCAGGGTGTGACTCGCTTTACCTATCATGATGCAGAAAAGAAAAACCTGAAAGAGATCTATCAGGTAAGGGATACAGTGACCAACCTATTGCAGGGTCGTTATATATCTTACTTTTTGAATGGAAATATTGAATCCAAAGGTCAGTTTGTAAACAATGAAACATCAGGTGTATGGGAGTTCTATTATGAAACGGGAAACATCAAGATGCGTGGGATACTCCGGCAAAATTCTAATTATGGCAGATGGGAATACTTTTATGAGAGTGGACAAAAAAGTATGGAGGGAACGATCAACAACAAATTGCGCGAGGGTGTTTGGCTGATTTATTACGAGAGCGGTGATCTTAAAGAAACCGGAGAGTACCTCGACAATAAAAGAACCGGCTTATGGAAAACTTTTTTTGAAGACGGTGTCTTGCGTGGCGAGATTGAGTATGAGGAGGATCATGGTCGATTCACAGAATATTATCATTCTGGAAAAGTATTGGCAGAAGGGCCACGGGCAGGCGCCCGCAATGTAGGGCATTGGCGATATTTTTCTGAAGCCGGTATTATGGAAAGCGAAGGTGACTTTGTGAGTGGGAGAAAAAATGGCGCATGGAAAAATTATTATTCTTCAGGAAAAATTTCTTCAGAAGGTCGATATGAAAATGACGAGCCAAGCGGCTCATGGAACTATTATTTTGAAGATGGCACACTGAGCTCTTCCGGAGAATTTGTTGGCGGAAAGAAGAATGGCTATTGGAGTAGTAATAACCCGGGAGGCAAAATTAAAAGTGAGATTACCTACGTAATGGGGAGTGGCGAATATCGAGAATACTACCCCAGTGGAGCATTAAAGATGAAGGGACTTATTCAGAATGGAAAGAACCAGGGCGAATGGAAATACTATTTTGAAGATGGTAAACTGGAAGGAGAGTGTGTATTTAGTGAAGGGAAGGGGACTTACACAGGTTATTTTCCTTCCGGTTCGTTGCAAACAAAAGGGACGATTGAAAATGATCTTCGCGTTGGGACCTGGGAACTTTACGAGGAAGATGGAAAACTCACCGGCTATTACAAACCCTTTTATGAGGATAACAAACTTGCGAGCGAAATCAGCTCATTGGCAAAAGCCCAGACAAAAGTATCGGCAGCGGTTACAAAAAGAAGCTTTAATTATTTCAATCCACGATATCCCGAATACAGGGGTGTAATCGTACAAGGCAATCCAGCATTTTCATTTGTTGGCTTCATGCCGTTTGGTATTGAATTTTACAACGAAGAGCGATTGGGTCATGAGTTTGGTTTTGAAGCAATCCGCAATCCATTCTTTACAGCCGATTCGGCTGTGCCAAAAGATGAGATTTATAATCGTGGTTATGCGATATCGGTAAAACAGAAATTTTATAACCCCATGAAAACCGGTATGTGGTACTTCGCTCACGAAATTCGGTTCACCAACCTTAGCCATTTTTCTAACATTGATTTTCCATTGGCGCCCGGCAATCTGCTTACAGCAAGTGCTTCAGAACAACGCGCTGAATATGGTGTGTTGCTGGGAAGCCGGCTCATGCAGCGAAACGATGGCGATGGGTTTACAATTGACGCTTTTGTTGGTTACGGTATTGGCTACCGGATTTTTGATGTTGAACCAATTTTTGAGAATGTTTTTAACTCCCTTAATCAGGATAAGCTTTCACAAACCTTTCGCTTTGGATTGAACTTTGGGTACTCTTTTTCCTTTGATGGAAGAAGGTGAGATCCACTTCAATAAATTAATAATTACCTTTGCCTTGAGCCATACGGTTTCAAAATTGAAAGGATAAATACCTTTCCTATGAATAAAACAATTGAAGTTCAATTAAGTCCTGAGGAGGCTTTTGATGAAACCCTTTTTAAAAATTCACTTTTTGAGAAGGTGGGTATCGCTGATGATGGCGGAGTTTACATACATCCACTCAAGCGATCCATTGATGCCCGTGGAAAAAAAGTAGTGGTAAAAGTTCTCGTTGAGATTATTCCATCCAGCCAGGTTCCGCAAAGAATAAATTACCGTAAGGAATATCCAAAACTTGATCAGGCCCGAAAAGTAATTGTAGTGGGGGCCGGACCGGCCGGACTTTTTGCTGCCATTCGTTTAATTGAGTTAGGCGTTAAGCCTATCATACTTGAACGGGGCAAAGATGTGCAAACCAGAAGACGCGACATTGCCGCCATCAACAAACAACATATTGTAAATCCGGAATCGAATTATTGTTTTGGTGAAGGCGGTGCGGGCACCTATTCAGATGGCAAACTCTATACGCGATCAAAAAAACGAGGTGATGTAAGACGCATCCTGGAGATACTGGTTGCGCATGGTGCAACGGAAGAGATTCTCTTTGATGCGCACCCGCATATAGGCACCAATAAGTTACCGCAATTGGTAGCCGCTTTGCGCGAAACTATTTTGCAGGCCGGAGGCGAGATTCATTTCAATACAAAGGTTACTGACTTCATTTTAACAGAAGGAGAGGTGAGGGGAGTGATCAGTCAAGGCGGTGATAAACTCGAAGGCGAGGCGGTCATTCTGGCAACCGGTCATTCTGCCCGCGACATATTTCATCTGTTGCATAGTAAAAATATTTTAATTGAAGCTAAACCCTTTGCTTTAGGAGTGCGTGTTGAACACTCTCAAACGCTGATTGATCAGATTCAATATCATTGCCAAACAGTTAGGGGACCTTATTTGCCTGCTTCCTCGTATGCCCTGGTACATCAGGCTAAAGTGAACGGCAAAGACCGCGGTGTCTTTTCTTTTTGTATGTGCCCCGGTGGCTTTATTGTGCCGGCCGCTACAGCCCCTGGCGAAATTGTTGTTAATGGGATGAGTCCATCACGGAGAGATTCCCGGTTTGCAAACTCCGGCATTGTCGTGGCGGTAGAAGAATCGGATTTCAAAGAATATCAAAATCACGGGCCTCTTGCCGGCCTGTACTTTCAAGCTGAAATAGAAAAGCAAGCTTGTGAGATAGCCGGAGGAAATCAGACCGCGCCAGCCCAGAGATTAAGTGATTTTGTGAATAATAAGGTTTCTGGTTCTCTGCTCGATACTTCTTACCAACCCGGTTTGTTGTCGGTGGAACTAAAAGAAGTTCTTCCAGATTTTATCTCAGATAGTCTGCGGCAGGGATTTAAAAGCTTTGGGAATAAAATGAAAGGTTACCTAACCAATGATGCTCAGATTGTAGGCGTGGAGAGTCGCACATCATCTCCTGTTAGAATTCCAAGAGACACAGAAACATTGGAACACATTCAAACCAAACGACTTTTCCCTTGTGGAGAAGGGGCCGGTTATGCAGGCGGTATTGTTTCTGCAGCCATGGATGGTGAACGCTGTGCAGAAGCCGTTGTAAGGAAATACGTTAACTCAACCGCCACGTGTAATTTTGCTGGGCAATAAGTAGGCCGCGCTATGAACGGAAAATAGGGTCGAAATCGTTATCTTTGAAAACACAAATGTAAAACGTTATGAATGTTGATGCGGAGCGATCTATGTTGATAAAGGATATTGAGCAGGTAGAGGATATTTCATTGCTGCAAGCAATAAAAGCAGTATTGCATTATGGTTTGCAAAGCGAAGGTAAAATTAGTGTTGAGCAATACAATCGAGAATTAGATGAAGCTGAAGCGAGAATTGATCGGGGAGATTTTGTAACCCACGAAGAGGCCGTTAATCGTATCAGGGGATGGAGAAAGACAGGAGGCTGATCTGGGATAAACAGGCGTTAGCAAGATTAGAAAAGTCGTTGGAATGGATAAGCGGAGTATCAATCCAATAAGCTGAAGAAGTTGAACGAGCCATCTTAGATCGGATAGAAATCATTCGAGTTCATCCAGAACGACATCCACCTGATAAGTATAAGCAAAGCAACTCAGGCAATTACCGGGCTTTTGAAACTCACAGTTATAGAATATCCTATCGCTACACCGAAAAAGAGATCAGGATACTAAGATTTCGTCATGTGAAGCAAGAGCCGAAAGAATACTGATCATAAACAATGAACAAGAAAACTGTAATAATAGGAGCTACCACAAACCCATCTCGTTATGCCTATCTGGCGGCAGGCATGCTTACTGAATATAACCATGAGATTGTGCCAATAGGTTTAAAGAAAGGCGAGGTATTTGGGAAGCAAATACTCTTAATAAACGAACGGCCTTTTGTAAATAATGTGGATACGGTAACTTTATACATAGGCCCCCAACATCAGCCCGAACATTACGACTTTATCTTAAGTCTTAAACCGAAGCGTGTAATTTTTAATCCCGGAACGGAGAACGAGGAGTTTGAGAAACTACTAGAGACAGCCGGCACGGAAACTCTCCAGGCGTGCACACTGGTAATGCTCCGGTCACATCAATATTAGATTTGAGGTTAGTCTAACTTTATTAGTGTAAGCTTAAAATCCCTCGCCTCTGGCGAAGGATTTAAGTGAAAGCATAACTAAAATTTTTCGTTAGGTAGGTGTGAAATCATTCCGGGTAAACAGCGATTGCCCCCACACAGACAACTTTCCATTTCCCATCTTTCTTTTCAAGAATTCTGACATGCGATGTCTGATCATGATCGATGTTGTCATTTACTTTTTGACTATAGCGAACATAGGCACCATTGCCGTAGATTCTGAAACTTTGCCAGGTGCGATCTATTTTAACTTTGCCCGACTGATGGGCAACGTCAATCTGGCGGCTTGCCACGTGGGTGGTAAAATACTCATCAAACGACTTTTTTATACCTTCCCAGCCCTCTATAAAACTGGTGCCCGTAGAGTCTGAGTAAGACCAGTAAGCATAGGGTACCTGAGCCCAACTATCCTCCCAGTCTTTTCGGTTTACATTAAAGAAAGACAAAGTCTCTTTTTCAATCACAGCCTTAATGGCCGCGACTTCTTTGGTATCCTGGGCTGCCAATGAGGTCATGATGAGAGCGAACAAACCGGTCAGAAAAATGGGCTTCTGGTTTTTCATAAGGATTGTAGTTTAAGAATATTAATGTACGGAATATCAGAGAAATGCTAGCGATTGCGCCAATTAAATTTTATCTAATCTTTGAATTATGGGCTATCGCCCATACGCAAACAACCTTCCATTTCCCGTTTATTTTTTCCAAAACCCGTACCTGCGAGGTTTCGTCCGTATCAACATCATCTTTTACCCGCTGTATGAACCGGGCATAAGCACCATTTCCATAAACACGAATTTCAATCCACTCATTGGTAATCTGGGCATGGGACGGGATGGCTTCTTTAAAATACCGGGCATATGTCTTATCGAGTGAATCCCAACCTTCCACAAAACTTGACGTAGTGGAATCGGAATAGCACCAGTATATATAGGGTACTTTCGCCCAGGTGTCAGCCCAAGTGGCATAATCAAGATTCATAAAAGAAGAGGTTTCTGTGGCAATCACTTTCTTAATAGCCTCTTTTTCATCCTGAGCTGAAATTGTTAGGACAGAGATCCAGCTGAAGCTGCTAATTAAAATAGTGATAAGGGTTTTCAAGACAGTAATAGGATTACGAATCAATTTATGATAATTCTATAGTTAAAGTTTACCGATCGTCATTATTAATTTAAATAGTGATAAAAATCATAGTATTGATTCTTGACTATTCCTTAGCTTAGAGAACTAAACCCTCACTTTATGCTCACTGATGAGAAAATAATTCAACTAAAAAAGTTTACTGTAAAGCCTGGCAAAAACATTAAACTTAAGGACTTTGACACCGAGTACACAGGCAAATCGCTGAATAAAGCAGACTCAGAACTGCTTTTGGACAATGGCCGAAAGCATCTGGCCGAAGTACAAGACGAACTTTATGCGCACAACCGATACAGTGTCCTGATAATTTTTCAGGCAATGGATGCAGCCGGAAAAGATGGGGCTGTGAAGCATATCATGTCGGGGTTCAATCCTTTAGGTGTAAAGGTCAGTAGTTTCAAAGCACCTAATTCTGCCGAGTTAGATCACGACTATTTTTGGCGACATCAATTAGCGCTCCCGGCACGGGGTGAGATAGCGATCCACAATCGCTCACATTATGAAAATGTTTTGGTGACAAAAGTACATCCTGAGTGGATTTTGAATGAACACATTCCCGGAATTGATACAGTTAAAAAGATTGATGATAAATTTTGGCAACAACGATATAAACAAATAAGAAGATTTGAAAAAAATCTAAGCGATAACGGAACAATAATCTTGAAATTCTTCCTGCATGTTTCCAAAAAGGAACAGAAGAAAAGATTTTTGGAACGAATAGATGACCCAAGTAAAAACTGGAAGTTTTCGTTGGGAGACTTGAAAGAGCGTGCGTTTTGGGATGACTATCAAAAAGTTTATTCCGAAGCGTTGAGCGCAACCTCAACCGATTATGCACCGTGGTTTGTAATTCCAGCCGATGATAAATGGTTTGCGCGCCTGGCAATTGCCGCTATCATTACGCGTCAATTTGCCAAACTTGACATTAATTATCCCAGAGTATCGCAAGCTCAGAAAGAAGAGTTGCAAAAAGCAAAGCTTCAGCTAATGAGTGAAAAAGACGGCAATGGGAAAGGTAAGAAATCTAAAGGTGAGGGTAAAACGAAATCTAAAAAGTAACGTAGTTATTCATTTACATGAACCACTACTTCTTTATTTCTTAGTTGAGCTGTAACTACCGGTAACTTTGCTAAAGTTGAATCATCCCACGGATTATTTTGAATGACTAAAAGTTTCAGGAAGGGTAAGTCCGAGATTCCTTCTGGTAATTCTGAGATTTGATTACTGCTAATATCAAGATTCTCAAGACTTGATAGCTTAGGTAAGTTGTTGGGAGCCTGGCCGAGGTAGTTATTGTTAACCCGGAGAACTTTAAGTTTATCAAGATTAGCCAGACTGTTGGGTAACTCGCTTAGTCTATTGTTCGACAGGTATAGCTCTTCCAGGTTGCCCAATGATCCAATGCTTTCCGGAACACCGATCAACCGGTTATTGGAAAGATAAAGTACCTGTAAGTTTTTCAGGGTTCCAATTCTATCATCCAGTCGCTCAAGCTGATTGTAATAGAGATCAATCTCTTTCAGATTGGGTAATATATAAATTGCTTCTGGTAATGCAGTCAGATTATTTTTATAAAGACCTAGTTGTTCCAGTTTTACCAGCTTACCCATTGCCGGATCAATACGATTGATTTCATTGCCATTGAATACAAGTGTCTTTACATTGGGGAATCTGGCTATGGATTCCGGAATTTCTTTCAGTTTATTTTGTTGTAATTCAATCTTAACAACGTGGTAATTGGTTTTTATTTTTGTTTTCGAAAGGTCAATCAGGTTCTCGTTGAATAGTAATTCTTTTAGTTTTTTATTCTTGTGAAGTTTTTTTGGTAACGCAGTCAGGCCGCATCTGGACAAATCCAGTTTCTCAAGATTTGAAAACTGTTTAAAACGATTCTGATTCTTGCCTCCGCGCACAATAATGGTATGCAACCTCGCATTCTTTGCTATTTTAAAATCCACTTTCGAATCATAAATAACAAGGGTGTGGAGTTTTTTCAATTGACTTATCTCTCTGGGTAGTTTATGAATGCGGGTATTAACCAATTCAATAGCCTCAAGATTTTTACATTTTAATATATTAGTAGGTAATGAGGCATAAGAAGTGGATGAAAAGCTGATCAATTTCACCTCATCATACATATTTGATTCTACTACTTTTTCCCACGCGGTAAATTCATCACTGGGTTGGTAATAAAATTTACGCGAGACGATTTTTTTCTCAAGTGAAAATAAAATTGTCGTAAGACTATCAATAAGTTTATTGTCAACATTTTTAGTTTTAAAGGCTTCTTTAAACTGACTTCCAATCTGCGCATAGCTAGCGGAGTCTTCCGGTGATTCAAAGTAAGGATAGGAGATTGGTTTTTGGGGCGTAACTACAATTTGCGACATGCCAGACTGCGCCAGCAAAAAGAGGAGAAAAACAACTCCGAATATTTTCATGGATGATAGATTATAAATCTAAACTAAGTATTTAGTTGATCAAATCCTACGACTCCTTTTCGATTACTTTTTTCAACTAAAAAATACTTTTTGATTTTGACCGGAAAATGCGGAAAACGCATGCTAAAACCTTATTTTTGAAGGTTATATAAAAGCCAAAATGAACGAACCAAAATCAAACAAGCAAGCCAATTATTCAGCAAGTAATATTCAGGTTTTAGAGGGGCTGGAAGCGGTACGGAAAAGGCCCGCCATGTACATCGGAGATATAGGGGTAAAAGGTCTACATCACCTTGTTTGGGAGGTTGTGGATAACTCAATTGATGAGGCTTTAGCCGGGTATTGCGATGATATCCATGTTATCATCAATGAAGACAATTCAGTAACGGTTGAAGACAACGGTCGTGGTATCCCAACCGATTATCACGAAAAGGAAAAGCGATCGGCCCTGGAGGTTGTAATGACAGTTCTGCATGCGGGTGGAAAATTCGATAAGGATACGTATAAAGTTTCAGGCGGATTGCACGGAGTAGGAGTATCCTGTGTGAATGCTCTTTCTTCCATGTTGAAAGTTACTGTATACCGGGAAGGCAAAATGTTTGAGCAGGAATACCATCGTGGGGTTCCCCAATATCCTGTTCGGGTAGTAAGCGATTCTGATCGCAGAGGTACCACGGTCAATTTTAAACCTGATGCCGAAGTATTCACCCTTACAACCGAGTACAATTACGAGACAGTAGCTACGCGGCTTAGAGAACTATCCTTCCTCAATCCAGGGATTAAACTCAATCTTAAGGATTTGCGCGATAGAGATGAAAATGGGGAACCTAAAGCAACTTCCTTTTTATCCGTTGGCGGATTGAGTGAATTTGTTGAATACCTCGACTCTACCCGGGAGAAACTGATCCCAGCACCCATATACATTGAAAACAACAAGAGCGAAATACCGGTGCAGGTAGCACTCAACTACAATACCTCCTATAGCGAAAACCTTGTTTCGTATGTCAACAATATCAATACTCATGAAGGCGGCACACACGTGGCTGGTTTCAGACGCGCGCTAACACGTACCTTAAAAAGTTATGCAGATAAGTCAGGTCTGCTGGAAAAAGCTAAGATTGAAATCAACGGGGACGATTTTCGCGAAGGTCTAACGGCAGTTATATCTGTTAAAGTACAGGAACCTCAATTCGAAGGCCAGACCAAAACCAAATTGGGCAACTCAGAAGCCATGGGGGCGGTAGATACTGCCGTAGGCGAAGTTCTTCAGCATTATCTCGAAGAACATCCTAAGGAAGCTAAGATGATCGTGAGCAAAGTAATTCTGGCCGCTCAGGCCCGTATTGCTGCGCGTAAGGCTCGCGAAATGGTGCAACGCAAGAATGTACTCTCTGGAACTGGATTGCCTGGTAAACTCGCTGATTGTGCCAGTTCTGACCCCGGTATTTGCGAACTCTACCTGGTGGAGGGTGACTCGGCTGGCGGATCGGCCAAGCAAGGCCGGGATAGAAACTTTCAGGCTATTTTACCCTTACGAGGAAAAATCCTCAATGTTGAGAAAGCCCAGGAACATAAAATCTACGAGAACGAGGAGATCAAGAATATGATCACGGCTCTGGGCGTTAGCTTTGGCACAGCTGAAGACAACAAAGCGCTGAACCTTTCAAAGTTACGCTATCATAAAGTTATTATTATGACTGATGCGGACGTAGATGGAAGTCACATCCGTACCTTAATTTTGACTTTCTTTTTTCGCTACATGCGCGACCTGATCGAACAAGGGTATGTTTATATCGCATTGCCGCCACTTTATCTCTTGAAGAAAGGCCGCGAAGAGCGTTATTGCTGGAATGAAGAAGAGCGCGATATCATTATTAAAGAACTTAGTAAGGGTGGAAATGAAGACAGCGTGGGCATACAACGATATAAAGGTTTGGGAGAAATGAACCCCGAACAACTTTGGTCTACCACCATGGACCCAGCCCGTAGAACGCTTAAGCAGGTTAGCATAGAATCTGCCGCAGAAGCCGATCACTTATTTTCCATGCTGATGGGCGATGAAGTAGCGCCACGAAGAGAGTTTATAGAGAAGAATGCAAAATATGCCCGAATTGATATCTAAATGGTTGGGGCTTGCGGATGGTTCGGAGAGTAAGCCCAGTGATGCTATCTCTAAGCACATTCAGGAAAGTAATTACATCAGTAGGGACTTAAGCTGGCTGAAATTTAATTATCGTGTACTCGATCAGGCCAAACACATGGATCGGAGTATTTTCGAGCGCCTGAAATTCCTAGCGATCACGGCATCTAACCTGGATGAGTTCTGTACCATTCGACTCGGAAGCCTTTATAACTATTTGGATTATGGTAAAGAGCGCTATGACTACAGCGGGCTTCGCGAAAATCCTTTCCGGCAACTTCTACTTACTGAGATCCAGAAATTTGTACGCGACCAGAATGAATATTATGTAAAAAAATTAAAACCACTATTTGAAAAGAATGGCTTTCGAATAATAAATTGTAGTTCCCTTTCTGTTGAGCATAGTGCGCAGGTTGATCAGTATTATCAGCGCACAATTTATCCTATGCTCACCCCGATGTTATTCGATAACTACCATACATTTCCGGTCTTGAAATATAATCGCTTGTTGTTTGGTGTGGTCACCCGGGTGCCACAAGACCCCAACAATCAGCAACGGGTTTCATTTATTCAGGTGCCCAGTAACTTACCTCGCTTTTATGAAATAGAAAACGAAGATGAGTCGATATCCTTCATCCCGATCGAAGACATTATCCGAAGAAACATGCAGCACCTGTTTCGAAATGTCGATCTTGAAGCTATAAATCTTTTCAGGATCAATCGGAATGGTGATTTCACATTGGAGGAAAGTGAAGATATTGAATCTAACTTTTTAGAGGAGTTAAAGAAGAAATTACAAACCCGCAGAACAGGGCGCGTGGTTCGCATTGATGTAGAAGAGAATCCTGATCCCTGGATGATGCGCATGTTAAAGATTCATTGGGATTTGGATGACCTGAATATATTTCAAATACCCAAAGAAGGGTTGATTGATTTTACCGGCATCGGCCAAATTATTAATCATCGCGAATTCAAAGACAAACGACTGCAACCCAGACCACCTGTCAAGCCACTTTCATTTCCAGAGCAAGGTGAAAGTGATTTGTTTGAGATTCTTAAAGAGCGTGATATTCTATTGCATCATCCATACAATTCGATGGAGCCAGTTCTTGAATTACTGGAACGCGCAGCGGATGACCCTCTTGTCTTGTCTATCAAAATAACGATCTACAGGTTGTCCAAAGATTCGCGTATTAGTGCCGCTCTTTTGAAAGCAGCCGAGAATGGTAAGCATGTTGCGGTGTTATTTGAAGTGAAGGCGCGTTTTGATGAAGAGAATAATTTACGCGAGGCTCAGAAACTTCAAAAGGCTGGATGCTATGTGATCTATGGAGTAAGTAATCTGAAGACACATACTAAACTTTTACTTGTAGTGCGCAATGAAGGCGACCGAGTATACCGGTATGTTCACCTTTCCAGTGGCAACTATAATGAAGTTACTTCCCGTTTTTATACAGACATCGGGTTGATGACCACGAATGAAGCCTATGCCAACGATGTCTCCGATTTTTTTAATGTAATTACAGGTCATTCACAACCAGCCGCTTATCGAAATCTGATTACATCACCACGCGACATGCGCATTCAGTTATGTAATCTGGTGAAGCGTGAATCTGAAAATGCCAAAGCAGGCATCCCTGCAGGAATTGTTATTAAGTTAAACTCCCTGCAAGACAAAGAATTTATCGATTCGCTCTATGAAGCTTCGCAGGCAGGTGTCACAATAAAATTAATCATTCGGGGGATGTGTTGCCTGCGCCCGGGTCGTAAAGGGTTAAGCGAAAACATTGAGGTGATCTCGATAGTAGGGGAGTATCTGGAACATTCCCGGATCTATTATTTTCATAATGCCGGTGATCCGAAAGTATATACAGGCAGTGCGGATGCCATGGTTCGGAGTTTTGATCGCAGGATTGAATCTTTATTCATGCTGGAACAAGACATCTTACGCAAGCAAGCAATGAATAATCTACGTTACAACTTGAAGGATAATGTGAATGCGTATACCATGCGCGAGGATGGTAATTATGTGATTAAAGAGCAGAACGGTGAACCCCCATTCAATGTGCATAAAGAATTTTATGAAGTCACCCGTGAGACTATTAAAGACGTAAAATTGTTCTGATCAGAACCGACCTTGCTTAAATTCAATTTTCTTTTGCGAAATATTCTTCTCCAATAGATGGAGTAAGATGCCGTCTTTTAAACCGACATCAGGAACAAGAATTTGGTGGGCATTTGCCCACTCCATAACTTTTAGATAGATGTTGCTGGCCGGGACAATTACATCGGCCCGGTCTGGGTTCATCTGCAAATCATAGATTCGTTGTTCGAGCGTATAGCTTTCAATGAGTTTGCGAATCTCCTTTACCTTCTTGATGGTAATAGCCTGACCTGGTTTTTTCTTAGCCAGTTCAAAGATCTTACTGATATTTCCTCCGGTCCCTACAGCAGTTACTTTGCCATACTCTTTCTTCACATTGTCTTTCACCCATTTCTCCATATCGCTCCACATAATAGGTGAGTCGGTATGTTCCAATATCCGAACAGAACCCACTTTAAAAGAACGGGTTTTTATCTTTTTGCCGTTGGTAAAAAGGTTTAATTCTGTACTTCCACCACCTACATCAATATGAAGGTAAGTTTCCTCCGCAAGGTAGGAGGCAATAGCTCGATTAATCAATTCGGCTTCGAGATGGCCATCAATGATATTGATCGTAACGCCAACTTCACGTTGTACTTCATCCGCCAGTTCTTGTCCGTTTTCCGATTCGCGCATGGCCGAGGTGGCGCAAAACATATAATCATCTACCTCGTAAAGCTCGAGCAAGAGCTTATAGGTCTTCATCAATTTTTTAAATTTCTCTTTGCTCTTGTCACTGATACGATTTGTGCTGAAAACATCGTGCCCCAGGCGGAGTGGAAAGCGTACGTATTCTAATTTCTTAAAGAGAATCCTGGTGCCTTTGTCAAGAATGGTAGAGATCTGGAGTCGGATTGCGTTTGACCCGATATCGATGGCAGCTAATTTCAATATTTCTAACGATTATTCTAACCACAAAATTAAACATCCATATTTTAATATTGTTACCTAATTGTGTTTCTTTGCAGTGCTTATCCAGAAAGACTG
>JALHRJ010000095.1 GCA_022841475.1 Cyclobacteriaceae bacterium | reverse complement strand
TTAAAAAACTTTTCATCGGCACTCCACCAAAATGGATTGTTGATAACGGCTGTGCCTGAGATGGCAGCATTTTTTAGATAAGCCCGATAAAAAGGAACATCCTGAGAAATGCGATCGATGATGACGGCATAGTCGGTAGGCTCTGCCTGCGAAACCATGTCAACCATCACATGCTCTGCTTTAATATCTTTAAGCCCCATCTTGTTGATGCGTTCAACAAATGCTTCGGGGAAGGATCTTTCCATGCCATGCAATACACCTATTTTTTTCATAACGCTGATTTTAGTTTTTGATTCTTAGTGTCAATTATTAATTCTTGAAATTTTGTTGTTTCTGTTAAATGTGGATTATGGGCAGATTGTGAAAACCAAGATAGTTTTTTTCCAGAGCAAACTAAATCCTTATAATATAATTCCGTTAGTTTATGATGAGTCTGGTAATCCATATTGCCAACAAGAAAATAGATCGGGCATTTCAATTCAGGTGCAAACTTAAAAAAATTGGTCTGCGAGGCTTCGTTAAATAAAGCAAGCCAGGCAGGTGCCCATTCATCAACTTTAGCACGTGTGGGCGTAGCGGAACCCATTAGTTTACTTAACCACTTTCTGTGGTAATACAATTGTTCTGCGTTCTTAAATGGAATCTCAACCTGATTAAGTTCTGAAATTGCCTCCGTGTTATTTTCAGTAATAGCTTTCTCTTTAAGAGTGCCTAAAGAAAGCCGTTCGCTCTCTAATTGATTCACCATCGGACTCATCGCAAAATAAGTATATATCAATTCGGGTTTTTCGGCAGCAACGCGCAACCCTAAATAACCACCCCAGGAATGGCCTACTAAATAAATCTTCTCCTGCGAAAAGCGGTTTTTAAGAAACTCTATTAACTCAATTGCATCGCTGATAAAAAGCGAAACCGTAAGCGCTTGGGGCGATGTATTCAGGATGGCGGTCTGACCGCTTTCGCGCTGATCCCAATGAACTACAACAAAATTCTTTTGCAATTCCTGTGTAAACCGATCGGCATAACTCATCACCGAATTACCCGGACCACCATGCAGAAAAAGTAAAACCGGTGCCCGATCATCCACACCCTGAAATTTAACCCACTGTTTAATACCACCAATTTGCACCGCCTCGCTAATTTTAATAGAAGTACCAAACGTGATTTGGCAGGAAACCATAAATAGGGCGAGGAGGCGAACAATCATTTTACTTAATCAACGATAAATAATGCGGAAACATTTCGCGCCAGGCGGGCCAATCGTGCGGTGCATTATGCCGCACGTCAAGCCAATAACTAATTCCTTTGTTTTGCAAGATGTTAGCCATTTTTACATTGGCATCCCAACACATATCGTTGGTGCCGGTTCCCAAAACAACATGCAGATCCTGAAAATAAGGATTACTTGCACTGGGCATAAAATCCGGTGGATTATTGAAGTAAACATTGTCGTCATAATATCCATCCATCTGATCGCGGATATCGAAAGCAGCCCCCATATTGAAAACATACTTCACTACCTCCGGATGTTTAAAGGCAAAGTTAGTAGCATGATAACCCCCAAAACTACAACCCGCAGTTGCTACACGACCTACTCCGGTTTCGCGTTGAGCCAGCGGCACCAGTTCATGTAACAACATTTCATCATACCAGATATGGTTGCGCACACGATCAGCCGGATGAATATTTCTATTGTACCAGCTAAATTCATCGATGCCATCCGGGCAATAAATTTTTACCAGGCCCTCATCCAGAAACCAGGACACACTATCGATGAGTTTGAAATCTTTGTTTTCATTGAAGTGACCCATGGAGGTGGGAAACAAAATGATCGGATACCCGCGCGTACCAAAAGCTAACACTTCTATGTCCCGGCTTAGTCGTGGAGAGTACCATTTATGATAATGTTCGTAAGGCATATCGATTCAATTAAAGTCCTATTTTTGCGGACAGAATTTGCCGTTGAAAATCGGAAATAAAGCCTTGAAAATAACTATCCCATTATAATTATTTGTCATCCTTGCCCACTTCGCATCACTATCATCTCGAAAAACTTACCGACATCCATTCAAAGTTGCTTGACCGCGACACCGTAGTGGACATTTTTCTCCCTTTTCAGTACAAAAAGGCCGAAAAGCACTACCCCTTGTTGATTCTTAATGATGGTCAGGATTGTGATGCGATCGGGTTAAAAGCTACCCTTGAAAAACTGACCCATACACGGAAAATAGAAGATGTGATTGTGGTGGGTGTTCATGCTGCCGATCGGATGCAGGAATATGGAGTTGCCAACCACCCAGATTTTAAAAAGCGAGGCTCACGGGCAAAGAACTACACGCGCTTTATTATGACCGAACTGATCCCCTACCTGGAATACCAATATTCCATTTCAAAGGATTCAGCACATCGAGCAATTGCCGGCTTTTCGTTGGGCGGACTTTCAGCCATAGACATAGCCTGGCATCACGGAGATTATTTTGGCAAGGTGGGCGCCTTTAGCGGATCTTTTTGGTGGCGCAAGCGCGATTCGAAAAGCAGGTTTTATTCTGAGCATTATGACCGGATTATGCACCAGCAAATTCGCAGAGGTAAATTTAAGCCTGGTTTGAAATTCTGGTTTCAGACAGGCTTGAAAGATGAAAATAGTGATCGCAATAAAAATGGCGTTATCGACTCCATCGATGATACCCTTGACTTGATTGTAGAGTTAACAAAGAAAGGCTATCGACCATTTCACGACATACACTATCTGGAACTAAAAGATGGAGAACATAATTTAAAAACCTGGGGTGAGGCGATGCCACACTTCTTAACGTGGGCATTTGAAGCAAAAGCCCACTAAATACCTCATTGGGAACTTTTAGTTATCTTTATCCTTTAATAAAGAAATGGAATACGTAGAAAATAGAATTGTAATTAATGAGTCTATTCTAGGAGGAAAGCCTATAATTCGTGGTAAAAGGATTTCGGTCCAGTCTATATTGGAATTTCTAAGTGCCGGTGAAACTAAAGAAGAAATTCTAAAACAATACCCTTCGCTTGAGCAAGCGGATATCGATGCCTGCCTGCGATTTGCCTCCAGCTTGATGAATCGAAATTATATTATTAAAGAATTGGCTTAATATGCCAAAATTTCTAATTGATGTTAATCTCCCATACTATTTCTCGCTTTGGAAGAATGAAGACTACTTGCACCAATTCGACATTGATGATGAATGGCCCGATTCCAAAATCTGGCAATATGCCAAAGAAAATAATCTAACTATCGTTACAAAAGATAGTGACTTCTCTAACAGGATATTGTTTGAAAGTTCACCACCAAAAGTCATTCACATTCGGTTTGGTAATTTAAAAATGAAAGATTTTTTTAATCGAATGACTGAAGTTTGGCCAGAGGTTATTAAGCTTAATCAAGATTATAAACTTGTAAACATTTTTATTGACCGAATTGAAGGAATAAATTAATGGTAATGAATTCTGCTACTGACACTATCATTTTTGACCTGGGCGCAGTACTTATCGACTGGAACCCACGCCATCTCTATCGAAAGATTTTTAAAACCGAAGAAGAGATTACCTGGTTTCTTGAAAATATCTGTACGCATGAGTGGAATGAAAAGCAGGATGCCGGACGAACTTTTGAAGAAGCCACGGAAGAACTGCTTCAAAAATTTCCTGAACATGAAGCTCCCATTCGCGCCTGGTACGATCGTTGGCAAGAAACTATCAGCGGTCCCATTCAGGGCACGGTAGATATTCTAAAAGAGATTAAGGAACAGGACCAGCATCGGTTGTATGCACTCACTAACTGGTCGGCACAGACTTTTCCCTGGGCCCTGCAAAATTTTGAATTCCTGCATTGGTTTGAGGGTATTGTGGTTTCTGGGCATGAGAAAATAAGAAAACCTTTTCCGGAATTTTTCCAGATCCTTTTTGATCGCTACAAGGTAAATCCAAAAACCGCTTTATTTATTGACGACAGTCAGCGTAATATAGATGGAGCGCTCGCAGTGGGATTGCCCGGCATTCACTTTACATCGCCCGAGCAATTAAAAACTGATTTACAAAAGCTGAAGATTTTACGGTGAGTGTTATTATCAACTATTTTTTATAGTTCATGATACAATCCTCAATAATATCGCAGCACTCATGCAGTTGATCTTCGTTGATGACCAGTGGTGGAGCAAGCCGGATAATATTTCCGTGTGTAGGTTTAGCCAGTAATCCGTTCTTCGCAAATTTCAGACATAGGTTCCAGGCGGTTTCACTTTGCGGAGAATCATTAATGACGATCGCATTCAGTAAGCCTTTGCCGCGCACCAGTGTAATCATACTTGATTTCTCTTTGATGGCATTCATCCTATCTCTAAACACAATTCCCTGTCGCTCAGCATTCTCAGCCAGGTTTTCATTCTTCACAACATCCATGGCCGCCATCACCACCGCTGCGGCCAGTGGATTTCCACCAAAGGTAGACCCATGTTCACCGGGTTTTATCACCAACATAATTTCATCATCAGCGAGCACGAGCGAAATCGGCAACACTCCTCCTGAAAGAGCTTTACCAAGGATTAATAAATCAGGACGCACACCTTCATGATCAGAAGCAAGCATTTTGCCTGTACGTGCAATGCCGGTTTGAATCTCATCCATCATCAGCAGCACATTATGTTTTTTACATAAATCAGCTGCTGCTTTCAAATATCCCTCCTGGGGAACATACACTCCTGCCTCCCCTTGAATCGGTTCAATCCACAAACCACATACACGTGGGTTAGCCAATGCTTTTTGCAAAGCCAGTACATCATCATAGTCAATGATTTCAAAACCCGGCATAAAAGGGCCAAAGTTCTTTCGTGCAGCAGAATCTGTAGACGCAGAAATAATGGTAGTTGTACGGCCATGAAAATTTTTCTTCACCGCTACAATTACAGCTTCATTATCTGGAATTCCTTTTTTTGTGTAACCCCATTTGCGGGCAAGCTTAATGGCCGATTCATTCGCCTCGGCACCACTGTTCATGAAAAGCGCCTTATCGTAACCAAACAACTCGCACACATACTTTTCGGCCACTCCGAGTTTATCGTTGTAGAAAGCCCGCGATGTAAGTGTAAGTTCCTTAGCCTGCTCAATTAACGCATTGATAATACGCGGATGACAGTGGCCCTGGTTAACGGCACTATAAGCCGAAAGAAAATCGAAATACCGCTTTCCTTCCACATCCCACAAATACACACCTTCACCTTTGTTTAACACAACGGGCAAAGGATGATAATTATGTGCACCAAACTTTTCTTCTAACTCAATGGCCTCCTGGCTGGATGTAATTGTAGACAGCATACTCTTGAAATTCAATGAGTTTCAAAGTTAGTCATTCCACAAGAAAGTCCCTAAAATTGGATTGTGCCCGATGTGAAATGAAGTACCTTTGCCTCGATGGAGATTATTCTTTTAGTGGTTGGATTGATTGTAGGTGGGTTGGCGAGCTGGTTCATTGCGCGGTATAAATTCGCATCTGAAAATCAGTTGGGGAATACTGCGTTATCGATCGAGCAGGAAAAAGCAAAAAACGCGCTTACGCAGGTAGATGAATTGAAACGGGAGCTTGAAAAACAACGAACAAAAGTTTTAGAAGTAACCAACAGCCTCTCGGCAACGGAGGCAGATTATCGCAATCTTCAGGAAAAGTTGCTGGATCAAAAGAAAGAATTTGAATCCTTACAGGAAAAATTCGCCATTCAATTTAAAAACCTGGCGAATGAAATCTTTGAAGAGAAGAGCAAAAAATTTACTGAACAAAATAGATCTAATATCTCTGATCTGTTAAAGCCACTGGGTGAACGTATTATTGAGTTTGAGAAAAAAATAGAGCAAACCAATAAGGATTCGCTCGAGAAAAATGCCGGACTATTTAATGAACTAAAAAATCTGAAAGACCTTAATATTCAGATGAGTGAAGATGCCCGCAATCTTACCCGAGCTTTGAAAGGAGACACCAAAACTCAAGGCACCTGGGGTGAATTTATTTTAGAGAGTATTTTAGAAAAATCGGGGTTAGAAAAAGGACGTGAGTATTTGGTACAGGAGTCTTTCACAACACCTGAAGGTCGCAGGCAACAACCCGATGTAATTCTGAATCTGCCGGAAAACAAACACATCATTATTGATTCGAAAGTAAGTTTAACAGCTTACAATGGCTATGTGAATGCGGAATCGGATGAACAACGGGCAGGCTTTGTAAAATCGCATCTCGTATCCATCCGCCAGCACATGCGCTTGCTGAGTGAAAAAAATTATCAAAAAAATTATTCTGACAACGGGCTCGATTTTGTGATCATGTTTATTCCGCTGGAGCCAGCTTATTTTCTTGCCATCCAGAGCGATCGTAATTTATATGAAGAGGCTTTTGAAAAACGAATCGTCTTTGTAAGCCCTACGCTGTTATTACCCTCGCTGCAATTGATTAAAAGTGCCTGGCGGCAGGAATATCAAAACCGAAACGTTATAGAAATTGCTAAACGGGCCGGGGACCTCTACGACAAATTTGTTGGGTTTAGTGATGATCTTCTTAACCTTGGCCGGCACTTGGATTCCTCCAAAAAATTTTATGAAGAATCGATGAAGAAACTTAGCACCGGAAGTGGTAATCTTGTAAGCAAAGTTGAAAACCTGAAGCGGTTGGGTGCCAAGGCCGACAAAAGCATTGATCCCAAACTCTTGAGTCGCTCCGGTGATCAACCAGATTTGTTTGAATCAAACTAACATAGCTAATACCTTAACTAACTTATATGAAAAATCTATTCTACCTCGCGCTTGCCGCTTTGATTTTATCTTCCTGTGCCTCTGCCAAAATTTCCAAAGCCCCTTCCCCTACAGGAAATTGGGATTACACGATTTCCGGAACCCCCGAAGGAGACTTCACCGGAGTGATGACAATCGCAGAAGTTGATAAGGTACTTACAGCCAAAATGGTTAGCAGCGGTAACGAACTAACGATCGAAAAATTTACTTACGATAAGGAAACAAAGAAATTGGCTGGCGAATTAGATTATTCCGGAACACTCGTACTTTTTGATGCTGTGATGACAGATGACCAGCTTACCGGTGCCATGTCGGCAGGCGGTATGGGGTTTCCTTTTAAAGCCACGCGCAAGAAATAAACTTCATGAAACTTACCGCAGATAACAAACTGAAAAAATTAATTGTTGTCGGAGATCGTGTGTTAATTCGTCCGGCTAAAGAATCTGAAAAAACAGAAAGTGGGTTGTATCTGCCACCGGGCGTACAGGAGAAAGAAAAGATTCAAAAAGGTTTTGTTATTAAAGTAGGCCCAGGTTATCCATTGCCCATGCCAGCCGATGAAGACGACCTCTGGAAAGGAAAAGAAGATCAGATAAAATACTTACCACTTCAAGCACAGGAAGGTGACCTGGCGATTTTTTTACAGCGAGGCGCCATCGAAGTAATGTATGAGAGTGAAAAATATTTTATTGTGCCACAGGCTTCTATTTTAATGTTGGAGCGCGAAGAAGAATTATAATGGCCGGACTTTCCTTTGATGTGTTGCGGGTGGGCAAGAAATATCGCCTTCTGAATTTCGGAGATCGCTACGAATTTGAAATCGAACGCATCATTGGCAACGGTGACTTTAAAGTAAAAGACCTAAACACCTTAGAGCGTTTCCTGCTTAAGGATACTATTAAGTTTGGGAAAGGAAAAGATTTTGAAATTCGGGAGCTTTAGTGAAGTTGATTTCACTCTTCGTGTTGCGTAAACGCAGCGTCCCTGAAACGGGAGACACTGCTTGAAAGAAAAGTTTGGTAAAGGAAAAGATTTTGAGATTCGGGAGCTTTGACAGCCTCCCATTTAGTCTCTTCAAAAACAGTTCTGCAGCCAACAAGAACCTGAAAGGTAACCCAACAAAATGTTGATATTTCTGGAATAAACTTACGTCAAGTTGGTTTCATTCCATTCATCACTGGCATAAATCAACAAATTCAACTACCCCCATGTAAACCTATCATTGCAGACTTTTTCGCTTTGGGTTCTTAACTCTCATCACTTAAAAATTTATTCATCATGATCAGATTAGCCCTTGCAGTCGGTTTTCTGGCTGTCTTTGGAATAGTAGCGTATGCCGTTGTGTTGCTGCTTACCAAACACTTTTCGAACAAAGAAAAATCAGATAATCAAAACCAAAACCCTTAATTATTTATGAATCCAATTAACAAAAAGACCCTGGTCGTTGGGGTCCTGTTCGTTCTTTTTCTTGTGTTTTTTATAATCATCAATCCATTTTCATGGAATGATGCCGGTAACCGCACAGTAGTAGAGCGCACAACGGGTGAGCAAATTGTGCAGTTCGCACCCGGAATTTTCTATGCCGGCTTCTTTGCCAAAGAAAAGGAATGGCCCAACCAGATTTCAGTAACCTATCAGGAAGCAGTGGCCAAATTAGAAGTTGAAGATAACGGTATTGAAGTTGGCCAGATCATGATTCGTTTTAGTGATGCAACAACCGCTGATGTTCGTGGAATTACACAATTCATTTTACCCTCTGATGAGAAAGAGATGATTTTAATTCATAATACGCACCGAACTCCGCAGTCGCTGGTGGTAAAACGACTGGCACCCTATACAAAAGAATGTTTGCAATCATCGGCCCAATTGATGAGTAGTGAAAAACATTATGGTGGTGGCCGGGCTCAGATGGCACAGGATTTCTTAGATCAATTGAAAGAAGGTGTGTTTCTTTTAAAAACGGAAGAAAGTGTAGTGTACGATTCACTCGAATCCGAAAGAAAAAGAGTGTATCAAACCGAAGTTCAATATGACTCAAAAACGCTTGCTCCCAAACGCAAACTGTCTTCTATAAAAGAATATGGAATTACGGTTGCCGATGCGGCTATTACCGATGTGGACTACGAAGAAAAAGTTGACGAGAAGCTGGTTAAGATAATTGATGCCGCTACCAAATCGGCCATCTCGAAACAAGAGTTGATGACAGCCCAACAACAAACTTTAACGGCTAAAGCAAAAGGTGAGCAGGCTCTCGTAGAAATAGAGTACCAGCAGAAGCAAGATCAAACCAAACAAGTTGTGGAAGCCGAAACCAAAGTAAAGGTTGCGGAGCAAGATAAACTACAACAGAAAATTGCTTATGAAGCGTCTATCCTGGAAGCGCGAAAAATTAAAGAGCTGGCCGATGCAAATGCGTATGCACGCCAGCGAATCATGCAAGCCGATGGTGCGCTCGAGTTAAAATTGAAGGCTCAGGTGGAAGTACAAAAAGTATGGGCTGATGCCTTTAGCAAATACACCGGTGCTGTAGTGCCACAGATTCAAACAGGCTCTGGCCCAACTACAAACGGTGCGCTTAGCTTTATGGATATAATGACTGCAAAAACCGCTAAAGATTTTGCACTTGATTTGAAAAATAAAAATTAAGATAAAGCATCAAAGAATAAAAGGGCGATCCATATGGATTGCCCTTTTATTGACTCCACAATGTTCAACTAAGTATTATATGTGGCTATTTGGTATCTACACCTTTATCGAAGATGAGTGCGCAAGACTCATTTATCAAATCAATTTTCATATTGTTATACATGCCTGAAAATTATATTGAATGAAAGTAGATATCTCAAACAATCAGAAACCTTATTCAATTTTAAATTTATTCATGTCGATAGGTTGATTAAAGACCATCGTATTGTAGCTTGTCAAGCTAAAGGCATTGCCATTTTTTGTACTAGTCACATGCGTTGGCATGAGATATCCATCAAAATATTTGTACTTTGAATAGATCCAATAGGTATTTGCTTCCGGAAAATAAATTGCTTCAAGCAAAAATGTTTCTGTATTGAAAAATAATTTACGTATATGCTCCTTTGCTATAATTTCGATTTCATGTTGTGGAGATGATATGCCAAGGATTTTTTTTATCCCGTTATAATTTGCAGCCTTACCCTCATTAAAAATCTTTTCAACAATTATCGGTAGAAAATCAAACCATAACCAATTATCGCCTTTTACTTCCATTGGTGGTATGTTTGCCAACATGATAATTCGGGTATTCTTAAAATAGTAAAACTCACTCGTCAGATTGACATACAAAGAGTCCTTATAAAGTTCTTCTTTCATTTTATAAGGCCATACTTTATATGTTTTAGTATAACATACTTTATCCTTGTCAAGAGTTGGTGCCAAACCCATTTCCTCTGCGCTAAAGTAGTTGCTACTAGTTGCATAAAATGTCTTGATTTTTTCCCACTTATTAAATTCACCATAAGAAACTGTATCCATGTACCGATTTAAAATCTCTTGGGCGGTTTGAGCATGAGAAATAACATTCGAAAAGCAAACAGCAATACAAAGAATTAGGCTTCGTTGTCCTGTGTTAAAATATCTTACCATTCTTTTAATGATTATCATTTCGGTCCTTTGTCAACGCAACGTTGGCACACTGTTGCTGTTTTTTTGGTGGTTCGCTTCTAAACGTTTGTCAATTGTTAAATAGACACAAGTCCCTTTTTAGTAGTTGTTATTCTAAAAATCGCGTTCCAATGTAAGTTGAACGAATTGATTCCTAACGTGAAACTCACCTGAATGCTGTAGACTTCCACCATGTATGTCTGTCAAACCCTTGTAGTAGTCGAAACCAATGTTTATAGCCCTATATAATTTATGTGATACACCTCCTAAAAGTCCTATTTCGGGTTGTGCGGTAAGAACATCTACGTTAGCATTATTGGGCGCCCAACAGCGAGCATTTAGTCCGGCACTTAATCCTAACTTAGTCTTGGGTGGTTTGAATTGTAAAGTAAACGGTATATCTACAACAATGTGGTTACGACTACTTGCAGTTTGATCTAAGCCAGGGTGTACCCATGGTTCGTACGTGTACTGTTTTGATGGGCCAAAATAGTAAGATTGTCTTTTCATTTTTAGTCCTAAGTAAACACCTGATTTGACGTCAAAATACTTCCCTATAGGTTTTACTATTCCTGCTCCTAGTCTTAATTCAAGTGAAGCATAATCAGGAGAAGAAGGGAACCCGGTCACATCAAAAGCAGAGCGTGCTATACTTAGTGCTCTAGTGTATATAAATTTTCTGTCATTAACTCCCTTAGCTATCTGGGCAACACATAAGTTGCTGTTAAGCAATAAAATAAATGCTGCGCTAATGTCAAGCCTTATGAATCTTTTCATTTTTATTTATGCTCAAGATCTGTACGATTTAGTATCACGACATCCTTAAATAACATAATAGCAAGCTTTTGTTCTTTGTAAAATCTTTTAGTTAAGTGTATTTTATTTAGTGGTTATTGTCACAACACCATTTATTGATTGGAGTCCATACTTGTCAAAAAAGTCTATACTCCGATCTACCCATATTGTAAACATTGTCCCTTCAGTTAATTCGTCAATTTTATCATAGTCAATTATTTTCCCGTTTAGTACAGCAACAGGTTTTTTATCACCATAGGTCAGCCTGGCATTTTGTGGAATGTCAACAAGTCGATTGACATCAAATCGTGTTTTAATAAACACCATGCCATTACTTCCCAAAAATTCCCCATATTTTGATGTCGCTTCAATGTGACTTAGAGCAGTAAGATTCTCGATCTGGTCAATGGGTATTTTTTTAACAAATTCCTCATTTCCTAATTGGATAAAAGTCCCGTTGACAACATAAAGTGGAGTTGTCGTCTGTGAATGGACCGAAATGCAAACCAAAACAAATGACAATGCAAATACATATTTCATAATTCCAGGTTTAAATTAGGTCTTTATTGAATCCAGTTTTCTCCAATTGGTAACAAAATCAAGTCAAAAATATTGTGGAAAGGTCTGTAAAAAACTCACACCTTATCAATTTGTCACATTTTCCGTATTTCTAAATGCGCTTTCATTCAATCAGCGCGGAATAATTTGCCACAGTGTTCACAAAATGTCAGATGAGTCGATTTGCATTTTTTTCCTTTTCATCTTGGTCAAAGGAGCCGACCCAATTGCCCACAACATCCCGAAGATAAACCATTGCCCATATCTCCATTATCAAAACTCACTACTTCATCTCACCAATCCACTTCCTCACTAACTCCACACCTTCCTCATGTGTAATCGAGCGACCTAACTCCGGCATCATGATGCCCGGGTGAACCGATTCTATTCTGAACTGTAAAATAGATTCGTCTGGTTTGCCGGGCACAATGCTATACAACAAACCGCCTGAACCTTTGCCTGCTGCAACAGGCGCCTTGCCAACACCCAATTTAGCGAGATCTTTTTCGCTGGCCAGTAAGTGCAGGCCACTGTTTTTTGCCGGGCCATCCGCACGATGGCAATGTGCACAATTGATTTCGAGCCAGGCACGAGCACGCGCGTCAATCAATTCATGCTCTTCTTCATAGTTAATAAGTTTTGGAATTTGATTGGCAGCTGGTAAGTCATTGATCAAATTCAAATTCTTCCAATGCATTAATTGATTTTCTGTGCCTGATTTAAATTCATAATCCCCATTTAACTGGCGGGCCGAGGGACCAATTGGCATCACTTTGTCGCCCCGCAAATGACAACCTTTGCATTGGTTCATGTTAGGCACCGAATACTTTATGTTTTTTACTTCGCCATTGTAATGCGTCCACGTTACATCAAGGTTTTTTCCAGCTACATTCAGATAAGCATCGGTTTGTTCCGCATTCCAGATATAAGGCAACGCTTTCCAGGTTCCGGCTTCATTAATCAGTAAGCGCGTTTCCAGTATTCTTATGTTTTCTGTTGGCTTTCTGAAATCAGCCGGGTAATAAAAGTTTTTTATCAGTACGGTTCCCACAGGAAACTCCAGTACATCATCAGCATGATAGTTAACCTGCGTGCCGGGCGGAATTTTTACAAACCGTTGTTTATATGCATAATCTGAAAAGAGGGCCGAGTTAAGCGAATAAGGAATTACATCGGGTGCAGGCGAAAGTTCTTTTAAGGCTCCTACAAAAAAACCGTAATCGGATAACTTCGCTTTACCAATGCCTGATAAGTCTACCGTCATTTCTTCCTCCGGCAACACAACTATTTCCTGCTTTTTAGGTTCACAGGAAATCAATGCAGATAGAAAAATGAATGATAGAAGGATTAGCCTGCTAACAGAGGCGTCTGACCGCTTTGAGCCTGCCTGTTCCGCCTGTTGGCGGATTCGGCAAAGGCAGGCGGTCTTCGCCTTAGTAGCTTGATAGTGTCTTGATTTGTTCACCTATTGATGGCATTAATTTTCACTCCTTCACAATCAAATTGTTTGGGCCCCTTTGTAAGATTTTCGAAATCATTTGCCGCATCCAGGTTAATCAGATTTATTTCAGTTCCTTCCTGGATACACAATGCCGGATTGGGACGGGCGGGATCCAAAATTCCGTCATAGGCAATGTCGGGTGGATTCATAAACGACTTCATGAAAAATAATTTTCCGATATCATGACCGAGGGCCGGAAACCAATGACTGTTTTCGAACTTGTTATTGTGGAGATAAAGCTGGTATGGATAGGGATTGTATAAAGAATCAGCCTGAAAATTATTGTTCACGGTTTGCACGCCCCCAATGGAAGATTCCTGTTCCACCTCTCCTTCATTGAGTGCCGCTACCAAATCGTAACTGATGATTCCCACTCCCACCGTTTTATTGTCAATAATTTCATTAGCTGTCAGCTCAAGGTTATGTGTAGCCAGAATCATTACGCCAGTGCCCGGAGGTATACTCGCCACAATGTTTCCTTTCGCTGCAAAGTTTTCATGGTTGTTGTTGCGCACCTTATTGTTATAGACTTTAGTGGTGTGTCCGTATTGAGTAAGTCCCGGTAGGTCAAAGACTAAAATGCCGCCCGTATTTTCATACGCTTCATTGCCATAAATTTCTACCCATCGGGAGTTTTCACTTTCAATACCAGCTACATTCCAATACGCTTTGCTGTTGCGGATAATCACCGTATCGGATTGACCTACATAAATACCTGCATCCGAAGAGCCCATGGCAATACATTCTTCGATCAATACTTGTTTGCATAACACCGGGTACAATGCATACGCTCCATTTTCGGTTTTGGGACCTTCGGCCCACACCGAACGAATTCGCCTGAGCGTAATGCCTTTTACTTCACTTACTTTGAGATTATCTCCTTTGGCATCTTCAATTGAAAAATCTTCTAAAACAATATTACTGCCGTTACTGATCAACAATCCCTGGGCGCCTTCTGTTTGGTTCTTAAATGAGAGGATTGTTTTATCCATTCCCCTGCCCCGGATAATAATGTTTGATTTACCATCCATGGCCAGGCTTTTGGTAAACATAAAATTACCTTCTGGCAGTTCGAGCGTATCACCATCATTAACTGTAATCAACTGAGTTTGCAAACTTTGCTCGATGCTTTTCCAAACCCGCGGTTCCAATTGCTGATTGGAGCAGGAAAAAAATAAAACCGCTGCTGTAAATAAGAGAAGGTATTTCATAATTCAGATTTCAATTATAAAGATAAAATTATTTCGGGGACGAAGAACACCTTTATAGATCCTTTGTGGCTTAGTGCCTTAGTGGCTTAAAAGGGGCAATACTTAATTTGAACCACTAAGACAGTTACGTACGATTTTATAATTTTGCTCATTAAATCAGCATTCAATC
>JALHRJ010000094.1 GCA_022841475.1 Cyclobacteriaceae bacterium | reverse complement strand
ATCTTATGAAAGGAAACCAAAGGCAGCAATTGCTGAATCCATTGCATCATCAATGGATTGTGTGCCCCACCCCCACTCATATACAACTTACAGGTACTTTTCTTTCTGATTACTTTG
Source organism: Cyclobacteriaceae bacterium (assembly GCA_022841475.1). Classification (GTDB taxonomy): domain Bacteria; phylum Bacteroidota; class Bacteroidia; order Cytophagales; family Cyclobacteriaceae; genus ELB16-189. Next base: position 14,871 of record JALHRJ010000094.1, on the reverse strand, counting down.
CGTAAGGCATCTGCGATAGTCTCTGCACTGAAGCGGGTCAAGGTTGCCAATAGATCTTCCAATGAAATGGTTTCGGTGTGGCTGTTTTGCTGAGCTCGTGTTACATACTCCAGATTAAACAACTCGGGGCCAATTGTTTTGGGAAACGATTTTGAAAAGAAAGGATTTGCCTTTAAGGCTTTTAATAACATGGGGTGATACGTTCCTTTTTTGGCCAGCAATGCATCTTTATCAAAATAAACCTTCGTAAGATACTTTCGAATCACCTGATCGATTAATGTGTTGGCGGGTCCGGTATCAGTAACAAACACTTCGGATGCTTGACCCGAAGCAGGCAAGTAAGTAAAGTTGCCAATGCCACCTGCATTCAACATGATGCGGTCTTCACCTTTTTTAGAGAATAACAGATAATCTCCATAGACAGCTAAAGGCGCTCCTTCGCCACCGGCTGCAATGTGTTTTTGCCTGAAGTCACTGAGCGTAATAATTCCACATTCCTTTGCCAGGTGATCGCCATCTCCAATTTGCAGGGTTGAATTCTGTTTTGCCTGCGGATATAAAAACCGGGGCGAATGAAAAACAGTCTGACCATGCGAAGCAACTACATCAATTTGAGTTGGCACATAATTCCATTTGCGCATCGACTTCAACACGAGCTTTCCGTGCAACTGACCCATAAACGCATTGAGTTCGCATAGTTGTTGAAAGTCCACCTGCTCTTTGGCAAATACGCTCAACACCCGTTCTTTTACCGTATTAGTATACGGCCAGGTGAGAAAATTCAACACCCTAATTTTGGTCGATTGGCCAGATCCTGAAACTTTACACAACGCTACATCCAGACCGTCCAGCGAGGTGCCCGACATCAAACCTATGATGAGTCTTGATTTTTTAGAGGCTATTCGGTGCAAAGCACCAATATTTCTGTTCATAATTTTGTGTGCGAAGTAGACTTGGCCCCTCAGAACCTGCTATCTTTCAAGTTCAATTGAATTCTTAAAAATATTCAAATTCCCGATGTCACATTCGTTTCGCACTGAAATAAATTGCCCGCCCACTAAACCCCTTGATTTGCATCACAAGGTAGCTACGCTGGGGTCTTGTTTTGCAGACCAGTTTGGACAGTGGATGAAGACAAACAAATTTGAGGTGCTTGTAAATCCCTTTGGCACTACCTACAACCCTGTTTCTATCCACCAACTAATACTTTCATCGTTAGAAAATAAACTGGACGAATCGCTCTTTCTTGAACGGGATGGATCCTGCTATCATCATCACTACCATTCAGCATGGACCGCACCCACCAAGGAGCAACTTGATCTGGCTATTCGACAGCAGCAACAATTGGTCAAAGAGTTTATACACCATGCGAATGTTCTGATTCTCACCTATGGTACTTCGTGGGTTTATCGTTTACAAAAGACCAATTCACTTGTTGCCAATTGTCATAAAGTTCCGGCCAACGTGTTTACAAAAAAGTTGCTGGAAGAAAATGAAATCCTTGCCTCCTTTGATGAGCTATACAAAAAACTAAAGACCCTGCATCCTGCGCTGCGAATCATTGTCACGGTTAGTCCGGTGCGACATCTTAAAGACACCCTGGAGTTAAACAGTGTAAGCAAAGGGTTATTGCGATTACTATGCCATACTATTACTCAGCGCTATGACTCCGTTGAGTATTTTCCGGCCTATGAAATCATGATGGACGATTTGCGGGACTATCGGTTTTATGAACGGGATATGATTCATCCCTCTGCAGAAGCACGCGATTATATTAATCAAAAGTTTGGGGATCGTTATTTAACACCAGAAACAAGACAGCTTATTAAATCGCTCAATGAAATCCAGAAGGCACTGACCCATCGTCCGTTTCAGATTGCCGCACCCGCCCATCAGAAATTTTTAAAAGAGACACTTCATAAACTGGAATCGATGCAGAGTTTAGTTTCGGTAGAAGAAGAAATCAAATTTGTTCAATCACATCTTAGCCATGCCTAACCGACTTATAAATGCTACATCCCCCTATCTATTGCAGCACGCTCATAACCCTGTGGATTGGTATGAATGGGGAAATGAAGCTTTAGATATGGCGATTAAAGAAGACAAACCAATTTTAGTTAGTATTGGCTATTCTGCTTGTCATTGGTGTCATGTGATGGAGCATGAGTCATTCGAGAATCCGGACATCGCGGAAATCATGAATGAGTTTTTTGTATGTATTAAAGTCGATCGTGAAGAGCGACCGGATATCGACCATGTATACATGGAAGCTGTGCAGGCCATGCAGCAAAACGGAGGCTGGCCATTGAATGTGTTTCTAACACCCAACCAACAACCTTTTTTCGGAGGCACGTATTTCCCCGCCAAGAATTGGTCACTCCTGTTGCGTCAGATTAACCAAGCCTTTCGCGAGAAGCGCACCGAGATAAATCAATCAGCCGAATCGCTCAGCGAACATCTGCAAAAAAGCGATCTGCATCGCTTTGCCAACGAGGGTGCAGATTCATTTAAGCGCGAAAGTCTGGAGAGCATGTTTCAGATTTTGTCGAAGCGATTTGATACTACCTGGGGTGGGATTGAGAAAGCACCCAAGTTCGTGATGCCTTCGATCTGGCTTTTCCTGTTGCGCTATTATGCTGCCAGTAAAGATGAGCAGGCGTTGCACATGGTTTCACATACCTTGAGACAACTGGCCTTTGGTGGAATCTATGATCAATTAGGAGGTGGCTTTTCAAGATATTCGGTAGATGCAGAGTGGTTTGCGCCCCATTTTGAAAAGATGCTTTACGATAATGCCCAACTGCTAACACTTTATGCGGAAGCCTATTCGATTACAAAAGATAATTTATTCCGGGAGGTTGTATTTCAAACAGTAGCATGGCTGAAGCGTGAAATGACACATCCTGGTGGTGGATTCTATTCTGCCCTTGATGCCGACAGTGAAGGAGTTGAAGGAAAGTTTTATACATGGACAGAAAAAGAAATCAACGATGTATTAGGAGTGGATTCAGATTTACTCATGAAATACTACGAGTGTACATCCGGTGGTAATTGGGAAGAAGGTCGGAATATTTTTCGCAGAGATCGCAATACTGAAAACACAACTGAATCGGAAGAGATAAAAAACCTGAAACAAAAATTATTGCAGGTTCGGAATAAACGAATTCTTCCGGGGTTAGATGATAAAATTTTGACCGGCTGGAATGCGATGACCATTCAGGGTTTGGTTGACGCTTATAAAGCCTTTCAGGAACCTGAGTTTCTTGCGCTTGCGCTGAATACAATTTCTTTCCTGGAAAATCATTTGATTGAAGACGGAAAAGTTTACCGGGCTTTCAAAAACAAACACTCGGAGACCGAAGGCTTTCTCGAAGATTATGCCTTTCTGATTCGGGCCTATACATCCTTGTATCAGGTTACCTTCAACGAAGGTTGGTTGCATAAGGCAAGCACATGGTGCGAGTATGTGCAACTTAATTTTTATGATAGCCAGGAAGGATACTTTTTCATTTCATCAGAAACAGCAGAAGCGCTTATCGCCCGAAAGAAAGAAATTTTTGATAATGTGATCCCCGGCTCAAACTCGGTGATGGCGCGTAACCTGTTTACAGCAGGTTTGTTGCTTGATCGTGAAGACTGGAAAGACTTAGGCCGGGAAATGGTTTCAAAGCTCTATGGCATGATTGAATCAGAACCCAGTTATATGTGTCATTGGGGAGTTTTGCTAACGGAAATGATTCACGGCATGAGTGAGGTAGTTATTTCAGGTAATGAAGCGCTTGCTTTCAGACATGAATTAGATCCATATTTTTTACCTTTCACTATTACCGTTGGAACTCAAGATAAAAGTGAATTGGCTTTGTTGGCCGATCGAGAAGCTAAACCTAACAAGACGTTGATTTATATCTGTCAAAATAAAACCTGTAAACTACCGGTCCATAATCCTACTGAAGCGCTGCTGCAACTCAAATCATCATGAAGAAACTATACCTGCCCGCTATTATTCTGATAGCATTCACCTTTTCCTGCGAACAGAAAGAAACTGCACCGCCTACTCCCATGCCAGCCGTGCCCGCACCCAATCAACTAGCCTGGCACGAGATGGAACTCAATGCCTTCGTACATTTCACCACCAACACCTTTACAGGTAAAGAGTGGGGTTATGGCGATGAAAGCCCCGCTATTTTTAATCCCTCAAACTACGATGCCGATCAATGGGTGCGCACCTTTAAAGAAACTGGTTTCAAGGGTGTGATTCTTACGTGCAAACATCACGATGGATTTTGTCTGTGGCCCAGCGAGTATACTGAACATTCTGTGAAAAGTAGTCCGTGGAAAAATGGTGAAGGTGATGTGGTGCGTGATGTGGCCGATGCCTGTAAGAAGTATGGGTTGAAGTTTGGCGTCTATCTCTCACCGTGGGATCGCAACCATGCAGAATATGGAACTCCCGCCTATGTAGAGTATTACCGCAATCAATTAAAAGAACTTTTTACAAACTACGGACCTGTATTTGAAATGTGGTTTGATGGCGCGAATGGTGGTGATGGATATTATGGTGGCAAACGTGAGAAGCGAAGTATACAAGGCTCCACGTATTACGATTGGCCAACTACCTTACAATATGTGCGCGACATGGAGCCCAACATACTTTTCTTCAGCGATGCCGGACCAGGCGTGCGATGGGTGGGAAACGAACGCGGTGTAGCCGGAGAAACAAATTGGAATACCATTACACCGGATACATTATTTGCCGGCAAGGCAGGTATTGAAAAACTTTTGAATGAAGGCGCTGAAAACGGAACGCATTGGATTCCGGCTGAAGTAGATGTTTCCATTCGCAAGGGCTGGTTCTATCATGCCGAAGAAGATTCGTTGGTTAAAACACCGGAGCGACTGTTTGATATTTATCTCACGTCCGTTGGCCGCGGCTCTACCCTGCTGCTCAACATTCCACCCGACAGACGCGGGCTGGTACATGAAAACGATGTGGCTGCACTGAAAGGTTTTAAAGAATTGCTGGATACAGAATTTAAAACCAATCTAGCCCTCCATAAACCTGTGTATGCTGAGAAAGTTCGTGGTGAGGCTGAACAGTTTGCGGGTAAAAACATAACCGATGGAATGAAAGATACCTATTGGGCAGTGGATGATTCGGTGACCACGGCCAGTTTTGAAATTGACTTGCAAGGCACCCACACAATCAAATACCTGATGTTGCAGGAATATATTCCGCTGGGGCAGCGTATCAAGTCATTCACGGTAGAATTGAAACAGGATGACGAATGGAAACCTGTGGCATCGGCAACTACCATCGGTTACAAACGAATTTTGAAAATTGACCCCACAGAAGCACAGGCAATACGAATCAACATAAAAGAATCAAAAGCCTGCCCGGTGATTTCGAATGTTGAAGTTTATTGATTGATCTTTTTAGGAAACCTGAGGCTAGCCAAATTATACAGTCGGTGTGAGCTTGTCGAAGACTATTCTTTTAAATAGGTTTCGACAGGCTGCCAATGACATCTTTTAATTTTTCATTACAATCTATCAAAAAAGTTTATTGCCTCAATCTCCGCAACACTCTGCGCCTCCGCGGTTGCTTTTCTTACCGCAAAGATCGCAGAGAAAAAGACGCAAAGTTTCGCAGAGTTTCTATGTCCTTTACAACAGGTATGGCCACAGCTATGGATTACTTAACCTGACAATGACCCTCATTTTGTAAAAACCCAGATCCATTTTACTTCATAAGCAGTTTACCTTGTTCCATTTTTTTAGATGATTGATAACGGTAGAGGTACAATCTATCCGTACCCGTGGGCGACCAGTCGCACGAGTATGAATTTCCCTTCTGCACAGGGCCTCTGAATATAACCGAAGTTCTTCTCCCCAATACATCCAGAATCTCCACTTGCACGTAATCATCTTCATTCGAAGTCCATTCAAAATTCACCCGGTCGGTGAATGGATTGGGATATGCATTCACCTGAAGTCCTGTAATCATACTATCATCCAACGATTCAACTTCAGCCTTCTCCGGTGTTTCTTCATTCTCGTCAGATTGCTGGGTAGTGGAAGAATTGGATGCCGTGGCAACTGTGGTTGAGTCGAGTGCAATTTCTTTGGTGATGGTGTTGGTCGTGTCGCTTGCACAAGGATCGTCCGCTAACGGATCGCCTCCACCGGTATTATCTCTTTCTATACAGCCTGTTGATGAAATAGTATACGTGCATGATTTCGAGCAGCCATCTTTGGTAATGATTAATGTAAAGGTTGCTGAAGACCCGGCATTGCCTGCAGTATAAACCACTGCTGAGGAGGCGCTACCAGCTGTGATTGCCCAACTGTGATCCGCACTCGATACGGTCCAATGATAAGTGGTTGCATCTTCCATGGAGGTGGTGAGTATGTTACCGGCTGATTTGCACACCACTTCCTTAGTGGGTTGATTGATCAGGCAACTCCAGCTGACAGAAACCGGATTAACCACCACTTCCTTTGTAACACTGCAACCATTCGCATCGGTAATTTTCACCGTATAGGTTCCTGACTGTAATCCGGATACATCCTGCGTTGTAGCACCGCCAGACCATTCATAGGTGTACGGAGACATTCCACCACTTACGGAAAGGTCGATCGCAAACGCACCTTCACTCCCGCACTGCGTGTTGCTTACCTCATTGGTTGCACTGATGGCTACCAAGGTGGGCATCACAAAAACCATGGTAACACTGCAACCACTGGCATCGGTAATGTTGACAGAATAGGTTCCAGGGCCAACACCTGTTTGTGAATTGCCGGTATCTCCAGTGTTCCACGAATACGTGTAAGGAGAAACACCATCCACAGGCGTAACCGTGATCGAGCCGAGATCGCCTGCGCATTTCGGTTGAACTACTTCGCTGGTAACCGTGAAGGTTTTTTTAAATACACTTATGTTAATCGAAGAAGAACAGCCACTGGCATCTGTAACGGTCACTTTGTAAAGACCTGATTTCAATCCGGTTCGATCTTCCGTAGTAATGCCATCCTGCCAAAGATAGGTATAGGGAGCAGTACCTCCGGTTACGGTAAGGTCAATTGCACCTGATCCATCGTCTGTACAACTAGTGGGTGATACAACATACTTCAACGTCAGGGTATTATTAATCCGAAGTGCATACTGCATATTCAAGGAGCAACCCGTAGCATCTGTTATTTTAACTGTATACGTGCCGGGACCACCATTCGCAAGATCCTGTGTAGTAGCTCCAGTACTCCACAAATATGTATAGGGTGCTACGCCACCAGCTGGGGTAATATCAATGATACCATTGTTTTGACCACACGCTGGATGGGTAAAACTTACGCCCACTGTAATGGCCGTGCTGTTTGTCAATGTATATGTTTTTTGTGCGGAACAACCGGCACTATCTGAAACCACAACGGTGTACGATCCACTTCCCAGATTAATAAGGTCTTGTTGAGTAGTGCCGTTGCTCCACGCAAAAGTATAGGCACCACTTCCACCTGCTACATCTAAACTAATGGCACCATTGGTAAATCCACTGCAGGTTGGTTGTGTGAGCGATTCCGTGATCGTGATGGCTTCCGCAGTAGTAATGCTTTCTGCCAATGTCATCGTATTGCCGTTGGCATCTGTCACTGTAACTGAATAATTGCCGGCTGCTAAATTCTGTATAGTTGCGGAAGTTTTGCCTGTAGACCAAGCATAGGTGTAAGGCTCTTGTCCGTCTATTATCACAACCTGTAATTGTCCATTGTTGCTGCCCGAACAACTGACATTGGTTTTTTGCAGCTTGGCAATAAGTGTAGAGCATGTATTGACTGAGTCTGGAGGATTGTCACCATCAGTTCCCTCACCATCATCATCATCACCACCACCCCCATCGGTACCACCACCATCAGAGCCATCGCCATCAGAACCGTCATCATCACCATCTCCGTCTCCTGATCCATCATCCTCTGATCCTCCCCCATTGTCATTGCCTGAATCCTGTAACGTGTCGTAGTCGATGCACTGGCCGGCCTTATACGAAACAACACCTAACATTTTCTCACACGATGGATCCCCGCACCAGGTAAACTTAATGGTGAAACTATCGGCACCTTGTTCTCCAAAACCCTTGATGTCATCAATCTTAAGTCCATACACACCCGTAGTGGGATCTTTGCCGAATACTTGTTTCCAGTTTTCCGAATTGCTGATATTCTTTACTTCGCCACAAGGAATGCCTATCGAGAAATGTGAAAGACCGAAGCTGCGCGTGCCATCGTAGGATACTTTAATCTCATATTCCACGCACGTGTCAGTCACTTCCTTTTTGTTTACGATGGATGTGGAGAAGCTATTACCCTCGCAGGTAGGTTGTTGATCCGAGCCCCCCCCAGTTGAGCCTCCGTTGCCACCGCCACTATTTCCATCATCTTTATCTTTGCCATCCTTATCATTATCGTTACAATTCTTGCCACCATCTTTATCTTTACTGTGATCGTGTGAAGGATTGTCGCAGGTTTCATCTTTATCTCCTTTTTTTCCATCACCGCCTTTATCATCTTTATCCTTACCATCACAATTTTTGCCGCCATCTTTATCTTTGCTATGATCATGTGAAGGATTGCCGCAACCCTTGCCTTTGTTTTTATCCTTTCCCTCGTTTCCATTTTTACCGCCCCCTTCGTCCATACCCGGTATGCTGTTGTAACCGGACAAAACTTCTGCGTTGAGATCTGCATTTACAAAACTATAAGTATTGTAAATACCTGAACAATAAAGCCATCCTGCCAACAAGATTCTTACGTAACTCTTTTTCATAGTCTGCTGTGTTGGTCCATAAATAACCGACAGGGGCACTGAGACTCATTATTTCACCAGCAAGTGTACCTACAGCCGATGAAGGTCACATAATAAAAGTTAAGTGGGAATTACTTTTTAAAAGTACTAAATGACATATAACATTAACTTCATAAATGTTACAGCATACTTACATTGCATGATGTAATTTTTTACTATATCTGCAGCGATGTTAAAGTTCCGCTCTTATTTACCTAAGCGAGAGCGGAGGTTAGTAAAGAGATAAGCTGGTGGATTCCTAATCACAACTGGGGCATTCCCAATCGGTATCCAAATCAATTACGGTAACAATGGAAAGATGCCGTTCTTTGGGTGCCACGATGATGCGTAGATGTTGCCGGTCTTTCGTTGTGTAGCCCTCCAGTGCGTAGGTCGGACCTTTGGGAGCATTCAGATCACTCTTGTTGTAATTCACTTCTGCCTTGCGTACAATTTCCTTTACTTCTTTTTGCGTAATGCGTCTGCAGGCCATGCGGCAACGGGCATGTTTGGTGAAAAAATAGCTGGATTCCGGATCACGAAAAATATCAAGGTTGTTTTTACGATTGTCGGATGTCTTTGGTGTCTCCTTAGAACTAGACTTACCATCAGCTTGCAGGCTCTCGCGATCGCGGCATTGCTTTACAAACAATGCCAGAATAAAAAACACCAGCAACAGTAGATATGGGATTGCTTTTTTCATTGGTTTCAATAGCCGGTAAGGTTGTCGCTTGTATGTAGCAGCTCACAATTAACTACGAAAAAGATAAAAATACAAAAGGCATAACACCTCAGCCTTTGATACTTTTTTGGTCTTCTTTATATTTATTGGCATAAGATCATGCGATACAAATTATGTAGCTAAAATTTACCTTTGACTTAACATGACAATAATAATTGCAATAATCTTAATCATAATTTTTTTGCTTTTGTCAGGTATTCATTTTTATTGGGGTTTGGGCGGACAATGGGGAAATGGTGCAGTATTTCCAACAAAAAGTGATCATGAGCAAGTTATGATGCCCGGTGTGGTACCGACATTCATTGTTGCCTTTGGATTATTAGGATTTGGCCTTGTGGTATTTATGAATGCTGTAGAATTAGAATTCAAACTTCCTTTATGGATAGAATACATTCGCACATATGGCCTTGGGATAATTGCCAGCATTTTCATTTTTCGGGCCATTGGAGAATTTAGGTATGTTGGCTTTTTCAAAAAATATAAACAGACAAAATTTGGGCAAAACGATACTAAATACTATTCACCATTATGTTTGACAATCGGGATACTGACGATGATTTTAGCACTCAGCAAATAAAGATTGTGCTGACATCTATTGGCAATGTAACGATTGGAGCATCTATAAAATTTATCAACTAATTGACTTGAAATCTTCTTTAAAAGAAACGTGAAGAAAATGCAAGCTCTCCGGAATATCGGCAATTTTGAAATTAACCTCTAACCTAAATCACATCCTATGAAGGCAATTATTCTGACAATCAGCTTCTTTTTCGTCACTACAATTTCCTTTGGACAAACCAAAGACGAATTAGAAATCAGGCAATTGGAAAAATATTGGACTGAATTGCTTGATATGGGAGACACCACCTCATTATTAGAAATTTGGTCGAAAGAATACGTGGTGAATAACCCCAATGGAAAAATTGTGACTCCTAAAGAGATAGTTGCACTTATGAAAAGTGGACATAAGTTCCCAGCCGTTGAAAGAATTATAGAAGTAGTAACTTTCAATCAAACCATTGCCATCGTAATGGGAAAGGAGCTTCAACAGCCTGGTACTATGACCACGAATCAAGAAAAATGGATCCCCCGGAGATTCACCAATGTATGGATAAAAGCAGAAAACAGCTGGCAGTTAGCCTCAAGGCAGTCATCAGAAATATGCATCAAATAAATATTAACCTTTGAATAAGTTGTGCCTGATAGAGAGTAAGCCAAACCCGTGTATTGGATTCAAAATCTTAAAGTACTGAGCAAGTGCAAAATGTTTGAGCTAGAAAAATGATTCAAGGGCCTCATTCCTTTTACCTGAACAAAGAAGAACCTAACAAGAGACATTACGGAGACACAAAAGTGGGGCATGCCCTGCTTTTGTTATAAGAAAAAGATGTTCTGTTATTTATGGACGGAAAAAGAAACAAACAACCTTTATCTTCTTATGGTGGAAGGAAAATTTATGAGAAAAGGATATACTTTTAAAGCAAAGGAATTAACAAGCTGCAATTTGAATCAAATCCATTCACCTATTAAATTCTTAACTATATGTTTTCACTAGAACAAATCCGAGAAGCCCACAGCAAAGTTAAATCTGGGGCCGATTTCCCTGGCTACATCCAGGATTTAAAATTATTGGGAATAGCTAATTATGAAACATTCGTTACAGATGGCCACACAACCTATAAAGGTGCCAACGATTATAGTATTGATTCACCGGCAAAGTACGAACGTCTTCAGGTTGCAGACATTTCAAACGAAACTCAGTTCGTGTCAGACTTAAAAGCACACCAACAAGGAAAAACTAACTATCCTAGGTTTTGTAGTGACTGTGCTAAATCAGGAATTGAAAAATGGGTGGTAGATATTACCACCATGACCTGTACATATTATGATAAAGCAGAAAATGAAATTTTGATTGAAAAAATACCACGTTAAAATATACGGGGACACAAAATCGATATACGATTGAATGAAATCATCCCTATCATTCATTTGATTGTTACTAATCTTTTCCAGATGCCTACGCAACGGCTTCTTCCAAAAGCCCATTCCCAACACAAGCGCAATGAGTAGAAGTCTCTTGACTGCAGCATAGATTGATTCTTCGAGTACATAAATAAAATTGACGCGCAATCAATGAAGGAGACTACCTAACAAGGGATCCGTTTTTCTAACTATCTGGCCCCAAAATGGAATCGTATTTGCTATATAGCACAGCATTCAGCTTTAATGATTCCAAATCCAACCGTCATGAAAACATCAGCCTACATAATGCCTTTCAGTTTTGCCTGCATCCTATTTCTTTCCGGATGCGCCATGAATCCGGTAACCGGAAGGAAACAATTTGTAATGATGAGCGAAGGTCAGGAAATTGGTATGGGCAAAGAATCAGATCCGCAGATTATAGCCTTCTTCGGATCATACGAGGATCCCCGTTTACAAAAATTCATCAACGAAAAAGGTCAGGAAATGGTCAAGGTCTCGCACCGATCCAAACTCGCCTACGAATTTAAAATTGTTGATTCACCGGTGATCAATGCCTTTGCGGTTCCTGGTGGCTATGTTTACTTTACCCGGGGTATCATGGCCCACTTCAATAATGAGGCAGAGTTTGCCGGAGTTTTAGGACATGAAATCGGTCATATTACAGCCCGGCACTCGGTGATCCAACAAAGAAATGCCATGTTAGGCCAGCTGGGAATAATAGCCGGAGTGATGTTAGTGCCCGAGCTTTCTCAGTTTGTTGAGCCTCTTTCGGCAGGCATGCAATTGGCGATGATGAGTTTTGGTAGAGATGCTGAACGGCAATCTGATAAACTGGGTGTGGAATATTCTTCCCGCATTGGGTATGACGCTACCGAAATGGCCGGCTTTTTTGAAACGCTGGAACGACAGGACAAAGTAGCTGGCGGAGAGAAAGTTCCGGAATTCTTATCCACACATCCATCTCCGGAAGAACGAAATACCACCGTAGCTAAACTCGCAGGAGAATGGAAAACAAAACTAAAATTGACCAATCCAAAGGTCAATCGCGAAAGTTATTTAAAGCTTATTGACGGGTTGGTAATAGGCGAAGATCCAAAACAGGGATTCGTAGAGAATAATTTTTTCTATCATCCGGTCATGAAATTTCAGTTCTCCATACCGGGTGGTTGGAAACTTCAAAATACTCCACAACAAGTACAAATGGCTCCGGAAAACGGAGAAGCCTTGTTGATGCTTACCCTTGCTGGTAAAGGGGGGTTGGATGAAACGGCCAGTCAGATGCTTCAGCAATATCAACTCACGCTGGTAGAATCAAAAAAAGAAAATATCAATGGCTTGAATTCGATCTTGTTAATAGCGGATCAGAAACAAGAAAAGGGTACCATCCGGGTGCTCTCTGCATTGATTGAATACGAGGGCAATAACTATAGCTTGATGGGAATTTCAGAACTCTCAAAATTCGCAAACTATCAATCCGAATTTCTTTTCACCATCAGGAACTTCAAAAAACTAACGGATGCCGATAAAATAAATAGAAAGCCTGAGGTGGTGCGGATAAAAACGATACCTCAGTCGATGACTGCGCAAGCCGCGTTTCAGAGTTTCAATATGCCAGCAAGTCGATATGAAGAATTAGCCATACTAAATGGAATGTTATTGACTGATAAACTTAGTAAGGGGTCGCTGATTAAAGTAGTTGAAAAGTAGGTATCTGATGCTACCGCAAAATAAATCCAGCCTATTAACTTACATTATGATTGTAATCCTGTGTATGGCTGCTACTACTCTTAAATCACAATCGCTGCAAACCGTTCCCTATGTGGATATAAAAAAGTATGCGGGCAAATGGTATGAAATTGCTTCTTATCCGCAGCGATTTCAAAAAGGATGTCATGGCACTACGGCTGAATATACGTGGAGCGAAAAAGGATATGTGATCGTGGAAAACCGCTGCAACAAAGGAAGCCTCAGCGGGAAGCTATCTTACATTAAAGGGAAAGCATTCGTTGAAGAAAATTCGGGCAATGCAAAATTGAAGGTGCAATTCTTCTGGCCCTTCAAAGGCAAATACTGGATTATTGACCTGGCCGATGATTATAGTTATGCCGTTGTTAGTCATCCCAACAAAAACTATTTGTGGATTCTTTCCAGAACCTCAAAAATGAATGATGAAACTTACCAGCAAATAATTGCACGATTAAAGGAAAAAGGATTTGATTTAGCAAAGCTTCAACTCACGGAGCAATTATAGAAGTGCTTTGAACCGCAAAGACCCTAAGACACAAAGGAACACGAAGGAGTAAAATCTACCGAACCATAAATAAAAAGCGATCGAACATGAATCTTAGTGCCTTCGTGACTTAGTGGCAAATATTTTGAACCGCGAAGGCGCTAAGGCGCAAAGCAACACAAAGGAGTAAATCTAACTTATCACAAACGACCGCATCGATACCGAACCCATATCAGTTTTTTCATTGAAGAAAGATATTTGCTCATTCTTCTCTTGCTGCGCTATAGAATAAATCAAGGGCAGGTAATGATCATGTGTAGGCACCGACATGCGAGCGGCATTGCCCAGCTTATCATAGTGAATAACCCCTTCATGATTTCTATCCACCAGGAATGATTTGATGCTTTGATCAAATTCCGTGGCCCAATCATAAGTCTGGCCGGAAAAATTCAACAGTCGCAGGTTATGAACAATATTGCCGCTGCCAATGATCATCACGCCTTTCTTGCGCAGCTCGCGCAGTTCGCGTGCCAGATCATAATGGTATTGCAGGGGTTTGTAATAGTCGAGGCTAAGTTGGTAGACAGGTATGTCAGCTTGCGGACACATGGGCAATAAAAAACTCCACGTGCCATGATCGAGCCCCCATTCAAAATCGGATTGTATCTCTGTTTTAGCTACGATCTTTTTAGTGAGTTCAGCAAAGTCTGGTGCACCCGGAGCCGGATACTGCGCATCGAACAATGCTTTAGGAAATCCGCCAAAATCATGAATGGTCTTTGGCCGCTCCATGGCAGTTACACGAGTATCGCGGGTAAGCCAATGCGCGGAGATCGTAAGAATAGCCTTGGGCTTAGGAAGATTTTTACCCAACTCCGCCCACGAGCGGCTATATTCGTTTTGCTCTATGGCATTCATGGGACTACCATGCCCGATAAATAATGCCGGCATAATTTGTTCTGATGGCGTTAAGTCGTCCATCGAATTCATAAAAGAACTAAGTGTGCTCATCGTACTGATTCCTAAAAGTGAATGTGAAAGAAAATCTCTGCGGTGCATGTATGTGCAAAATAACAGACTGAG
>JALHRJ010000093.1:12495-15002 GCA_022841475.1 Cyclobacteriaceae bacterium | reverse complement strand
ATTGACTTCGTCATCTTATTGCTCACCACTTTTCCTATTCTTTCCTTTCGTAGGTTTCTTTCCGTCTCCATGAGAAATTACTTTTGAGTTTCTTTTCCTTTCAATTCTGTTTTTAAGCGGGCAATGAGTCTGCGGGTTTCCTTAATTCTCATTGGATTTTCGATAGCCGATACCTGATGTGCAAATTTTAACTTGCGCAAGGCCTCCTTTTCGCTGCCGATCTTTTCATTAAGTTCTACCAGGGTCAATCCCTTAATTTCTGCGTTTTTCATTTTGCTGCTTGTTCTACGTAATCTCTTCTTACTGTGAAGCGGGTTTTAATGGGAAGCTTACCATCGGCAAGTGCCAAAGCTTCTTTAGCGGTAGCCATTGTAACTCCACCGGCCTCAAATAAAATAGTACCTGGCTTAATTACTGCTACCCAATATTCAGGAGCTCCTTTTCCTTTACCCATCCTTACTTCCGCAGGCTTGCGTGTAATTGGCTTGTCCGGAAAAATCCGAATCCAAACCTGACCTTCACGCTTCATGGCACGGGTTACGGCAACACGAGCTGCTTCTAACTGACGGGCTGTTATCCATCCTGGCTCAAGAGCCTTTAATGCGAAAGATCCAAAAGCAATAGAGTGACCACGTGTGGCAGATCCCTTCACTTTTCCCTTCTGCATTTTTCTGAATTTCGTCCGCTTAGGCTGTAACATGATTTACTGCTTTTATCTGTCCTGAAATTATTTCCTTCCTTTTCTTTCTCCGCCTCTATCGCCACCGCGCTCACTTCTACCTCCACGCTCATTACGATCGCCACCACCTCTTCTTCTATCGCCACCACCTGGCTGACCACCACCTGGCTTATTCTCTCCGCTTGTGTTACTTACCATTCCTATATTCGGTGACAAGTCACGTTTACCATACACTTCACCCTTGAAGATCCACACCTTGATACCAATTTTTCCATACACAGTTTGTGCTTCTGATATCGCATAATCGATGTCCGCACGCAATGTGTGAAGAGGTATCCGTCCTTCCTTATATTGTTCGGTACGTGCCATATCAGCACCAGCCAAACGACCTGATAATTTCACTTTAATTCCTTCTGCACCCACACGCATGGTAGAGGCAATCGCTTGCTTCATCGCTCTGCGGTAAGAAATTCTTGCTTCTAACTGTTGTGCAATAGATTCACCTACTAACCGAGCATCCAACTCAGGGCGCTTAATTTCATAGATGTTGATATTAACATCTTTATTAGTGAGTTTCTTTAACTCCTCTTTTATCTTATCAACTTCATTTCCACCCTTACCAATCACAACACCTGGACGGGCTGTGTGAATAGTCAGTGTAATTCTTTTCAAGGTGCGCTCAATTACAACTTTCGCAATTCCACCTTTTTGAATACGGGCATCAACATACTTTCTGATTTTCTGGTCTTCCACCAGTTTGTCAGCAAATGATTTTCCACCAAACCAGCTGGAATCCCATCCGCGTACGATGCCTAATCTGAAGCCTACCGGGTTAATCTTCTGTCCCATTATTCTTTCGTTTCTTTTTCTTTTGTTTCTGACTTGGCCACAACAGCCTTTGCAGGCATGCGATCTACTGTTAAGGTTACATGATTGGATCTTTTTCTCACCCGGTGAGCACGTCCTTGCGGAGCTGGTCTCAAGCGTTTCAAAATCCGACCTCCATCAACAAAAACTTCCTTCACAAAAAGATCTGCTTCTTCCAACTTCACATCACTATTTTTCGCTTCCCAGCTGCTGATGGCAGAAAGAAGTAATTTTTCCATTTTTGCAGAAGCATGTTGAGCTTCGTACTTAAGAATGTTCAATGCCTTGCTCACCCGCTCTCCACGAATCAAATCAGCAACCAAACGCATCTTGCGAGGAGAGGTAGGAACATTTTTAAGGTATGAAGTAGCAGCACCTTTTTTTGCCGCTTCTTTTACCGCTTCAATCTTCTCTCTCTTTACTACTGACCTCTTTTTCTTCTTTACTGTTTCCATGTTCAGGAATCTTAAAAATTATTGCCTGATATATTAGGCCTTGTTGTTTCCGGAGTGACCTTTAAAGGTGCGGGTAGGAGCAAATTCTCCTAATTTATGCCCCACCATATTTTCCGTTACATACACGGGTATAAACTTGTTGCCATTATGAACAGCAAAAGTATGACCGATGCAATCCGGAGTGATGGTGGATCTGCGTGACCAAGTTTTGATCACCGATTTTTTTCCTGCCTGCTCCATAACCTGCACTTTCTTGGCAAGTCGCGCATCTAAATAAGGACCTTTCTTTACTGACCTTCCCATAATTATTTTTTCCTTCTAGCAATGATTAAACCATCAGAATACTTCTTTGGGTGACGGGTTTTCTTACCCTTGGCTAACAAGCCATTGCGCGATCTTGGATGACCTCCTGAAGCACGACCTTCACCACCACCCATCGGGTGATCTACCGGGTTCATGGCAACTGCACGTGTGCGAGGACGAACGCCTCTCCAACGGCTGCGACC
>JALHRJ010000093.1:0-12395 GCA_022841475.1 Cyclobacteriaceae bacterium | reverse complement strand
CCATACATTTTCTCTACTGCATTCTTGATCTCCACTTTATTTGCTTCGGCATCTACGATAAAACCGTACTTGCCTTTTTCATTCAGGGAAGAAACTTTCTCAGTAACCAGGGGTTGTTTTAAAATGCTCATTGGTTTACTGTTTATTTAAAATGTTATCAATCTTAGTTAAGGAACTCTCAACAAAAATCAACTGCTCCGCATTCATCACATCATAAGTATTGATCTGATCGGCAGTAACGATTTTAGAGTTTTGAAGATTTCTTCCTGAGAGAACAATGTTCTTGTTGGTAGCATCGGGAAGAACAAGGAGAGTTTTTTTATCCTGAAAAGAAAGTGACTTTAGGAGGCTTACATATTGCTTGGTCTTAGCGGCTTCAAAGTTGAAGTCCTCCACCACGGCAATCATATTATCCTTCGCCTTATAAGTAAGGGCTGATTTGCGTGCAAGATCCTTTACTTTCTTATTCAACTTGAATGAGTAATCGCGGGGAGTAGGTCCAAACACGCGACCACCACCTTTGAACTGAGGATTCTTGATGTTACCCGCACGGGCTCCACCAGTTCCTTTTTGTTTCTTTAGCTTCTTGGAAGATCCGGAAATCTCATTACGCTGCTTAGACTTGTGCGTGCCCTGGCGCTGATTGGCCAGGAAACTTTTTACATCTAACCAAACCGCGTGGTCATTGGGCTCAATACCAAAAACATCACTTGCCAAACTTACTTTGCGGCCAGTGGTTTCACCGTTATATTTTACAATTGCTATGTCCATTACTTTTGCAGGATTATAGTTGAATTCTTTGCACCTGGAACAGAGCCGCTTACTAAAATCAAATTCTTATCGGCCAGAATTTTTATCACCTTGAGGTTAGTAGTCTTCACCCGATCGGTACCCATACGGCCCGGCAGACGCTTGCCTTTGATTACACGGGATGCGAAGGACGCATTACCCATAGAACCAGGAGCACGCAAACGGTTATGCTGTCCGTGAGTTTGACCGCCTACCCCGGCAAAGCCATAACGTTTAACCACACCCTGAAATCCCTTTCCCTTAGAAGTACCTACTGCATCTACGAAGTCACCTTCTGCAAATACATCTTGTACTTTGATTTCTTTTCCCAGTTCCACAATGCCATCGAATTCCACACGGAAATCTCTGAATTCAATAGTGGATCTTTTAGGGCTGGTGTTGGCTTTTTTGAAATGACCAACCAGCGGCTTGGGGGTGTTCTTCTCTTTCTTCTCTCCGAAAGAAAGTTGCACAGCCCTGTATCCATCAGTCTCAGCGTTTTTCACCTGAGTGACAACACACGGGCCTGCTTCGATGACTGTAACGGCAATATTCTGGCCATCTGGGCCAAATACGCTGGTCATTCCTACTTTACGTCCTATTATTCCAGGCATGGTTGAAACCTATTTTGCTTGTTTTTAACCCGTTTTGCGGGTTTTGTACCGCAAAAAGGACTGCAAAGATAGGAACTAAAGCTTAGCTACCAAGTGTGCCTTTCAAAAAAATACTCAGGGCCATCATTACCTGACCTTTATCAAGTTTGATCAAATGTGTAAGTATCTCATTTTCAAATTGATTCGAGGATTAACTCTAAGGATTTAATTCAAGGAAGATTTATAAATAATTCATCAATTTCAGCAAAGCTCAAAAAGGTCTTACTTTTCCAACCAATTATTAATGCCTTGAAAAGACAACCTGCCTTTTGGATACAAAGCCTGATTTTGGCAGTACTATTGGTCGGGTTATTTGTAGCGAATATTTCTCTGGGGAGCGTTTCAATTCCCTTTACAAACCTGCTTACCGGCTTACTTGCTGATGAAGGCATCTACACTGACATCATTTGGCAATTTCGGATCCCCAAAGCATTAACCTGCATTTTAGCTGGCAGCGGTTTGGCTACGGGTGGACTACTCATGCAAACATTGTTCAGAAATCCAATGGCAGGGCCCGATGTCCTTGGCTTAACTTCCGGGGCCAGTTTGCTGGTTGCCATTATATTATTAGTAGGGCAGTTTAATGTAGGCCTTTCTGATACGTTATTCCAAAATCCCTGGAGCATTGCGATAGCAGCAAGCCTGGGAGGCGCCATGGTCTTTATCTTAATAATATCCATTGCCAACTATGTGAAAGACAATACATCTCTATTGATTATTGGATTAATGATCAGCGCAGCAACCTCTTCCGTTGTAAGCGTTTTACAATTCACCAGCCAGGCAGATGACCTACAGATATTCCTGATCTGGACTTTGGGTAGCGTTGGTGGCACAGGTTGGAGAGAACTAGGCGTGCTGGCGGTTGTAGTAGGGTTGGGTATATCAATCGGATATGGTTTAGTCAAATCATTGAATGGTTTGTTGCTTGGGGATAATTATGCCCGTAACCTCAACATCAATCTCGGTCGCTCGCGATTCTGGATTGTTGTAGCCACCGGCTTGCTTACTGGTGCTGTAACCGCTTTCTGCGGTCCGATTGCTTTTGTGGGATTGGCTGTTCCGCATCTAATCCGTCTTTTGATTCCCATCACCAATCACAAAATCCTGATTCCTGCAGTTATGGCTGGTGGAGCAAGCTTGCTTTTACTCTGTGATATTCTTGCACAGCTACCGGGCAGTATACAAGTACTTCCCTTAAATGCAGTAACCTCACTGATTGGTGCACCCGTAGTAATCTGGTTGGTTATTAAATCAAAAAGAATAAGTGTCTGATCTAAAAACCATAGTACTGCAGACAAACGACCTGGTGGTGGGTTATCGGAAAGCCGATAAGGACATTGCTCTTTTCGAAAAACTTAATCTTAATCTTTGTGCGGGGGAATTGGTGTGCTTTATGGGCTCTAACGGAGTTGGTAAAACAACGCTTATTAAAACCTTAACAGGTCTTCAAAAAGCAATCGGAGGCTCGCTTGAAATTTCAGACAACCAGTCCGTAGCTGTTGTGCTCACCGACCGGATCACCTCCTCGCTCATGACGGTTTATGATTTGGTCACCTATGGGCGATATCCCTATTTAAATTGGCGGGTTACATTGTCGAGGGAAGATTATGAGTTAATTGATCAAGCAATCCGGCAAGTACATATCGAATCTCTGGCTGATAAGAAATTGATTGAATTAAGCGATGGTCAACTTCAGATGGCCATGATTGCAAAAGCGTTGGCTCAAAACACTGCGATTCTTTTTCTGGATGAACCTACAGCTCATCTTGATTTAAACAATCGGGTTGAGATCATGAACATCCTGCGCGGACTTTCAAGAACAAATGGAAAGACCATATTAATAGCCACCCACGAACTTGATCTTGCCTTGCAAACAGCCGACAGAATCTGGTTGGCTACACCCGACAAAACCATTTTGCAAGGTCTCCCTGAAGATCTGGTGTTGAATGGCACGTTTGACGAAGTGTTTCAATTCAAAGGCTTTGATTTGAAAACCGGTAAGATGAGTCACGAAGCCTATCGTGGAGTTGAAATTCAATTAGAGGGGAATGGATATGAATATTTGTGGACCAAAAACGCACTGGAACGATGCGGGTATGAAATCAAACAGGCTTCCAAATTAAAAGTCACAATCTTTCAAAAGGAGAATAAGCTAGCCTGGAAATTTTCGCATGGAGATTATACACGAGATTACTTTACATTGATGAGTTTAATGGAGGGCCTGGCTATCCATCCTTAATATCTCCTAGATTCTTTCTACTCCTAAGCCAGGTTTATCAGAACAATACATTATACCATCCTTTAAGATAAACCCGCCCTTTACTTCATCTTTGGCAAGATCCAGACTACCGTCAAGGTCAATATACTTTGTGTTTGAGCACGCAAAAGCAGTATGCAGCGCTGCGGTTATACTAACAATACTTTCATCGTTGCAACCCCAGAAAAGATCAACGCCTGCAACTGCTCCGATATCGGCAATTTTTAATGCCTGACTTACTCCGCCACACTTCATTAATTTGATATTAAAAATACCGGCCGCAAGCGGTGGTTTAATCAATTCAAAAGCATCCTGGGGTGATAGTAAAGATTCATCAGCAGCAATCACTTTTCTTATTTCATCTGGCAATTGTTTTGTCTCGTCAACGGCTTTGGCCGGAAGCGGCTGCTCGATTAACTCTATATCCAAATGTTTTGTTCTATTATAGAACTCAATAGTTTGAGATGAACTGTAGCCTTGATTGGCATCGATCCGGATAACAAACTTCTTCGCAAATTTTTCCCGCAACTTGACCATCCGTTCAATGTCCTCCTCCAAATCCTTTCCCAGTTTTACCTTTAGCACGCTAAACCCGCGCTCACCATATTCCTGAGCTTCCTTCAATGTATCGGTAACATTTTTAATACCGATCGTATTGGAGGTTGGCAGAGAATGAATCTTTTGCCCGAGATACTTTACCAACGGAACACCCAACTGTTTTGTGAATGCATCATAAAGAGCTACATCCAGCGCGGCACGCGCGGCAGGATTTTTAGGTAACTTTTGCCACACTTCAAAAGTAAGTTGGTGGATTTCCCGTATGTCGCGGCCAATTAAAAACTGAATGTTATTTTCCTTTAGCGCATGTTGACATTGTTCGAAACTTTCGCCTGTTACATATTCGCTGGGGTTGGCAGCTCCGATACCAGTAACACCATTTTCCAATATAATCTCAACAAATGCGTTGAGCACTTCATCCACCGTTTTAAAGGCTATTGTATAGGGCTTTGTGTTCCCCAAATCTGCTGACCAGACTTTGATATCTTTTATTCGCATGATGTCACTTAATAAAAATTAAACTTGAGCAATTGACTTATCGATCATGTCTTTAAAGATTGCTACCAGCCTATCAACTCCATCTTCTAATGGAAGAACTACAGGAATACCTAATTCCTTTTCCTTTTGAGTTGCGTAGTCACGCGCTTCCTTTTCGGTCATCTTTGCGGTATTTACGGTGAGCGCTACGGTGGGCGCTCCATAAATATTTATCAAAGCAATTTCATCTTTAATTTCTGGAATGTAAGCGGGATAATACTCCATATCCTTGTACTGCTTACGCGGAGGATTATGTTGAAGCACAACAGCATTGGCGTCACCTGAAACTATCCACTCGGCCCCAGCCGGGCCACTTGGATTACGCAAAGAAGATTGACCTTCTATAAATATGATGTCAGGCTTTGCTTCTTCCCAACACTGAACGATAGCGTGCTCCATTTCACCAGAAATAAAATCGTTTAGGGTACTGTCGAACACAAATCCATACTTAGCACCTTGCATCCAACCGGTTTGGCCTGTGTAAATCATTTCAGCCCGAAAGCCTGCCTGACGCATTGCCTCGGTGAGAAATCTGGTGGTAGTTCTCTTTCCCAATGCACAGTCTGTACCCAACACCGCGATTTTAGGACAATGCACACTTTTTATTTTACCCGACCAGAAGTGAAGTTCCTTGAATTTTTTAGGCTTGCGTACATCAATAATCTCCAATCCGCGTGAACGCGCAAAATCGGCAAGCTCTGGGATATCCGAGATATACTCGTGTAATCCATTTACCAGACTATATCCATGCACCAGTCCATCTTTCAGTATAGCTCGAAGCGAATCAGGAATAACTCCGCCTTTTGTGGCAACTCCAATAATACAGTATTTAGCAGTTTCTTTAGATGCTTTTGCGAACTCATCCACGGAAGCGTAAACTGGTATGTTACGATGCCTGCCATCCAACACTTCACCCGCATCCTTGCCGGCACTTTTATGATCAATAACCCCAATTATATTATATCGATCCGTTCCGCGAATCAAACCATGCGCTGTTTTACCACTATTGGTATCCAAATACCCGGCTGTGATGATAATAGCATTACTCTTTTCCATAAAAACATTAGAATGGCGAAAATTACGCGGATAATTGCGATTCTCCAAGACTTTGGAGAATGAAACTTAATGACCAGTCAGCAATTAATGTAATTTTGTAGTTGGCATGATTTTGAAACGAATCAGAATAAACACTGCACCTTATGAGACCCTTATTAATCATTTTCGTTCTATTAATTAGTCATTTCGCCTTCAGCCAATCCCTTACGGGTACCTGGCAACTCACCGATGAAAAAACCTGCTTCCAGAGTGAAATGAAAGAGAGTGACACGGAGCTCGAACTAAAAGATGGCATGGGGGCCTCTCGTAATTCAGTTGCGCGCATGCTAAAGTTTACGAACAAGGGCACCGGTGAAGAAGGAATTTTTTCGCAAGGCAAAAAGAAAGGTGAAAAGTTAAACTCGTTTGAATATCGGGTAGTTGGTCAGGAACTCCAGTTTATTGACAAAAAATCCGGCATGGCCACGCAGCGTTTTATCATCGAGGAACTCTCAACAAGCACACTGCGTTTTCACAATGCCTTAAAAGATTGTGAAGTAAAATCATTCACCAGAGTGAAATAAGATGGTCGAGACAGTTGCCAGGCGGGACATTCGCAAGTTATCCTTAGAAGAACTGAAAGGGTTCTTTGTTCAGAAAGGCGATAAGCCATTTCGTGCCCAGCAGGTCTATGAGTGGCTGTGGATGAAATCCGCTAAGAGCTTTGACCAGATGACGAACCTATCGATAGCTACGCGTGAGATGCTGGTGCAAAATTTTGTGATCAATCATATTAAGGTTGACAACATGCAACGCAGTGCTGATGGCACCATTAAAAATGCGGTTACACTCCATGATGGATTGGTTGTTGAATCCGTTCTTATCCCAACAGAAAAAAGAATTACAGCCTGTGTTTCCTCGCAGGTAGGTTGCAGTTTAGCGTGTAAGTTTTGCGCAACAGCTCGTTTAAAAAGGCAACGCAATTTAAGTCCTGATGAAATTTACGATCAGGTAGCTGCGATTAAAGAACAAGCTGAGCTCTTCTTTGGAAGACCTTTAACTAACATTGTGTTTATGGGAATGGGTGAGCCTTTGCTTAACTATGCCAATGTTACGGCCGCCATAGAAAAAATTACTTCACAGAAAGGATTGAATATGGCCAGCAGACGGATTACGGTCTCCACCGTTGGCGTTGCCAAAATGATTAAGAAGATGGCGGATGATCAGGTGAAGTTTAACCTGGCCGTTTCACTTCATTCCGCCATTAACCAAACCCGCTCTTCTATTATGCCCATCAATGATACCAATTCCTTGGAAGAACTTGGCGAAGCATTGGCATATTGGTACCAGAAAACAAAAAGCAAAGTAACCTTTGAGTATGTGGTATGGAAAGGCATCAATGATACTGAAGAAGATGCAAAGGCGCTGTTGAAGTTTTGTAAGGGCGTACCGTCCAAAGTAAATCTTATTGAATACAACCCCATTGATGATGGAGATTTTAAACAAGCACCTGACCATGTGTTGAATATGTACATGGACCTGCTGGAAAAAAATGGCATCACTACCCGAATAAGAAAAAGTCGCGGCAAAGACATTGATGCGGCCTGTGGGCAATTGGCAAATAAGTCTTAAATAATTTGAGGGTTTTTATACCAAAAAAGCTAATTACTCCCTTGCTATTTAAATTAAATTAGTAATTGACTATGCTTATTTCTGTGAAGAGAATTTTATACGCCACATTTATCTGCCTGACAGTATTGACTGGATTCGTCACCGAAAATCCATTAGAGAAAACAATTCAATCTTTCGAACGATATCTGAAGGAACTCCCTCAGGAGAAAATTTATATTCACTTCGATAAATCCTACTATTCTTCAGGAGAAACAATATGGTTTAAGGCGTATTTAGTTGCCGGACCACTTCATGAAGTTTCACCATTGAGTCATGTCATGCATATTGAATTAATAGATCAATCAAAAAAGATTATACTTTATTCCAAACTATACACTGATCAAGGCTCAGTTGCTTCCCAATTCTTGCTTCCAGATAGCTTACCCACTGGCAATTATTTAGTTAGAGCCTATACACAATGGATGAAGAATTTTAGTGTAGACTATTTCTTTCATCAACCAATTAAAATATTTAACACGAAATCATCATCAAATTTTTTACAAGATAAAAATAAAATCGATTTGCAATTTTTTCCTGAGGGTGGAGAATTAGTTTATGGACTTCGAAGCAAGGTAGCCTTCAAGGCTATCGGCCAAGATGGTCTTGGCCAGAAAATAAAAGGCGAAATTATAGATGGCTTAGGAAATAAAATTACAGCATTCGAAAGTAATTCACTTGGTATGGGTTCATGTGTTATAGTACCCGAAAGAGGAAAAAAATACAAAGCAATTCTTGAAAATAACTCGATGGAAATACCCATGCCAATACCTCTTGAATCAGGAGTAGTGATGGCTATAACAAATAACCTAACTCAAAATGATGTAATTATTAGAATTCAAACGGATAAACCCAGCGCAAGTAAATCCAACTATCTACTTGCACAAACACGAGGACTTATTTGTTACGCCTCTCAAATTAATTTTTCAAACCCGATTTCTTTCGTAAGGATTCCTAAGTCACATTTCCCTGCAGGGGTTTCTCAAATTACACTACTTGATGAAGTTGGAAACCCTATTGCAGAACGTTTAATATTTATTGATGATAATAGACAGTTAAAAATAGAAATGAAGGCTGATAAAAAAACTTATAAACCTCGGGAAAAAATAACCTTTTCAATTGAAGTAAAAGATGCAGATGGAAATCCTACGTCATCCGATTTATCTCTTTCCGTGATTGATGATCAACAAGTTCTTTTTGACGAAAAAAGAGAAAACATCTTTAGCTACCTTAGCTTATCATCCGATTTAAAAGGATATATAGAATCACCTGGTTATTACTTTAATCCAGCAAACAGTAATCGAGCAGAAGATCTTGATTTACTATTATTAACCCAAGGTTGGCGAAGATTTATTCCTCAGGCTCCATTCTTGAAACCTTCATTTGAAGTCGAACGAGGAATTGTTATTCGGGGGAAACTTTTGGATAAGTTTAATGATAAACCAATATCTGAAGGAAAAGTGACATATCTTTCTACTTTCCCGATTGCCGATATAAAAGTTAGTACCACAAGTAGTAATGGTGAATTTAGCGTACCTCCTATAATATACTTTGATAGCGCACAAGCTGTACTTCAAGGAGAAACTAAAAAGGGAAATAAGTGGGTAAAATTTATTATAGATAGTTCGACATACTCACCAGCTGTCTTATTTCCTATTTCAAATTTCAATGGCACTTTGACTGATTATGAAAAAGAGTTTCTTAGAAAAGCACAAGAAAAAAAATTGATTGACGCTTCCTTCGATGCAAAAACACGGATCCTTGACGAAGTTGAAATTATAGGCAAAAAACAAGAGGAACTGTATGAACCACATAAAATTTATGGATCTGGATCAACAACTGTTCAGGTTGCTAATGTTGCTAGTCTAGAGAATCTATTACATCCATTACAATTATTGCAAGGTCGTGTGGCCGGAGTTCGAGTGGTTGGTGGTGGTCTTGATTGGACTGTCAGTATAGGAGGGATTGGCTCAATAAATGCAGGAACTAGCCCGTTGATTTTGGTTAATAATATTCCAGTGGATATAAATTATCTTAGTCAATTGTCCGTTAGAGATATTGAAAGTTTTGATGTTTGGAAAGGGCCAGAAACAGCCGTGTTCGGATCACGAGGTGCAAATGGAGTTATCGCTTTTTACACAAGAGCTGGAAATTTTGTATTTGAACCAACGCAAGGTATCTCTCAAATAAAACAAACTGGTTTTCAAACTCCACGTCAATTTTATACTCCTCAATACGATGTTCAAAAACCAGAGCATATAAAACCAGATAGAAGAATAACCTTGTTTTGGGCACCGGTTATTCGAACAGATTCCACCGGAAAAGCAACAGTATCATTTTATAATCATGATTTAGAAACTTCCGTTACGGGGATAATCGAAGGGCTTTCATCAACGGGAGTACCTGGCGTTTCCACGATCAACTATTTGATTCAAGAATAAAAAAAACAATGGATTACAACTTATCCTCAACTTAATTCATCTTCTTTAAACTTCAGCCTGTTGCTATGAGATGGATTTTTTTGACATTACTGACCCTAACTAGTTTCACATTTTTATTGAATGGTCAGTCCAAAACCTTTACCCTCTCAGGCACAGTCTTAGATTCAGCTGCCCTCCAACCACTCCCCTATGTTGCCATTCAAATCAAAAACAAAAGCATGGGGCTATCCACCAAAGAAGATGGCACGTTTTCGATTGAAACAAATTTGGGCGATACCCTTGTGTTTACCCGGTTAGGACACAAGCCACTTTTATTCTATGCAAAAAAAAATCAGAATGATCTAAGAATCATTTTAACGGAAGATACACGACTGTTAAAAGATGTTACCGTTTATGGCGACTATAATATCAATGGCATTGATGAGTGGAAAAAAGATCTACCTCCAAACACGCAAATAAAACTTAAAGAGCATCCACTCGAACCCGACCTAGGCACTATTGCCACATTTGGGCCGGGCATTACCATTGGTTTTGGCGGCAAGGATAAAACTAAAAACAAGCGTGATGAAATTTCGAAAACGGAAGTTTATCGACAGACAATTAGCTCGGAGGAAGTAAAAAAACAACTAATGGAATTGTATGGCATTTCGGAAGAAACTTTTCTCAAAAAACTGGAACGGTTTAATCAGGAAAACCCTGAGGCTGTTTATCTAACTGATGCGAAAGAATTAGTAACAATGCTAACTCAATTCTTTGCCCTCAAGGATACAGACAAATAATTATGATTTAACTTTAGTCGTTAGTCACTGTACATGGAAGAGGAACATTTTCAAAGTTCGGAGAAAGTAAGAGATTTTGTAATCGGTATGAGTGATGGACTAACTGTACCATTCGCTTTAGCCGCAGGCCTAAGTGGTGCCGTTGATTCCACAGCCATTGTTATCACCGCGGGCCTCGCAGAAATTGCTGCCGGCTCCATTGCCATGGGATTAGGTGGCTACCTCGCAGGCCGTACAGAAATTGAACATTATGATTCGGAAGAAAGACGAGAGTACGATGAAGTGGTCAACAAACACGAAGTTGAAATTACTGAGACTAAAGAAATTTTTGCCGAGTATGGTGTGAGTGAAGAATTGCAAGAAAGAGTTGCACGCGAAATGGCAAAGAATCCCAAAAAGTGGGTAGACTTCATGATGCGTTTTGAACTGGGTCTTGAACGGCCCGATAAAAACCGGGCGCACCAAAGTGCATTCATTATTGGCATCTCGTATGTTATAGGTGGATTAATTCCGCTGAGTGCTTACTTCTTTACCGAATCTTCTCAGGAAGGGCTCATCTACTCCAGCATAATAACCCTATTCTGTCTTGTTATTTTTGGATTAGTGAAGAGTAAGTTAACAGGCCAACCGTTGTTTAAAGGAACCATGCGGGTTGCCTTGGTGGGGGCGGCTGCGGCTGCAGCAGCATTTACTATTGCGAAGTTGATTGCGTAAACATTACTTCTTGCTGGCGTTGAATAACTTTTCTTTCTCCTCTTTGGTGAGGCTCTCGTAGCCGCGATCAGAAATCTTATCAAGAATCGTATCAATCTCATCCTGCGTGGCCTTGCTTGCTTTTGCAGATGGTTGAGTTGGTTTTGGTTCTGTCTTGCGATAAGTGACTTTTACTTTTGATTGCGAAACAAAAAGCCCTCTGATCCAATCTAGGGTTGAGGTTATCCAACTTCCCCAATTAACACCGATTTGCATCTGCTTGACATAAATAAAACCCATGAGGGCGCCACCAAGATGGGCAACATTTCCACCTGCATTAGTTCCGATGGATCCC
The DNA here is from genome assembly GCA_022841475.1 of Cyclobacteriaceae bacterium. Taxonomy (GTDB): domain Bacteria; phylum Bacteroidota; class Bacteroidia; order Cytophagales; family Cyclobacteriaceae; genus ELB16-189. Next base: position 630 of record JALHRJ010000093.1, on the reverse strand, counting down.
AGGAATGAAATTACAATGTAGACCAGGGCTATGTATTTAATGCGCACCGGGCCCAGAAACATCAGAAAGAAAGTATAATCAGGAAGCAGGGTTGCTGCAGCTACAAGCACTGCGTAAACAGCGGCCGAAGCCCCAACCATGCCTAACACTGGAATACGTCCTTGATAAAAAGGAATGGTATTATAAACCAGCAAATAAAAGAATGCTCCGGTGAGAGCCCCTAAAACATATAGGGCAATAAGCTTGTCACTGCCCAGGTATTCGATAATCAATTTTCCAAACCAATAAAAAATAAGCATGTTAAAAAGTATGTGCCACACGCTTGAAAGGTCATGTACAAAAGAATATGATATGATTGTCCATGGTTTCTTAATAAAATCCAAAAAAGGAGCAGGAATTGCTAACTGAGCGTGGATGAAATCAAATACTTCTGTAGACCCCGAAATATTTGAAAAGACTTTTATTACAGCGAGAATCAAAAACGCTACTACGTTGATAATGATCAACTGCACATGGGCATTGTTATGCTTCTGAAATGCGTTTTTAAATTCGTCAAACACGATCTATAAATTTACTGCTTGAATTTAACAGAATTTACTGACTAAAAGTTACCAACCCTTGTCCCTGCCC
>JALHRJ010000092.1 GCA_022841475.1 Cyclobacteriaceae bacterium | reverse complement strand
CCATTCCGAACAGAGAAGTTAAGTCCACCCGCGCTGATGGTACTAGGGTAAAACCCGGGAGAGTAAGTCGTTGCCTTTTTTTATCAAAACCCTATCATATAAATATGATAGGGTTTTTTTTTGAACTAGCCATCGTTTATAAAATCATACCTCAGAATCTAATAAGTTGGGTACAGAAAATTGACTTACCCTACGCTAACCTCTAAGAGGTTCTCTTGATTAAGATAATTAGTTACTTGCTTAAGGGATTCACTGGTTGAAGTCTGAATATCTAGAAACAGAGAATTATAAAAATCAGAATGAAGTTGGTTTAGGCGAATTACTTTTATTTTCTCGACTACGGAAAAGGGATTGGCGATTTCTAATTGAAGACTTCCCAACAGGTGGTTCTTCGCGATTTCTAATTCTTCGTATTCGATCAAGTCTTGCTGAAGTTTTTTTATCTCCATCTTGATTTCTGCTATTGCCAGTTCTCTGTTTTCTTTGTTTACGTCTGTACCAATTACAAAGAAGGCATCGTTTTTTAGTGTATTGATTGAAGAGTGAATTCCATAAGTAAGCCCTTTCTCTTCACGAATATTTTTCATTAGCCTGGAACCAAAGTAGCCTCCCAGTACGTGGTTTATCAGAACCAGTGAAGCATAATCCGTATGGTTTCTATTTATTATTCTTTTACCCAACCTTAGCGATGACTGGACACTGTCAGGAATTTCGATGTATTCGGAGGATTTATTTAGCTTATTGTCAACACTATTTTGTTGTTTATCCATTATAGGAATATGAAATTCTGAAAAATTCTCCAACATCCTATTTTTTGTCTCGATGTCTATCTTACCTGTGACATAAATTTCATGCGGAACGAATCTTTCTTTAAAGAAACCAATAAGATCTTCGCGAGTAAGATTATCGATATCACTTTCTTCCAGTGAATTACCATATGGATGTTGGGCACCGAAAATATTTTGGCGAATTTTTTTACTCGCTACGTGACTATTCTTTTTATTATTAATTTTTTGGTTCTGTTTAACAATATCTTTCATCAACCCGAACTCAGTTAGTGGGAAGGATGGAGATGTAGCTACCTCGCACAGAATTGGGAGTACTTTCTTTAAATTCTTTGAAAGAGTATAAAGGGATATGGAAGTAAAGTCAAAGCCCGGACTAATCTCAACGGATGTTCCCAATTGATCAAAGACTTCAGCAATTTGAAATGAGTTTCTTTTAGAAGTTCCCTTTTCAAGCATTTGAGCCGTGAACTGAGAGACTCCGCTCTTGGGCTCAAACCATTTTCCTGCTTTGAAGATAAGATCTAACTTAACTACCTCTTGACTTACATTATCAAAGTGAACAAGCGGGACACCATTGGTTAGTTTGATTATTTCCGGTGTTGGGAGATTATAATTTTTTATTTCTGCAAACTCTGGTGCAGATTTTCTATTCAGCATATTTAGTTATCTGTAACAGAATCACCTTCCCGTGACTTGCCTTCAAAATTAAACATGATTGTAAAGCGAATCGTTTCGGCAAGTGCATTCTCGCGTTGGTTGGTTGGCACCAGGTAAGCTACATCAATTCCAAATGTCTGGTGTCTGAATCCTACACCGGCTGTCAGATACTTACGATTTCCTTTGTCTGTTGCTTCATAGAAATATCCTAATCGACCAGCGAATGTATTGTTATACCAATACTCAGCACCCATCGAAGTCATAATCTCCCGAATCTCTTCTTTAAAACCACCCGTAGCATCTGTAAATGATCCAAAAATTCCATTTAGTAAAGGGGTGGAATTATCGCGAGGCGGGCTTGGGACTAACAACTTATTGAAATCTAACGCGAAAGTTAGATTATTCTTTGGCCCCAACTCCATTGTATAGGCACTACCCAAACGAAGGTTGGTAGGAATAAAATCGCGATTGTTTGCGTCTGAGTATGAAATCTTTGCCCCAAGATTGGTAATTGCTCCCCCCAATGATAGAGTTGAGTTTCGGGACACGAAAGGTTTTGTGTAGTAGATGCCAAGGTCAACGGCAACCGAATTACCTGGGCGGGCATCAATGTTTCCAGTTGTTAAAGCTCCGGTAAGATTTGAGTGGATGTAGCGTAAGGCACCTCCAATGGCAAGTTCCTCAGTTAACATTCTGGAGTAGGTAATATCAAACGCAAACTCTCTTGGATTAAATCTACCAAGATCTTCATTGTTAAGCCCCTTAAATTGAATCTCGCCTAAATCGAAATATTTCATAGATGCCGCTACTGTTTGCTCCCTACCAATTTTATAGAAACCTGATAAGTAAAACACGTACATGTCGTTAATGATTTTACCTAACCAAGGTGTATAAGAGCCAGAAATACCGTAGCCCAATCCATTATCGATAAAGGCAAGTTTGCCTGCATTCCAATAGGCAGAATTTACATCGGCAGATGTGGCAGCTCCAGTATCGCCCATTCCGGCAGCGCGTGCATCGGGTGTGATAGTAAGGAATGGAACAGCCGTGGTTATTACCCTATTGGTACTATCCTGACCGATAATGGTTCCCTGATTTTGTGACCAGGAGAATAGCGGAATAAATAAAAGAGTGGATACAATTGAAATACTTAACCTCTTCATAATCACGGTTCTAATCGGTAAAGGTAGTTAATTAAGGATAATTAGCTTGGTAAATTGGTCATTTTTCGAGCCATCCAGTAATGAACGAACAGAAAGTTTACCCAGATATACTCCCTGCCCTAATTTTGTTCCTGTTGATGATTTTCCATCCCAGTCTGACAAAGTTACCCGGTACTGGCTTGAAATTACTTCAAAACTTTGATTTAGCAGTTCTTTTCCAGCCAGGTCATAGATCGTTAAAAAAGCTTCTAAATCTTCGCCCGGACGTGTGTGTGTAAATTCAAGAGTTGTTGATTCATAAAACGGATTGGGATAATTACTAAACTCTTCAATTTCTATTTGCACCCCATCCGTTACAACAAAATCCACGGTTGCTGTTGTCTGGGTATTATATGTGTCAGAAGCGGATAAGGTAAGCGTATGCTTGCCTTTTTCCAGACCATCCAGGGGATAGTTCACTGATCCTTTTTTATATGTATTTAAATTTGCAGTGTAATAGCTATTGAGGATAACACCGGGCCCATCATCTACAAAGGCCATAATTTCATTTCCTGTTGGATTGGCCGAAATATTGATTCCGCTTTCATCTTCAAGCAGTGCTACTATTTTTGTATTAGGCCCAACGATGCCGCCCGGAATAAATGTTGTATCACCGAGGAATAACCGGATAAAAGGCGGAGTATTGTCCGTTGCAGGATCTGATTCCAGCCCACCCATCATGTTATTTAAGATACTTCCGTTGGCAAACTCACCGTCATCAGTTGAAGCAAAGGCGCTGAATTTTCCGGTTATATTTTCTGAGGGAATGTTTTTGGGCATCACGAATTGCAGTTGAAAAGATCCTTGTGTTATGGAAGCCTTACCCTTAAATAGAATATTGGATCGTTCTGAATAGTTAAACGGTGGATTTTCATCGCCTTTTGTAACAAGAAAAACTTCTTCGTCAAAGAGAGTTAATGTGAGCTCACCCGTAAAGTTAGTTTGCGTTGTTGTTTCTTTTTCAATATGACCATTGATTATAACCTTAGACAATCCCTTCAATTCATTTGATCCGGTACCGGTTTTTATTTCATCGTAAACAATTTGGTTTTCTGCCATTGCCAACTGCATGGAAGGATCTCCTAAAAGCGAAAAATTTCTATTGGCAACACCGCTGATGCTATTGTTTTTTGTGTCTTTTAAGATAGCTCCTAATGTTCGAAAGCGATTGTCTTCCTTTGTGAAAAGTGATTCGTAAAATGCACGATTCAAAGTAAAATTTGTACTCGAGTTTACTGGGCGTGCCGTAGTTACAATACCTATGGAGCCACCTTTCTTTTGAAGTACTGTTAGCTCGCCACTGGTTATTTGAAAAGGATCATCGTGGCGACCAAACTCACAGGTAGCTGTAACGAAGAGCGGATACTGAGGTCCATTCTTCCAATTTTTAATTACGGTTTCATCGAGAATAACTTCATCCATCCAAACACGCTCGGATCCATGGCCCGTAAAGTTTACAATCAAGGCGCCCTTACGAACTGCCAGGTCTAGTGCTTTGCGTGCGTCAGGACTTGATTGACCACTGGGTTTATCAACTTGGTCGAACGAATCGAGAAAGAATTTATTTGCATTATAGTTTGAATTAAGAAGTTCAATGGAGTTGGCCAATTGGTTGGCCTGACTATTATGAATATTAAAATCGCCATCGTCTGCAACAAAAAGAATTTCATTTTGCCATGCGTCAGATGCTGAAGGGTTTTTATCATATTCAATGAACTTATCAACCACCAGCCGGGCTTCTTCTAATGTTTTGATAGGCAGGCGACCAATGCCAACATCCATGGTGTGATTTTGTACCGGGCTTTCGCGCCATTCACCTTCATGGGACTCAAGAAATGTAATATAATCGTCAGAGGCGTAGGTCTCCAGTGGGCTTAATGAATTTCGGGATTCGTAAATCGGAACATAATTTGTGTTTCCCAACACACGGTTTTTATAATCATAAGAGCCACGGCCGAAAAGTAGAACGTTTTTTAATTGTGAATTTGCTTGATTATAAAGACTCCGCACAAAATCTCGTAAGGCAGTTACATCTTGCTTACCTCCAGAAAAGTCATTGAATACTTGCTCGGTAGTAACTACGCGGACATTCATTTCGGAATGATTTTGTCTATGATTAGCAAGGCGTTGAGCTTCACTCTGGAAGGTTGGATGAGTAATTATGATTAACTCTGGCGCGGTAATGCCAACAAGGTTTTGATTGGGAACAGTTGATTCAAATGTTGGTGCTTTAACTTTGTTAATATCAAAGACCACAAAGCTCTTTAGCAATTCTGAAGCAGTAGAAAAGCTAACTGCTTCTCCCGTTAGAGAAAAGACTTGCTGTTTCACCTCATCGGGATTTGTTACATCCCAGATCCTGCTATTAATATTACTGCCTGAAATCTCGTACTTAGAAACTGGATTTAGAACACTTAGTGACGAACGAAAAATTGTTTGATCACCGTATAATACCAATTGCCGTTTAAGACTCACAAGAAAGAAATCAAGGTAACCAACGGAAAGACCACTGCTACCTTTGGTGAATTGAAATTTTACTTCTTGATTGTTACGACCCGTTGCGCCCACCGAATTTGAATTCAACGTAATGGTATCGACATTGATCACCCCTTTCATGCCATAGCTTGTATTGGGAATAGGATCAATGGGTTGAGTAAGCACGGGTGAGTTGTTGATGGATACCTGAAAAGAAGAAGGAGTAATGGACTGAGCCATTACATGAGAGACCAATGTTAGGCTTGAGTTTTCTATGACCCCTGAAATATCAAAGCGGATCGTGGCTTCGGTGTTAGCGTCAAATTGTTCACCAAACCATTTACGTCCGGATTTTAAAATATTATACCGATCTGTTTCATAGTACGCAAAGTCATCATACTGTTGGATAACTGGAAAGCTTCCCGATACATTTTCGCTTTGCGTGATTCGCTTTCCCGGGTCTGAACCTACAGTCAGAAAATAATAATTTTTATCAGAGTAGAGGTTATTTTCGTATTCGAAGGCCTGCTTTTGCAGATTGTAGTGATACGTATCAGGACCCTGCGCAAAAAATAAAATATAATCGTTTGAGTTGAATCGACCATCGCTCTCGCCAATGATTTGAATCGCTATTTCGGTAAGGTTGCTTTTTCTGGGCTGGTCATTTGGCTGTGGTAACATTCCATGCTGCCCTGTATAGATCTTGATGTTTCTTGGATCAACTTGATCAGGATTAATTCCTGCGGTTCGTAATAGTGAGTAATCAATTTTTACCACCCCGTCCTGAGTTACTGAAAATTTAAACCAGTTACCGGAGTTTAGTACGGAGGCAATTTGTGCAAAACCGGAGATTATACTCAGGAAGTATAGGCCCAATGACAAGAATGCTATTTTTGTTTGAATCACCGCTTGCTATTTTTTCCTTCCACCGAAAACCCTGCTCACTAACGAGATTACTATATACGATAGTATAATAAAGGGTAATGCCCCTGCTTGAAAAAATACAATGAGGAATAATGCCATCGCCAAAAAAGCAAAGCGGACTTCGTTGCCCTGCCAATTGAAGCTTTTGAATTTAAGGGCAAAGAGATGAATGGGCGAAACCAGCAATAAAGAGAACACTATTGTTATTCCAATCAAAACAGGCCCTGTAAAGACAACCATACGTAAAGATTCCGGAAGAAAAACTAACCCGGTAAGAAATAAGGCATTGGCAGGTGTAGGCAGGCCAATAAAAGAATCTGATTGATTTTCATCGATGTTAAACTTTGCGAGGCGCAAGGCAGAAAACACGGCAATCATAATGGCAAGATATTGCATCCATCCACTCTCTGCGTTCTGTTCAATCCAGCAGTACATCGCCATCGCAGGCAGTACCCCAAAACTTACAACATCTGCCAGTGAATCAAGCTCTTTACCAATAGGCGAAGAAACTTTTAGGATGCGCGCTGCAAAACCATCGAAGAAGTCAAACACACAGGCTGCCCAAACGAAGTACGCTGACTCAATCGGATAATTAAATACACTCAGGATCCCCAGACAACCACAGATCAGATTGGCACTGGTCAATGCATTAGGCACATGTCGCAGAAAATTCATTTGATAAGGCTTAAGGCGCAAAAAGGATTAGAAACTTTTTCGTCTCCAATAGTGGTTGGGCTGCCATGGCCTGAATAGACAACAACGTCATCGGGTAGGGTAAATAATTTTTTGTGAATGCTATTGATCAATGTATTGAAATCGCCTCCCGGTAAGTCAGTGCGACCAATACTCCGTTCAAATAATACATCTCCGCTTAACAAGGATTTAGATTCACGATGATAAAAACCCACATGACCCGGTGCGTGGCCCGGCAGAAACAAAATATCTAACTGGGTTGAGCCAAACGAAATCATTTCACCTTCCTTCATAAACTGGTCCGGGTGTATTTCGTGGTACCTGGCAAATCCATAGGAAGGAGCATATGCTTTTACAGATTTCAAAACAGGTTCTTCCAATGCGTGAATCAAAAAGGGAACTTTATATTTCTCTTTTACATAATCATTACCCAACACATGGTCGATATGGCAATGGGTGTTTAAGAGGTATTTAATCCGGATGCCTTTATCTTCGATGAATTGGGCAAGGGCAATTTTTTCTTGTTGCTCATAGCAACCCGGATCGATCACAACACCTTCTCCGGTTTCATCAAACACAACATACGTGTTTTCGCTAAACGGATTGAACGTAAAAGATTTAATCTGAATCATAAGAATCAGTAAAAGTAGTGCTTTTCTTAAAAACAGGGAGATTAAAGAAAGGTTTGTAATGGCTTCTTCCCTTGGTTAGAGGTATTGTATTTTTGATGTCTTAATTGGATAAAAATAAAAAAGGTAGATTTTATTCTTGTTGGGCAAGGACTGGCAGGTTCTTGTTTGGCCTTGCGCCTGATGAGGCAGGGTAAACGTATCATAGTGTTTGATCAGCCGCAACAAAACAGAAGTTCAGCGATAGCTGCGGGCTTGTTTAATCCCATCACAGGCAAATTGATGACGCGCACCTGGCTGGCCGATAACATTTTTCCTGAATTACATAACTTCTATCAGGATGCGGAGAAAGCATTAAGGCAGCAGTTCTTTTATCCCCAATCTCTTTATCGGCCATTTTTAACCATTGAAGAGCAAAATGAATGGATGGGAAAAAGTTCAGCCTCTTTTATGCATGCATATGTTGCTAATGTTTTTTCAGAAAGCTCATTTGGTACCCAGATTCATGATCCTTTAGGTGGCGTCCTTTTAAAGCAATGTGGCTATCTCGATGTCAGGAAGTTCATGAATTCAGTAAGTGAAGAACTTAGAAACAACCAATCCTATCTGGAGGAAACGTTTAATGATCAACTTCTCGAAATTAATAATGATTGCGTTTCATATTCAGGCATTGAGGCTCATAAAATAATTTTTTGTTGTGGTACTGCGCAATTAAAATCATCCAGGTTTGGTAATGTGCCAATCCGGCCCTTGAAAGGTGAGACATTGACCGTTGAATTAGAAGAGCCACCTGAACTCATTTTCAATCGGGGTGTTTATATAGTTCCGATATCCCAAAACCGTTATCGGGTAGGGGCTACTTATGAGACTAGGAATTTAAGCGAATCAATTACTGAGGAAGGTCGTATGGAATTACAGCAAAAATTGATGGATTTACTCAAGATTCCCTATAGGATTTTAGGGCAGGATTGGGGATTCAGACCCACCACACCTGACCGCAAACCCATTTTGGGGTATTATCCGGAATCAAAAAATGTCGTTATTTTTAATGGCTTAGGGACTAAAGGAGTGAGCCTTGCGCCTTATTTTTCGGCTCAGGTGGCCGAGTGGCTATTAGGATCAGGTGAAATTCAGCCGGAAGTCAATATTAAGCGGTTTAAAACGTTATCTTCGAAGTCCAGTGAAGTAGTATGAGAGGCATGTTTCGATTTTTAGCAGTAATTCTGTTTTTATTCATTTTTTGCGAGGTATCGCTTGGTCAGCAAGCGCTTGAAACCTTCGGTAAAAACCGGATTCAGTTTAAGCAGTTTCGATGGAATTATCTGAGCTCAGAAAATTTTGATGTTTATTATTATGACGACCGAAAAAAGGTTGCTCAGGAGTCGCTCGAGTACCTTGAAACTGAATTTGATCGGGTTACTGACCTGATTGGATTTTATCCCTATCAAAAGACAAAGGTTTTTTTATACAATTCGGTAACTGATTTACAGCAAAGTAATATTGGCCTCAACCATACCCAGTTTAGTTCGGGCGGTGAAACGGAATTTATTAAACCTTATGTTGAAATAGCGCACCCCGGCACACTTTCAGAATTTAAACAAGAATTAATTTTTAAATTCTCTGACCTGATGCTGAACGAAATGATGTTTGGTGGAAGTCTGAAAGATATGTTTCAGAATGCAGTTCTGTTAAATCTACCCGATTGGTTTGTTGATGGTGCTTCTTTGTATGTGTCGAAAGGGTGGAACGAAGAGATGGATGATTTTGCGCGTCAGCTAATTGCCAGTAAAAAAGTAAATAAAGCACTGAAACTTACCGGACATGATGCTGCTCTTGTGGGCCAATCCATCTGGAATTTTATTGTCGAAAAATATGGCAAGAGCAGTATTAACAATATACTCAACTACACGCGTATTATTCGGAATGAAGAAAAGAGTGTTCTGATTACGTTGGGCATTCCGTTCAAACAGTTGATGATGGAGTGGAAAGAGTATTATTCGTCCATGGAAACCCGCGTGTCGCAAAGCTACATTGCTCCTTCCGATACAGCCTTGTTTAGCCCGAAACATAAAAAGACCGTTGTGTACACAACAGTAAAAATTAGCCCCGATGGAAAAAAAGTAGCGTATGCAGAAAATGATCGTGGAAAGTTTACCGTGCGCGTTAAGTCATTGGAGAACGGAAAGGAGATGGTAATCCTAAATGGCGGAAATAAAGTTATTAAACAGTCCGTTGATTATAGTATCCCGCTGCTAAGTTGGTCGGATGCAAATACGTTGGGAGTGATAGGAGTAAAAAATGGTCAATATGTTTTTTGGCTTTATGATCTGGTCACTAAAAGTAAACTTCCGCGCGAACTGGATCGATTCAGTAATATTCGCAGTTTTAATTTTTCCGGAAACGGAAGATTGGCAGTGTTAAGCGCTGATCTGATGGGTCAGAATGATCTGTTTTTGATTAGTAGCCGGAGAGACCGTACCAGGCGATTAACCAACGATTTATATGATGACCTGGATCCTTCCTTCATCCCTAATTCCAATACGATCGTTTTCACTTCCAACCGAACTACTGATTCAGTTACCACCAAGGTTAACAACTATAATAAAGCATCCTCCAACTATAATCTTTTTTTGTTCAACCTCGATACAACAACTGTTGAGGTTTCGCGGGTAACCAATACCCTAAGCAAGGACTTTCATCCCAAAGCGTTGGATGAAAATAATTTTTATTACTTGAGTGACCAACGAGGTATCGTCAACCTGTTTAAGTTCAATCGGCAGAATGGTATTTACTCACAGATTACCAATTTCAATTCCAGTTTAAAAGATTTTGATCTTGACTTTTATAATCGTTCACTGGCCCTGGTTACTACTAAACAAATGAGTGAAGACATCTTCATCATTAATAATTTTAATTATGACAGACAGATATTTACACCTGCTTCCCGAAGAAAAGAAATCCAACAAGCAAAAAGTGTAACAGAAAAGAGAAAGCAGGAGCCGGTAAAAAACATGTCGATTAAAGATCTTATTAATGCGAGATTGAAAGAAAAGCAAGACACAACCCAGCAGAAACCCCAGCCACCCGAAATAGAAAAGGATACAACCGAAATCAAGTCTAATGTAATTAATATCGAAGACTACCAGTTTGATGATGGAGTAAAGAAAGATACCCTGCAGCCACTTCCACTTAAGGAAAAACCACTAAATACAGACGACTACGTATTTGAGGACGAAGTTCTAAAAGCGAAGCAGCCCAGTGAAACTTTCCTGACGCGTTACATGAAAGCCCGGGAATCCAATCGTGTTACGGGTCCATTTTCATACACTCCTAAATTTACTTATGAAAACGTAACGACCAACTTTGTAATTGATCCACTCCGTGGATTTAGCATGAGGATTGAAACTCAGATGAACGATATGCTTGAGAATTATCGTATTCTTGGAGGAGTTCAAACAGCGTTTGATTTTAGGAGTGGTGATGTTTATGCAGAAGTACAGTATTTACCACACCTTATCGATTTTAGTGTTCGGTTTGACCGTAAAGTTATATTTTGGGAAACACCGCAGGAAGGCATCAGCCAGATTGAAGAACAAAAGTATTCGTTTCAAAAAATTGAATTCGGAGCATCACTTCCTTTGTCTGTGCGCACACGCGTAACCTTGAAGCCTTTTGCTGGATTTACACAGTTTGTGGATCGTGGATTCATCTCTCCGCAAGGAGCTCCTGTTTTCCAGCCAGCCGAGCGGCAATTTTATGGTGGGGCAAAAGCAGAAATTGTGTACGACAATTCACTTTCTACGGGCATGAACATAATAGAAGGCACCAGGGCAAAGTTGCGTGCTATTCATTATCAGGCAATCGGAAATAATCAAAAGAGTTTCTCGCAAGTTTCATTGGATATAAGGCATTATCAGAAAATCTATCGTGAGATAGTTTTTGCCGTACGTGGATTTACGGGTACCTTCCTTGGCAATTCGCCCAAGAAATATCTGCTCGGGGGTATGGACAATTGGTTCTCGAACCGTGTTAACTATGAAGGACTACAAAATCCATTGACAAGTGCTGTGGGAACCTATAATGAAAACCTGCTCTTTGCTGAATTTGCAACAAGCTTGCGCGGATTTGATTATGCTACTTTGTATGGTAATAGTGTAGCGATGGTTAATGCTGAATTTCGAGTACCTTTGATTAGAGCTCTATCCAGTGGGCCCATCACTTCAAATTTCTTTCGCAACCTGCAGTTTACTGCTTTTTATGATATCGGCACTAGTTGGACCGGAGCGCTGCCATTTAACGCACAGAACAGTGTGCGTAAGCGAGTGGTACCCGATGATCCCTCGGGAAGTCCTTTTCTTATTGAGTTAAATGAATACCTCAATCCATGGCTATATAGTTACGGGGTTGGGTTACGTACCATGATGTTAGGATATTACATGAAATTTGATCTGGCCTGGCCTGTTGAGAATTATACAGTTAGAGATCCACGTGTGTTTGTTACATTAGGGTTTGATTTTTAGAAAGATCCAATTAAATAAAAATAGATACCTTCGCGGATGATTAATTCAAATCATCCGCTTTATCATAGAGTATGATTAAATCAATGACCGGCTTTGGTCAGGCTGTATCCAATATAGGTGAAGGGACACTTTCTGTTGAGGTGAAAAGTCTGAACTCTAAGTTTTTTGATCTGAGCCTTCGACTGCCCAAAAAATATTCTGAAAAGGAATTGGAACTCCGCAACCTCATTGCTGAAAAGCTTGAGCGTGGAAAAGTTTCACTTAGTATTGATTTTCAGACTGGATTAAAACAAGAAATCAGGCAGCAGTATAACGAGACTTTATTCAATTCTTATTTTCAGGAGTTAAAAAAACTAGCAGATAAAGTTAATGCGGGGTATGAATCTCTTTTTCAACTAGCGCTTAATTCTCCGGATGTTGTGCAAAGCAATGGCAAAGAAGAACTGGACCCTGCTGAATGGGCGCATGTTCTTAGTCTGTTAACGGAGGCACTTGTTAAGTGCGAACACTTTCGGTCCGAAGAAGGTAAATCGCTGGAAATAAAACTTAGAAGTTATTTGGAAACCATCCGCCTTGAATTGTTGGAAGTAGAGAAGATTGACCCCACGCGAATTGAAAAAATTCGTAGTCGAATAAAAGGAAATATTACAGAGTTTTTTGGAAATGAAGGATTTGATCCAAACCGGTTAGAACAAGAGATTATTTTTTACATCGAAAAACTGGATATTCATGAGGAGCGCGTACGCCTCAAAACTCATCTAGATTATTTTTTGAAAGTGATGAATGAAAAACAATCGAATGGGAAGAAACTTGGATTTATAGCGCAGGAAATAGGTCGGGAAATCAACACGATTGGGAGTAAGGCCAACGATGCAGAAATGCAACAACACGTGGTAATGATGAAAGAGGAGCTTGAAAAAATCAAGGAACAGTTGAATAATGTTTTGTAAGGACTAAGTCAGTTTACCGTAAGAAGAAAGGAGTTTTGATTAAATCATCAGGAATGTTATTTTGAATTTCTAAACAAATTTACCTATGAAAAGATCCACTTATATTACTGCATTTGCTGCCCTCCTGCTAATTTGGGTAGCTTTTGCTTGTTCGAAGCCTGCAGCGCAGGAAGAATCAACTACCACTGAAGTAACAATAAATGCCTTAACCGAGGAGGAGAAAGCTGCAGGTTGGGAACTTCTTTTTGATGGCAGTTCGCTCAACGGATGGAAGCGATACAACCATGATACGATTGGTCCTTTGTGGAGTGTAAAGGATGGCGAGATTATTTGTGATGGCACCGGGTTTGGAGAAGGCTCGGGCGATGTGGGTGGTTCGCTGATGACCACTAAGACCTTTGGTAACTTCGAATTGGTTGTTGAATGGAAGATTACCCCCGGAGGCAATAGTGGAATACTTTATCACGTTGTCGAAAGTCCTGAATATGGTCATGATTATGAAACCGGCCCCGAGTATCAGGTAATGGACGATGCAGGTTGGACAGGTGGAGATTTAACTCCTCAACAAAAGGTTGGAAGCAATTATGATATGTTTGAGGCGCCTGAAACTAAAAAAGTGATGCCGGTAGGTGAATGGAACTCAAGTAGGATTGTTTATAACAATGGCCATGTAGAGCATTATCTCAATGGCGAGAAAACTGTTGAGTTTGATGAAGATAGTGAAGAGTACAACAAACGTTATCAAGCTAGCAAGTGGGTGGGCTATCCGGGTTGGAATAAATCTAAGGTAGGAGCTATCTCTTTACAGGATCACGGAGCACCGGTGCATTTTCGGTCTATTAAGATTCGCTCTTTGTAAAAGTTATTTAAAAGAATATTTATTAACGGTGGCCTGGGAGGCCACCGTTTTTATTTGATTGATTTCAGCAGTGCATTTACAAATCCATCCAGCGATGAGTTGTCAATCCATCGCACTACGGCTACAATATCATTCTCCCGATCTACATAAATCATATTCGTGCCATTGCCAATGTGCGTAAATGCTGTGGCTGGTGCTGAGGGTAAATACTTTTTGTCGGGGTTCAAAAAATAATTCATAAAGCCATACCCAATTTGTGCTGGTGTTGGAGTAGTTGACCAGGTTAGCCACTGTTCGGAAAGGAGTTGTTTGTCTTTCCATTTCCCGTTGCGAAGCGTTAAATACCCAAAGCGTGCCATATCATATGCATTAATGATCATGCCCCCTCCCCAATGGCCACCACCACTTACCGATTGAACAATGGCTCCGTCAAGTACAATCCATGAATTATCATAACCATACCACCGCCAGGTGGCAGAAGCATTAATTTCATCCATAATATTTTCTTTTAATACTTGTGGCAGGGGTTTGCGCCACACATTCAATGCTGCAAGCGCAAGCACATTCACACGCGTATCGTTGTACTCATAAACTGTGCCCGGTGCATTTCTTTTTCGTGTCAACCATTCTTTAGGATCTGCACTGGGCCGGTCTGCCCAATCGGGTTTTCCCCAGAGGGTACCTTCCCAATCACTGGTTTGTCGTAGCAGGTCATTCCAGGTGATGGTGCGGTTGTTAGGTGTATCAAACAGATTTAGCAATTCAGGTTTACCAAACCGATCGGCTTTATTTCCAGTTTCGATGGCTGAATATAAATGAATAGGAGCTACATAAGAGTAAACGGTATCGCTTATACTCTTGATTAATCCACGATCAAAAGCCAGACCTACAGTAGCAGAGAGAAAACTTTTTGTAACACTGTGCGTCATATCTGGCCGAAGAGGCTCACCCCATTCAGCAATGATGTATCCATTTTTAATAATTACTCCGGTGGGTGTTCCGCGATCTTTCATCGGGCCAATTGCATCACCAAAGGGTTCACGGCCAAAAGTTTGATAATGGTTTTGCTCCAGGTTGCGGGGACTTTTCGTTTCATGAGAAATCGCAAAGTCAATGGCTTCCTTTAATTTCTGACTATCCACCCCCGTTTCTTCTGGTTGTTTGTGAATCCATTCTTTATCAGGATAATAAGGATTGATGCTTTGCGCCTTGCTCTTCTTTTGGCACAAAGCAGGTATTGCAACGATTGACAAGAAGAGGAATAGTATTAATCGTTTCATAAAGTAATTTAGACGTTGGGACAGCAAGTTATCAAAATCAATTTATTCATTCTGGCATTATACCTTCTTCCGCGTTTTAATAATTCAGTCTAATAAAATTTCTCACTGCATTTTCAAAAATATTTTGTTGATTGGCACCCCAATTGAATTTCATGGAGAAGAATATCTTAAAAATTGCTGCTGAATTAAACTTAAAACCTGAACAGGTACAACGAGTTGTTGAATTACTTGTGGAGGGTTCAACCATTCCCTTTATCGCGCGGTATCGGAAAGAAGTTACAGGAAGTCTGGACGAAGTTGTGCTTACTTCTATCCGTGATCGACATGAACAATTGATTGAATTGGATAAACGCAAGGAGGCAATTCTTAAATCTATTGAAAAGCAAGAGAAGCTTACTCCTACACTGGCCAAAGCAATTGACGAAGCCGTAACGCTGAACGAACTGGAAGATATTTATCTTCCCTACAAACCCAAGCGTAAGACGCGGGCCAGCGCGGCCAGGGAAAAAGGACTAGAGCCTCTGGCGCTCACCATCTTTGACCAAAGTAAAATTGACTTAAATAGAATCGCTGCCGGATTTGTCGATGCAGAAAAAGGAGTGGCCAATGAACAAGAAGCGCTGGAAGGTGCGCGCGACATCATGGCTGAGTGGATTAGCGAAAATCAGGAAGCAAGACAAAAGGTACGCGAACTATTTTGGGAAGCTGGTGTAGTAGAGGCTTCAGTGATCAAGTCAAAAGCTGAGGCAGAAGAGGCGCAGAAGTTCAAAGATTATTTTGATTGGAAGGAGCCGGTGAAGAAAGTTCCCTCACACCGATTGCTTGCCATGCGCAGAGCAGAGAAAGATGGATACATAACGCTCAACATTGCCCCAATCGAAGAACAGGTTATTCTGTCATTGGAAAAACAATTTGTTAAGTCTTCATCTGCCTCAGCTGAACAGGTCAAGCTGGCTGTTAAAGATTCCTATAAGAGATTATTAAAACCTTCGCTTGAAACGGAGGTACGAGTGGAATCCAAATTGAAAGCAGATGCTGAAGCGATTCAGGTATTTGCACTCAATCTGAAAAAATTGTTGCTCGCATCTCCGCTGGGCCAGAAGCGTGTACTGGCACTCGATCCGGGTTTTCGTTCAGGCACTAAATTGGTCTGCCTCGATGAACAAGGTGCTTTACTTTTCAATACAGTAATTTACCCACATGAGCCGCAACGTGAAACAGCAAAGTCTGCGACTATCGTATTAGGTTTATGCGATCGGTTCAAGATTGAAGCAATTGCGATCGGCAACGGAACGGCAAGTCGTGAAACCGAAACATTCGTAAAAGGCATAGGATTGCCGAAAGAAATTTTGATTGTAATGGTGAATGAGAGTGGGGCATCGGTATACTCAGCCTCCGATGTGGCACGCGAAGAATTTCCAGATCATGATATTACCGTTAGGGGAGCAGTTTCTATTGGCCGTAGATTAACCGATCCGTTGGCCGAGTTGGTGAAGATTGATCCGAAGTCCATTGGAGTGGGTCAGTATCAGCATGATGTTGATCAAACAAAATTAAAGGCCGGACTGGATGATGTGGTGATGAGTTGTGTAAACTCAGTAGGTGTGGAGGTTAACACAGCCAGTAAAGAATTACTGAGTTATGTGTCGGGCCTCGGTCCGCAATTAGCAAAAAGTATTGTTGACTACCGCAATCAACATGGAGCATTTACTGACCGGCAGGCGCTGCGCAAAATTCCGCGTTTGGGAGACAAGGCGTTTGAACAGTGTGCGGGCTTCCTGCGCATTCGCGATTCTAAAAATCCATTGGATGGAAGTGCCGTTCATCCAGAGCGTTATGAATTGGTAGAAAAGTTTGCAAAAGATTTGGGCTGTACAATTAAGGACTTGATGACGAGTGCCGAACTTCGTAAAAAGTTGGAATTAAAAAAATATGTTACGGAGGCCGTAGGTTTGCCCACGCTAACGGACATCCTAGCCGAATTAGAAAAACCAGGTCGCGACCCGCGCGAAAAGTTTGAATTGTTTTCATTTGAAGAAGGCGTTAATGAAATCAAGGATCTGAAAATAGGAATGGTGCTGCCAGGTATTGTTACCAACGTAACTGCCTTCGGTGCTTTTGTTGATATTGGTGTTCATCAGGACGGCCTTGTACACATTAGTCACCTGAGTGATCGTTTTATTAAAGATCCTAACGAAGCCATTGCTGTTCAGCAAAAAGTAAAAGTGACGGTGCTCGAAGTAGATATTCCGCGCAAGCGCATTGCTCTTTCCTTAAAAAGCGATCCGTTTGGAAAAACTCCACC
>JALHRJ010000091.1 GCA_022841475.1 Cyclobacteriaceae bacterium | reverse complement strand
ATTGACCTGGTTAAGAATGGCGTGATCACCAATGCCTATAAAAAGAAACACCGCGGCAAAGTAGTTTCGGCTTTTGCGATTGGTACTGATAAACTCTATCACTTTATTGACGATAATCCGGGCTTTGCATTTCTTGAAGCCGACTATGTAAACGATACACGCGTGATCCGGGCAAACCAAAAAGTAGTAGCAATAAATAGTGCGATAGAGATTGATATTACCGGACAAGTGTGTGCGGATTCCATTGGCACGTATCAGTTTTCGGGTGTAGGCGGACAAATGGATTTTATTCGGGGTGCTTCGCTATCGGATGGCGGAAAGCCTATCATTACGTTGGCGTCCTCAACAAAAAATGGCGAGTCAAAAATTGTTCCCTTCCTTAAGCAGGGAGCGGGTGTAGTTTCAACCCGGGCGCATGTACATTATGTCGTGACAGAATACGGCATCACCAATCTCTATGGAAAAAATCTCCATCAACGGGCTCTGGCCCTGATGAACATTGCCCATCCGTCACATCGTGAGATGCTGGAGAAGGAAATTATTAAGCGATTTGGAAGCCGACAATATGCGGTGAGTTAAACACTAACCTTGTAGATATCCGCTAATTTGTTAGCAACAATATCAATTTCTTCTGAGGTATTGTATTTACTGAAAGAGAAACGAACCGCACCTCGTTTAGAGTTTGGATAGAGTGCGCCTAACACATGCGAACCGGTGCTGGCTCCACTGGAACAGGCACTGCCACCCGATGCCGAAATGCCGGCCATGTCCAGATTGAATAATAGCATTTCATTCTCATCGCTTTCGGGTAAGCTTACATTCAACACGGTATACAAACTTCGCTCAAGATTGGCAGAGTCACCATGAAAGCTAACTCCGGGGACTGCCTCTTTTAATTTTTCAATCATCTGCGACTTCAGCTTTTTGATGGAAGTTTCATGGGCTTTCATTTCGCGATAGCATATTTCCAATGCCTTTGCTAACCCGATAATGCCGTATACATTTTCAGTGCCCCCCCGCATGTTACGCTCTTGCGAACCCCCATGTACAAACTGATGAATCTTCTTGTCTTTATTGATATACATAAGGCCAACCCCTTTCGGGCCGTGAAATTTATGTGCCGCAGCGGCCATACCATGCACCTTTTGCTTTTTCAAATCGTGCCGGTAATGTCCCATCGTTTGCACCGTGTCCGAATGAAAATAGGCTTTGTACTTTTCACACAGTATCCCAACCTCTTCTATTGGAAGAATATTGCCGATTTCGTTATTGGCGTGCATGAGCGAAACCAATGCATTCGGGTATGTTTTCAGCAACTCTTCCAGGTGTTCCAAATCCACATGCCCCTTTGCGTCCAGGTTTACATATTGCAATTCAACGGCACCTTGCTTTTCTAATGTGCTTAGCGTGTGGGTTACTGCGTGGTGTTCGATGGGTGTAGAGATGGCATGTTTAATTCCATAGGTTTCGACAGCACAACGGATAATGGCGTTATCTGCTTCGGTGCCACCAGATGTAAAAATGATTTCGCCCGGTGTGCAATTGAGTAACTCAGCAATTTTTTTACGTGCAGTTTCAATAGCCGCACGCACCTTGCGCCCGTGGGAATGTGTGGATGACGGGTTACCAAAATCCTCCAGCATAAAAGGCTTCATGGCCTCAAATACTTCCGGGTCAAGAGGTGTCGTAGCTGCGTTGTCAAGATAAATCCTCATACTTAGCAATTGTCCACGGTCCACGGTCGACTGTTGACCGTGAACTGTAGACTATTTAATAATGTCCTTTATATCCTTTATAATTCTTTGTGCCAATTGATCTGCCTTTTGTTCGTTTTGTGATTCGGCATAAATGCGAATGATAGGTTCTGTATTACTCTTGCGCAGATGAACCCACTCTTTCTCTTTTTCAAAATCAATCTTGACTCCGTCAATGGTGTTTATTTTTTCTGATAAGTAGCGTGACTTAATTTTCTCTAACACTTCATCTACATTAATCTGTGGAGTCAATTCTATTTTATTCTTCGAGATGAAGTAAGCGGGATATGATTTACGCAATTCCGAAGCTTTCATTTTTGATTTTGCGAGATGGGTGAGAAACAAGGCTATCCCAATCAACGCATCACGACCATAATGAAAGTCGGGTAAAATAATACCGCCATTACCCTCACCACCAATCACAGCTTTGGTCTCCTTCATTTTGGTCACTACATTCACTTCGCCAACAGCGGCCGCATAATATTGGCCTCCGGCTTGTTCGGTAACATCGCGCAAAGCACGGGTAGAAGAAAGATTAGAAACTGTGTTGCCTTTCTTTTTGCTGAGCACATAATCCGCAACTGCCACCAGCGTATACTCTTCGCCAAAGGGTTTACCATCTTCCTGAATCAACGCTAATCGATCCACATCGGGGTCCACCACAATGCCCAGATCGCACTTTTCTTTTTTTACGGCTTTGCTGATTACAGTAAGATGTTCCGGCAAAGGTTCTGGATTGTGTGGAAATTTCCCGTTGGGCTCGCAATATAGAGCCACTATTTTTTTAACACCCAATGCTTTAAGCAAGTGTGGTACAAAAATTCCACCGGTTGAATTCACTGCATCAATCGCAATTTTGAATTTTGCATTTCGAATGGCTTTTACATCAACCAGTTTATGTTTCAAGATCAGATTGATGTGCTTCTGCAGATAGGTGTCGTTAGGTTTATAGCTTCCTAATTTTTCTACGGATGCAAAATCAAATTTTTCAGCTTGGGCAAGATTTAAAACTTCTGCGCCATCTGACCCGGAAATAAATTCACCTTTTTCATTTAATAACTTCAATGCATTCCACTGCATTGGATTGTGACTCGCGGTAAGAATGATTCCACCGCCCGCTTTTTCTGCAACCACGGCAATTTCCACAGTGGGCGTTGTGGAGAGACCAAGGTCAATCACATCCAATCCCAGACCTTTCAGTGTTGCGGCAACAAGTTGACTTACCATTTCCCCGGAAGGGCGGGCATCGCGGCCAATCACCACTTTTTTTCCCTTGCGGGATTTGATCCAGGTGCCAAAGGCTGCTGCAAATTTAACAGTATCAACAGGAGTTAATGCTTCACCGGGTGCACCCCCGATAGTGCCCCGAATGCCGGAGATAGATTTGATTAAGGTCACGGAATTAGTTTATAAACTTATCCGCAAATCTAAGAAAAATGAAAGAGTATGAATCCGAAGTGAGATGGACCTTGATGCTTATTTCTTTTTGATTTCGGGCATCACGGATGATTCTTTTTCCGGATCGCCACAGGCATCCCCCTCACCGATGGTTTTGCCACAATAACCACAGGTAATTCCTTCTTTAGCCAGAAAAGGGCTTTGGGTCGCACATGTGCCCCGAAATTCACCATTCTTAACGAATAGCAAGCGAACGGACATGAGCACAAAGAACAATCCGAATACTGCAAGTGTGAGAAGAAAAATGGTCATTTTGGAATTACAATTATGAGTTACAAATTATCGATTTATGATGCAATATTACAACAGAAATCACTAGCTATAAGTTTGTAATCAATGACAAAAAAACCACTTTCTGCCCCCGATCTTAATCGCGAAGCAAAACTACAAGCCTTCGATCGTTTGCTTACCATCATGAATGAGCTTCGCGAAAACTGCCCGTGGGATAAAAAGCAAACCTTAGAAACCCTGCGGCACCTGACAATAGAAGAAACCTATGAATTATCGGACGCAATTCTAGAAGGTGATCTTAAAGAGGTTAAAAAGGAATTGGGTGACCTCATGCTTCATAATGTATTTTATGCTCGTATAGCCAGCGAGGCCGGGGTCTTTGACGTGGCCGATGTTTTAAATTCTATTTGCGATAAGTTAATCGAACGGCACCCGCATGTGTATGGCGATGTGGTGGCTGATGATGAAAAAACCGTAAAAGAAAATTGGGAAAAGATAAAATTAAGAACCGGGAATAAATCCGTGTTGGAAGGAGTACCCAAATCATTACCAGCTTTGGTAAAAGCCATTCGCATTCAGGACAAAGCCCGCGGTGTGGGTTTTGATTGGGAGAAGAAGGAACAAGTTTGGCAGAAGGTGGAAGAAGAAATGCAAGAGTTTAAAAACGAATTCCTGCCTGCAAACAACGCAGAGTCGAATGAAACAATCAACCACGAAAAGGCGATGGCCGAGTTTGGTGATTTGCTCTTCTCTTTGGTGAATTATGCGCGATTTATCAACATCGATCCGGAGGAGGCATTGGAACGAACCAATAAAAAATTCATCAAGCGTTTTCAATACCTGGAAACCGAATCTGCAAAAGATGGAAAGAAGATGGGTGAGATGACGTTGACTGAAATGGATGAATATTGGAACCAGGCAAAGTCGCTTTGAGTTACATCAACTTGTTGGCGTAAGCATATTTAATAAGTCCTACTAAATTAGCAGCACCGGTTTTCTTCAGGATGTTTTTGCGGTGTGTTTCCACGGTGCGCTCGCTGATAAAAAGTATTTCGGCAATCTGGCGGCTGCTGAATTCTTTAGTGATCAGTTTCAGAATCTCCTCTTCGCGTGAGGTGAGCACACCTTTGTCTTCTTCTTCAGAATGGTTGATTAACAATTCAGCAATTTCATCACTTAAAAAGCGCTTCCCTTCAATCACTTTAGCCAATGCGTCCGTCAGGTTTTTATGTGTGTCTTTTTTTAGAATGTACCCTAACACCCCTGTGCGCAATAGTTCTTTAACAATGGCAGGATCATCATGCATGCTTAGCACAATAATTTTGATATCCGGTTGCGCAGCCCGGGCAACTTTAACCAACTCCAATCCTGTAAGTTCAGGCATCTGATAGTCGGTAACTAATACATCAAACTCCTGATTTTTTAAAAGCTCAATGGCTTCGCGGCCAGAAGCAGCTGTGGCTTTCACTTCGAAAGGATCCTGAATAAGACTCTTTACTCCTTCCAGCAAAATGCGATGATCATCCACCAACAAAACGGAGTGCTTTTTCATGCTCGATAAAAATCGCTCAATCCTGTAAGGAAACCAAATTTTCTTTAGCACACGAAAAAATTAACCCAGGCAAAGCAAAGCCTTTTACTGATCGTGTTAAATACCGATAGCTAGGTATTTTTAAGTATCGTCTCTTGTGAAGTAAGAGTATTGACCGGTATGTTAATAATGACCGCACTATTTTTCCTTCCGGCCATGGTATCAAACTCAATCTCGCCTTTAATCAGGTTTATACGGGTTTGGATTGTACGCCAGCCATGGCTGTTATCGCTATGCTGAAACTTAGCAAGATCATACCCATTTCCATTGTCTTCAATGGTAAGTATAACTTCCTCCTTGTAGCCAGTAAAGGACAAGGTTATTTTACTGGCCTTACTGTGTTTGATAATGTTGGATAGTAATTCCTGAATTATGCGATACACGGAAACTTCTACTACATCCGGCAAACGTTCGGGTACATCATGAATGGATAGTTCAATTTGAATTGAAGAAGCCTTGCTTATTCTACGGGTTAGTTCACGCACGGCTTGGAACAATCCTTCTTTCATTAAAATAGCAGGCATGAGGTTGAAGGCAATGTTTCTGATTTCGGTTTGAATATCCGTGAGTAAATGTTCTGAATTTTCTACCAACGAAACAGTCTTCTCCAAATCCTGATTTTGCTTGATGGATTGAATGTTGAGTTGAAGTGCGGAAACCAGTTGACCCATACCATCGTGCAGGTCGGAGGCAAACCGTTTGCGTTCGCGTTCTTGCGAATCGATAACAGCATTAATCTGGGCTTCCCGCAAACGAACTTTTTGTTCTTGTGCGATCGCCTTTTGTTTTAACTTTTCACGATAACGATAGAAGAAGAAGGTGAGTAAAAAGATTACCCCTAATCCACCAAAGAAAAAATAGTTACGCTGGATGGTGGCAGTTTTTAGTTCATTCTCATTATTGAGTTGGCTGATTTGCAGATCTTTTTTTTCGGCCTCATACCTTGATTGAAGATCTTCTATCACCTGTGTTCGGCTTACATTGAAAAGACTATCTTTATACACCACGGCCTTCTCCTGAAGCTCATATGCTTTTTTATAGTTGTTTAGCTCTTTATATGTCTTTGCCAATTGATCGTAGCTGAACCGAGCCAGATCAGTATACCCAATTTCCAGCGCTTCCTCCAATCCTTTTTCAAACCACGTGGCTGCCTGTTGATATTGTTTTGCATTGCTATACAACTCACCTTTATTCACGGAGTTTACTGCAGCACCCTGCATATCACCAATTTTTTTCCTGATTTCTGTAGACTGATCCAGATAGCGTTGTGCTTCAGCCATGTTTCCCTGCGAAGCAATCACTTCTGCAAGCTGGGCCAAGGCGTATCCCAACCCCACACTATCCTTTTTCGCTAGTCTGATTGAATAAGCCTCCCTATAGTAGGGCTCGGCTTCATCAAATTGTTGACGAATGGCCAGAAACATACCACGATGACCAAGGGTAGTACCCAACTGATCAAGGTCATTCACTTCACGCGCCACCTTTTCGGCCACATCCAGGCAGTGATAGGCTTCTTCTGGTTTTTGTTGTTTGTGGTAAAAGATCGCCATCTCATTATTAATGGCTGCAATGCCTGATTTATTTTGTAGAGAATCAAACAAGTGCCGCGATCTGAAAAAGTGGGGCAACACAGCGTCATAGTCGCCTGCCAGATAAGTTACTACCCCTAAACCCAGATTGGCATAGGCCTCTTCCGATCTCCATTTGTTCTGCATGGATGTTTCCACTGCCCATTGTGTTAGTGCCGTAGCATGATCAAAATCTGCACTATAGAGTTTATAGAAATTTTTATTGATGAATTGTACTTTTTCCAGATCGGAGAGCCCTTCCATTTTTTTTTTGGTGGCTTCTTTTCCAAAATCTTGTGCTTCTGCTATTCCTAAGCTAATAAGGAGAAGTATCAGGCACCGCATCAGGGACTTTTTCATAGATATACGTACCTCTAGGTATGCGCAAATTACCAAAATATACGGATTGCCAAGGTGGCTAAGAAGGATGTCCTTTGGATGATTAATCGGCTTTATTATCCATAAACCATACCCTATGAAATACCTTGTTATCCCCATGCTTCTGATCGTCTGTTTGGCGCAAGCCCAAACCGTTGATCTCGAAAAGACCTATGATGTATCGAAAGAAGCCATGAAGGGCTTCATTCACATTATTAATACCGACCTGGAAAAGCGACAAATTGATGTTGTGTATCGGGTGCGGGCAAAAAAGAATCAGGCTAAGTTTATTACCTATTCGTTTGATACTGATTTCAACTTTCTCAATCAATCAGAAGAACTTATTGATATGGAAAAGGAGTTACCGGCCAAGTATCGTCCTAAAAAATATCGTGGTGAGGATTTTTCCAAAGAAGGATTGGCTGTAGACCCTAACCTGATGGGGACTCTCGTATTAAAGAGAAAGGTCACCAACTTTAACTGGAGTTGGTTTTCGGGTGGCTATAACGTAACAACTAATGTGGCTGAAAAACTTAAGGCTAAAACGGACGATGATAAGAAATTATTCTACCATGATCATATTGAAGATAACACGAGTGGTACAGCTATGATACTGACTGGTGAAAAAGGATCTCCTAAAAATGGTCCTTTTAACCACATGATGAATTACCATTTTTTGAAATACGATGTCAATCTAACACAACTGGCAGATGTGGTTGTAAATTTTGAAACTCCTCAGTCTATAGCGGCTGTGTATGGATATCCAACTACCGATGATGACCCGAAGAGCGATATGATTGTCATTTTTGCACCGACCAAAGTCAAGAACTACACCGGGCCAAAAATCTGGAGCAAAACAGCCACTGAGTACACCTACGTGCGCGTTTCTTACGAGGGTAAACTATTGGACAAAATAAGTTTCACCTCTCCAAACAGCGTATGGCGAATTGATGATTTTGTGTTGGGCAAAGATGGTGCTGTTTATTTCTACGGCCCTTCTAATGCAGAGCAAGACGATTATTTTCAAAGCAGGTTAGAATTTGCGGGTGCAGAGAAAAAGAAATGGCCTCGCTTTCAATTAGCCAAAGTTGATAAGGGACGAGTGGATTTCGTATCCAACATTTCTATGGATGACTTTGAAACAAAACTGAAGCCCCAGCCAGACGGCAAGAAGGGTGATTCATACAATGGAAGAAGAGTTGTGTTCAATGAAACGGTAATCAGTCCGGCTGGTGAAATCATTCTGGCTGGCCAGAACTACGGTATGATGCGCAACGGCAAAGGTCAGATCATTGGTCGTTCGTATGAAGATCTTGTGATGTTTCATTTTGATGCCAAAGGAAACCTGATCTCTCAGTACACGATGAACAAAAAGTTCAAAGGCACCTCTCCGGATTACCAGTTTTTTGAATTCTCAACAGACGGTAAAACATTATACTGGACTTACTTTGATGTAGTTGGCACCAAAGCAGTAAAAGAATTAGCACTCTTAGTTGAGAAACCGTTGGCAGTGCCCAAACTTGCAAAGATAAATCTCACCACCGGAGCGTTCGACAAATACACGGAGTATGGAAATGGTGATAACTATGTTCACTATGGCGGAATTACGAACTACTTTAAGTTTGTAGACTCGAATAAGGTGGCCTATTTTGGAGAGAATAAGAAAGGTAGCGCGCTCTGGTTTGCCCGTGTAAACTTTGATAAGTAGTAGCGTTGCTACATTGAAAAGTAGAAGTAATTAAAAAAGAGCAGGTATCGTCTGGTTGCACTGGGCGATACCTGTTTTCAGTACGGTATACGTTTTATGAAGAGACTGATAATCGCCTTGTCGTTGATCCACAGCCTATGCCTTTGCTATGGACAACCAACGCTATCCTATCTGGCAGATGGCTTTGATGACAACAAAAACAACTGGTTCTCAGAAACCACAAAAGATTACAGTTTTAAAGTAGAAGATGGCCACATGGTCATCCATGCTTACACAACCGCTGTGCAAACCTTCAACAATGTTGGCGCTACTAAAGACGATTCGTTTGGCATACATACGCGGATGATTTTCTTCAATGGCTCCAGTGAAGGATGGATGGGCGTGCGTTTTGGCATGAGCGAGGATGCTAAAAAATATATCACCTTTTGTTACAACAATGCACAGGGATTTTTGATAAGCATCAACAACGGGAAAAAATATGAAGTCCTGCGCGAATCAAAATCCACGGTGGTAAAGCCCTACGACTATAATACGCTTACAGTACTTAAATCAGAAGATGGTTATAAATTTCTGATTAATGATAAACAGGTATTTCAAGACGAGATCAAGCCGTTCTTTGGGCCTTTGGTGGGGTTGTATGCGAATGAAAATATGAGCATCCGGGTGGATGAGATTCAAGTGTTTGATCCCCGTAAGGGCAAACAGAAAATTGTTGCCAGCCAGGCAGCGATGGCAAAAGCTACTGAGCAGGATGTAAAAAAGATTATTCTCACCGAGTCGTTGCCGCCTGATTTTCAACAGTTCTACGATAGCTTTGAAAAATTTGCCTTTCCGTACGATTTCAGTACGGTGATAAATCGGGCAAAAATGATCAATGACCTGCCCTTTGTTCAAAAGAATTTTTATGAATACGATCTCAGCACTACCAAAGATCACAATGTTTGGGGTTTGGCTATTCTTTCTGTTTGCCAGAATGGATATACTTTTTTGGTAGGCAATCAATACACGATTGGGATTCAGAAAATATTTCGGTTTAGTGTAGAGGCCTTCGATAACAAGGGCAACAAACTTGGAAGTAAACCAATAGGCTCGATAGTGGAGGAAAATAACAAATATTATCAGACACTGCACTTCCGGGTTCAGCAAAAGGGCGCGGCCATTACTTTTGATGTGGAGGAAACCTATTTTAATGGAAATGTTAAGAAGAGTTTAGTCAGCTTCAATGGCGACTTGTGTAACTTAAACGCCTATTAAGAATGAAGTCTGTTGTTCTGGTTCTGTTTTTGTGTAGTGCAACCATTGCCCATGCTCAGAATTATGTTGAGCTGGAAACGAGAATGATCGAACTATACAATGAAAAAAAGTACAGCGAATCACTTTCCCTTTCCAATCAGATACTAAGAGTTTTTCCGGATAATTATACAGTTAATGTAAATAAGGCAGCCGCCCTGCTTTATTTAAATCGACCTGCAGAAGCATCTACCTATATCAACATAGCCCTGACCATGGATCCATCCTCATCGCCCTCCCTTACAGCAAAAGCGTATGTGTTGGCGTTTAATGGAGACGTTGAGCAAGCTAAGAAATTGTTGATCGAGGCAACAAAGCTTTCGCCCGATAATGATGATGTTAAAGCAACAGTGACTGAGATTATTGAATTGGGAAAAATATTTGGAAAATCAGAAGCATTCAAAAGTTTGGCCGCCTGGTATGACCAGACAGCGCCCACCATAAAACAACGTGATATTTCTTTGGCCAGGTTGATTGCCATCTATAATACTTATCCGGAGCAGCCGGAAGAGTTGATGAAAGCATGCAGCGAGAAGGCAGTTCTTTTTTATCAGCAAGGCAAGCCCGACATGGCCTTGTTAGCTTATAGCTATGCAGGGAAGTGGCTTATGGGGTGGGGTTATAATAGTGAAGCACTTCAGATTACCACTGAAGGTTATATACAACTAAAGTCAAAAGGCTTTGGTAATAATCATTATCTCGCCTCCTTTCTGATTGCCCAACTTATTGCTTACAACAATGACAAAGGCGATCAGGAAAAAGCCGTTCAATATGCAGTTGACTTTATTGAACACGTAGGCAAATCACCTATCGTTACTGCAGACGTTACAGGCTTATCAAATCTTGCTGCGGCTTACAGTAACATGCGTAAATCATCTACGATCAAAAGTGAACAAGGCTCGGAGTATGCTATTCAGGCCTATAATCTGGCGGTGAAGCATCAATACATAGAAGGCATTGCTAGTTCAGCAAACGCTATTGCCATGGCAAACATTGATTTTTATTCGCCCGAGTCAACGGCAATGGGGATTAAATATGGTGAGCAAGGTTTTAAAATTGCGGAAGAATATAACTTACCAATCAAAACATCACTCATCAGTAATCTCGCCTTGCTTTATTGGGGCACAGGTAGAGAAGGTCAACAAAAGAGTCGTAATCTTTATCGCTATCAAATAGATTTGGCTAAGAAGGAAAACAGATTGGATCAGGCATCTCTTTACCTGAACAATCTCGGAGCTTTGTATTATGCAAAACCGGATTTAGAGCAGGCTATTAATTTTTTCGAAGAATCTGCCTTGCTCGCCAGGTATGGACCCAACTACACAAACCCGCAAGACCGTTTGGTGCATTATCAAAATCAATTGGCGGCCAATCAATGGCTGGTGTCGTGCTATGCGCAAACTGGCAATGCTGAAAAAACATTTGAGGCCATGGAGAGAAGCCGCGCACGGGTACTTAACGAACGCCTATCACATAACAATGAACAAACTCCCTACATCTCAGATTTGCAAAATCTGTTAAAGACTGATGAAGCATGCATCATGTATGATATTTTCTCCGGTCATGAAATTGTGATGCTGGTAATTACAAAAAAATATGCACACGTAGTTTTTAACACCGATCCACGATTTGTAGGCGATATCCGCGACAAGTATGCAAAAAAATCAGAGACTGATCCAACCCAAAATAGTCTGACAGAGGAAACAGCGCGCGGCTTCGAATGGATTAGTGTAAGTAACCAAAGAACACAGGTGGCGCACGGATATGACAAGGATGCCATCGCGCCTCGGAAAGAATTTGATCGGGTGGCAAAACTTACCAGAAGTTTTGCAGAACAAGCCCATCTGAATGACGAAATGCTGAGCGATCTTCTTACCCGTTACCAGCGATATTTGATTACTCCCATTAACAACCGGCTGGGGGGCATTAAGACACTGATCATTTCTCCAAACGACATTTTGAGTTTTATTCCGTTTGAGGCGCTGAAAACATTTGATGGTAAATACCTGGTAGAAAAATATAATATCCGTTACCTGCATTCTACCAGTGTGTTGTTGCAATTGGAAGCCAGAAAATATTCAGATTCCAGAAAACCCTTGTTGGCAATGGGGGGTGCTACTTACGAAGATCTGGATCAGGAGGGAATGACCATCGCATCAGTCGGGGATATGAATGTATTACAGGCGGAAGTGGCGGCCAACATCCGTGAAGGTAAATCATTGCGCAAGGCCTATGCAACGTTGTTTGGTACAAAGGCGCTGAATCCTCTTCCGGGCACCTCTGAAGAAGTAAAGAACATCAGTAAAAATTTGCCGGGTGCGGAAATATTTTTGGGAAAGGACATGACCGAAAACCGACTCAAGGCAATGTCGAGTAGTGGCCAGCTTAAAAATTATAAAGTTCTGCACCTGGCTACGCATGGCTTTGTGGTAGCCGAAGTGCCAGACCTCTCAGGTGTGGCGATGAGTATTTTTCCGAAAGAGCAGGAAGGTGAAGATGGCTTTTTAAATGCTGTGGAAATAGCCAACCTCCAATTGAATTGCGACTTAACTGTACTCTCTGCCTGCCAGACAGCGCTCGGAAAATTGTATGTGGGCGAAGGTGTAACGGGCTTAACGCAATCTCTCTTGCTGGCAGGCTCGAATGCTGCGCTGGTTTCTTTGTGGCCGGTGAGTGACACCAGCACCATGTTGTTTATGAGTAATTTTTATAAAGAGGTAGCGAAGGGCAAGTCTTACCCTCAAATTGTAAATGACCTGAAGCGTAAGTTTATCAAAGGTGAATACGGAAAAGAATTTCAACATCCTTACTACTGGGCTCCGTTTATTTACTACGGAAAATAAGGTATGACGATAGGTAAGAAGAAGCTCATCTATAACATTCTTGCACTTATTTGTAGCATCTGGTTTTTGTTATTGGGTTGGTTTTGGGCATGGTTAATTAATGTGATTTTTGTTTTTCCAGTGGCAATAGTCGGGTTCATTTTTTGGCGCCTGGGCCAAGGCAGCAACAAACCTATTTTGAATAGAATTGTGGGGTGGCAGTTGCTAGCAGGTTTGGCTGTAACGTTGGGTTCCTTGTTACTTTTTATGCTAAGGAATTAGTTATTGATCTGGATTGTTATCCCAATCAAACTCTTCATCCGATAACTCCAACTCCTTTTTCTTTTTTTGACCTTTCAGTTTAAAGGCATCTTTCAATTCCTGAACTTCTTTTTTAAGATCACTGGCGATTTTCTTTTTTACGGCTTCTTTATCGTAGCTGATTTCGTATTTATCTGTAGTGCCGGTTATCTTTAAAAAGATCTTTGCCTTGCCGCTGTTATCCTCTTCAATGGCCCCAAAAGCTTCATCCGGATCGATCTTCTTTTTGTTGCGCAACGGGGCGATCACCCGATAATCAATTTGCTGATCGAAGGTGTGGGTGCCACTCACCTGAATGGTCGTGGCGTTGTTCTTCACTTCCATTTGCGGCAGATAGATGGTTTTGTTTTCTATATGGATTTCATTTTTGAGATCGGCAAAACGCAACCGACTTAGGCTTTCATCATCGAGGTATTTGTTTAGTTTTTGCAGGGGCTCAAAATTGTTGAGTTCTCCATTTTTGATGGTCGCGCTGATGTCAGCAATGAGGGTGGGCGAAATCAGATTAAGTTTTTCATTCAACACCATCTCCATTTCTACATCGGCATAGACCTGGCCTTTCAGATGTTTGTCCTGAATGAAATCCTGATAAAAATTTTCGAACACATAAAAAATACTATCTGCGTGAAGCCCATTTAATTTGAACGAACTAATGACATCAATCGCTTTCGGATTTTTTGCATCAACAATTCCATTTAAGGTTAACTGACCACCCATGGCGCGCATGGCAATGTTACGGGATACGGCAACCTGATTTTTAACAAGCAGGTCTCCTTTTATGTCCGTGGGTTTAAACCGTTTATACTTCATCCTTTTCACATCACAATTAAAATTGAGTTGCAGGTCAGGCGAAATACTGAACCGGTAGTTTTCGGATTCTCCTTCTCCAAAACCTATAGCAAATAGCTGATCAAGATCCAGGAAATCTGACTTTAAATCTGTTTCTATGCCAATGGGTTGATTTTCAAAAAGCAGAAAGGTTATGATGTTCTTAAAAAATCCATTGAGTTTAAAGTCACTATTTTCTAATTGGCCGCTCACATTACTTAAAGCCAGATCTTGATTGTTAAATTGTAGTGAGCCATTAACATCTTTAAACTTTACGTTTTCCTTGCCAAAGCCAAAGTTGACATCACTCATTACAATGGCCCCATTGGTTTTTACTTTTTGAACGGTGGCTTTCTTTTTAAGAAGCGAGGTTTGTCCTTCAAAGGAAACATCAGCTGACAGCAAGCCACTCGGATCACTCACATCGTTAATGGGATAAAAGTTAAAAATCGAGGCTGCATCCAGGTCGCCCTTAAAATCAAAACTTACAAATGGATCAGTGAATCTTTTGATGGAAAGATTGGCATTAAAAACCTGACCATTGAGTTCACCGTTAACCTCTTTAAGAAAAAGCTCAGCGTTTGAAAAGTCGGTGACGGAGGCGCTTGCGAATGAGCCTTTCAGGTTCGCATTTTTAATTTGCGTTTTATAATCCGGGTGGTAGAGTGTCGTATTCGTGCAACCAAAGGCTACTGAAATAGACGGACTTTTGCGATCGCTGATTTCGCCTTTTAATGACAAGTTAAAAAACACATCTCCATCACTGCGGTATTGTTTTAGTTTTTTACTCGCCTCATCGGGTAAAAGAGATAGCAGGGTTTGAATATCAGTCTCTTTGCCTTCCGCCTTCAGGTCAATGAGATTTTTTTCTTTAAAGCGATAGTTTCCTGTGATAGCAAAATCGGAGCGCCCTACTGTAATGTTAGAGGATTTAAATAATACTTCTTTTTTGTCGTCATCATAGTTCAACGTTGTGTTAATCAGAAAATTCTTGTTGGTTAGATACCGGGAATTGCCAATGCCGATTTGCTCTGTTAATACATCGCCCTTTGCTTCAATCTGGTAGAGATCTCCGGTGACGAGAATAGAGGCACCCAGTTTTTCACTATTAAACACGTGGTGGTGCCGGGCTTGTTCGTCCTGATAGCTGACGATTGTTTTTTGCAAACGAACATCCTGCAGGTTAAACGTAACAGCTTTACCCGTGCCTTCACCCTTTTTCAGAATATTGAAATTGCCTTTGCCAATGGCGTTTATCTTCAGGTTTGTTTCGCTGCCGGTTACGGATAAACCTTTTACCGAGTAGTTTCCGCCCCATACTTCAATCGGGTTTAAGGTGAAAGCAATGCGATCGGCTGTGAGCAGCGGATAGTTGCCGGGGTGACTATCTTCCACATATACATCCGTAAACACGATAGCCAGGCTGGGGAAGTTGGAGAACATAGAGATGTCAATCTTCCCGATCTTAACCGGGGTATTCAGGCTCTTGTTAGCCTCAGTCACAAATTGCTGGATGATGCGATCTCTGAATAAAAATACCGAGATCACCAGGCCCGTAACGAGAATAGTTACTGCGATGAGCAAGTAAAAAAGTATTTTCTTGAAAAGCTTCAAAGTTGAAAAAATGGTCTACAAAAATACACTACAACTATCAAACCAAAGAAAGATTTTCTTTTGAAAGCAGACTGAAGCGTGTTTTTATTTAAGGTAGTAAATTTGTTACCTTGAGAAAGTGAAGCCATTCTGCTACCCGGCAGATACATAAAACTGAATAGAAACGATAGTAAAAAATGAACAGGACCGTATTGAAAACAGAAGCAGCTTATCAAAAGGCTATTAAACGAACTTTGACTATTTTTCAAACTAAAGAAAATACACCTGAAGCGGAAGAGCTTGCTTTGTTATTGGTATTAATCAAAGATTATGAAGACAAACATATCCAGCTCCCGGAAATAGATTCTCTTGACATTATAAAGCTAAAAATGCAGGAGCGTGGTATAAAGGCCAAAGACCTCACACCGCTGATTGGAAGTAAAGGACATGTTTCATCCATACTTTCTGGCCGCAGAGAAATAACATTAAAAATTGCGCAACGGTTAAAGGATTATTTCCAGCTGCCCGCTGAAATATTTTTTCAGACCACAATAACGAAAGGGTAAGCGGATTTTCTTTTAGGGTTAGCTTTTGAAGATATCACGATAAGCATTCAACCTCATTGATTTAACCTTATCAAAAATAAGAAAAGCCACAACGAATGTTGTGGCTTTCGTGGGAGCTGAGGGGTTCGAACCCCCGACCCTCCCGACTAGGAGTCGGGATGCCCTGAAATAAGCTGTTCGATTTTCTTCCGACTTTTCCAGTTTTTCACTTCTCTTTCTCTGAAATAGGCGAGGTGCTTAGAACTAAAACTCTCAACATAGGCAATTACCCAGTCATTAAATTTTCCGGTGAATCCTTTATGATTTGAATTATGTTTTCGAAGGCGTTCTTGTATTGATTCAGTTGTATGGCCAACGTAGTATTTGTTGGCTGATGCAGAGAATAAGATGTAGAAAGATGCCATCATAAAAAAAGCCTCAGTCTCCTGAGGCTTTCGTGGGAGCTGAGGGGTTCGAACCCCCGACCCTCCCGACTATGAGTCGGGATGCCCTGAAATAAGCTGTTCGATTTTCTTCCGACTTTTCCAGTTTTTCACTTCCCTTTCTCTGTCATAGGCGAGCTGCTTAGAACTAAAACTCTCAACATAGGCAATTACCCAGTCATTAAATTTTCCGGTGAATCCTTTATGATTTGAATTATGTTTTCGAAGGCGTTCTTGTATTGATTCAGTTGTATGGCCAACGTAGTATTTGTTGGCTGATGCAGAGAATAAGATGTAGAAAGATGCCATCATAAAAAAAGCCTCAGTCTCCTGAGGCTTTCGTGGGAGCTGAGGGGTTCGAACCCCCGACCCTCTGCTTGTAAGGCAGATGCTCTGAACCAGCTGAGCTAAGCTCCCATAATGTTTTGTCTGAACCGCCCCGACATGTCGGGGTAAGCTCCCTTTCATTTAAGGACTGCAAATGTAGAATAGAAATTCTATTGTGCAAAAAATTATTTCCAATAATCATACTGCATTTACTGCGCTGCTTCCCGGGCTACTTCAGGGCCTTGCAGTTTTGAAACAACATAAAAAGCCATATCAATACCCGCTGATACCCTTGCCGATAGGATAATTTTCCCATTGTCTACATATCGTTTATCAGCGGAAACACGTGTGTTAGGAGCGATCTGCTTTAAAGAATCAATGGCCTTGAAATGCGTGGTGGCTTCCAGATTTTCCAGTAGAGCAGCTTTGGCAAGGATAAGCGCACCTGTGCACACTGATAAGGTCAATTCGGCTCGCCTGGCATGTTCCTGAACCCATTTTATCATGACGGGATTATCCATTTCCCGTCTGGATCCGAAAGGCTGCCCGTCAGGATGATAGCCGCCCCCTCCGGGTATCAGAAAAACATCGGGTGTTGGGGCATTGGAAAAAGTATAAGTTGGTTTTATTACCAGTTGATTACGTGCGGCAATGGTATCTTTTTCAGAGACCGTAAAAACGTGATAGGGTTCTCCTAGTTTGCGCC
>JALHRJ010000090.1 GCA_022841475.1 Cyclobacteriaceae bacterium | reverse complement strand
CTTTGCACAGGTGGTTACTCAAATGTGTTTTATCTTTCCACGAGTGCCAAAGCCTGTAACGCTTCTGCGGTATGGCGCGCTCATAAAAAAGGAGCGTTCTTCGGCAATCCATGCTTTACACAAATTCACCCAACCTGTATCCCGGTTTCGGGAGATCACCAATCCAAACTGACGCTGATGTCAGAGTCGTTGCGAAACGATGGTCGGGTATGGGTGCCTAAGACAGCAATAAAGGGTTTGAAAGCAAAAGATGCTGCGAACATTAAAGAAGAAGATCGCGATTACTTTTTGGAAAGAAGATATCCTTCTTTCGGAAACCTGGTGCCGCGCGATGTGGCTTCACGCAATGCAAAAAATGTATGCGATGAAGGTCGGGGAGTAGGGGCAACGGGGTTGGCAGTATTTATGGATTTTGCAGATGCCATCAAACGCGATGGAAAACAGACGATTGAATCAAAGTATGGTAATTTGTTTGATATGTATAAACAGATTACCGGAGACAATCCTTACGAAGTTCCTATGATGATTTTCCCGGCCGTGCATTATACCATGGGCGGCTTGTGGGTTGATTATAATCTGATGACCACGGTGCAAGGTTTATATTGCCTGGGTGAAGCCAATTTCTCTGATCATGGAGCAAACCGGTTAGGTGCCAGTGCCCTCATGCAGGGCTTGGCCGATGGATACTTTGTTATTCCCTATACGATTGGTGATTATCTCGCCACCATCGGATGGAATGATAAAATCGGAACGGATCATCCTGCGTTTAAAGAAGGTATGGATAAAGTACAAGCAGATGTTAATCGCCTGCTTAGTATAAAAGGCAAGAAGACAGTAGATGAATTCCATCGCCAGCTTGGTTTGATTATGTGGGATTATTGTGGCATGTCGCGCAACGAAGCCGGATTGAAGAAGGCAAAAAAAATGATTCAAGAACTACGGGCAGAATTCTGGACAAATGTGAATGTACTGGGTTCTATCCATGAACTTAATCAGGAATTGGAGAAAGCTGGTCGGGTAGCAGACTTCCTCGAATTGGGAGAGTTGATGATAGACGATGCACTCAGTCGTAGTGAATCCTGTGGAGGTCACTTCCGTGAAGAGTCTGCAACTCCGGAAGGTGAGGCGATGCGTAAAGACGATGAGTTTGCCTTCGTATCTGCCTGGGAGTACAAAGGAGATCAACCCGAAACACTTCACAAAGATGAACTCATATTCGAGAATGTTAAGTTAACTCAACGAAGCTATAAGTAGGATTATGAAAATAACACTAAAAGTTTGGCGGCAACAAGGCAGAAACACCAAAGGTCAGTTTAAGACTTATTCTTTAGATCATGTTTCTTCAGATATGTCCTTTCTGGAAATGCTGGATGTGCTCAATCAGGATTTAATAAAGAAGGGCGATGAGCCCGTAACGTTTGACCATGATTGTCGCGAGGGAATTTGTGGTGTGTGTAGTTTATATATCAATGGCCGTCCGCATGGCCCGCTGCAAACCACAACCTGTCAGCTACACATGCGAACTTTCAAGGATGGAGAAACCATCACCATCGAACCCTGGCGCGCTAATGCTTTCCCGATTATTAAAGATTTAATGGTTGACCGCACTTCCTTTGATCGGATTCAACAAGCTGGGGGTTACGTAAGCGTGAATACGGGTGGTGTGCCCGATGCCAACGAAATACCAGTGCCTAAGAGAATAGCGGACGAAGCCATGGATGCAGCCCAGTGTATTGGATGCGGAGCTTGTGTAGCGGCTTGCAAGAATGCCTCGGCCATGTTATTTGTGAGCGCCAAAGTTTCGCAGTTAGCATTACTTCCGCAAGGTCAACCGGAGCGCAAAGAGCGTGTAGAACGCATGGTAGCTCAGATGGATGCGGAAGGATTTGGTGCTTGTACCAACACTTATGCCTGTGAAGCGGAATGTCCTAAAGGAATTAAGATTACAAACATCGCTCGCATGAATCGTGAATATCTTGGGGCTATGCTAAGTTCTTATAAGGTAGAAACTAGTGCTGGAGGGGATTAGTTTTGTGGTATGCTGCTAACAATATAAAAAAAACCGGCTAAGCCCGGTTTTTTTATAAATCATTATGCGGTCATTCACTTTTGCACACGCCAACCCCAAGTCTTCCGGATGCTGCGGCTTTTCCAACGGCCACACCAATATTGCCACCTGCTAAAATAATATCTCTTTCAGGGCCTGTGTCTGCTAGATGAATTTTCACGCAGGCTTCCAGTTTGATTAAGTCGGCATAGGATAACATCGTTTCATCAGCTAACTGTGTTAATATCGTTTCGCTGATTCCGGTTTTTGCATCAATAGGATTTAACAGAGCGGCTACATCAGCACCGGGCGTTGAGATATCACCTAAGTGCAAATGCAAGGGTAGTTTATTATTGCCTGATGTTCCGGTTAGGTTTACAAGTACTAAAGACGTTCCATCCCTGCGCTCTTTAATTGTCACAGTACCCGAGATGTCGTACTCAGATCCTGGCTGAAGCGCATAGGTCGTTTCGTTTCCCGTGAAGTCATTTACGTTTTCGCTTTCCTGGCAAGAAATCCAAAGCACACCACACACGACCAGCCCAAAAATCTTTTTCATAACGCTTTTGTTTACGATTTAAAGTTAAAAAAAATCGCTTAAAACCGATCTATCCAATTTTTTTGCCTTTGGATTTAATTAAAAACCATGATTTGGCATAGATATGGTATATTCGTACTAACGAAACCATGCCCCTTTTAATTCTGTGAAACAATTACTTTTTTTCCTCTTGATTTTGGTAGGATGCAGTCCATCTGTAACAAATTCATCACTTAAATCAGATTTACAAAATACCAAACCCGAATGGTTGACAGCCAAACCAGTGTCGGCTTCTTACTACATTGGTATAGGTCACTCCACCAGAGATGGCTCAAACAACTACATTCAGTCAGCGAAGAAAAGCGCGTTGGAAGATCTGGTATCTGAGATTAAAGTAAATATTTCTTCTACTTCCGTCCTCAGCCAGATTGATGTCAACAGAGAGTTTCAGGAGAAGTATGAGCAGATTATTCAGACAACAGTAGTCGATGAAATTCAGGAGTTTGAACAAGTTGATGCCTGGGAAGATGAACGAAACTACTGGGTGTATTACCGCCTTTCAAAACAACGCTACAAGGATATCAAGGATCAACAAAAGCGCGATGCAGTAGCCTTGGGCCTTGACTTTTTTACCAAAGCAAAGGAGGCTGAGCGGAATGGTGAATCCGTTTTGGCATTAGGGTTTTATTATCAGGGATTCCGGGCCATCGAAAAATATCTGGCCGAGCCCATTCGATTGGTATTTGAAGAGAAGGAGATTTTGTTAACCAATGAGATAATCGCCAGCATGCAATTGTTGCTCGATAAAATAGAGTTAAGCGTGGACCCGGGTGAGATCATGTTGAACCGGAGGGTGGCTCAAAGTGATCTGGCAGTTGTAACCAAAGTGGTAGAAAAGGGCTCGCGTAAAGCCATACCAGACCTCCCATTGACAGCAGCTTTTGAAAAGGGAGCCGGTGATGTTTTTCCAAATTACAAGACCGACCCTACCGGTCAGGCAAAGATTCTATTGACGAAGATCAGCTCACGTGATATCGAGCAAACCATGGCTGTAAAAGTTGATATGATGAGTTTTGTCGGGCAAGGTAGTACGGATGATATTTATTCCCTTATAGCCAGTAAGATGGTAGTACCAAAGGCAACCGTATTGATGAAGGTGGCCCGACCATTGGTTTTTATTACTTCCAGTGAGAAGAGTTTAGGCGTGGATAAATCAAATCAACAGATAACAAATCGTGTAAAGAATTTCTTGACCAACTCCGGGTTTGAGTTTACGGAGGACAGAAGTAAGGCCGAACTGTCACTGGATATAAATGCCAACTCCGAAAAAGGCGCGGTTTCAGGAAGCATATACATAACCTATGTAACCGCATTGATCCGCGTGTCTACAGCTCGTGATAATAAAGAGATTTATGCTACCACATTAGACCGGATTAAAGGATTTAGTCTGGACTACGAACGATCAAGCCAGGAGGCCTATAACAAGTCGTTGGAGACTCTGGAAAAGGAAAAACTGCCTGAATTGTTAAATGCAATTTTGCAGTAATTATGGCTTTTTTAGTATCTTTTAAGCACTATTTTGAGATAATAAAATCTGTGTTAATCAGAGTGGCCTATTAATTGCATTATTGTAAATTGCAAAACCAAAATTCCATATTGATATGAAAAAGTTAAATTATGTTTCGTTCGCTGTCCTTCTTGCAGCTGCATTAATAGCTGGCTGTAAAGGGAAAGAAAAGGTTCCCACTGGTGAGACTGAAGTTGTAGTTCCTTGCTCGGGTCCAGACTACTTTACTACAGCTAAATTTTTCCGCGCAAACTCCATTGGTGAAAGTCAGGATCAGGTAACCTCCAAGAAGAAAGCTTTGACTAATGCCCGTAACGAGTTGGCACAAGCCATCAACACCACGGTTAAAACCGTGACTGACAACTATGTCAACTCACGTGAAATGAACAACCGGGAAGAGGTTGAGGAGCGTTTCGAAAGCTTAAACCGCGAAGTTGTTGATCAGACCTTGTCCGGCATTGTTACTAAATGCGAGAAGTTGATGAAAACCAAGGAAGGATCTTATAAAACGTATGTGGCCATTGAGCTCTCCGCTGAAGAGTTGGTTTCTAAGTACAATGAGCGCCTTTCGAAAGATGATCGTCTTAAAATCGATTACGATTACGAGAAGTTCAAAGAAACCTTTGATAAGGAAATGGAAAAAATGGGTAAGAACTAATACCCTCTGATTTCAACAAAATCCCGATCGGTTACCGATTGGGATTTTTTTTTGATAGAACCAATCACGCAAGTAAATTTTGACAGTTCGGATATATTTGCGAAAGGAGAGACCTATTTAAAAGCTCTCAGCAAAATCCATCACACAATTTGAGCGATAGGTTTTGTGAGGTTCGATAGCAATACCAACCCATCTATACTTCGGTTCCAGGATATTTTTCCTGTGCCCTAATGATTCAATGCCATCATCAATCAACAACGCCATTACAATATCCAATGCCGTTTCATGCCCGTATTCACAATTTTCAGCAATCATACCCTTGGCCTTTGCTTTATTCCGTATGCGCACGTTAAACGGAGTGCCATCAGAACTGGTATGACCCACGCTGCCGGCTTTTCCCATGTCGAGCGCATGCGACCGGGCCACGTCTGTTAATGGTTTCGAAAGTTGAAGCGCGCCCATCTTTTTGCTCATTTTTAGATCGGCCACCAGCGACTTAGCATAGCTGTTATTATCCAAGTTGTTTTCTTTCACATAATCTTTTACGTGGGAAGTAATAAAACCTTGTGGATTGGTTCGTACTTGATTAAGTAATTCAAGTACTTCCTCCTCTTGAGTTTGCGCGTCAACCATCAAGGGAACTAACAATAGTAAAAGAATCCCTACGGTTCTTGTAGAGGTGAAAATCACTTTAACCAAAATTTATTGTGGGTGGTTAATTAATTCCGAGTCGCTTTTGAATTTCTTCTAATGAAACGCCTTTCGTTTCAGGATATTTTGTGAGAACCCACACTAATTGCAAAGTCATCATGCCTGCAAAAAATGCGAAGATTATCCACGGGTCATCTTTTAGAATTCCTTTATTACCATCCAGAAAAACGGGCATGAGCAAGGTGATTAGCGCAGCAAAGATCCAATGTACGCTGGCTCCAAAGGACTGGCCCAGGGCCCGCGATTTATTAGGAAATATTTCAGAGATAAATACCCAGATTACAGCGCCTTGTCCGATGGCATGTGCTGCAATAAACAATAACAAGAATGACATTAGAAATAACGGACCAATTGTAAAATAGAAAGCGTAGGAGACCATCGAAAGACTTATAATATAACCCAATGATCCGATGATAAGCAGGTTCTTCCTTCCGGTTCGATCAATCAGGTATAAGCCCAAAAAAGTGAAAATGAGATTGATGCCACCAATCGCGATGGAGTTAAACAATGAATCCTTGGTGGCAAGTCCGGCACGTTCCAAAATTTCTGGTGCGTAGTAAAGAATAAAATTGATGCCCGAAAGTTGATTAAAAAAAGCAATGAAGAATGCGAGCAAGATAGGTTTACGTAGTTTATGACTGAAAATATTTTCTTTTGTATCCGCTGAGCCTGAGTCTTTATTGGCCTTAAGTATAGTCTCAATCTCTTGATCTGGATGATCTGATCCTAAATCGGTTAATATCTTTTTTGCTGATATAAAATCGTTCTTTCTTGAAATGAGCCAACGTGGGCTTTCGGGAACCCGCAGCACCATAATGGTGTATAAGATCGCAGGTATCGCCTCTACCCCCAGCATCCAACGCCAATCATTGGCTCCATCAAAACCAACCAGGAAGAAGTTCGATAAAAAAGCAATCAAAATACCAAATACAATATTGAACTGATACATGGCCACTAGTCTGCCACGAATGGACGATGTCGAAATCTCTGCGATATAGGTAGGGGCAACCACGGATGAAACACCCACGCCAACTCCTCCTATGAATCGAAAAAACGAAAAGACATACGGGTCAGTAGCAAACGCAGAACCCAACGCACTAATTGCATATAAAACACCGATCCAGAATAAGACCTTTTTTCTTCCATACTTTTCAGTTGGAATGCCCCCAAACAAAGCTCCCAAAACTGTTCCCCATAGAGCCATCGACATAATAAAGAAGCCATGAAACCACGGTGAGGTATTCCAGAGTTGTTTAATGGGAAGGTTGGCTCCTGAAATTACTACCGTATCAAAACCAAACAGAAATCCCGCCATGGCGGCTACTATAGAATTTAGGTAGATGTATTGCCTGGCAGTCATTGGATTGTGATAAGATTAAGAACAAAAGATACTATTTCCAGTTGGAAGGATCAAGGCGCCATGATTTTACATAAATCAATTCAGTCTCGTCAAGGTATTTTTGTTTTACTGCTTGCTCAAGCAAGTGCGTAAAATCGCTTAGGCAAACAAGAGGGATATCAGCGTTTGAAAAATTCTTTTCGGAGGTTTCAAATCCATAGGTAAAAATGGCAACCATACCGATGACTTTACAGCCCGCCTCTTGCACCGCTTGGGCTGCTTTAAGTGAACTACCCCCCGTAGAAATCAAATCTTCTACCAACACAACCCGAGCACCTTTTTCCACCTTTCCTTCTATAAGGTTTCCCATTCCATGCTCCTTGGGTTTAGGGCGCACATAAACGAAGGGTAATCCTAATTGATCGGCCACCAAAGCACCTTGAGGGATACCGGCAGTGGCAACCCCGGCAATGTATTCTGCCTTAGGGAAATGGAGTTGT
The DNA here is from genome assembly GCA_022841475.1 of Cyclobacteriaceae bacterium. GTDB lineage: Bacteria > Bacteroidota > Bacteroidia > Cytophagales > Cyclobacteriaceae > ELB16-189. The sequence continues at coordinate 10,441 of JALHRJ010000090.1, read as the reverse complement.
ATAACACGGGCAAGATTTTCTTTGATATAAGATCGTATTTCCGGGTAGGATAGCGCCAACCTGTTATCACAATAGATCGGTGACTTCCAGCCCGAACTCCAGGTAAAGGGCTGTTTGTGGTTTAATTTAATAGCACCGATCTGAAGCAGTCGGGAAGCGACTGCACCTGCAGTTTCTTGATGAATTATGATCTTACTCATGGATGCAATTTATCAGATAACGCTGCGCAGGCCAAATTGTAGTCTCGATAAATCCTCGAAATACTGCCTGATTTGTTAGTGAAGAGATTTTAAATAGACTGGGGGGTTGATTCATTCCAAATAATTGATGTTTTTGCATCTCTGAATTTGCCTAAAAAGTCGTCATGTACCTTTTTGTAAATGACATTCCTATCCGCATTTTACATGCGGACGAGATGCCGCCCTCCGGGCATATCAATTTTGAAATTGATGCATCGGCTGAGGCCATTACAAAAGCAAAGCTTTTTCACCACGTTTGGATACATCAGGTGAGTGTTCCCGACATGGATTTAATCATGGACTTAATCAACTCCAAAGTTCCTACCAACCTCTTTTCACTATTTATCACCGCCAAGGATTACGATGCCCTTAAATTGTTCTTAACAACTAAGTTTAAGGTGGTGAAGGCAGCAGGCGGATTGGTTAAAAAGAAGGATAAGTTCCTTATGATCTACCGGATGAAAAAGTGGGATCTTCCAAAGGGCAAGAAAGAATCCGGTGAAAAATATAAACAGACAGCCGTACGCGAAGTAGCAGAAGAATGTAACATAGAGGTTAAGCTTGGAAAAAAAATCTGTACCACCTGGCATACCTACACCATGAACAAAAACAGCATGTTAAAGAAAACACGCTGGTATGAAATGGAGTTGGTTGATGACTCGCGCAGCAAACCTAGTACAGAAGAAGATATTGAAGAGTTGCGATGGATGACACACAAGGAAGTGTATCACGCACTGGAAAATTCCTATAAGTCAATTCACTTTGTTTTCGAAGAGTATTACAAAAGCAAAGAAAAAATTTCCTGATCAGAGTTTGTACGGAATCATGGACGAAACATCGCCATTGTAGCGATGCACTTCTCTGATTATAGAGGAGTTAATAGAGGCAAATTGCGGGGAGGTAATCAAAAATACCGACTCGAGGTCCTTATTGAGATTCCTGTTTACTTGAGCAATACTGTTTTCGTATTCAAAATCGGTTGTGTTGCGCAATCCGCGCAGCAGGTATTTGGCATTGTTTCTTCGCGCAAATTCTGCAGTTAATTCCGAGAACGTATGAACAGAGATATTCGGGTAGTCGATAAACGTAGCCTTGATTTTATCGACCATAAAGTCAATGGGAAAGTAGCGTTGGCTTTTGCTGCTGTTGTACCCAATGGCAACGATAATTTCATCGAACAAGGTGAGCCCGCGAAGTACAATGTCTTCATGACCTTTCGTAAAGGGATCAAAAGAACCAGGGAAGAGCGCGATCCGTTTCATCAATCAAGGGTGAAGAAGGTGGATGGAGTAAAGATCAAAGAAGTGATGTTCCTGAACTTCGTCAAATAAATAACCAAACTTTAAGTAGGTTGGTCGATTGCCAAAACTCACGTTTCGCACATATTTAATAAATTCCTGATAGTGTGGTGAATTTTTTCCAATATACCCCCACAACACCACTTCGCTTGTATTCTGATCCATCGAGAGACCCTTCATAACCAGCATAATGTACTTGATGTAATCAGAGAATTGTTTGATCAGAAACTGATTGTAATAGATCAGTTTGCCTTTTTGTGCAGAAAGGATATGCAACCTAAACCGGTCAACATAAATGTATAACGGCATTTTTTCGCTATCGATAGAAACTTTCAGCACTCCCTCAATTAATGCGGTTGACTGGTGCAGGATTGAAATCTTTGTGTTTTTATATACGTCATTTAACCAAGCATGAAGGTCTTGTTGAATTGCAAAAACGGTAACAGCATCGATCAAATTATTTTTACAAGTGATTACATCTTCCCGAGCTGCATCTAAAGGGGCATTGAACTGCAGATATTCAGCAGCTACTTCTTCTAAAAAGAGAGACGCAGGAACTTGTGCAAACTTTGTATTTTTGATAGAAATTTTAACCTCTTTCCAGAATCCCGCTCGAAGAACCTGGTGGGAATCAAATAATAATTTATAAAGATCCAGAAGTTCAGCGTGAGAACTGAGGTCACCCAGCACATAGTCTTCGAAAAACAATAATCGATTATCCTGGGTATCAAGGATTGCAATCTGAAGGTCTTTTATTCCTAATTGAATCAACAACTCGTATTGATGAAGTTTATCCTCATCAAAGCGATCATCCTTGATTTTCTTGATCAGCTTAAAACCTTGTGCAGTTGATTGCAAAATTTATTATTATTCCCAATTACCTGATGTCGAAACGTCAAAGCGTGAACCGAAGTGAAGTGGTTTCCTGTTCTTCGCCTCATTACTTTCCTTACGGATCGGATTAACAGGTTTAGGATCTTTCACCTCAATAACCTGCACTTTTAACCCAGACTTATCAACAACCCCAACGTAAATATCAAACTTTAAACCAGGTTGACCGGGTACATCGCCCAATGTCTTTAAGTTGATGTTAGGATCAAACATGTAATTGGTGAGACTCATCAATGGTTGACCTTTGCGTAGTTCCTCGCCTACCTTAACGGGTTCTAATTTTGTTATTGTACCCTCATCCTGCATAGGAGGTTCATTAGTTTTTTCTCCAACCTTGATTAAGTAGGTACGTTGATTTTTAATTACACGATCGCCTTCCTTCACCTTGAAACCCATAAATATTCCATTATCAGGAGCATTTACTGTATAGTTCTTTTTAAAAATCCGATCTCGGGCTGAAATAAAACCGAGGGTATCAATAAATACCGTCACTTCTTCAACACCATAAGACTTTTGAGTGATTTCTTCCCTGCGCTGAATAATGGGTACCTGTCCATTTTGGACAAAATTGGCTAGTGAATCCCAATTGGTTGTATATCTTCCGTTTACGCTTTGAAAAACAATCTCAGCCTCCCGAATTAACTTCAATTTGTCAATTATAGCCGTCTCCGTGGTGGATATTGATTCACGCTCTTCAATGGTGCCTTGTACACTGCGATATAGCCGATAAGCCAGAAAAAGACTGGCCAGAAGAAGTACTCCGGTGAGGATTTTTGTCAAGTTCATTGGTTACAGGTTTAGCTTGCAATTATAAATATTTTATGCCGTTTAATACAACCAATTATAACTTAAAATAGCCCCTTAAACCGACTATTTTTGATGGCTTCGCAGCTTTTGTGAAAATGCCATGAAGTTCCTCGGGTTGAAGTCGCTCAATTTCAGTCCAGGAGAAAAATTTTACATCTCGAATAATCTGTTGGTTCCCCAGTTCAGGATCATGCCCTTTTCTTAAAACACCACCCTTTAATGAAGTCAAAAAAAACAGTTCAACAGCATGCAATGGGCTATGAATAAATTCACAAGCAAACAAAAAGTCACGGATTTCAATATCTAACCCGGTTTCTTCTAGAAATTCTCTTTTCAGACAAGATTCAGCAGATTCACCAAATTGAAGCCCTCCACCCGGGGGTGCCCAAAAATTTGTTTGAGTTAAGCCATTGTGATTTACTAAGAGGATTTTGTTTTCAACGAGGCAAATGCCACAGATTCTTAGTCGTAGTTGATTTCCGAAAATCTGGTGAACCAGGTTGGCCATAAATCCGTTTAAAGTTTTAGTCTATAAATGAAATAAATTTTGTCGCAGGCAGTTCTACTCATTCAGGCTTTAAATTTGATAAATAAAATTGGTATGAAGAGGATTAGTATCTTGATTGGATTCCTTTGCATCTCATTATTCACTTACGCTCAGGACTCATTTGCACAAGAGGGTCCGGTAATCAGGTGGGAAAAGCCTACGCATGATTTTGGGGATATAACTCAAGGGGAGAAGGTCGATTATACGTTTAAGTTTACCAACGCTGGCAATCAGCCATTGGTGATTACGAATGTAGAAGTAACCTGCGGATGCACTACACCAAAGGGTTGGCCACGTGACCCCATTATGCCCGGAGGCAAAGGTGACCTAACGGTTGCGTTTAATAGCGGTGGAAAAATAGGAAAGCAAAATAAAGTGGTAACAGTAACTTCTAATGCTGCCGGAGAGGGCAATCAAGTAATGATTACTGTTAATGTTTTGGAAAAAAAGGTATCTAATTAGATTTATTGGTTAACACTGAATAAAATAACAGTGCCCATCCACAGATAAGAAACACTCCGCCAACAGGAGTTATAAATACTACCACAGTTGTATTGAAAATAGCCAATACGTAAAGGCTGCCGCTGAATAAAATCATACCTGCCAGCATAGCCACGGCACTTGCCCTGAGACTCTTCCCTGATATTCGTTCCATTAATAGACCGATGGCCAGTAGAGCAAGGGTATGGTAAAAATGGTACCTAACAGCAAGTTCATAGGTTTCCAATCGGCCATATTGTGTCAATAGCGACTTCAGTGCATGGGCGCCAAACGCACCCAACATCACGGCAATCAAACCTGAAAATGAAGCAATCGCCAGAGTTTGTCGGGGGTTTATCATGAATTTGTTGGATAATTACGATCACCAAAAATAGCTGTACCGACCCTCACCAGCGTGCTTCCTTCTTCTTTTGCAATCTTATAATCGGCACTCATGCCCATGGATAATTCTTTCATTTGCATGTTTGAAGGCAAAGGCATAACGCGCAACTTTTCGAAAAGCTTTCGAAGTGATATGAATTCGTTTCGAATCTGTTCATGATTGTCAGTAAAGGTAGCCATCCCCATGAGTCCCTTTACTTCAAGATTGGGATAAGACTTTAGAAAGTTTGGGGTAGCCAGTTGAATAACTTCTTCAGGATCAAACCCAAACTTGGTTTCTTCGTTAGCGATATAAACCTGTAGCAAACAAGATATCCTTCGCTTTACCTTTCCGGCTTGCTTGTTGATTTCCTCTAACAGCTTGACAGAATCAACTGAATGAATAAGTGAGATAAAGGGAGCAATGTATTTTACCTTATTGGTTTGCAGGTGGCCGATCATGTGCCATTCAATATCTTTCGGAAGGGCTTCGTACTTACTCGCTATTTCCTGAGCTTTATTTTCTCCAAAAAGCCGTTGCCCTGCAGTATAGGCCTCCAGAATTTTTTCAACAGGTTGGGTTTTACTCACCGCTATCAATCGGCAGGGGCTGCCGCTCAACTCAGCCAGAAGAGCATTTATATTATTTTTAACCACCATTTAATAATTTCGCGCGTTGTAACTATTAACTTTTCACTTTCTACAAAGTTATGGCCATACTTGGAACCTTACTCAAAAAAGGAATTAAACTTAGGGAAACCCTCGAACAGGAATACACATCGCCTTTTGAGTTGCAGAAAAAGGAACTAAAGGAACTCATGATAACGGCAAGCCAGACAGAGTTTGGTAAGTATTATAATTTTCAGGGCATTCTAACCCGCTTTCGCAAAGGTCATTACGATTTCTACCAGGCCTTTAAGGCCAGCGTTCCCATTCACGATTACAACAAAATTTATAAAGACTGGTGGCAGCTTGCTGTGAAAGGAGCCAAGAACATCTGTTGGCCGGGCCGCATTAAATACTTCGCGTTGAGTTCAGGCACATCAGAGGCTTCCTCCAAGCATATTCCTGTCACCAAGGAGATGACCAAAGCAATACAGAAAACCAGTATTCGCCAGATCCTAAGCCTTTCCAGGTATGACTTACCTGCAGAGGTTTTTCAGTCCGGAATTTTGATGATAGGAGGCAGCACACACCTGAATAGAAAAGGAAGTTATTTTGAAGGCGATCTCACAGGTATTCAGGCTGCCCGAATTCCGTTTTGGTTTCAACACTTTTATAAGCCCGGAAAAAAAATAGCCTCAACGCGAAATTGGGAATCAAAGCTCAATGAGATTGTCAAGAAAGCCAGTGAATGGGACATTGGTATTGTTGTAGGTGTGCCCGCGTGGATACAAATTTTGCTAGAGCGAATTATCGATTATTACAAGGTTGATAATATACATGAGATCTGGCCTAATCTCTTGATTTATGTGCATGGTGGGGTATCGATGGATCCTTACCGAAAAGGATTTGAGAAATTATTAGGCCGACCCATTTACTACATCGAAACCTATCTCGCTTCTGAAGGCTTCATCGCCTACCAGGCGCACCCTAACCGAAAATCGATGCGCTTAGTTTTGAACAATGGAATTTTTTATGAATTTGTTCCATTCGATGACAAGAACTTTTTGCCTTCCGGAGAGATAAGACCGGAAGCTGAAACTCTTTTGATTGATGAGGTAGAGGAGGGAAGGGAATATGCGATTTTGTTGTCTTCGTGTGCTGGTGCGTGGCGTTACCTGATTGGAGATGTTATCAAATTCGTTTCTATTGAAGAATCCGAAATTATTATTACGGGCAGAACCAAACATTTTTTGAGCCTTTGCGGTGAACACTTATCGGTAGACAATATGAACAAGGCGATCGAACTTGTTTCAAGTGAAATGAACGTTACCATTCCCGAATTCACCGTGGCTGGCATTCCCCATCAAACCTTGTTTGCTCATCATTGGTTTATTGGCACTGATGATAAGGTGGACGCCAACGCATTGAAAGATCGGATTGATCATCACCTGAAAGTTCTGAATGATGATTATGCTGTAGAACGAAGTGCCGCACTGAAAGATGTGGTAGTTGAAGTGCTTCCTTTACACAAGTTTTACGATTGGATGGAATCGAAAGGCAAAGTAGGCGGTCAGAATAAATTTCCGCGAGTGATGAAAAGCACTCAATTGGACGAGTGGATTAAATTCATCGCTTAGCGAGATGGAGATTGTTTTCAATGGATTGAAACTTGGTATTGTATTGGCCTTATTAATTGGGCCTGTTTTTTTTGCCATCATTCAAACGAGCGTTGAAAAGGGTTTTGGGAATGGTGTTCTTGTTTCTCTAGGTGTTTCCGTGAGCGATATACTCTATGTTACCGTTTGCTACTTCGGATTAGTACAATTTATAAATGAGCCTGGCTTTCGGATTTATCTAGCCTATGCAGGCGGTGGCATTCTGGTTCTTTTTGGTCTTTATCATTTATTTATCAAGAGCCGCAGAAATGTTCATCCCTCGTTGGATATAGCAAACGAAAAAAAACTTTATCGGTATTTTATTAAAGGTTTTATTATAAATGGGCTCAGCCCGATGGTCTTGATTTTTTGGATTGGAACCATTAGTGTGGCGTCTATTGATTTCGGGTATTCGAAAGGGTTTGAGTTTTTTATTTTTTTTAGTGTTGTGCTGGCCACTGTTCTGATGACGGATATTCTTAAAGCCTATCTGGCCGATAAATTAAGACGATTGGTAACCCAGCGATCCATGATGATCATGAATATTATTGTAGGTGTATGCCTGATTATCTTTGGAAGCAGGTTAATTCTCGTGGCAGATACTTTTTTACAATGATTCGTTAATCCTGAAGTACGTTAGACAAGAAGGTAGACTTAAGAAGCAAAAAGAGAATGAAGAATAACACGGCCCATTGCAGGTAGATGTAATAATAATCGGCTGTGTCTTTAAAACGGGTTTCTTTTATTTCAGCTTTTTCATATTGATCGATACGATCAAATACATTCTTCAAAGCTTCGTTATCCGTTACCCTGAAAAATTCACCAGAACCAATTTCAGCAATTTTACGCATCGTGGTTTCATCAATCGTATTCTCCACCATGTTGGGTCTGCCAAAATAATCTTTTCCAAAAGGCACCATGCCTTCCTGCCCAACAATGATCGTATACATTTTTATTTCATAGGCTGCGGCAAGTTCTGCAGACGTAATCGGATCTATATTGCCGGCTGTGTTATCCCCATCACTTAGTAGAATGCAAACTTTTGATTTTGATTCTGACTCGCGCATCCGATTGGTGACTACCGCCAGGGCCGAACCAATTGCCGTTCCTCGGGATTCGATCATTTCAAAGCTGATATCATTGAGGTATGAATTCAGTAAATCATAATCAGTAGTCAAGGGTGCCAGCGAAAAAGCATCTCCGGAAAAAACAACGATTCCGATCCGATCCTGAATGCGACCTTTAATAAAATCACGAGCCACATCTTTGGCAGCCTCCAGTCTATTGGGTTGAAAATCCTGGATTTGCATGGATTGGGAAATATCAATGGCGAGCATAATGTCAATTCCCTCTGTCCATTGCTCAACTTTTTCATTGGTTTTTTGAGGTCGTGCCAGCGCAGTAAGTATAAGCGTTAATACAAGGGCCAACAAAATCTCAGGAAAAATACGAATCCAGTTTAGTGGAGAACTTTTGAGATCACTTTTAATGAGTGCAACCGGAAGTTTTTGGTTGAAGTAATGACGGACCACCCAGCGGGCTATAAATAGAACCGGCACGGCAAGTATCAAATAAATAAATACTTTATTCTCCCAGGTAAAACCCTGCAAGGTGGTGGGTGAAAACCAACTTAATGAATACCAGGAATCCGTTATTTCATCCATGCTTCACTTCCTCCAACTTTTGATTAAACTTGTTTTGTGTAAACGCTTTCAATTCCTGAAATGAATCAAATGTTTCCGGAACTATGCGACCGTAAATCATCCGGTCAACTGAATGCAGGGCTTGACCGAGTTCGCCTTTTTCTGCTTCCCGGATTTCGCGCGATGTAAATTTGGTATACGGCCTTGAAGAAAGTTCTTCCATATACTTTTTCCATATAGTAACGGCTGACTCCGCTGACTCAGGAGTAAAACTATTTTTGAGGCCTTCCACAGATTGTTCAAACCTGCCAATAAATGCCGAATGACTTTTAGTCAAACGTTTAATGGCAAAATATCTTTTAATTCGTTTGCCAAATAAAATCCAGATAACCACCAATACGACCAGAAGAACTCCTGAAATGATAAGAGCTAATGGATAATTCAGCAACCAGTTGACTGGATTATAAGCAGTGTTTGTTTTGAGGGGCAATTGACTTATTGCTAAGGAGTCTGGAACCGCATCAACCATTTTTTTAAAGAAAACGGAATCGGCAACGGAATAAAAAATCACACAGTCTTTTTTTTCAAGTTGGAACACAGGAAGAGCCAACGTTTGAATGCTATCAATTTCAAAAGTATTGAGTGTATAAATTACACTATCGTAACTTACATTGTTTTCAGTCTTCGTGGTAAAGAATGATTTCTTCTGAAACTCAAAGGGAGCAAATGAAAATGTAGAATCGGGAAATAATACGGATTTGTCTTTTGGATACGTAACGGTCAAATAATAGTCTATTGGCTTACCTAACTTTACTGTGTCGGTTTCAAATCGCCCTTTCACCCAAACTTCCTGGCAGAAACTTATGCTGTGAACAAGCAAGAGCAAACAAATGAGTGTTGGGTACTTAAACACTTTTCACTGATTTATTTCTGATCTTAAATAACTTGAGCAATTTGGGCACATAGTCCTCATCCGTAGAGACAGTAATGAAATTTATTTGATGTTTTCTGCTAAAGTCAATTAGCTCCTTTTGCCGGGTCACATGATGAGAAACAATGGTCTCTCTGAAATCTCCAAAGGAAGAGTTAACCCACAATGTCTTTTTTGATTCCTTATCTAATACCGGAATGATACCTAATTTCGGCAATTGGGTTTCACGTTTATCACTCACCTGTATCATGACAAGATCATGTTTTCGGGCCAACGATTTTAAATGATGCTGATAACCTTCGTCAATAAAATCTGAAATCATAACAATCACACTTCTTCTTTTGACCGAATTCAATGCAAACGTAATGGCTTTATTGAGATTAGTTTTAGAGGACTTAGGGCTGAGTTTGTATAAGTTGTAAATGATCTCGTAGGCCTGGGCAATTCCTTTCTTTGGTTTGATAAACTTCTCCCGCTCATCAGAATAGCAGATCAAACCAACCTGACTGGATTCCTTTGTGCCTGACAAAGCTAGTACCCCGCAAATCTCTGATCCAATATCAAATTTTGTTTTTCCGGGCGTGCCTATAAACTGCGAGGCGCTTACATCCAGAATGAAGAAAATAGTTTGTTCTTTTTCTTCCCGAAAGGTTTTTACAAAAGTACCGTGCCCTTTTGCCGAAACATTCCAGTCGATGGTCCGAATATCATCTCCGTACTGATACGGCCTAACATCATCAAACTCCAGACCTGTACCTTTGAAAATAGAGTGAAAGTCACCCTGCATCTGGCTATTGATAGCCTTTCTGATCTGTATTTCGTACTTCCTTAGCTTTTTCAGCAGCTCTTTCACTCTGGCACCTTTTTGGAGGCCTAAAATTAAGAAATATGACTAATTTCGCAGCCTATATGATAAACAACCGGCACGTGTTGGATACGATTAAATTTCGTGTGAGTTTGATG
>JALHRJ010000089.1 GCA_022841475.1 Cyclobacteriaceae bacterium | reverse complement strand
ATCATCCGAACGATACACCTCTGCCCCTTTAATTTTTGTGTTGAATAGATCAGAATTGGCATCGGCACCGAAATAATCGGCAACAGCCTGAGGTTTATACTTGCCGGCCCGAACCTCTTTCTTTACCAATTGAGCAGTGTACTTAGCCGGGAAGCGACTGTCTTTCAAAAGTTCATCAAGCTTCTTATCCTCCAGCTTTAAAAAATTCTCGGTAGTCATTTCTTTCAGATCCTGAATCTTCAGTTTTCCATCGACAGGTTTCTCCTTCTTTTCTTCTTTTACTTCCTCCTGATTATCGAGCACAGCATACATAACATTTGGTTGGCTCCAGCAAACATCTAAACCAATCCTGCCTACAAATTTTCCTTTTGGGAATCCTTCTGTTGAAAGAGTCCAGGTTTCACCACCATCTTCTGAGCGATAAATAGCCGAGCCCACGCCATTGCCTTTGAAGTCCCACGCTTTACGCGTGCGCTCCCATGTTGAAGCAAGAAGTTGTTTCGGGTTTTGTGGATTGATCACCAGATCAGATACCCCTGTGCTGTCATTAATGAACAACGTTTTCTTCCAGGTTTTTCCGCCATCAATTGATTTAAATACACCACGATCTGCGTTGGTTGAATACAGTGCACCCAAAGAAGCAACCCAGACAACATTATCATCCTGAGGATGAATAAGTACCCGGCTTATATGTTGCGTTCCCGTAAGGCCAAGATGGCTCCATGTTTTTCCACCATCGATGGTTTTATACATACCTGAGCCGGCATAACTTGAACGACTTCCATTTTTTTCACCCGTGCCCACATATAGAATTTTAGGATTCATCTGCGAAAGCGCGAAGTCACCGATACCGAGCGCATCCATCTGATCAAACAAAGAGGAGAATGTAATGCCATTATTTACGGTTTTAAAAATTCCGCCTGAAGCGTAGCCAACATAGAATTCTTTGGTGTTCTTCAGGTTTACTTCAACATCCACAATACGACCACCCTGCACAGTAGGCCCAATGTTGCGCACCGGATACTCCTTTAAGACCGATTGTTCTTCCTTTAGCTTTCTGGCTTTATAGGATGCTTCCAGTTCAGTAACTGGGGTTTGTGCATTAATCTGTGTAGCAACAAAAAGAATCAGCAAAGGGGTAATAAACTTATTCATGAGATCTTAATTTTGCTAAAAATAAGGAATTCCTACCTTGACGGGATTACGAGGCAACGACAAATTACTTTAACGGCTTAAGACTATGTTCAACGATCCGGAGTTAAACGGAAAATATCTTGGTACTATATCACAAGACTTTGTAAAAGTGTCCGACACGTTAAAAGAAGCTTCGTATCAAATCCGCAAGGCAGGTTTCAATTTCCCGATCTTTCCTATCTCTAAAGAAGAATTGCCAATCGGACAGTTGTTGATCCCGAGCGAACCACTAAACCTGGTCTGGAATTATTATGCTTCTTTTCTCAATGAATTTGTTCAGCGTGAGCTAGTCGCTGCTGATAAAGAAGAAGAATTCAAAAGCAACTACAAAGATCCGGATGAATTTTGCTGTCTCTTTGTAGTCGATAAAGAGTTTGCCAGTTTCGTTTACATTCCATTTCCGGAAGACTAAGGTTCACTATTTAACGATCGCCTGATAAATCAACGTGCGAAGTTTGTTTTGATCATCCAGGTTATTCGTTGGTGTGAGTTGTTTAAAGTAAACAACTACCATGTCTTCTTTGGGATCAACCCAATAGCTGGAACCATACGCTCCGCCCCAACCATACTCACCTACAGAGCCTGGCACACCGCGATCGCCCAGATCCTCACAAACAGAAAAACCCAGACCGAAGCCAATACCGGTACCCCAACCATATTTGATCTCTCCCAAATGACTCACTGTCATTAATTCTACCGTGCTCGGTGCAAGAATACGATTACCATTGAGAGTGCCTTTATTCAACATCATCTGTAGAAACTTTGCATAGTCTGCAGCGGTTGAAAGCAAACCTGCTCCACCTGAAAAACTTTTTCTCGGTCCGGTAACATAGGCACCCTGGCCAACCATACCGCCCGGGTCAGGTGAGCGCTCAAGAGGCTTATCTGCGTAAGCTGAATACACTGCGGCCAGACGATTCACTTTATTTTTTGGCAAGTAAAAATGTGTGTCTTTCATGCCTAGCGGAGTAAGAATCCGCGAGGTGATAAATTCATCCAGCGATTTACCCGAAACTTTTTCGATCACAACACCCAATATGTCGGTGTTATATCCGTACACAAATTTCTCACCGGGATGCTCATCCATCGGAAGCTTGGCTAATCTTGCAATGGTAGCACCAACTGGTTCATCGCGATCAGCAAAGTACCAACCTTGTATGCCTGCTTCTTTCCATTTATCGGCTGCTGGGCCACCTCCATAACCAATACCGGCCGTGTGAGTGAGCAAATCACGAAGGGTAATTTGTCGCTTGGCTTTTATAATATTATATCCGCCACCTGTTCTGGGTTCGGCTACCGTGGTTTCGTTAAACTCTGGAATATATTTTCCTACAGGATCAGTAATAAGCAGTTTCCCTTCTTCCTGTAAAATCATGATCCCCACACTTATTAACGCTTTGGTTTGGGAGGCAATTCTAAAAATCGCATCGTTCTGCATAGGCGCATTTGCTTCAATATCTCTTTTCCCAAAAGCATTGAAATAGGCAACCTTACCATGCCGTGCAACCAACACTACACTTCCCGACATTTTTTTATCATTGGCATACGCTTGAAAAACAGTGGTAAGGCGTTGAAGTCTTTCAGGGGAAAAGCCCAACTCTTCAGGTTTACCAACAGGAAGCTCTTGTGCAGTAAGAGTTACGACAAGAATTAAAAAAACAAAGAGGAAAGAAATTCTGCGGAGGGTTTGGCTGAACATAACCATAGGATTTAATTACACTATATTAAAAATGATTAAAGCTATTTCAAAATTTATCGAATAGGCGTCTGACCGCCAGCCTCTGCCGAATCCGCCTAACTGGCCGAGCAGGGAGGCTTGAAGCGGTCTGACGCCTTGCTATTCGCCTTTGAAATGTTTCCACCCTTGCGCAGTAATGGGCACCACCGTTTCCTGCTTAGTCACTAATACATGTTGTGTTGGATCATTATGGATATGACCAATAAAATGAATGTCGGGGTGATTCTTTAATTTCTCGTAATCGGCTGGCTTGATAGTAAAAAGAAGTTCATAGTCTTCACCGCCATTCAACGCGCACGTAATCGGATCCATTTTAAATTCAATAGCTGTTTCGTATGTATCGTGATCAATCGGTACTTTGTCTTCAAAGATTTTGATACCCACATTAGATTGTTTGCCGAGATGTAACAACTCCGAAGCAAGACCATCCGAAATATCGATCATCGAAGTGGGCACACAACCCCGCTCGCGCAATTCATGAATAATATCCATGCGCGCTTCTGGTTTTAATTGTCGCCCCACCAGGTATTCATACTTTTCAATATCAGGTTGCATTTCCGGATTCGATAAAAAAACCTGCTTCTCACGCTCCAAAACTTGTAAGCCTATATAAGCCGCACCTAAATCGCCCGTTACGCATATGATATCATTGACCATCGCGCCATTTCTTTTTACTACCTGATCTTTTGCTACCCGACCTAACACCGTAATTGAGATTACAAGTCCGGAAGCAGAAGCTGATGTATCGCCACCTACCAGATCGACTTTATAATTTTGGCAGGCCGCATGAATACCTTCAAACAACGCATCAACTGCTTCTAAGGAAAAGCGATTACTGATCGCTAACCCGATCACAATTTGTTCGGGCTTGCCGTTCATAGCGGCAATGTCAGAAACATTCACAGCAACGGCTTTGTAACCTAAATGCTGTAAGGGCATATAGGATAAATCAAAATGAATTCCCTCCAAAAGCATGTCGGTAGAAACTAATAACGAATCATCACCGGCATCGATGATGGCGGCATCATCCCCTATTCCTTTCAGAGAACTTTGATTAGAGATTGAAAACTTACTTTGAATCCGGTCTATAAGCCCAAATTCTCCCAGTCTTGAAAGTTCTGTTCGCGTTTCACCCATGATGGTAAGGGCCGTTGGTCGGCCCGATTGTTTGTTTGCCCGACAAAAGTACTATTTGACATCTATATCCGGGCAAAGCACTCAATTACACGGATATAGGATCACAAAATAAAATGATTATGAAAAGGAGCGTTGTAATACTGGTCGCCTTAATCATGTTTGCTGCTTGCGCTAGTCCCAAGGCGTATTACGAAACCAAAGAAGGAAAAAGAAAGCAGAAATATTATAACGATATTCAATTCGGGAAAAACCCACACCCGAAAATGAAGTTCTGATCAGCGCTTTTCCTGACAAAGTTCGATTAGCACATGGTTGGTAGTTTTGGGATGCATAAACACAACCTCTTTGTTGTCTGCTCCCGGAAACGGCTTATCCGCCAATAGCGTAAAACCTTCGATCTTTAATTCATTCATTTTATTCTCAATAGGATCGGCATCAAAAGCCAGGTGATGGAGACCTTCGCCTCGTTTCTCAATAAACTTAGCAATCGCTGAATCGGGTCGGGTGGCTTCCAGCAATTCAATTTTAATTCCACCCACGTCAAAAAAAGAAGTACGCACACCCTCTGATTCAACCGCTTCGATTTTATAGTGGGGTTTGCCCAATAGCTTTGCGAACACCCTATTCGACTCGTCAAGATTCTTAACTGCTATGCCAATATGCTCTAGTTTATTCATACCTTTCTATTATTCTGATTTTACTAATTTTGACAGGAAATTGGGAAACTTTTCAGGGTTTACGAAAGTTTTAAAGCGAAATGGCGAAAATCAACATAGAAACAACCAGTGACGTGCATGTAGAGGCTGCCCGGGTGCAACAGCAGATTAAAGATTATCTGGGTTTGCGCACCAGTGACCTGATTTTCGAATATGCCAGTCACGATGGCAAAACCAAACTCGATCTGATCACCATCAATCCGCGGCACAATCAGTCATTTCTTTTTCGTTCCGAAACCGGGGCCGATAAAGTGGATGCACTGAAAAAAATGTGGGATTATGTTCAGAATTATAAGGAAAAGGAAAACTCGTATACAATTCAATGGGTTACTAAAAATGACCGCGAACTACATACCTCTTACTTCCGCGCCAGCAACATTCTGGATGCCCTCGAAAAATTATATTATGCCCGTGACCGGAACACAATTACCGTGTTTAGTGTTGTAATGAATCCAATATCGTAGAAAACCATGATCAGCGTAACCGATAAAGCAAAAGATAGAATTACCAATCTTCGAATTGAAGAAGGCAAATCTGAAAATCATAACATCCGTGTGTCCGTAAAAGGCGGTGGCTGTTCTGGTTTGATGTATGATTTGGGCTTTGACGATCAGATCAATCCTGTTGATCAGGTCTTTGAAGATAAGGGCGTAAAGATTCTCGTTGACAAGAAAAGCTTGTTGTACCTGCTTGGCACCACGCTTGATTTCTCTGATGGCCTGAACGGCAAGGGATTTCAGTTTATCAACCCCAATGCATCCCGCACCTGCGGCTGTGGGGAGAGTTTCTCGGTTTAAATTTTCAAAAGCGAAAGATCGAGTATGAATCCCTTTACAGAACCTTCGCCTTCAATTTTAGTCTCTAATCCGTTTACCAATTCAACATTTTGATTAGGTCGATAGATATGGGTAGCCTTTTCTAGAGGATCTATAAGCCATGCTGATTGCGCCCCATTTGCAATCCAAACAAGCATTTTATTTTGCAAATCTTCCAGCGAATCAAATTTTGATCGAACCTCAATTACAAACTCAGGACATATTGGAGCAAATCGATCCTTATCTTCATCCGAAAGTGCATGCCATTTTTCATTTGAAACCCACGATGCATCCGGTGAAAACACAGAACGATCTGACAATGTAAATCCAGTTGAGGAGTCAAATGCATAACCCTTCTTAGTTAGAATGCTCCACATATAAAGCTGCGCGAAAGCAGCCCCACTACCATAGTTGGATTTTGTAGTTACGGGGCTCATAATTATGATTTCAAGATTGCTATTACGCTCTATTCGGAGATCTTTATTCTCTAAACAAAACCAAAGAAACTCTTCATCGGTCATACTGGAGGTAACACGATCTTTCAATATGATGGTTTCCATAATATTTTAAAGTTACAAAATTTACTTATCAATTATAGCAATACACTTCAGCTCAATAGCAATGGGGGTAGGCAATGCATTTACCTCCACGGTAGTGCGACACGGTTGCGTTGCCTTGTCGGGAAAATAGGTAGCATAGATTTTATTAAATACCGGAAAATCGTCTTTCATGTTGGTAAGATAAACGGTTACGTCAACCAGATTTTCCCACCGCGACCCCGAAGCTTCTAACACATACTTCACATTTTGAAATACCGAATGACATTGTTCTTCGATATTATAGGAAACAATATTTCTATTTTCATCCAGTGTAACGCCTGGGATTTCTTTCGACCTTTTTTTTCGCGGCCCAACTCCGGAAAGAAAGAGCAGGTTACCCACTTTGCGTGCGTGGGGATAAGGTCCAACGGGTTCGGGGGCTTTATCAGAAGAAATTACTTCACTCATAAATTAAATTCCAAAAACCAGACTTGCCCACAAACTATGATACTCAGCACCTTCCTTTTCGGAATGGATCATCCTAACACTGCTCACCATCCAAGGACCGGAAGCACTGAGTGGAAACCTCATGGTGCCGTCATTCTCAGTATAAATGTTCTGAAGAAAAGTAGTGGTGTTTACTTTATTCCAGACTTTAACCAACGCATGAGCCGCTGGTTTCCCATCAAATAAAACCCGGCACTGCAGATGATCGCCTACTTTTAGCGCATAAGGATTTTGATCAGGAATAATTTCATACCGCAAGCCGAGCTTTTTCTTGTAAGTATCATCTGTTTTGTTTCCCGTTTGAACCAACAGCTTGGCAAAGCGGGTGTAAAACTCAGTTGATTTTTTGTTAAGATTTCCTGCTCTAGTTCGCTCATCCAGGATATAATCAAGTCCATCCTCCTTGAGGTAGTCATTAAATTTTTCACCCTCTAATTCGATATAGGCCGCATTACTCTGCAGTGAGAATAAATACGTTCCTTCCTGATCGGCATTGAGGTCGAGATTATTGCCCTGAGTCGATTTAACTTCGTTTGCCAGATCGCGACTTCCACTGAGACGGTGAAGCTGAATTTTCTCAGCTTTGTGTTTCTTTAAATCCCAAAACTCTCCCATAAAACTCTCACCTACCATAAAGTCGAGCTTGATTGTTTCACCAAGCGCAAACCTAAACTTTGCTGGCTGAAGCCAGAATTCGTGGGCTTGTACAATACTCGCAACCACCAACACCGCAAGTAAGCAACTCCATTTTTTCATAACCCAACTACTTTTAGCTTTCAGCTTTTAACTTTTTCCTACTTCCCATAATCTCCTCAATCTCTTCTGCCTCAATCGGGATGTTGCTCATCAGGTCAAAATTCTTTGTCTTTCCAATCACCACATTATTTTCCAATCTGATCCCGAATTTTTCTTCTTTGATATAAATGCCAGGTTCAATCGTCCAGACAGACCCAACCTGAACCTTATCATGCATGTTGCCCACATCGTGTACATCCAGCCCCAGCATGTGAGATGTACCGTGATAAAAATATTTTTTGAAAGCCGGGGTGTCCGGGTTTTGATTCTTAATATCAGTCTTGTCGATCAGCTTTAGCTTAATTAATTCTGCCTCCATCATTTTTTCGATCTCCTTTTGATAATCGAAATACACCACATTGGGTCGCAAGATTTTATTTGCTTCACGCTGAATGCGCAGTACGGCATTATAAACTTCCTTTTGTCGCTTCGTAAACTTTCCACTTACAGGTATCGTGCGTGTTAAATCAGAATTATAATTCGCATACTCAGCCGCCACATCCAAAAGCACAAGATCACCTTCGTGGCACTGTTGACTATTTTCGATGTAGTGAAGGATCACATTGTTTTCACCGGAAGCTATGATGGGAGTGTAAGCAAATCCTTTCGACCCCAGTCGTTTAAACTCATGAATAAATTCTGCTTCGAGCTCATACTCCATGACTCCCGGTCGCAAATAATTCAGCACTCTCCGGAAACCACATTCTGTAATGTCGCATGCTTTCTGTATCAATTCTATTTCACGCGGTTGTTTCACCCTACGCAACTCACCCATTACCGGAGCAATTCTTTTGTATTTATGCAAAGGGTATGTCTTCTGGCACCAGTCAATAAATCGTGCATCCCGGCTTTGCACTTGAATATCAGACCGGTAATGTTCATTTGTGTTGAGGTATACATTTTCAACACCCCCCATGGTCATCATGTGATGAAAAAGGTTCTTAAACCCCGACACCCAAACCACGGTTTCAATGCCCGAAATTTCAGTTGCTTCTTTTTTGGTCAGCTTATGTCCCTCCCATTTCTCCATCAGTTCATTGGGTTCACGAAGGAAAAGCACTTCGCGGTATTTCTTATCCGGAAAATCCGGACAGATTACCACCATACTTTCTTCCTGGTGAATACCGCTTACATAATACAGGTCACTGTTTTGAATATAGCCAAGTGTGCCATCCGCATTGCTGGGCATAATATCGTTGGAATTGAAAACCACCAGCGAGCCCGGCTTCAGGCTTTTTACCAATCGCTTACGGTTAGAGATAAATAATTCCTTACCAATAGGTTCGTGTCGCATTGAATTTGGGATTTACTTGATTTATCGGTTAACTTCCGATAGATTTTGGAAAGTTACAAAATACCCTCGCACATGAAAAAGCAATCTACCCTATTTGTCCTTTTGTTGATTTTATCCTTATCCCTCCTGGCTCAGGAAAAAAAATACACCCCTACCCCGGAGAATATGAAATCTCGCGAATGGTTTCAGGATGCCAAGTTTGGGTTGTTTATCCACTGGGGTGTTTACAGTGTGTTGGGTGATGGCGAATGGGTGATGAATAACCAAAAGATTCCAATCAAAACGTATGAAAAACTTCCGGCCTTCTTTAATCCAATCGAATTCAACCCGGCTGAGTGGGTGAAGATGGTGAAAGATGCCGGCATGCAATACATCACCATCACCAGCAAACACCACGATGGCTTTGCCATGTACGATTCAAAAGTTTCGGATTATAACATTGTAAAGAAAACTCCTTACGGAAAGGATGTGTTGAAAATGCTGGCTGATGAATGCCGCAAGCAAGGCATTAAACTTTTCTTTTATCATTCACAGCTCGACTGGCATCATCCAGATTACTTTCCACGAGGCAATACAGGCGTAGGTTATACAGGTCGTGAAGAAAAGGGTGACATGAACAAATACCTGGACTACATGGATGCCCAACTTACTGAACTACTTACCAACTATGGCGATGTAGCCGGTATCTGGTTTGATGGCATGTGGGACAAAAAAGATGATGACTGGCGTCTGGAAAAAACGTATGCACTCATCCATCAACTGCAACCAGCTGCGTTGGTGGGAAGTAATCACCATCGCGCTCCCTATGAAGGTGAAGACTTTCAAATGTTTGAAAAAGATTTGCCCGGTCATAACACCACTGGCTTTGCACCCGAACAAAAAATTGGTGACTTACCCAAAGAAACCTGTGAAACGATCAATAACTCCTGGGGTTTTAATCTTCAGGATAACCGCAACAAGAGCCGCAAAGAGTTGATACAATACCTGGTGAAAGCAGCGGGCTACGGCTCGAACTTCCTATTGAACGTAGGTCCTATGCCCAACGGGAAGATTCAACCCGAACATGTTGAACTATTAAAACAAATGGGTGAGTGGAATAAACAATATGGTGAAACCATCTATGGAACGCGGGGCGGTCCGCTAAGTGCCCGCGATTGGGGCGTGATGACACAAAAGGGAAATAAAATCTATGTTCATATTCTTAAGTGGCATGATGAAACGCTTACACTACCTAAGCTTGGCAAAAAGGTAGTGAACGCAAAAATCTTTATAGATAAAACACCGGTTAAATTTCTGGAGAATGACTTTGGCCTGAGTATTAAGGTGCCTAAAGAAAAAATGAATGATGTGAATACAGTTATTGAACTGGAAGTGAAGTAAATTAACAATGGACAATGGACAATTGACAATGGACAATGAAAATCAGGCGTAGCCTACATTGTCAATTGTCCATTATCAATTAATCATTAATTGGATTCTCCTTGCGGATCATTCACATCATCGGTATCTACATAGTTGATGATGATGAAGGTAAATAACAATCCCGAGAACAATCCTTCCAATGCCACCATGAATGCAGTAATATAAGGGTTGAGATATCTGCCCATGGGTTCGTTCTCAATAATACCTGCCATAAAGGCGCTGTCTAACGACATGTAGGCAAAAAGAAAAATTGCAAATACCGCTGAACCTACGGCACCCGTAGCCACCCCGGTAATCAATGCACGAAAGTAATTCATGTGCTCTTCATGTGTCTGCTTGAATTTCTTTAGTGCGAAAAAAATACCTCCAACCTGAATAAATACGTTAAGGAAGCGTAGCTCGTAATGGTGGGCAAGGCCAAAAACTTTCATTATAAGAAAAAATGCAATCAGGCCGCCAGCTATTTTTAAGCCGTAACTTTCAGGAATGCGATTAGGATTGTTGAAAAAATTCATGGTGCACGGGTTTAGTCTACAGGCTAATTTTTACATTTTTTAACACATATACAACCTTTTACGTCCTTAAATATTTTAATACCTTCGGTAACTGTTTATCAAACAGGCTAACCCCCATCTAAAAACCCTAATAATTAAATCATATGATCAAGAAAATTCTATTCATTATCGCAGGACTGATAGTGCTGCTGGTGTTGGTTGGATTTGTACTTCCGGCCAAACTGGACATAACGAAAAGCTACACGATTAACGCTCCTGCAGCCGCAGTTTTTGAAGAGATCAACGACCTGCAACGTTGGGAAACCTGGCAATATTGGAACAAACAGGATCCAGAGATGAAAATCACTTATGGCGAAAAAAAAGTGGGAACAGGAGCCTCATATAGTTGGGTAGGGCCCAAGATGGGTGACGGAACACTGGGGATCTCTGAAAGCATTCCGGATAAATCAGTTGCAATCGATATGGACTTCGGTGGCAATCCTGCAAAAGCATTTTATTCGGTTGAACCTGATGGAGATAACACGCAGTTGAAATTAAATTTCACGAATGATGCTGGCATGAATCCCATTGGACATTGGATAAATGTCTTTATGAAGGGTGAGATTGAAAAATCGTTTGAGTATGCAGGGGAGAAAATAAAAAATATTGCGGAAGCCAAACCAAAGTTCACGTATCAGATTTCAGAAGAAGCAATTCCAACTATAAGTTATGTGGGTTTAATGCATACTATGAGTCCGCAAGATCCGGCAGCTGTCAACGCACAAATGGCTAAGATGTATGGCGAGTTAGAGACTGTTTTAAAGAAAGCCAACGTTACCATTACAGGTTATCCCTTCGCCTTCTATCCTTCATTCTCCGATGAATCCATGGATATGATTTGTGCAATGCCTGTGGCAGCAGATGCCAAATTGCCAGCTAAATACAAAGTCGAAACCATCGGTGGTGGTAGCGCAATAAAAGGAATTTATAAAGGCGACTATACCAACCTGATGGCGCTTCACATGGAACTTGACAAGTATCTTCAATATAAAGGACTCACCATGAATGGTGCTCCCATGGAAGTGTATGTTACTGACCCTATGCTGGAAAAGGATACCGCTAAGTGGATAACCGAAGTGTATTACCCGATAACAAAAAACTAAGTTGACATTACAAGAATTTAAATCATCACTACAGGAACAGCAACCTCCACCGGTTGCTGTTCTCTTACAAGCCTTATGGTATGAAGCAAAAGGCGATTGGCATAAATCTCATGAACTCGCACAGGATGTAAACACACCCGATGGATCGTGGGTACATGCTTACCTGCACAGAAAAGAAGGCGATCAATTTAACGCTCAGTATTGGTATAATCGAGCCAACCAAAAAATGCCGGATTGCTCAATGGAGAAAGAGTGGGAAGAAATAGTTAAAACAATGTTATCTTGAATAAAGCTTTAAAATTTACTCCACTTTATATGAAGCAGTACCAAACATCCATTGCAATTCTATTCGGTGCTTTTCTTCTTTATCAGTGTACAACTAAAGATGAGGGCACAACCATTTTTATCAACAAGGTTGCTACTTCAGCTGAAATAACTGATGATTCGGTGAGAATTTCGCATCAACCAATTTTAGATCATGAGTACCTGCTGCGTTCCAAATTTGATTCAGTTGCAAGCCTAACCGTTCAATTAGAAATTTCACAACCCATGTTAGCATCGATACATATAGGCACCAATTATGCCCCAATTTTCCTCAGACCCAACGATCATTTGATTGTAACGTTGCAAGATTCTTTACTTTCTTTTAAAAGCGTATCGGAGAGTAGTACACTAGGGGCTTTAAATAACCATCTTAATCAGATGTATTATACCCTGAATACCTATACAAATATGCGGCTGGGAAGAAACCCCGATGATTTTTTTTCTGGCTTGGATTCAACAATCAATAAAATAAATGAGCAAGCAAAAATTCTTCAAGACAGCATCCCATTTAAACCCAATGAGATTGAAGTTTTTAATAAACTATTTAAGCTCAAAATTGAAGAGTCAAAAATTTACTATGCATTCATGTATCATAACAACAAACTCGTAGAACAAATTTATGCCTTGCGGGAGGGAAGACCTGCAGAAGACTATGTGGCACCACCCAGTTTAACCAAATTGATAAACGAGATTACGATCGACAGCACATTATTGAATTCCCCAATCTATGGAAGCTCATACAAGTATTTACTTAACCTTTACAATCGCGAAAAATTCAATTCACAGATTTTTGATTACAATAAGTGGGATAATCCTGATCCTTATAATCCGCTAAAAGTGGCAGATCTGATCAGAGCTGAAAAGTTGCCTGAATCAATAGCTGAATTTCTTCAAGCTTTAAGTGTTGCGGGGTATTCTCGGGAGGAAGGAATTACAAAAGTTACCGATTCATTATATAGAAATTTTGAGACTGAGTTCCCTAACTCTATATACTCTCAACATCTCTCAAAAGTTTTTATCAAACAAGGACTTTTATCACAAGGCAAAACAGCTCCGAACATCAAAGGGTCTAAGATTGACGGAACAATTGCAAACCTTACAGATTTTAAAGGCCGGATTGTTTATGTGGATGTCTGGGCTACCTGGTGTGCTCCTTGCGTGGAAGAAATTCCGCATTCCATTAAACTTCAGGAATTTTTTAAGGACGATCCATCCATAATCTTCCTGAATATTTCGGTTGACGGAAATGCGGAAACCTGGAAGCACAAAGTTGCTCTGGAAAAAGATTGGGGTGGCGTACATATCAATTTGAATAAAGTGCAGAAAGATTCATTGAGTGTCAACTACCAACTCACAGGATATCCAACCTATATTTTAATCGACAAGGATGGAAAAATTGTAACAACCCGTGCCCAACGGCCCTCCTCAGGAGAGGAATTAAAAGCAGAACTTGAAAAACTGAGTAAAACCCGAACCTCTCTGTAGTGTCTGGCGAAGGTTGACAACCTTTCTTATCAGAGCCTTAGGAGGTTGTCAACCTTAGTTAACGCTTCTTAAAAACAATCTGCGATTGATGCGAGTCAATGATGCGGTTGAAGAATTCCTTAAGACTATGATATTCGACCGAGGAATAAACCACCTTGGTAAGGTTAATGACACTCGTCATTGAAATTTTGTTTTCCGGATTGGTAATGTTAAACAAATATTTGCCACCATTTTGAGGCAATACCATGGCTGCACTTTCAGGCAACTCATCCACTTCATAGGTTTCTGGATATTCAAGACTTAACATAAAGGTTGTTTCTAAGGGAGCGCCAAAATCAACCGGATAAAGTCGCTGACTTGAAACAAAGGGATTCTTCTTCCAACGGCCTACAAAAAAAAGATTAAGATACAGGGTGTTGGGATCGGCCGATTCCAGCGTAGTCTCCACTTGAAATTTCTCAATAAGCGGCTCAGTCAATTCTCGCAAATTCTCAACCTCATACTCCAGTATCCTAAAATCATCCGACTTTTTGTCGAGTTCTGATTTATATTTTTCTGCGCCTCCGGCAGAGAGGATTTCCCCTCGCTTATCAAAAGCTTCATACCCAAATGATTTTACAACCATTTCACCAGCAAATCTATTTCCATCCATTTTCAGAGTTAATAAAATCTGTTGTTTTTGTTTTTCTCGTGGCACAATATCAACCCAGCCACTTTCTTCCTCCTTTTTTCCTATCAATCTTCCTTTTCCATTAAGACAACGCTCCGGTAGAACTCCAAATGGGAGCAGTGGTTCCGTTGCATCTATTAATATCTTTTCCCCGCCCAACTCAACGCAAGCGACTACATAATTAAATTCAGAAATAATCGGGTATAACTGGTTAGGGAGTCCAGCTTCGCGTGTAGCTAAAATTACAGGGCTGGCCGGTAAGCCTGCTTCTTGTAAGGCAGCAATCAACGATAAGTTTATGTCCCCTACATTTCCTTTCCGAGATTCAAATGCTTTCTTCAAACCTGCCCGCGAATACTTTCCATAATCCTCATTCCATGAAAACCATCCTTTAACCAAATTGTAAACAAGTATTGCCTTTTTGATCGGGTCTTGTTCGCTGCCGGCTACCTCACTCACCTTCCCCGCCCAAACATTTCTACCCTTTTTTATTTGCAACCCAAAGTCTTCA
Source organism: Cyclobacteriaceae bacterium (assembly GCA_022841475.1). Lineage (GTDB taxonomy): Bacteria > Bacteroidota > Bacteroidia > Cytophagales > Cyclobacteriaceae > ELB16-189. The sequence continues at coordinate 3,280 of JALHRJ010000089.1, read as the reverse complement.
TCCTGATTCAACTCCTTATCAACATCTTTCCAGGTCTTGGTGTATTTAACAAGCCGACCATCAAAAAATCTTATTTCAGATAGCTCATAATTAATGCTTGATAAAAAATTGCTTTTGGCCGTCATATAATCCTCCTCCTTAAAGGCCGGAACATCATTCATCGAAAACTTATACAAAGCGCATTCTGCATTATATCTTCCTGGCGTGAAACAATCCTTGACGATAGATGACTCATTTTTATTTAATTTTAGAAATCCTCTGAGCGACATGTTATAGACATAGTTGCCCGGAATGCGAGCCCAAAATTCACTTTTTACTTTTGGAATCTCTGATTGAAATTTCCACGGCCAGAAATTAAAAATAAACGGTGACTCGAGAATATACCGAACCTCCATTACGCTGCCTACAACCACCTCGGGCAGTGTGAACTTATACGTATCATAGTATTGGTTTGCAGAGGCAGTAAAAATCTGATCTTTGTTCATTCGAGATTCTTTAATTCTGCTATCCACAAGGTTGTACGTGGCGGCCTCCACCATGCGAATGGTCTCTTTGCCACGCTCGCCCTTTCGCAACAAAATCTCAAAGTTCGCCTGATTAAGACCTTCTTTGCTCAGGATTTTGATCCGCACATGATACTCCAATAAAAGATTATTTTCGCCATCATTATCAATATAGGCTTCACCAAATTCATTCAACACCACAGCGCTGGCACTGGTGTCCTGAGGATAACCTTTCATCACCAGTTCATCAAAAGTTACTGCCCCGAATTGAAATCCATTATTAAATTGTGCGTAAACGGAACTTGAAACTAAGACAAGGGCATAAAAGAATAAATACCTCATTGATTTGGCATACATAGTTTTTTTGTTTTAATCTCTGCTGTATCTCTAACACTTAATCGGTAAATCCCAATTTATCCAATCCTGTCTTCACCTCCGGGCAACTCATAAAAAGATTCCACAATAATCCTGTGCGTTGATTCTCCATCATCACCACAATAGGGCCTTGATCAATTGCAAGATACCAAGGCTTGAACCAATCGTGATGCACGCTGAAGCCATCATAGAATCCGTAGGGGCCAAATGTTTTATCGCCCAGATCAAAATAAAAATGTTTCATGGCTTCCATACTTTCCGTAGGAGTATAAGGAAATGATGACAAGGCCGCTGTTGGTGTAATTACACCTGCATCTTCGTTGGGACTATGGGCTGAATAAAAATTCACTGAATACCCTGCCGTAAGGCCCCAACTGTTTTTACCATAGTCTTTATAGCCTTTAGGATTTTCAACACAATACTGATAATTAATTAACGTATGATTTACATTGTGTTGCCAGTAATCCGCATAGCGGTCTTTTAGCTTGCGCGGATCAAGACCCAGGAAAGAATAATGAGACCAAAATAATGGGCCGCCAAATTGTGGTGCTCCATTGTGTTTTAAATCGAGATGATAGCCATATTGCTGATGAGAAGAGTCATTCTTCATAGCGCCACTTCGGGCCCAACCCTCATGATATGTTACAGCCGGCACGCCATGTGTTGGTGATGCGACTGCGAGTACATAGGTGATTAAACACTCGTTATATCCTTCCAAAGCAAAATTCATGATCCATTCTTTGTCGGGCGACCAGTGCCAATACAACACATTCTTTCCGCCTCTTCGATACCAATCCCACTCAACTTCGCGCCAGAGTGTATCTATACGTGCGGCTAATGCCTTCTCCTGATCGCTGCCATCTTTAAAATATTGACGTACACATAGCAAGCCCTGTATGAGATACGCTGTCTCCACCAAATCTCCACCGTTATCATTTGCACCAAAGGGTTTTACTTTGCCCGTTTCGCCATTCATCCAATGCGGCCAAGCACCTTTAAACCGATCTGCATTTTCCAGAAAGGTTATCAGTTTTTCAAAGCGTTCTACACCTTGCTGCCGGGTTATAAATTTCCGTTCTATTCCTACCAGTATGGCCATCACACCAAAACCAGTACCTCCGGAAGTTACGATATGCTTGTCATTGTCAGGATAAACATCGTCAACATGAAAGCGCTCGCGGGCTGCGCCTGATGTGGGTTCGGCACCCTCCCAGAAATACTGAAAGGTTTTATACTGCACGAGTGTAAATAAAGAATCATCGCTGATCCTTTGCTCAGCCGCTTGCTCTGCAGGTTTTTGCGAAGAGCAGGCAACGAAGCCTATAACTACTGCAAGTATTAACAAAGCTTTACCTGTTTTCTGTTTCATGTTCTCGTGATTTTAAGGTTCGTTCCCTCCAAAGTAGTAATTCCTTTTTTCTCTTTTCCAATTCTTCCGCAGAGGGCTTGTAATTTATCAATGACTTCAGATCCGGCTGACCGGCATCTACCCATGCCGTATACCAAACATCTCCGATTTTTTTAACGCTACCACGGAACTGACGCTCCACCATTCCTGATAGTTGCCGATGATACTTTTCAGCGTAGTCTTGCGAATACACTTTTACGGTTTGTTTGCCTTTACTTTCAAAATTGAATTTGCTTTCGCTTGCACTTTCAGACAGATTCTTTTCAAACCTCAAAACAGAGTCAACCGCTTGATGCGACTGAATTACTATTTCCCAGGCAGCCAGTTGCACATTGGGCAGATAACTAGCGGGCCCAACAAAAAAATCATACTGTTCGAAGTAAAGTTCGGGCAAGCGCGATTCCCAAAAACCATGGATGCCAACCTGGCCGGTTAGCTGGCCGTCATAATTCTTTGTAGTGTGCAAAGGCACATGTGCATCGGCTATGTAATGACCTAAGTCGGCCGATACCCTAAGTATCCGTTCAGGATCGTTAAGAAGAAATGCTTCCTTTAATTGAAAATACATTCTATAGATATGCCACGGAACGATTCCCCGAGCCTGAAGTGAGTCTTCACCATATTTTTTGACTGCGTCATTCCAATAGTGCGGAAGTTTGAAGGCGGCACTATCACCGTAGTCATCTAAGTCAATATAATGTCGGGCTGCTTCTTCCGGGACAGTATAACGCCTACGATCAGGATTGACTGCCGCTTCAGAGAGGTATTCTATATTTTTCTTGTAAAAGCCAGACATAGCCGGTGGCAGGGTAAAAACCGCCAATTGATTAATCTTTCTATGCGCAAAAAAACCCCACAAAAATGAGAGCTGGACTATTGAAAAGAGCCCAATTACAACCAATTTCACCTTTTTCGACATACCCTTAAAGATATTCAAACTCAATTGGCTTGCCTCGTTTGCATTTCCAATTATTGCGCTTATTTTTGCAATCCG
>JALHRJ010000088.1 GCA_022841475.1 Cyclobacteriaceae bacterium | reverse complement strand
CCAGCATCCCGGACGGTCTTTGTGACCCATGACAGCGCTCGGTCTTACTCCGCTCTTCTCTTTTCTTGTTACAAAATAATCTTTGGCATCCAATCATGCACGCAAACGTAGCATGACAGCTTCGTATGCCCGCATGACGACAACAAATCCCCTACCACCAGAAAAATTTCACTTCACTTACAGTAAAACTTTTCCGTTCTTCCAGCATTAATCCTAACCTATGAAATACCTACTCGGTTTACTCATTCTTCTAAGCACAAGCTCTTTTGCACAACCCCTCACCGGCTTCAATACTGCCAGCACAGAAAAACAAAAGCAGGCAGAATCCGTCTTCCTGACCCAACAGGAAAGCGCCCGCTATAAAAATCATTTAAAAACCCTCACCAAAGAACCACACATTGCCGGCTCCAAAGCCAACGAGCGTGTGCGCGACTACATGGCCGAAGTAATGCGCAAGGCCGGACTTCAGGTAGAGATTTTTCCCTACGACATTTATTTGCCCGTAATGCCCGGCACAGCAACCGCTGAAATTGTTGAACCTATCCGGTTGCCGCTTAACAGCAAAGAATACATTCACAAAGAAGATCCCTTCTCTTCCGACCCCAATCTTCCCATCGGCTTCAATGCCTACACCGGTTCGGGCGATGTAACGGCCGAAGTTGTCTACGCCAACTATGGCCGCAGAGAAGACTTTGAAAAACTTGCTGCCCTCGGCATTTCAGTAAAAGGTAAAATCGTAATCGCGCGCTATGGCGGAAACTTCCGCGGCTATAAAGCAAAATATGCAGAAGCCAACGGTGCTGCCGGATTAATTATTTTCACCGATCCGGGTGATAGCGGGTATGCGAAAGGATTGGTGTATCCTGAAGGTGCATATTTTAATGAAAGCAGCATTCAACGCGGCTCGTTGTTAACGTTGGATTGGACGGGCGATCCATTAACTCCCTTTGAGCCTGCGCTTCCACTTGATGGAAAAAAGAAAATCGTTCGTAAAAAACCAGAAGAGGTTACCGGCATGCATACCATTCCTGTAATGCCCTTACCTTACGGATCTGCAAAAGAAATCATTGGCCTCATGAAAGGGAAGCCCGTTCCTGCCGGTTGGCAAGGTGGATTGCCATATACCTATCGCCTCGAAGGCGGACCGGAATTGAAAGTGCGTGTGAACGTTTCACAGAAAAGAGAAATTCAACGCGTGTATAATGTGGTGGGCACGTTGGTGGGTGCTGAGTTTCCCAACGAATGGATTATTGCCGGAGCGCATTACGATGCCTGGGGCTTTGGGGCTACCGATCCGAATAGCGGCACCGCTATGTTGCTCGCCTTGAGTGAATCGTTAGGGAAACTTTCACAAGCGGGCCACAAACCAAAACGCACCATTAAGATTGCGCATTGGGATGCCGAAGAGCAAGGCGTGATTGGCTCCAGCGAATGGGTAGAACAATTTCGTGATGAGTTGAATGCAAAAGGTGTTGCCTACTTTAATGCCGATGGTGCTGTTTCAGGACGGAGTTTTGGCGGGGCCTCCAGTCCGTCATTGAAAGAATTAATTATTGATGTTACCAAAACTGTGCCCTACCCCGATTCTGCAAAATCGGTCTTCGATCATTGGCAAGGAACGCGCCCTACTCCGCCTATCGGAAACTTAGGGGGTGGTTCCGATCACATCGCGTTTTATACGCATGTGGGAATTCCCTCGTGGAGTGGTGGCACCGGAGGCCCAACCATGTATCACTCCAACCACGACAGCTTTTCGTACTACGAACGTTTTGTAGATCCTACTTTTACGATGGGGCCGTTGGTGGAGCAGGTGTTTGGTATCTCTGCGTTACGTTTGGCCAATGCCGATGTGATTCCTTTTAGTGTAAGCCGGTATGGCACTGATTTGAGAACTCACTTTGAGGGACTTCAAAAACAAATCAGTGTGTATGATAAATCCGAAACTAAATATTCGTTTGAGAATTTGATCAAGGCCGCGGATGAATTAAAAAAAACGGGTGCAGATTGTGAAGCTGCTTTAAAAACAGTTAATCAAGCCAACCTGAAATCCATTAATGCAGAACTGTTGTTGCTGGAGCGGCAGTGGATTGACAAAGAAGGCATGCCTTACGGGAATTGGTATAAATCCTTGTATGCCTCCCCCGATCCTTACAGCGGCTATGCTTCAGCCATCTTACCCGGCTTTCAATATGAGGCGGCTAATAAATCTACGGCCAACTTAAAAATGTGGGAACAGAAATACCTGAATGCTATCGCACGTATTAAAACTAAACTTGAAACTGTAACGAAGTTGGCGAAGTAGGACTCACAAGATACAATTTAGGAAAGCCGCTTGGAGAGCGGCTTTTTTATTGGCATCTGGATTAAATAACTAACGTAGGGTTCGATTTTGATTGGGAAGCGAGGTTTACTAAATTTAATTTTGCTATCAGGAGCTTGCCTTTCATAGCTGTAAAATAGAACAATAAATATTATGGCATATATAGACTTCGATCCTAAAACCAATTCAATCAAGTTAATAAAAGGAATTGTCAAGCAAACGGACAATGAATTAACGGAGATTGAAGCTAATGGCGGCATCTATTCAATCTATAAAGACAAAGAAGAATTTAAGGGAATAAAACTTAATGACTACTTATCAGACCTTGAATTAAAGGGAGCGAAAGCAGAAAACTTATTTAAGTCATTGCTTGACTCAAATGATGTCCCATTTCTTTACATCGGACAAGGCCCACTAGGAATGGAGCGTTCAAATGTTTTAAAACAAAAAATGAATTCGAAGAGACCAGATTTTTTGGTCAATCTCCCCGACATGGGTATTTTATTTTTTGACGTAAAGTGCAGACAGAAAAAGGGATTTCCCACATCATCTAAAACGTATTTTCAATTGTTCAAAAGTGAAATTATTGGATTAATCAATTTACATGAACAATTGCTCGTGCCTGTTTGGGTTGCATTTATAGATGAGTCCATTGTATCTGACGATAGCTCAAATAATCCAGAGTTCTATTTAATTCCTATTTCCCTTTTAAAAAAATACTATGACGGGTTAGTTTCAAATCTAACAGAAAGAGAAAAAGAAATGCTTACAAGTATTCGTATACCTGACGAACTACTGAATGAGGTGAAAGACAAATTTTCCTTCAATGTTGGCGTTTCAAATATTAACAAGGACTTAGGTCAAACTTTTGCAAAGTACTATAAAGGAATGATTAGAAGAATCGAAGATAAGATTAAGGAATGTATTAGGTCCAAGACGGTATTGAAATCAAATTTATCACAGACAATAATCAAAGAAACGGGTAAATTCGCGTTTCGTAATGAAGTCGAAAACATATTAAAAAAGCTAATCGAGGAAAAGGTAATAGAGTATGAACCTTCTAAACCTTTAAAACTTTCAGGAGAATAAACCGACTACCAATACGCCTTTGGAAAGAAGCGAATGTTTCTAATTCGCCACAACGCAAAGTCGCAAAAGTTAGCAGATTATAAACGATACCAAAATATGCAAATGCAACTAAAAGAACTAAAATTGCTTTCAGAAGCATTATGGGAAAGTATAAAAAGTGATTTAAAATTTTTCGCACCTATTCAAGTATTTGTCAAAAAACTCTCAGAGGTTGACTACTCTGATCAGGCAAATATGTCTGATATAAAAATGTATTCAGATAAAATTGAAGAATTTTTCAAAGGATATAGACCAAATCCTAATAGCGGTTTGTATTTTCCACCTGCCCAAACTTCAAATAATGATACTACTGTAAAATCAATCAACAAAATTGTTCAGCAACTTAATTCTTTATCTAAAGAAGAACTTTCTAAAGAATTTGAATCCAAAACCTAGACCACAATTAAAATCTAGAGGTTTAGGTAAAATATTTATCGGTCATGGGAGAAGTAAACTTTGGGCGAGACTTCAAATTTTTCTCAAGGATGACTTAAGTCTGCAAACATTGACATTTGAGGATGAATCAAGAACAAGTGAAAGTATTGTGAATATAATAGGTGAGTTTTTAGACAACTCATCGTTAGCAATATTAGTAATGACTGCGGAAGATGAAACAACTGAAGGCAAAATAAGAGCTAGGCAAAATGTAATTCATGAAGCAGGCTTGTTTCAAGGACGTTTAGGGTTTGATAAAGTAATTATTTTAAAGCAAGAAGGGATTGAAGAATTTACAAATATTGCAGGTTTACAATACATACCTTTCTCCGGTGAGAATATTGAACAATGTTTTTACGAGTTACAAAGAAAATTGAAAAAAATGGGGCTAATAAAATAACATCTGCTAACAGCCCCTACAGAATTGGCGGTTCAGAGGTTAATCAAGTTTTGTGCTCCTATCAAACAGGCAATTTTTTTAACAAACAAAAATGAATTGGATCCTCTTAATCATTGCCGGCCTGTTTGAAGTGGCCTTTGCCTTTTGCCTCAGCAAAGCAAAAGAAACCACCGGCACCGAAATGTATGCCTGGTATGCAGGTTTTATGGTGACCCTTACCGTGAGTATGGTGTTGCTAATTAAAGCAACTCAAACTTTACCCATCGGCACCGCGTATGCCGTGTGGACAGGTGTGGGAGCGGTGGGCACGGTGGTGGTAGGAATTTTGGTCTTCAAAGAACCTGCTACTTTTCTGCGCTTGTTTTTTATTACCACCTTAATTGCGTCCATCATCGGGCTAAAAGTAGTTTCACACTGAATCAGCAATTGTTGAATGAGATTTTAGGAACCATATAATCGCAGAAAATGAAAAGGGAAAACGATATATTAATATTTGAATGAAACGGTTACAAATTGTAACCAGTTGAAAATAGAAGTTCCTTGTAACGAAATGCGATTGACAGATGTGGCAAGTAACGGCATTTAACGAAGTGTCTATCATCGGGCTAAAAGTAGTTTCGCACTAACTGACAACCAACGAATGTCAAGAACCGACAGCCACTACCCGCTTAACAGGCGAGCAAAAACGTCAGGTAAGAAATAATGAGGTCAATGATGAATTATAAGATCGAAACATTTCCTAAAACACGAGTTGCAACGTTGGATATTTGCTCAATCGGTATTCAAAAGCACAATGTTGCAGCCCTGATAGAGATTGATGTATCTGTAAGCAGGGAAAAGTTAAAGCAGCAAAGACATAATACTCATCCAATTTCATTCACTGCCTGGTTGATAAAAGTAATTAGTTTGACAATTAAAAGTCACGAGGCTGCAGCGGGCTATCTTTTAGGGAAAAGGAAGGTTTTAGTCTTTGATGATATTAATGTATCGCTTGCTATCGAAAAGGAGGTAAACGGTAAAAAGGTACCCATTCCTTTAATCATTGAAAAGGCAAATGAAATCAGTGTTGAATCAATAACAGAGCAAATACGTGATGCGAAAGAAAAAGAATTGACTAATAAAGATATTGTACTTCATACCAGAGCAAATAAACTAGAGGGGCTTTACTATTCATTACCCGGATTTGCAAGAAGATTTTTTTGGAAATATTTATTAAGACATCCCCAGTTAGCATTTAAAAAAATGGGGAATGTCGCCATTACATCTGTTGGAATGGTAGGAAATGTAAGTGGTTGGTTCATTCCCATTTCTGTCCATCCCATCTGTTTTGGAATCAGTAACATTGCTAAAAAGCCGATTGTAATAGATGATAAAATTGAAATCCGGGAAATTTTAAATATGACAGTTCTACTAGATCATGATGTTATTGATGGTGCACCGATGGCAAGATTCTTAAGTGATCTATCCAGCAACATCGAAAAAGGATATGGCTTGTAAATGGCGCAGAAGGCAGAAAACGGTCAGCATTTGAAATCAAAAACCCGTAAAAAATCACGCTTGGCTTGCTTTTGCCATGCAACAAATATTTCACGTAAATAAATATATATTTATTGTTTATCAATAAATATTAATCATATTTGTGACATAATTCTAACTTTTAACGATTATGTCAACCAAAAACAACTTCGTATTTAAGGCTTTGCATGTTATTGCCTGGATCATCTTTGTGGGCCTGTGCATTGAAGCCGGAGCCTTGCTCGTTAATTTCGTTTTCAGCCTTTTCAAACCTGAATTCGTCCAAAACCTTTATCAAAAATTGGACTTAACAGACATGTATGCTGTTAACCCATGGATTTTTTTCGGGATGTATAGTTTTATCCTGTTCATCGCGATTATGAAGGCCTATTTGTTTTATCAGGTAATCATGCTGGTAAACAAACTTGATTTAACTAAACCCTTCAGCACCTATGCAGCTGATCAGATTACAAATATCAGTTACAACATCTTTTCTATCGGACTCATAAGCTACATAGCCCGGCAAACCGCAAAAAGTTTACCGCATTATGGATTTAATACTGACACATTAAACCAATTTTGGGCCGATAGTGAGGCTTATATATTAATGGCAGCGGTCGTCTATGTAATCGCTACTATCTTTTCGAGAGGCGTTGAAATCCAAAATGAAAACGATTTAACTGTTTAAACCATGCCAATCATTGTAAACGTAGATGTCATGATGGCCAGGAGAAAGATGTCATTGAATGAGCTGTCAGAAAAAGTAGATTTAACGTTATCTAATCTTTCTATCTTAAAAACAGGAAAAGCAAAAGCCATCCGGTTTACCACGCTGGAAGCTATCTGCCAGGCCCTGGAATGTCAGCCCGGTGATATTTTGGAATACAAAGAAGATAAGAAATAACTCGGAGGCCATGAAGGTTTTAATTACAGGCGCGACTGGCAATGTTGGGATGGAAGTTATAAAGTCCTTGGCAACCCACCACCTTTGAGCAGTTTATCCAGGATCACAAATCGTTATTGACAACTTGAAGTAAAGCTCTTCGCATAAGCAGTTATCTCATAACAGACAGGTCCATCCACCTTAAGACACTCTTGCTGTGTGGAAATTTTTTCTCAAATACGCTCATTATTTTAAAGCATCCACTTTTGACGACACTTGTCATGCTTTTGCAAGAACATTCTATTGAAATGTAGGATTGATATATTTCTTTTCAAGAATCATATAATACTAACCGCAACAATCCCTTTCACCTTTGCATAAATCTTTAGCGGAACCAAAGGTTTGGCATAAAGGAGAGCACAATAAATTAATCTTAACTAAATAAAAAATGAGAAATTCAAGAGATCAACATGACAGTGATGTACTACAAGATAGTACTTCCGAGAAGAGGGTATTGACAGGCATGTTTCGCGACCGTGAAAGTACGGAAAGCGCTTACAATGCATTGAGCGAAAGAGGGTATTCAAAAGATGATATTAACCTGGTGATGTCTGACAAAACCCGCAAAGCACATTATTCTGATGCCGCTGAAGAAACTGAAATCGGAACCAAAGCTGCAGAAGGTGCTGGTAAAGGATCTGCTATCGGAGGCACTATTGGTGCCATTGCAGGTGTAATTGCTGCCATCGGTACGAGTGTTGTGATTCCTGGATTAGGAATTTTAGTGGCCGGACCTATTGCTGCGGGATTGGCCGGAGCCGGTGCTGGCGGATTAGCAGGTGGTGTAATCGGAGCCCTGGTGGGTTCAGGCATACCCGAAGCAAGAGCTAAACTATATGAGTCTGGTATCGAAGAAGGTAATGTGGTTATTTCGGTAACTCCAAGAAATAACGAAGATGCTGAATATCTTGAAAATAATTGGAAGACCAACCGTGGTGAAGAAATTCACTGGTAATAAATAAAACTCTTGCGCAAGGGGATTTCGTCCCCTTGCCTATTTTAAAATTCAATAAAACTTTATAATGAAAAATCTAATTAATATTAAATCAATCCTGATACCTGCTCTCTTTATAGCAGGTTCATTCCTGGTTGTATCCTGTTCGGAAAGTAGAACGAACACGGCTGATTCAAATGCAGACTCAAGAGATGCAGCGTCAAGAGATACAGACTCAAAAGAAGTTGCTCAGCAGGAAAACATTGCAAAAATGGCTTCAGATGACCAGACTATCGTAGTGGTAGAAAATGACAATGACGCCAAGTTCTTGATGGATGTAGCTGAAATGCAGTTGGAGGAAATCAGCTTAGGAAAATTAGCACAGCAAAAAGGCAATACGCCTCAGGTTAAAGAACTAGGAAAAATGATGGAGGCAGCGCATACTAAAACCTTGACTGAGGTGAAGGCTTTGGCGCAATCCAAATCAGTTTCCATTCCTACCACAATAACAGAAGACTCGCAGGATGTTTACCAAAAACTGAATGATAAAACAGGAAATGATTTTGGCAAAGCTTACAGCGATATGATGGTGGAACATCATGAAGACGCCATTAAATTATTTGAAAAGATCTCAACCGATTCGGAGGATACTGACATCAAAGCCTGGGCTGCTCAAAAACTTCCCGGTTTAAGAACTCATCTTAAACATGCTGAAGAAAGTAAGAAGCAAAATGATGAGCTGAAATCATAAATTTAATCTGGATAAGTTAACTATATCACCAATTTTATGTAGAGACAAATGCTGGGTAATAATAGTAAACTTTGATAGTTAAATTTATTTTAAAGTGCAGTGAACCCTCGTTTGCTGCACTTTTCTATTAGACACTTCCCCAAACAAGTAGAGATCCACTAAGTTCTAAAACATCACGTATGGAAACATTAACACCAATGGAAGATAAAGAACTGGAAGCCATAAAAAAGGATGAGAAAGTACAAAGAGCCCTGATTGAGAATTCCAATACTGCACGCAAGGAAAGTACGAGTACGTTGAAGAAGGAGGCTCCCTTGTTGGGAATAACAGCCATTATATTTTTAATAGGTGGCGCCCTGTATTTTCTTTTAGGATGGAAACGGCTACCGATTTCGAGCATGTATATACCGCTGGCGCAAAAAATCATGCTCGCGGTCATGTTCATTTCACTGGTATTGATGGCTACCCGGCTAATAAAAAAAATAGTTAACCGCAAAATAGAAGATAAAACCACCGTATTTAATTTCAATCGCATTGCTGACCTGTTTGCCGGCATTTTCATTTTAGTCATCTTCCTTTCGTTGCTGTTTGCCAACTGGTATGCCGCGATGGTCTCCTTTGGCATTGTATCGCTGATACTCGGCTTTGCTTTACAAAATCTTATTATCAGTTTTTTTGGATGGCTATACATTCTTATCCGCAAGCCTTACGAAATAGGTGACCGCATACGGATTGGTAATGTGTTTGGCGATGTGATCAACGTAAGTTACATCGATACAACCTTATGGGAGTTTAATGGCGATTATTTATCGGGCGATCATCCCAGCGGTCGCACGATACGATTTGCTAACTCAAAAGTATTCAGCGAATACGTTTATAATTACTCCTGGCCTTTGTTTCCTTTTATCTGGAACGAACTTAGTTTGTTCATCTCGTATAAAAGCGACTTCAAATTTACCAGCGATACTATCAAGCGTATTGTGGAAGCAGAAATTGGTGAAGCGATGGTAAGGCGTGTAAAGCGTTTTAAAATAATCCTGGCAGATACGCCTGTAGATGAACTGGACGTAACGGAATATCCATCGGTTATATTAACAGCTCATGCTAACACGTGGGTAGGTGTAATTGTGCGATACCTGGTGGAACCCAAAAATTCAGGCCGGGTTAAGAAAAAACTCTTTGAAGTGGTGATGGAGGAACTAAAAAAACATCCCGAAAAAGTAATTTTTCCAAATACAAATATGCAGTGAGTGACTGCCGTCAGTACTGCTATCCACAAATTAAATTTTAATACTTATCTTCGATTGTTCAGCAACGGTGGGCAGAGTTATTTATTACCAGCACTAGACAAAAATAAATTGTAACATAAAGAAAGATGGACCGAATCACGCGCGTTTTAAGCAAGCCCATAGACTAAGATAATAAGGTATGAACAATACAAATAATCATGATGAGCGCATTGCCAAGATGACATTTGCTGCAGTCTATCCCCATTATCTTGTAAAAGTTGAAAAGAAAGGCAGAACGAAAAAAGAATTACACGAGGTGATTGAGTGGTTAACAAGAAATAACGAAAAGAGAGTTCAAGAACTGATCTTAGAAAAAGCAACCTTTGAGACCTTCTTTCAACAGACCAAAATAAACCCCAACGCACATCTTATCACAGGTGTTATCTGTGGTTATCGGGTCGAAGAAATCTCAAATCCGTTAACACAACAAGTAAGGTATTTAGACAAACTGGTTGATGAGTTAGCGAAAGGACGTAAGATGGAAAAGATTTTACGTGTAGCGTAGTCCATTAAAAGTTCATTCAACTCTACAACTTAAAATATTATAAAGAAAAAAGTATGGGAACCATTAAAATTACAATCGAAGCAATCGTATTGGCGGACAAAAAAAGGGCCTGGGATTATTACACCCAACCAGAACACATAACCAAATGGAATTTCGCCTCAGACGATTGGCAATGCCCAACGGCAAGTAACGACATGAGAGTGGGTGGTAAATATTCCGCAAGAATGGAAGCCAAAGACGGTAGTTTTGGGTTTGACTTTGAAGGCGTTTACCAGGAGATTGTTGGAGGACAAAATTTTACTTACATGCTGGCGGACGGACGACTAGTCTCAGTGAAATTTGAAAGTCCTGGAAAACAAACAAAGGTAACTGTAACATTTGATGCTGAAACAGAGAACTCCTTAGAACTACAGAAAAATGGCTGGCAAGCCATACTTAACAATTATAAAAAATACACAGAAGCGAATTGATTAATTACAAACAAAACCGAACTAAAAAATATGTTAACAGACATTCATCCAAAGTTGCCCATGCGCGATAAACGGGCAACCAAAGACTTTTACATTAACCAGGTAGGATTTCAAGAATTTGGTAGTGCCGATTTTGATGGCTACCTGATGGTACAAAAAGACAAAATCCAAATTCACTTTTTTGAGTTTAAAGAACTAAACATAAAAGAAAACTATGGTCAGGTTTACATCCGAACAAATGACATCGAGATATTTTACAAGTCTTTGTTGGACAAGAAAATAAGTATTCATCCTAATGGACATCTGGAAACAAAACCCTGGGGCCAAAAGGAATTTTCGTTATTGGATCCAGACAATAATCTCCTAACATTCGGGCAAAGTATTTAATGGATTGACGTTAGAAGTTAAACCGTATCCGTGTTGCTTTTCAATATTGTTCGTACCACTCAAATCTTTCCTCTATTATTCGCTGCTTCTCCGCTTTGATGTGCGCTAAGTAAGATTTGGCAACGGGTGAAAAGCTTTTTCCTTTTAACCAGATTAAATTCCAGATTGATTTGATGGGGAAACCCCTTACAGGAATAATTTTTAAATCACCATTATTCAACTCATTTTTGATTCCGATCAGCGGCATAATAGAATAACCCAGCCCGGCAATCACTGCCTGTTTCACGGCTTCATTACTGGTGAGTTCCATCTTTTTTTGTACTGGCAACTTATTCCGTTCAATAAATTTTTCCATCACATGGCGTGTGCCCGATCCGGGCTCACGATAAATCAAGGGTAAAGCGTTGAAAATAGTTTTATCATAAAGCTGTGAACGCAACGCAGAACTTGCATTTCCCACCAGGTATAGCTTATTCTGAAGAAGTTCTATTTTTTCAACGGATAATTGTTCCGGCAGCACCGACACCAACGAAAAATCTACTTCATTTTTTTCCAGGCTCTTCAACACCTTGGCTTTATTAGTTACATCCAATACCAACTCAATACCCGGATGTTGTTTGAGAAAATCGGTGAGAAAATAAGGCATCACATACTTACCCGTGGAAACAACAGAAAGCTTCAGCCGGCCTGAGAGTTGACCTTTATACGCTGTCGTTTTAAAGTTAATTTCATAAACCTGGTTGACAATGTTTTCAGCTGCTGCTGCGATCTCTTTTCCAAAGTCGGTGACATAGAGTTTTCGTCCCACAATCTCCGTTAATGGAATGTCGAATTGGTCTTGTAGGTTTTTAAGTTGTATCGATACGGCAGGTTGCGTAAGGTGAAGTTCTTCTGCTGCTTTCGTAATGCTTTGCGTCTGCGTGACTTTTAGGAAAATCTGAAGTTGATGCAATGTGTAGTTCATAAAAATAACTTATGTAAATCATTATCAATATAAATACAAATATATGTTTATGATTTAAGAAGTTTGCGCCCGGAGTTAAAATCAATTTTAAAATGGACAATAAATTTTTAATGATGAACACCAAATTAAACTATCAACTGATCGATGGAACATTTGCGGCAGAAGATGCATCCAAAATTCTTCTGGAGATTGTCAATAATAAAATTAATTATCACAATCTTCAGATTTTTTCCATTCGGGAAACGTCACAGGGCGATACAGAGCACTCCGAAAAAAGAATTGAGGCGCTACTGAAAACTGCCAACGCTATACGTAAGGAATTGGCAACCGCCCAGATGAATGGATATGAGGTTAACATTCAATGCCCTATAGAAATTACTGTCTTGAAAAAATAAGGCACGCTTCAGGGTATATAAATAGTTGACCTTCCATGGATTATGCGTTGCTACTGGATAACCTAACCAACCCTGCGCTCCTCTTTTTTGTATTGGGGGTCTTTGCTGTACGGCTAAAGAGTGACCTGGAAATACCTCCTAACTCTTCCAAGTTTATTTCGCTTTATCTGTTGTTTTCTATTGGGTTTAAAGGTGGGCAGGAACTTGCCCATAGTCCATTTACCATGGAAATTATCTGGTCCGTTTTGTTTGGGCTGGTGGTAGCCTGTGTAATTCCCTTTTACACGTTCTTCATTTTAAAAAGAAAACTTAGTATTGATGATTCGGGGGCTATTGCGGCAGCTTATGGTTCTGTAAGTGCTGTCACTTTTGTAACAGCTACTTCTTTTCTGGAAATCCAGAACCTCACATTTAGTGGGCACATGGTAGCCGTAATGGCCTTGATGGAAGCACCGGCCATTGTGATTGGAGTTATTCTGATTCGGATTTATACCAAGAAGCAAAATGATGCACCTCGCCTTAGAAGCGTAATCAAGCATTCATTTACCAATGGCAGTGTACTTCTAATTTTAGGAAGCCTGGTGATTGGTTTCCTGGCAAATGATCAGCAAGCCCTCGGCATTAAGCCATTTACAACAGATCTCTTCAAAGGATTTCTGGCAATTTTTCTTTTAGATATGGGGATTGTGAGCGGCAAGAAGCTGCAGGATTTTGTAAAGTCGGGAGGCTTCTCAACTGTTTTTGCTATTTTAATTCCATTGGTTAATGGTTGTTTTGTTGCCGTTGCCAGTGGTCTAATTACGGATGATGTTGGCAATCGTTTTATTTTTTCTGTACTCGCTGCCAGTGCCTCTTACATAGCTGTTCCGGCTGCTATGAAAATGGCAGCACCGAAAGCCAATCCGGGCATCTATTTTCCTATGGCACTTGCCATTACATTTCCCTTTAACATTACGCTGGGATTGCCGATCTATCTTTCCGTGATCCATGCCAGCTAGATAGTACTTGTATAACATAAGTTCTCTTCACCAAAGGTCCCTGTTTCATTCTGGTAATTTGTGAAACACCCATGCCCTTTAGTGTTCATTAAAAAATCTGTCTAAATTGTAGTTGCAAAAGAATTTTACATGAAAGGGTGATAATAAATAAATCGTATGAGCAAAATCAATAAAAAGAAGATCGAGCAACCTGCCTTAGCAGCAGGTAAGCGTCAGGAACTGCTCTTACTATTGAGAGCCCGCTTCGAAAAAAATATCCAACGCCATAAAGGCATTGAGTGGACGAAGGTACAAGTCAGGCTCGAAGCCAACGCTACAAAACTAGGGTCGCTGTATCAAATGGAAACAACCGGTGGCGAACCGGATGTGGTTGGCTTTGATAAAAAGACGGGTGAATACATTTTTTATGATTGCTCTGCGGAAAGTCCTGCTGGCCGCAGAAGTATTTGTTATGACCCCGAGGCGCTTGAAGCACGAAAAGAAAATAAACCCAAAAACAGCGCACTTGGAATGGCGGCCGAAATGGGCATTGAAATTTTATCGGAAGAACAATACCGCGAGCTACAACAACTTGGGAAGTTTGATACAAAAACATCGAGCTGGATAAAAACACCGGCTGAGATCAGAAAACTCGGTGGAGCCATCTTTGCCGACTGGCGTTATGGCCAGGTCTTCGTATATCATAATGGTGCAGAATCGTACTATGCTGCACGGGCATTTAGGGGTTCGCTAAAAGTTTGAGCTTAATACATTACCGATGCTCAGAAATTCTCGTGAATGAATTTTTTTGTTTTGTAAGCGCGCAGCAGGTAAAATATGATTAATCCAATTGGGCCAAAAAAGAAAGTAAAGAGCAAGCACGGAACTATCATCAAGTGGGGCATTCCATTTTTTTGGCCATTGCTCAGTTCCCAGCTTCCAACAAATAAATCAAATACCAGGTAGTGAACCCACCCTGCTGTAACGCCCCACGGACTCGTGAACAGTTGCATTACCCCCTGAAGCGAACTAAAGTTACCTTCGCCCTTACCAAAAAAAAGAATGATAATTGAAAGGTAAACAAGGCCGAGCATAAGTGGCAATATTCCGGAAAGTACTATCGATTTTGTCCAACGCCAGCGAGGAGCGAAAATCAGTAAAAGCCATCCTAGCGGGGCTATAGCGTTGCAGATTTGAAAAACTAAGTCGGGTTTCATAATGGACTATGCAAGCAAGGGTATAAAGTAAGTGTATATGTATGGATGATCGAGTCTATTAACTGGATTTCTTCAAATCGCATTCTATACGTTATCGTGGACGCAACACGTCATTAAATAACTAATCAAAAGTTTTTACAACGCGCTTATTTATACCGCTTGATCTTCTTTGATTGTTCAGCCGTAGCCGGTTTCACTACCAGTGCCGCACCACCTCCGGCAGCAAGTTTTAATTTCAATATTGTTTTGCTGGTCACCGTATAGTTTTGAATAGCATACGCCATGGGATTTGTTTCCCAATGTGCATCCGGTGCATCGCCATAGATGGTTACAACATAAGTCTTATTAGGTTCAAGGAAACTAAAACTTACCGGCACATCACGTTTGTCTTCATCGGTAATGGCCCCGATAAACCAGGCTTGCTTTCCTTTTTCCTTGCGGGCAGTTACAATATAATCGCCAGGCTCAGCTTCAAGTACTTTGGTATCATCCCAATCTACAGGCACATCTTTAATAAACTGAAATGCATCTAAATGTTTTTCATAGTTCTCGGGTAAGTCGGCCGCCATTTGCAACGGACTGTACATGGTTACATACAAAGCCAGTTGCTTGGCGAGTGTAGTATGTACCTGGTATTTATTTCCGGTATTGTAGTAATCCAGTTTTATCTGAAAGATGCCGGGCGTGTAATCCATTGGGCCTCCCATTAATCGAGTAAAGGGTAATATAGTTTCGTGCTCGGGAGGATTGCCGCTGCTCCAGGCATTGAACTCATTACCTCTTGCGGCTTCACTTGCCATCCAATTAGGATAAGTGCGATGCTGACCTGTTGGCCTTACCGATTCATGGGCATCCATCATAATTTTATTTGTCGCAAACTTTTCAGCTACACGGGTGAAGTGATTCACCATCCATTGTCCATCATGAAATTCTCCTCGTGGAATGATGCGCCCCACATAGCCTGTTTTAACTGCATCATAGCCATGGTCTTTCATAAAGCGAATGGCTTGATCGATTCTCCGTTCATAGTTGGTAACAGAACTTGATGTCTCGTGGTGCATAATAAGTTTCACACCTTTTTCTTTTGCATAGGCTTGAAGTTCATTTACATTAAAGTCGGGGTATGGAGTTACAAAATCAAAAACTTCTTCCTTCCAATTACCAGCCCAATCTTCCCAACCTACATTCCAGCCTTCTACCAGCACACCATCGAGTCCGTGTGTTGCTGCAAAATCAATAAAGCGCTTTGTGTTTTGCGTGGTTGCGCCATGTTTTCCATTAGGCTTTAGTTTGCTCCAATCTGTATTTTTTAAAATGATATTTCCCTGATCGGCATAATTCCATGTGGCCGTGCCCATGTGCATACCCCACCAGATGCCCACAAACTTTTGTGGTTTGATCCAACTCGTTTCTTTAATAACCGATGGTTCGTTGAGATTAAGAATCGTTTTCGACATCAGTAAGTCTGCCGCTTTATAACTCACCAACACAGTTCGCCAGGGTGTATTACATGGAGTTTGCAGGTAGGCTTTGTTGCCAAACGCATCCGGAGCCAATTCTGTGGAGAGCGAAAAATTTTCCTGGTTCACTTTCAGGTACATAGCCGGATAGTTGAGCAAAGCGGCTTCATGAATATTAATGTACAACCCATCGGCTGAGTTCATCATGAAAGGTGTTTGAACAACGTTTTTACCAATGGGTGACTGGGTTCCTATTTCATTATACTTCTTCGATTCTGTTAGCGCATCCACCTCGCTGAGTACCGAAGTTGTATAGGGGTATTCGTTCGTGTCGTAATCGCCCGGAATCCAAAAGGACTTATGGTTGCCCGTAAGTTGGTATTGCGTGCGCTCGCCCGTTACGGTGAAGTAAGTCAACTTTGATTGTGCCGGAAACTCATACCGAAACCCAAGACCGTCATCAAAAAGACGAAAGCGAATAATCATGTTGCGACCTGTGGTCGTTTGCTGAAGGTGTGCAGCCAGTTCGCGATAGTTGTTAACAATCTCCTTTACTTCACCCCACACCGGATTCCATTTTTCATTAACAGAAGTTGTATCAATACGTGCAATTGTAAATCCTTCCGTCAGGGCCGGCTGCTCTTTGAGTTCAAGTCCCATTAGACTGGGCTCAGTCACTTTTTTGTTGCCAATGGAAAGTTGGTAGGTGGGTTCACCTTTTTCCGTAAGCTGGAATTGCAACGTAAGTTTTTTCTGGGGGGAGGTTAATACCTGACTGTATCCGCTGAGGGATACACAAAACAAGATGGCAATGATTAATTGGGCTCTCATAGGAATGATCTTAAATCTGTACTGAAAGTACCATCATTAAAACGGATAAAAAAATGAGTTTTCTCAGGTAATTCGCACGATTTATTTTAGATTAGTCTAAATATTTGTTTAGTTATTTCTAATTATATAAGTTTGCTACTCTAAAATTATGCGTTGGCTCTTTATACTATATTATATAGGTTTGATTACGGGTGCCGTTGCCCAAACTGGCTCCATTTCAGGCATTGTGCGTAGTGAAGGCCAGGCGGTAGAGTTTGTAAATGTGATTGTTGCCGGAACTCAACTTGGCGGTAGCACCAACGAAAAGGGTGAATTCCTGATCAAACAGGTTTCTGTGGGCACTCAACTCTTAAAGATTTCAGGAATAGGTTATCAAAATCATGAGCTCGAAGTCATAGTTAGGGAAGGCGTAACCAGCATGGTTGACATTGATCTGAAAGAAGATGTAGCTCAACTCGAAGCCGTAGTCGTGACCGGCACGATGAAGGAAGTAACAAAAATGAATTCACCTATTCAGATAGAAGTCTATGCGCCTTCGTTTTTTCTTAAAAACCCAACGCCCAATATTTTCGAAGCACTCTCGCTGGTGAATGGTGTACAACCGCAGATCAATTGCAACGTATGTAACACGGGCGACATTCATATCAATGGTCTCGAAGGTCCGTATACGATGATCCTGATCGATGGCATGCCTATCGTAAGTAGTCTGGCAACTGTGTATGGATTAGCCGGCATACCGAATAGTCTGGTCAAACGAATGGAAGTAGTAAAAGGCCCGGCATCCACTTTATATGGGTCGGAAGCGGTAGGTGGTGTGATTAATATCATTACCAAAGAGCCTTTTTCGGTACCAACCTTCAAAGCCGATGTGTTTGGAACTTCAGTGGGCGAATATAACCTCGATGTTGCTACCGGATTTAAAGCCGGCAAATCAGCAAGTCTTTTGGGCATCAATTATTTTCATTACGATCAGAAGCGGGACATCAACGATGATAACTTCACCGATATAACCTTGCAAAAGAGAATCTCACTTTTCAACAAGTGGAACTTTCACAGATCATCCGGAAAAAATTTCTCATTAGCCGGACGATACATTAATGAAAATCGCTGGGGCGGAGAATTGCAATGGACACCTGCTTTCCGCGGAAGCGATCAGGTTTATGGTGAGTCTATTTATACCGATCGTGTTGAATTTATTGGAAACTACCAGTTCAATACAGCCACGCCTTTTCACCTCGACTATTCTTACAATTATCATAAGCAAGATTCCTATTACGGTATCACCAAATATTTCGCGTCTCAGCACGTTGCGTTTGCCCAATTACGGTGGAATAAAAAATTAGGGAAGCATGATCTGTTGGCTGGAATACCCATCCGATATATCAATTACGATGACAATACGGTAGGAACATCCGATGGCGATAGCGGTAATAATCCTGACGTAACCATCTTACCTGGAATTTTTATTCAGGACGATTTTGAAATTTCAGACAGGCTAACCACACTGGCCGGACTTCGTTACGACCGTCACAATGTACACGGCAACATCTGGACACCCCGATTGAGTTTTAAATACTCGCCCAACAAAAACAACACGATAAGACTTACAGGTGGTAGTGGTTACCGGGTAGTGAATCTGTTTACGGAAGATCATGCCGCCCTTACGGGATCGCGTGACGTTATAATTCTTAGTGATCTGAAGCCTGAGCAATCGTGGAACGTAAATTTAAACTATGCACGTAACATCCTGGTGCCCGATGGCTTCATTAATCTTGATGCAAGTTTGTTCTACACTTATTTCACCAATAAAATTATAGCCGATTTCTTAACCGATCCTAATAAAATCATTTACGACAATTTGGATGGGTATGCGGTATCACGGGGTGTTACTATCAATGCCGATGTGTCGTTGGCCAATAGTTTAAAAATTATTTCAGGAGTAACCTGGATGGATGTGTTTCAGGTGCAGCAAACCGAGTTAGGTGAAACAAAATTACCGCAGGTTCAGGCACCTCGCTTCTCGGGCACCTTTA
>JALHRJ010000087.1:9996-19406 GCA_022841475.1 Cyclobacteriaceae bacterium | reverse complement strand
CTGCCTTCTCTCTGGTCAACATTTTATCAGATGCTTAAGTCAGATGAAATGCACCTTTCGATGAATGTGTATGATCTGAAGCTGGCATTCCAGTACGGTGCTGCAGGTGCTTATGGTGGTAATTACAACACTTACAATCTGGAAAGGCTGATGCACTGGTGCTACTCCTATATCAGTTCTAAGCAAACAAAAATCCATCTCTCACATGAAGCATCCAAAAAGGAAGGAGGTAATGTGGATTTGACGAATATCAATCCGGATATCAAGATGATAGGAAAATCAGAGCCCACTCTGGAAGAAATAGCCGAAGCCCGGGAGAAAATGGAAGCAGCTACTCATAAATTCCAGCAAGGACCATATCTGACACTCAAAAAGTACTGTGAGGACAAAGGGATTAATTATAGGACTTATATCGATACCAAGATTGAGCAATGGACAACTGAGCAATTTGAAATAGATGAAATCGGAGTTATCAATGTGAGTGATCTGATCATCAGGGAGCTGAATAGAATCAATATTGAGGAGGGATTAATAGAGGAATGAAAATGAGAACCAAAACCACAAACCTATTCCTGCTCATCCCGAAAGATGCCATTCAGATCATAGGCATCGATCCCGGAGTGAAGACAGGAATAGCAGTATGGGACCGCTCCAAGAAGTATCTCACAAAAATGGCTACTCTGGATATAGATAAGGCCTGGCAATTGGTACAGGATTACTACAGTAAGGATAGAAGTATCATTCTGATAGAAAATCCAAATCTCAGGACTTATTACGGCAAAAATCCATTTCAGAAAATGCAGGGTGCAGGATCTATTAAAAGAGACTGGAGTGTATGGCAGAAGCGATTAAAGGATGCTGGTATGGACTATATCCCGGTGGCTCCGCAAGATTTTCAGAGCATCGATAATCATGAAGTATTTTGTAAATGGGTTAATCAACATTTTTCACGGACATCAGTGCATTCAAGAGATGCAGCGATGATGGTGTATAAGAGGTAAAAAACAGATAAAATGGCAACTAAACAACTTACTAAACGCGAGCATATTAGAATATTTATGACTCCTTATTCATTGAGCGATCATAATGTTGATGAAATATTGGCTATTCATGATTCTTGTGGAATATCGCTAGTTTCATTGTCATCAATCATAAAAAACACAGCTTCACACCACTTGGTAGCTGGAAGAGTTTTTGAAAAAATTCAAATGGCAATAGAACTTACAAAAAATACAATGCAAATAATCCAAAAGGAAGATTCATTTGCAAAAAATATTATGCCAGATACACAACCCGAATATAAAGAAAAGGTGCCAATGAGTCCTGAGGAAATAATTGAAGTGTATACATATTTCTATAATAAACATCTAATGAAATAATCAATTCAATAAAATGAAAACCCTACTCTTTATTCTCTTGACATACGTGGCATCCGGCCAGATTATCGGAATCGAAAATGATATGCTTGATATTCCTGATGGGTATCAATTATACAAACAAGACACTGCGAAAGCCATCATGCTTATAAGCTCCAATGCCTGGTCTGAAGATGATGACTGGGCTGGTATTGCTGAAAAAATGGATGGATATGTGGTAAAGTGCTATTATCGATTCAATGGGAGGGTAATTGGAAGATTTGGCCGCATCAAATTCACTAAACAGTTGTATCTGGATCACAACAAAATTGAGCTGAAAAATACCATTATATGGGCTGTGAGTGAAGATATTCAAACTGATAAAAATTAATTATATATGGAAGATTTCCGCACACTCGTACAAGCCATGAGATCCGCACAAAAAGCATATTTCAAAGCTCCTCATGGCACTGATATGAAAAAACACGCCCTGGAAGTAAGCAAGGACCTTGAGAAGAAAGTAGATAAAGCTCTGGAGCAGCCGGTGGGTGATAAACAAACAAAATTGTGGTAGGGAAATGGAAAAAGTAATCTATTCCTGCAACGGTGGACTTGGAGTCATTCTACACAATGAAAATGAAGCTGATTTTATTAATCATGAATCAATTTTTGTAGGTGATAGATTATTCCTTCCCGGAGATATGACTGATTTCATGGGAATGTTTATCAAGCCTATCAGATATGCCGGATTGCTTATTGAAAGTGAATCTGAATCAAGAAAAATAATGTGTTTTCACACAGGAGATGATTCTGATTTATTTGGTAAAAAAAGCTATTACTACTGCTTCTACAAGATATCAGATTCAAGGATATTTAACAAATACACTGAGAATAGCGGAAGGGATTATAATTGGATTAATGGACAATGGAAGTAAATATTAACCATGTCACTAGGAGCAGCAGGTTGTGGATTTGAATATGAAAAAAAGGAGCACAAGTGCCCACATTTATCGCCAGATTTATTTGGACATAGCTGTTTAAAATATGGAATGATACTGCAATTGGAAGAAAATAGCAATCATCCGATAAGATTACAGATATGCGCACAAGATGCATTCGAATATTGGGAGAAAGAATTTGAAAAACATAGAATTACTAATAAAGCAAATTATGTATCATGAATAAAAATTATGATAAATTGACAGAAGGTCATGTAAATGAAGTTAGTGGCTGGATACAGGGATTTAAAGACCTTTCGCTTAAAATCGGAGATCAAGTAATAAAAAATGAAGGTGGTCCACTGACGTTACATCAAAGAGAATCAGATCCATTAAAAGTGATTGGAATCGCTAGTCGCAGCGCACTAAATATTATTAAGGCCATTGACGATACAACTATAATTCCTAATGAAATTAGGGCTTCTCTCATGATGAATACTATGAAAAGAGAAGATCTTAATGGAAAATGGGAAATCATTATACACGGGCCTTCTCATGAAACTACATCCATAAACTTTAAGAAACTACTTTCAAAGTACGTTCAATTTGTAGTATCAAATGAAGGCACAGACTTTTTATACGATGATGGATATACACCAAGAGATGTAAAGTTTACAGATGAGGAATGGAAGTATTTACTTGAATTATCAAAAAATCTGGAAGAAGACAGAATAAAAAATAATAAATTATAATCAATGGAACCTATAATCTACTTAACTGCTGCCTTTTTCCTTTTCCTCTTACTGATCCAGACCAGGATTCAGAAAGCGGAAATCAAAAGACTTCAATCTGAAGTGAAACTGAAAAAGCGGAAAGAAATATTTTTAAGTCTAGAAATGGAGGATAAAGAATTTATAAAATCTCTACAGAAATCAGCAGAGAAAATATCTGAACTTACTTTTCAATTTAAACCAAAACAATGGGGAGAAAAGGAGTATGAGCACTATATGAAGAGTAAGCGGCAATCCTTTAAAAGTGGTGGAATCTCATTCCCTGTAAATTTTAAGGATGGCAAATTAGAGTCTGAATATATTCATAGGCAAGATTTAACAAATAAAGATCGTGAATTTATCACAGAGAAGATGAGAAAAACCCAAAGAGAAGCTCAGGACTATTTTAGGAATACTCAGCATTTATATGAATAAACTATGAAAATCCACATCATCACCGCAGCACACGAAAGATTCCAGGTAACAGAATACTGTTATAAAGCCTGGTGTAAGCTTACTGCTTATTTCCCTGGTATAGAGTTCAAGATATTTTCAGCTGTTAGCTGTATTCAGCACATTGACCTTGCCCGAGAATATGGAGTATCTCCAATTCTGGTTAACAATAAGCCACTCGGCAATAAGTGGAATAAAGTGCTTGAAGCATCATTACTGTACAATGATCCACCTAATTGGATTATTACAATGGGAAGTGATGATGTTTTGAATGTAGAAGGCATGAATAAGCTACTTCAGTATATGACAAATGGTGTAGATATTATCTCATTTAATGAGCTATTTATTATAAAATGGAGTGAATTATTGGATAAAAAGAGCATAAATCCATTAGATTTTAATGCAATCATAAATCTGGCAGATAATGCACATGTCACAATGCCTACTCCATTTGGAGCTGGTAGAGCTTATGGATATCAATACTTAGCAGCTGCATGTATTGGCAGGATGGAGATGTCCCATGAAGCTATTGCATATGCTAATGGACAGGTGCAGCAAGCAGGTAAGTGGTTCTTCATTCCTGGGAGAATAGATGGCCAAGTGACTGAAGTACAACTCTGGCCACCTGATAGCAATAGTGGCCTTGATCATTCAGCTATTGCTCATCTTGAGAGAGGTCCTGATACAGGCCTAATCGCCCCGCTTCATGTAGTTATCACAGGTGGTCCTTACATTATGGACATAAAGAGTGAGACCAACATACATTCATTTGAATCATTAAACAGAGAGGAATGGCTACAATCAAGCGCAAGGTAGATAAGCCTCCACACCTGCAGCACATCAAGGTACCAGAGGCACAGGGCCGAAGGACCAATCCTAATCAAGAGCTATACAATAGCACAAGATGGAGGAAGACGAGCAAGGCAGGATTAAAGGCGGAGCCATTGTGCAGGAAGTGTGCTAAGGAAGGAAGAGTCAAGGCCGGTAGACTAAGAGATCACATAGTGCCATACAATGAAGGCGGTGACTTCTGGGATACAGACAATCATCAGACTTTGTGTGACTCGTGTCACAATAAGAAGTCAGCAAGTGAATCACATAAGAACCGCATCAAATGAACGAAGCATACATGACAGGTTGTTTATATATGTTGTTCCATTATATGAATGCCATGAGCACCATGTACTGTGGCGATCCACAGAAAATAACACACGGCGTACCATGGTGGAGGGGAGGGGGGTAGAAAAGTATTTTAGCCTTCTGCCTCAACATCGCAGCACTAGCACTGTAAAAGTGCGTGCAAAATTGGACCTTTTTTTTCTGGGGAAAACTGAATCGGTAATATGAAATCAAATGAACTAAGAATTGGGAATTATGTAAGTGATGAAGGTGCTTCGAAATCTTTTTACGCTAGAGTGGAAAAATTAAGCACAAGAAGATGCTATTATGGCCCATACAATAGCACATATGAAAAATTAGAACCCATCCCTATCACTGAAGACTGGTTGCTGAATTTGGGCTTCGAGAAAAAAGAAGTCACAAAATGGCATGGAAACGGATACGATTATCAGCCTGAAGATGTCTGGACCGAACAATTGGACTTTGTTAAAGACACAAATGGTGGGTGGGATTTTATATTCAGGTTTGAAAATTGGACATATAAAGAAATTCCAAACTTATCCACATCAATACATTATACAGACTCCTGGTATCCAAAGATAAATGAGCAGGTATATGCTGAAATTAAATATGTCCACCAGCTTCAAAACTTATACTTCGCCTTGACAGGAGAAGAATTAACACTGCAACCATGAGCACCAAAGGCCGCAAACCATTATCCACAGCTGAAAAAAAGCTGAAAGGTACTCTACAAAAATGCAGAGAAAACCCAGATGCTCCAAAGGTAACCACCTCAGCTGCATACAAGCCGGTGGCGAAGCTGGATACTTTGGCCAAAAAGATTTGGACAAGAACTGTCCAATTTCTCAAAGAGAATGAATTGATGGGTGATGTGGATGTAGATATGCTCACTGCCTACTGCATGGAAATGTCCAAATATGTAGAGCACACCCGGACAGCTCAGCAAATGGAGAAAGATAATGCAATAGCAATTGCAGAATTAGAGGCCATGGATATTAATATACTTTCGAAGATCGATGCTATCAACAGCCTTCCACGTCCTGACCGGTGGTATAGAATGGCCACGATGGCATTTGAAAAAGCCTTAAAAATTTCAGACAGGTATGGATTCACACCCGCCACCAGACAAAAGTTAAAAATTGAAAAAGGAGATGAAGCTCCAGATGCGCTTTCTGCATTCTTCAATCCTATGTTTCGTTCACAAATCGAAGCTAAAGCATAATGGGAGCCGCCGTAGCCAAACTCGAAAGAGGTATGCCAGGGTACGGCATCTCATTGATGGATGAGTATATTCATGATGTCCATAGCGGAGCATTGTTATCCAATAAGTATGCCCGCTACGCAGTGGAGCGACATCTGAGAGATTTGAAGAATGGATCCAAACGTGGATTGTTTTTCAATCGTGAAGCTGCAGAGTTTGCTATCAATTTTATCCTTTTGCTGCGCCACACTACAGGAGAATGGAAGGGTATGCCATTCAATCTTCAGCCTTTCCAGGCTTTTATTGTCGGGTCCATCTTTGGATGGATGCAGCACATTGAGATCGATAACAAGCCCAGGGTAAAGCGCAGATTCAAAAAAGCTTACACCGAAGTTTCACGGAAAAATGGTAAGACAGAACTAGCCACAGGCATAGGTATATTGATGTGCTTCTTTGATGGCGAAGGATCTGCGGAGGTTTATACCGTGGCGAACAAAAAAGACCAGGCGAAAATCTGCTGGGACAAAGCCGAGTCAATGATGCGCATGCTCATAGCAGACAGCAAGAGTGTGGCCAATATGATTCAGATTTCCAAGAAGTCAATCTTCAGCCTGAAGCTAGGATCCAAGATGGTACCACTGGCTGCAGATGCTAAGACGGAAGATGGAAGCAATCCATACTGCGCTATCCTGGATGAGTATCATGAGGCCGTCACCTCCGATATGCTTGAAGTACAGGAGACTGGTATGGGTGGTCGTGTGTCTCCGCTGCTTTTCGTGATCACTACAGCCGGTACATATAAGCAGACTAAGCCGTGTGTGATCCTCCGCAAAGTGGTCACTGATATCCTGGAAGGAAGCAAAGAAGATGACTCTATGTTTGGCATCATCTTCACATTGGATTCTGAGGAAGAATGGACCAATCCGGAAATGTGGATCAAAGCCAATCCCAACATAGGCAAGTCACCATACTGGCACAATATGATGGCTGACTTTAAGATGGCTCAAAACGAAGGAGGTACCAAAGAGTCCAATTTCAAAACCAAGAATCTTAACATCTGGGTAAAGGCAGATAAGACCTGGATGCCGGATACATTTTACAAGAAATGCGCGGGCAGTTTCTCATACAGGGATTTTCCTAACGCTACAGCATATGGAGCTATTGACCTTGCATCAAAGTATGATATCACCACCTTCAGAATGATGATACCACATGAAGGCAAGTTTTATTTCACCGGCTTCTTTTACCTGCCTGAAGATGTGATCGATGAGAGAGGGCAGATAGGTCAGGCATATAAGCGATGGGCAGATGCAGGATATATCAAGCTGACACCCGGCAACACTATAGATCAGGATTTCATTATTCATGACATTGCCGAAGTTTCAAAAACACTGAACTTCCGAAGGATAGATTATGACACATGGAATGCCAGTCAGGTAGCAGTCAAGCTCACAGAGATGGGCCACGATATGAATATACACCCGCAGACCATCCAGTATCTGGGACCTGCCACCAAGGAATATGAGCGACTCATGCGCTGCGGAGATCTTGTACATGACAACAATCCTGTGCAGCAGTGGATGCTATCCAATGTAGTACTGTGGGTGGATCCAAATGGAAACTACAAGCCGGACAAAAAAAGGTCCGCAGAAAAAATAGATGGCATCATAGCAGATATCATGGCGGTATCAGGATATACGATCGCTTCACAAGTACCGGAATCAATTTATAAAACTCAAGGAATTAGATCATTATGAAAATTAAACCTAACGCTTCAAGTCATTTTACAGAACCAACCTTTACAGTAGAAGCTGAAAGCGAATCTGATAGAGTATTAATAGAGCTATTTCTGAATGCCTATAATTCAAACCCTGGAAAAAGATTCCTTCGGCTGCTCAGCAGTACGGACAAAACCTTTCATTTCGGATTAAGAGATAATCCGGGACTAAGTCTTGAATCTTTAAAAGAAATACTGAATGATAAATTTAATGAAATAATTTCAAGTATGGATGTAGAAAATATATTGGAAGAAGCCATGGAAGATTCATATCAAAAGGCATTGAAAGAAGGCAGTATTTCATCACTGTGGGGAGCCTTATCTTTTAAAATTGGTTACGAATCAGCATTACTTGACATTAAGCATAACTTAAGATTAAAACAAAAGTAATGATCACTGACAAAGAAAATCCAGAGCAAGATCCGCGTGAAAGTATTATCCAAATATTTCAAGCATTCCAATGGGAACCACCAACTCCAATAATGTTCAGCCAGCAAGATTATGAATACGCAAGAGAGCAATATGAGATACAGGTCAAGGGTAAAAAGGTAAAACCGAAAGACCGAAAGAAAACATCTAACTCATTTGTAGAATTTTTATTTAAATCAAAAAAAAATGAAAAGACCTAACCCGAAAGAATTTAATGCGAGACAATTTTCAAATGGAACATATGAGGATGATCTGGAAAAGTACATTGATTATTTGGAAAAATCATTTCAAAGCATTGATGTAGTTCAATTACAAAAAATTAGAAAAGACCTTTTAGAACAAATAGATGAATCTGATTGCTTTCCGGAAGATCAAACAGATTGGACGGTTCAGATAGGTATACTATTGTCTGCCAAGGATTCAAAATTCATACTTCAAATAATTGATTTATTAACTCAAACCAAACCATAAATTCATGAAAACCATTCTCTCTCTCATTCTCCTCCTTACTCTTTCCCTCACCGCCTCCGCACAGCGCGACACCCTGGAGCTCGTAGAAGAGTCCGGCAAGTTTCGTCTCATTCACAGATCATTCAATCCGGACGGATCCGGCACTGTGCAATATGGCGAGCTGATGGATACCACACAGATGGCTACATTCATTCAGAAGCAGCTGGAGGATATTGATAAGCGACTGACCAAGCTCGACACAGACCGCTCGATCATAGCCAGCCATAAGAGGCAGCTATCCCGGTTCATTGGACGTGAAGAAAAACCTCGCCTTCCAACTCCATCCGGTGGGACGCAGGAATAGTGATATTGGAAAAAGATTTAGACAGCTGTATATCATACAGCTGTCTATTCATCCTACCTGTGCCGCAGCATATGAAGCAGCAGAAAATATACACATTAAGAAACATGGATTCAGATGCTATAAAAGCCTCAACTCATTTCAAAATTATATGAGCCTTAGGAAGAAAAAACTTGAAGTATAACGTTTTGCAGCTACCAGGAGGGCGGGATTACGAAGAACAAATTTTAATTTTAACAACAAAATTATGAACGAAGAACAAAACAACAATAAACCACAGAATCCCGCCTTTTTGGTAGGTGCTGTTATAAGCCGTGCTTTATTGTTTCCACATTTACCAAAGTGGATGCAAAACTCAATTAAAGTAAGCGGTTTAATAGAAGAAGAAGTTTCAAAGACTGAGAAAAAATTAGGCAAGGAAAAAACGCAAGAGCTGATTATTCAGTTTAAAAATGAAGCTTACGCCCAAACGGGTGTGAATAGTGATTATATTATAAATAAGTTACGTGCTGCACGGCATGGCTTATAACGGTAAA
>JALHRJ010000087.1:1262-9896 GCA_022841475.1 Cyclobacteriaceae bacterium | reverse complement strand
TAACGGTAAATGCTTTATGTCAGGTGCGGAATTTGAAACACAAAACTTGAAAATATGATACGAAGATTATTTGAAAAACTAAAGCTGATTAAACCACGTCAGCCGCACTTGCATAAAGCAAATGTTAGCGGTTCGTTGCCAGATACGGACTTCGTATGTGGAAAGTGTAAAGCGTGGGGATGCAATACATTGATGGGGTTATTTGAACACCGTGAGCAGTGCGTGGGCGGCAATGACCGCTAACGGCAGCGGGCTTTGCGAAGGGTTTTGGCTTTTGCAAAACCCGCAGATGTACGAAGTCCCGAAGGGCGGAGTACATTCGCAAAGCCCGCTGCCGATGTAACGAAAGCCCGCAGGGATTTCGTTGCATCTCCCAAATACACGCAAGTTTATTGCGCATTTGTATAAACTCACACACATTACACAAACTTAGAATATAATTTTCCTTCCATACGTATTTCCATGACCTTTACGGTCATGAGCCTTGCAGATCGATTGGGTTCACTCTGGAACTCACTACTCACAACATTCACACACCGCACCATCAGCACCACTGCTGACGGTTCCTTCTTTCGCACACTCTCAGATCTGGCCAATCTTTCTGACAAGTACACCGTACCAGTTTCACCGCAGACAGTCTCCAGCATTGCCACGGCCGGAGCATGCATGAAGGTCCTTGCAGAGACCATTGCCATGCTTCCTTTTGGGGTTTACCGGGAAGAGAACGGAATCATCAAAGAAGATTTCACCGATCCCGTTTACCAGCTGCTTCACAATCAGCCACACCCCAACTACTCATCTTTCTCTTTCAGAGAAGGCATGATGTACAATATGCTCCAGTCTGGCAATGCGGTGGCTATCATCAATCAGGACCGTCTCGGCATTCCTACCAGTTTTCAGGTGGTACCATACGATCAGGTTACTCCGATCCTATACGAAGGCCGCATGTATTATGACATTCCGAAACTTGGCAAGACCATCTCTCAGGATTATGTCATTCACATCCCTTACAATTCTCACAACTCACTCTGGGGCATCTCTCCTATTCAGCAATACCGCGAATTATTTGGAGAGGTCCTTTCAGTCATTAAGTACAATTTCGAATTTTACAAAAATGGCGTCCGCACTTCCGGAGTCCTGTCAGCTGACAAAGCTCTGAGTCAGGATGTATTTGATCGGCTCAGAGAATCATTCGGAAAAGAATACGCCGGTGCCCGCAATTCAGGAAAGCCCATATTACTGGAGGAAGGACTGAAGTACAATCCCATTACAGTATCACAGTCGGATGCACAGTACATGGAGAACAGGAAGTTTTCCAAGCAGGAGATTTCCTCCATATACAGAGTGCCACTTCACTTGATCAATAGCCTTGAGCGATCCACTGATAACAACATTGAACATCAGGGCATCGACTTTGTCACACACACCATCCTTCCGATTGTCAAGCGATGGGAGCAGGAATTTAACCGAAAGTTATTTGGCAATCAGTCCGGACCTGTCCGCAAGTATGTCCGCTTCAATCTTGACGGATTACTCAGAGGTGACTTTATGAGCCGCACAGAAGGCTACAGTAAGCTATTTATGATCGGCGTGCTATCACAGAATGATATCCGCCGTCTCGAAAATATGAATCCAATCACCGGTGGTGATGTCTATTATAGACCACTGAATATGATTGATTCCTCCATCACACCCAAGGAAGAGCAGGCACTGCGCTTCCTCACACAAACTACTCAACCCTCACACAATGGCCACACCAAAGAATACCACAGCTGAGCCAGCGAAAGCTACATATGAAGATGAGCGCCGCTATCTGAAGTTTGAAGTTCGGATGGCAGCGGCCGCAGCTGAAGCAGCAGCCGAAGGAGAGGCAGCACCCGCAGAAGCACAGACACGCACCATCGTAGGCCATGCAGCACTGTTCAATGATCCTACAGAAATATACTGGTTTCGTGAGACCATTCTGCCCGGAGCATTCACTGAGGCCATAGGTACATCTGATATTAGAGCCTTATTCAATCATGATCCCAATCACTTACTGGGACGCACATCATCCGGCACACTCAAGGTATATGAAGATGAGCGCGGACTTGCTATAGAGCTTACAGTTCCGGAGCATCGCCAGGACATTATTGAGATGATAGAGCGCGGAGACCTTACACAGATGTCATTTGGATTCCGGGTCAAGGAAGATAAGTGGACCTACAATGATGATGAGCAGCTCGATGAGCGGGTGATTATCAAAGTGGAAGAAATATTCGATGTATCACCGGTCACATTTCCTGCATACCGCAATACTGATATCTCACTCAGATCATACCAGGAGTATCGCTCCGCAAAAAAATCACACACAGAGGCACCTCCGGAGGAGCCGGTAAAATACCCTGAGCTCGATCGAGCTACCAGGACTTTGAAACTCATTAACTCAAAACTCAAAACTCATTTACAATGAAAAGACTAAAAGAGCTCAGGGAACGGCTCAGGTCAACCTACACACAGATGCAGGATTCTCTGAAGACAGCTAAAGACGAAAAGCGAGACCTCAATCCCGAAGAATTAACCAAATTCGACAAATGGGAGGAGGAGATCCGCAGTCTTGAAAAGCAAATTCAAGTCGAGGAAAACATGGAAGCCATTGAAGAAAGAATGGCCGCAGAGCGCGGAGAAAGACAGGAGCAATCTGCAAATCCAAGTGGACAAAATCAGGAAGAGCGCAGCTCGAAGTATGCCACAGCATATACAAGCTACATTTTCAACGGACTTGCAGGCATTACACAGGAAGAGCGCGCTATCCTCAATGCAGGAGAATTTGAAAAAAGGGGAACAGATCCTCAGTCAAAGGTTACAGCCAATCTTGGAGCCTATACAGTACCACAGACATGGATGGCTGATATCTACAGAAGCATGGCATATTACGGACCAATGGTGCGTATCGGTACTTCTACACCGGCTGAGAGATTATTCAATGTGATGGTCACAGCTGATGGTAATATTATCAACTGGCCGAAGTCTGACACCACTACTCAGAAAGGTATATTGATCGCAGAAAACACTGCCAGGACTGTAGAGGATATTCCATTCAGCACCACTCCTATCACTTCCTATGGTATCACTTCCAAGATGGTTCTTGTTCCTCATGAACTGTCCAGAGATTCTGCTGCCAATATTGAAGCATTCGTAGCTGAGGTATTGGGTGACAGACTTGGAAGAGGTATGAATGATTATCTGACTACAGGTACAGGATCCAGCCAGCCACAGGGAGTTGTCACAGGATCTTCACTGGGTAAGACTGCCGCACTCGTTGCAGCTGTGACCAGATCAGAGATTGTTGACCTTATTGGATCGCTGGATTGGGCTTATCACAATAGACCTACCACTGCATTGATGTTCAATCAGAATACCCTTACTGCGATCCGCAAGATCAGCGTAGGTGGTAGCAATGACCTGAATCCACTTTGGCAGCCATCGATGAGAGATGGAGTACCATCATTGATTGAAGGTGTTCCTTATGTCATCAATAATTCAATGGCTGACATGGGAGCAGCGAATAAGTTCATGTTATTCGGTGATATGAGCAAGTTCATCACTCGCTTTGTAGGAGCTCCATTGATCAGATTCTCTACTGAGAGATACTTTGAGTTTAATCAGGTGGCATGGGTTGCTGATTGGTTCTTTGATGGTAGAGTCCAGGACTCAGCAGCAATTAAGCACTTAATTTCAGCAGCTTCCTAATCCTACCTGGAATATGAAGATCAAAATGATACAGTCAGTTGGTTCATCACAGTACGATCTACAGATCGGTACTGTGGTGGACCTGCCTGACAATGTCGCAAATGAACTGCTCATTAAGGGATTCGCTGTACTACCGGATGAGGATACAGGAAAAAACACCAAAATTCCTGCACCTACAAAGCCGATTACAGAAATGCCTCCACGACTTCCAGCGCAACCAAATCCACCACCAGTACCACCAAAGAAAAAATCAGGTAAAAAATAATGCACACCCGCGTCATCACCGCTCCGGCCACTCAGCCTTTGACTTTGAATGAAATCAAACTTCATTTGAAGCTCGCAATCACAGCGGAGGAGGCTACGGCGTACACGGATGAAGATGCATTATTGACCATTTATTTGAAAGCGGCGGTGGCCAGTGCTGAAGAATATTGCTGGAGAAAGTTCATTTCTACAGAATTGCAGACCGTCACATCATCATTTTGCACTACCATGGATCTGCCATTTCCGGCGATTGCCATGACTAGCGTGCAGTATGTAGATGCTGCCGGAGCCACACAGACAGTAGCACCACAGAATTATTACCTGGACACTTATACGGTACCATCCCGGGTAATCTTCAAGAGCGCATTCAGTTTTCCATCGCTCAATACTGATAATCCATTCCCTGTCATATTCAATTATACATCAGGGTATAGCGTATCAGCGGCGATTGTTCCGGATGCTATCAAGAGTGCATTACTCCTGATGATCGCAGAGCTATATGAGAAGAGAGAGGACCGCGTATTCAAGCTGCCTACAGCATCACAGAACCTTTTAAATCCTTACAGACTATGGAGGTTCTAGGACAAGTCATGAAGATAGGCAGTATGGACCGCAAGGTTTTTATACACACTCCGATGATAGAGCGGACAGATACAGGTGCAGCCGTTGAAGATGGCTCTACATCAGTAGCAGTTTGGGCTTTCATGGAATTTCCATCCATCGCAGGAGTGAAGGAGGAAGATGTATCCGGGAAGATTACAGATTTTACCAATGTGAATTTTACCATCAGATACCGCACACTTACTCCGGTCAATTACCTGGTGTACAATTCTGAAGAATACGACATCATCGGCATGCATGAGATTCAGCGCAAAAGATTCCTCAAGCTGATCTGTCAAAAAAGGAGGTAACATGGTCCGGATGGAATTTGATCAGAAGCAGCTGGATTCCGTCATCAAAAAACTGAACGGCATCGGACCTGCCATCGATAAGGAGCGCCGCAAAATATTGCTGAAAGCAGCAAAGCTTATGGTAGCAGCAGCCAGAGCCAGAGTCAAATCTTCCTCCAAAGTGCATAAGAGGTATGCCTTCAAAGGAAAGGGCAAAAAGAAAGCCGCCAAAGGATTAGGTAAAGTCATCGCCACTTACAGCCCGGGCAACTTGAACCGATCAATAGGAGTCTTGCAGCTTCGCAAAACAGATAATGTGTTTGTAGGACCACGATTCAAGAGAGATCCCGCAGGTGATTACGGATCAGCCGCCAAGGTAGATGGATACTATGCTTACATGGTAGAGTACGGCACTGTGAACACAAAAGCAGAGCCATTCATGAGACCTGCATACGAAGAGACCAAAGGTACAGTAGTAAACATCATCGCTAAAGAAGTCAAAAAAACAGTAGAAAAATACGCCAAATAAAATGGATCTGCCTAAAGCCATATATGCCATTCTCTCACTTGATCCCGATCTGGTCGCTCTGACCGGCAATCGTATCTATCCGGTGGTAGCGCAGCAGCGTGAGGTATATCCTATTTTGACATATCAGATCATAGCTAATTCTCCATCAGATACCAAGTCTGGAGTCTCCACTGTGGATCAGGTCCGTGTGCAGTTCAATTGTTTTGATAAGAATCCTGATCAGGCTCATCTCATGGACACATACCTGAGAGCAGCTATTGACAGATATCCGCATGTCACCATTGCAGACATCCATCTGGATGGCATCCGCTATCTGGATACTACAGACAGCTTTGATGATGAGGTCAAGATACACATGGTTATGTCGGATTATTACATTCGTCAAAAAAGAGTACCCGCAGGACCTACTATCAATGAGTGTCTGGAGCTTTCCTCATTCCCTTTCACACTCACTGCAGGGCAGAGCACATTCGATGCGGGCTTTCTGGTGGATGGATCACATCTCATATTTGGAGGCTTCACAGGTCCGCTCATTTTTGGAGTGGATTACACAGTGGATGGCACAGAGGTCACTATCACAGATGCACCATTCACTGATGATGTTCAGTTTGTCGTGGTCCGCAATCGTGTCCGCGTCAGATCATACACACTTCCCGCAGATGAGGATACTGTCATCATAGGAGCACTCCTCCGGTATGCAGTACTCGTGCATGTCGGAGATGTCCTGCTCATAGAAGATCAGGACTATGAGATCATTACACAATCCAGAATCAAATTCCTTAATCCCGATCCATCAGGATTCAATTTCAAAATCACAGCAAACGCATGTATCACTATATGAGACATATTACCATTATAGCATTATTCCTGCTGATCGCACTCTCAGCATCTTCACAATCCAATCGCCTATACTGGTGGCAGATGAAGTGGTCTCCAGTGGATGGGCATGTATACGTTCCTGCTAGTAACACTGACAATGGCCGCGTAGATCTATACCGCAAGGATAGCATTGATCTTGATACCAGGATAGATTCCTTCTGGACATCAGCGGATACATTATATGCCCGGGTCACCCGGCTGAGTGGTGGTGTGATAGGTCCGGTAGATACATTATTTGCTATTACTGGATTTGCAAGGCAGACAGGATTGAATGATTCTATTGCAGCTGTCAGGACAGATATTGCGGATAGTCTTACCGGAGTAATTCGATCAGGCGATGATATTAGTGAACTTAACAATGATGCTGGATATATTACCAGTGTCGCTTGGGATGAGATAGGAGGCAATCAGACAGATATTGATCTTAATGGATTTTCCAATACAGATAACTTCCTAAAGTCAGGTGACAATATCAGCGAGCTGGATAATGATTCAGGATATTTGACAGGAAATCAATCCATTACCCTTTCAGGTGATATAACAGGATCAGGTTCCACAGGTATAAATACTACAATCGCTAATAATGCAGTTTCCGACGTGAAACTGAGAACAAGCGCACAGCATTCAGTGATAGGAAGATCTGGAAATGGTGTCGGTAATGTAGCTGATATTTCAGCTACTACAACTAACCATGTACTTAGATTGAGCGGCACATTAGATTTTGGCCTTTTGAGTTTAGCTTCCACACAAATTACTTCTGGTCGGATTCCATACGGCATAAGCAGTGTGCTTGGTTCATCTTCTAATTTCATTTTTACTGGATCACAATTAGGGATAGGAGCCACACCGTCTTTTGATATTGACATTCAAAGTGCAGCATCAGAGATGAGAATTAGATCGACTGTGGCTAATAGTCCTACATATGTTGCATTCAATAATACAGTAGGAAACTATTTTTTTGGAGCAGAAGGGACAGGTGGAGGAGGTCTTATGACAGGTTCATTGGCAAATGCTTTTGTTCTAAATAATTTTGCAAATGTTCCAATTCAATTTGGAACAGCAAATACAGTAGCATTTACAATATCCGGATCAGGTCAAAATATAGGTATAGGCACCAATGCCCCCACATCTAAGCTCGATGTCAATGGTGATATTGAAACAACATCTTCAAATGCTATTTACCTCGGTGATCCGACTACAGATGGCACATGGAGAATTATCCGATCGGGTAATGACTTGCTTTCTCAGAGGCGGGAATCAGGCTCATATGTCACCAAGCAAACCATCACACCTTAATTTTTTCACTCATTTATAAATCATTAACCATTATGAAAAACATCATGTCTCTTATGCTGCTGATCTGCCTGGCATCCGCCAGCTTTGCTCAGTCCGCACTCGGTCCTCCGCAAGATCTTGTACATAAAGAAATTGTCGAAACTGATGTAGATAAAACTATGTCTGTGACATTGGCGTACAATCCTGAAATACAGGGAGTTTGTATTTCTCGTACCGGGGAATATAATCCTGGCAGAGATGGCACAGTATTATCGATCCAAAGCGGGGAAGATCTAAGTGTATCCGGATCACCCATCACGACATCGGGCACATTTACTCTGAATATCAATAAGTCCGCTGTCACATACGCCAAGATTCCATACAATACAGGACCAAGCTTACTACCTCAGCGATCAAAGCAATACCCATCTGCCTCACTGACCTACGCTCACACATATAACTGGAATCCCGGATACGTAGGCTGGCAGAGATAAATACACAACACACTACATAAGTTTTCAATAAGACATCAGTAGCAGCTTTCACCGGCTGCTACTTTTCAAGATCACTTCACATGCCACACAGATTAGAATATATGCAAAAGCTTTGGTTATCAATAGTCGCCTCTACAGCGGGGATACTTATAGACATCTCTACCCGGTGGATAGGTTATATGGATGCAGCTACTTTAATCGCCAAAAATCTCGGCATCGTCTGCACTTCCTTCATTGCCATATGGGGAGCAGTTGACTTTGCAAAATCTAAGATCCAACAACAAAAACAAAAGCGCAATGCAAACAGAAATCACTAAGGCTGACATCACCAGAGCTGTGTACATGATCGATGAGAATCGCTCTGCCACTGACTTTGCCGTCAAGGATCTCACTAAGAAAAACATTAACTATCTCAAGGAAAATAACCTAGAGACTTGTAAGCCGGTCACACTCTGGCAGCTCATAAAGAGTCCCCGCTTCTGGCTGAAGGTATTGAACTACATTCTACAGAACCATCAGACATTCATTTCCATCATTAAGAAAATAAAATGACCATGTCCATCTTCGACGG
>JALHRJ010000087.1:0-1162 GCA_022841475.1 Cyclobacteriaceae bacterium | reverse complement strand
ACACTAAGCTCTCACATC
The DNA here is from genome assembly GCA_022841475.1 of Cyclobacteriaceae bacterium. Taxonomy (GTDB): domain Bacteria; phylum Bacteroidota; class Bacteroidia; order Cytophagales; family Cyclobacteriaceae; genus ELB16-189. The sequence goes on along the minus strand of JALHRJ010000087.1, from coordinate 1,144 downwards.
ACACACATTAACTCAAAACTCAAAACTCACACATCATGGCTACTACATCAGTTATTAATACCACACTCCTCGCCATATATGTAGAAGGAGTAAAGGTAGCTCATGCTACCGGTGGCTCCATCGCTCTTACCCATGCGGTGAGAGATATTACCAGCAAAGATTCTGAAGGATGGCGCAGATTATTGGAGGGACTACGCTCCGGTACTGCATCTGTTAATGGTCTCTTAGCTCATGACTCTGATACTGGAGGTGTGGAGCTATTGGATATCCTTATGGCCAGGACAGAATGTGAAGTCAAATTCATGACTGGCGTGACTGGTGATACAGTCTATACTTTCGATGCTTATGTCGGATCAGTTTCTCAAAGCTCTGATGCTGCAGAGGGCAATGCTACCTACGAAGCTTCATTCGAGATCAATGGACCTGTGGTCAAAGCCACAGCCGCTTAATTTCCAATTATATCACATTTGAAAAAAACGAACAATGTCTAAGAAAATAATCATTGACGGTACGGAGTATTCTGCCAAAATCGGAATGTCCACTATGGTAGAGTGGTTCGAGAAAAAAGGCCTCAAGCTGGGCACATTTGTATCCGGCAATTTCATGGAGACGATTTCGCTGAAGGATATGTTTGATCTCCTTCTCACAGGCATTCAGATTTCAGAGCGCAGAGCCGGCAGAGAGTGCAAGCTTACTCTGGATGATCTACTGATATATGCAGATGATAATCCAAATTTCCTTCAGGATAGTCTGGAAGCATTCAGCGGAAATCTTCCACAAGCCGGAGACATCGAGCCATTACCGGATAATGATAGCAGCAAGGCCAATAAAAAACTGTCGAAGGAAGCATCTCAGGCAGAAAAAAAGTAAGTGACTGGCCTGATTACTATCGTGTCATCGTCGGGATGATGGGCATCAGTCCAGAATCATTCTGGGAGATGACAGTCAGAGAGGCCACCATTGCGATCAATGGATATCAGCTTCAGCAGTATCGGGCCAGTCGGCTACAGTGGGAGATCATGAGGTACGAAGTAGCCTGGCTGATCGCACCACATACAGGCAAAGGTCAGAAGATCAGGCCGCTGGATGTCTTGTCATTTCCTGATGAAATATATCTGACAGGAAAGCCGGTGGAATTGACACC
>JALHRJ010000086.1 GCA_022841475.1 Cyclobacteriaceae bacterium | reverse complement strand
AGGTGTCCGAGTGGTTGAAGGAGCACGCCTGGAAAGTGTGTATACCTGAAAGGGTATCGCGGGTTCGAATCCCGCCCTCTCCGCCAAACTGCGCTCGCCACGCACTTCCCTCGCTGAGCATCGTTTGGCCGTCCAATTTTAATGAGGTCGGTCATTTGGTCAACTTATCTCACCAACCATTGGCTTGTTAATCAATTCTCGTGTCTTTTCAATTCCAAATTCACCAAGCAGGATCATTAACTTTGTAACCGCTGCCTCCATCGTCATATCACCACCACTGATTACGCCAATCTCCCCTAATGACTTGCTGGTTTCATATCTGCCTTGAAGTACCATACCACCAGGGCATTGTGAGATATTGAGGATTAAGACCCCTTTAGCTATGGCCATCTTTAAACTTTCAATAAACCAAGGCAAAGACGGTGCATTACCCGATCCAAAGGTCTCCAGAACAAGTGCCTTTAATCCCTCAGTTTGAAGGATAGCGTCTACCATCTGTTTGTTAATGCCTGGGTATAATTTCAAAATGGAAATGTTTGAATCAAAATTTTTAAAGTACCCAATTTTCTGATCGCTGGGGTTGCGAATGGCCGCATAGTTATAATCAATTTTAACACCTGCTTTAGCAAGGGAAGGATAATTTTCAGACTTAAATGCATCGAAGTGCATGCTCTCTACTTTCTTTGACCGACTTCCCCGCAACAGTTCATAATCAAAATAAATACAAACTTCGGGCACTACCGGCTTACCATCTGCTTTTGCAGAAGAGATTTCTAACGCGGTAATAAGATTTTCCCTTGCATCCGACCGTGGTTCACTGATAGGGAGCTGTGCGCCTGTAAAGATGACTGGCTTCGCTAAGCCGGGCAACATAAAACTAATGGCTGAAGCAGTGAAGGCCATCGTATCCGTACCGTGTAATACTACAAAGCCATCCTGATCCTTATAATTTTCAAAAATGATCTCCGCGATCATTTGCCAATGCACCGGTTGAATGTTAGAAGAATCAACTGGTTGATCAAATGAGATTACTGTAATATCAAGAAATAAATTACGGAGTGCAGGTAGTTGTTCAAGAATCAATGAAAAATCAAATGGAATTAATACCCCCTCTGAATCATAGGTCATTCCAAAGGTTCCACCCGTATAAATGATCATCACCCGGGATTTCGCTTTGGCCGGTTGGGCTGTATTGATACTGATTTTTTTGTAACTCATGCCTGATTAAATAATCGTAACGCGTTGGCCGTAGTTATTCTCATTAATTCTTCCACTGTTACTTTTTTTAGTTCAGAAACCCTTTTCGCAATTAAGGGAATATACTCAGGGGTGTTTCTTTTACCCCGATGCGGCACTGGTGCTAAGTAAGGACTGTCTGTCTCCAACACAATATTTTCCAAATCAAGGTCTGGAATTACTTTATCCATACCGCCATTCTTGAAAGTTGATACTCCGCCCAATCCTAAATAAAAACCCATGGAAGAAATTTTTTTGGCTTGATCAAAAGTACCTGAAAAACAATGAAAAACACCTTTCAGCTTTCCATCCAATAAAGGTGTTAATAGCTCAATCGTTTCATCAACGGATTCACGGCAATGAATAACGATTGGTAACTCATACCTCTTCGCCCAGCCAACTTGTATTCTGAACGCTTCCTTTTGTTGGTCCCAAAATGTTTTATCCCAATATAAGTCGGTTCCCATTTCGCCCACCGCGGCAAACTTTCTTTTTGAAAACCACTCTTCTACGCGATAAAGTTCTTTTTCAAAATCTTTTTTCACCGAACACGGATGAAGTCCCATCATGGCGATGCATTGAGCAGGGCGTTTATGTTCCAGCTCCAGCATGGCATCCACGGAGGTGTGATCAACATTCGGCATGTAAATCTTCTTAACGCCTATGTCTGTGCAATGACTTAGCACATCTTCCCGATCCAAATCGAATTCGGCCGAATAAATATGAGCATGTGTATCGATCCAATAGTCTGTCATCTTTTCCGCTTCATTTCAAGCAATTCAATAATTGCTTTGGGGAGCAAATTAGCCTGCTGTTGGCTGTCTTCAAAGCCAACATAATGCTTAATCTTAGTAAGCGCTGTTGCTAAATCAAATTCAGACTGGGATTGGCTAAGGGCAATTCGTTTCTTGTCCAACACTTCGGCAAGGTATTCTTGTTCAGTTTGACCAGGTGTGGGAATGAGTATTACCTTTTTTTTACCCAATTTGATTAAATCCATTATTGTACTATAACCACTTCGCGTGATTATGATGCTGGCCTTTTGAATCAGTTCATTTAACTCAATCGCAGGTAAATGATTTATGAATTTGATGCTGGCATGTTGCCTTTCTTTTCCGTTTAGAATTCCCCGAACAAGCACGAAGCTTCCGGTTTGATTCACCATCTGCTTTTCCAGCATCGATTCTAAAACCTGCCGTTGTGGTTCTGGACCTGATACAACTCCTAAAACTAGATCTGGATCTGTTGAAATATTTTCATTCCGTTCAAATCGCGAAAGCATACCGATAAAACGAATGTTTAATTCTCCCGGAGTTGTGAGACTGCCTGTAATTCTCTCACTTTCAAAATCAGGTACCCAACATAAGTTAAATCGTTTAATCAACTGATGATTAAAGTAATTGATGCCACGGCTCAACCATGACAACATGGGTGGCATAATAATATTTACCTGATGTGTGATCAGCACCGATGGAACTTGCGTGGACCAACATCCGTATCGATTATCTGAAATAACAACATCCACCTTGCTTTGGGCAACCAATTTTTCAATCTCGATATGTTCTGCTCTTATCGCATTCAGAAATTTTGGAAGCTGCAAAAAGATTTTCAGCATAAAGGGTGTTATGACCGAATAGGAAACTTTGTATGACGGTAACTCATGAAACTCAAGCATAGGAAATTCCTGATGCAAGAGTTGGAGCGATTGGCCATTCCCGGCAAGGGTCACTTTGCAGTGCTGTTTTAACAATTCCCGGATAATCGGCACACACCGCGTGGCATGCCCAAGACCCCAATCCAGAACGGCTACTAAAACATGCTTTTGTGAAGGCATCCGGCAAAGGTACCAGAACCTGAATCAGCCATCAAAGCGCAGAGAAAACAAAACCCAGATTTGAAAAGTGCTCAATATATCGTGGCAACGCATAGGTCAGATTTCTTTCGGCCCTCAGGCTATCGTGAAATACAACGATAGATCCAGAACGGGTAGCTTGAATAGAACCTGCCAGACAACGCCCCTGCGGCATGGACCTTTGGTAATCTTGGGTGAGAACATCCCACATAATAATCTTGTATTGATCTTTTAAAGCTTTGATCTGCGCTGTAGTAATACGCCCATAAGGTGGGCGGAAAAGCGGTTGGCTCGCTGTTACGGTCCGGAGCGTAGATTGAAATTGGCTTTTACACAACTCAATATTATCAATATAGTCCTTGGTAGAGTGGTTCCAACCTTTTATATGATTGAATGTATGATTACCCATTGTATGTCCGGCCATTGAAAGTTGTGCAAATATTGTCGGATACTTTCGCACATTATCTCCTATACAAAAAAAAGTTGCCTTGGCTTTGTACTTTTCTAATGTTTCTAAAACAAACTCCGTTGGACCGGGTATCGGGCCATCATCAAACGTGAGAAAGATTTTTTTTTCCTGTGTTGGTATCCTCCAAATCAAATCCGGAAAAAGTGAGGGCAGAAAAAATGGAGTGCGGAAGGGTATCATTTCAAACTATGAAACTCAAAACTTCGAATTCAATCATTCAACCCGGCAGGTGAGCATGGTGATATCATCGCGATAGCCGTTTCGGCCTTTAAAGCCATCCAGATTGACAATAATATCCTGATGAATGGTTTTAATGTCTTTCTCTTTATTCTTCTCAAAATAATCCAATAAGGATTGAAGTCCGAACTCCTGTCCTTCTTCGTTTACCGTTTCCGTAAGTCCATCCGTATACATAAAGAGAGTAAAGTCATCCAGATCGGTAATAAATCCTTCGTTCATAAAAGGGAGTGGATTCATGGCCCCTAAAACAGTAGAGCCTTCTTCTAACAAACGCACTCCATTTTTTTTGTCCATCAAGATGGGTGGATTATGCCCGGCATTAACGTATACCATGGTCTTCAAACTAAGATCGTAAATGGCACCAAAAAAAGTAATGAATTTTTCACCTTTTGTATTTTCAGCCACTTGGTAGTTGAGAGCCTCTACAATTTCTTTCAGATTGGGAGTTTGTCGCAACAACGTGCGTAAGGAAGCCTGAAAGTTAGACATCATGAGGGCGGCAGGAATACCCTTACCACTTACGTCCGCCACGCAAATCAGAAATTGATTTTTATTAATGGGTATATAGTCATAATAATCACCACCCACCAGGTCGTGCGGAAGGTAACTGGCTTCCATTTTTAGTCGCTCTTTAAAGGGCAATCTTTCAGGGAATAGAAATTGTTGCACATCACTGGCAATCTCCAACTCTTTTCTAAAGGCTTCTTGTTCGAGTTGTTTTCGGGCCAACTTTTTATTCTCGATAGCTACAATAATAATATTACTAAGCGCCTGAATAAACTTGATGCTTTCGTCACGGTCGTGATTGTTATGAATGTTTAACCCACCTACGAAAATTAATGCCAGCGTATCCGATTTATGCGCTACCGGTATCACGATGTCAAATTCATGAAACTCACACTCTTCAAACTCATCCATGCGATGGATATTTTTGATGAGCTTAAACCGGTCATCAAGTTTGAGTTTTTGAAAATTAGTTTTGGTGCCAAAGTTGACTTTACAATTCCATACTTCATCTAAAACGAAGAGCCCTAACTTTTTTATATTCATGTTAGAGCGTAAGGTGAAGTTAAAAATCTTGTATAGGGAGTCCTCCGGTACGTTATTGTTGATTGACTGGGTAATCTCCAACAAGGAATTGAGCTCCAGCTCTTTCCGCTCTACCTTTTTCTTTAATTCTATCTCATTCATAGCTTATCTAGAGTAAAAATAAGAATAAATGAACAAGGTGCATGTTATTAACAATCTCTTAACGCGAAAGCGATACCTCGCGATCTTTCCATCGATAAGTTATAAATCGTGAAAATATTCCGGTAACGATCACATAAACAGGGTATACCAATTGTAGTACACAAAATGCGAGTAAGTGAAAACGAAGTTTGAGGTGCCTTGCTACGACCCAAAGAAAAAGTCCCTCTAATAGTAATTTGATGAAGATTAAACCCACAAGGTCAGCTACTTTGAATTTCGAAATCAGTAGTCCCAACATAACGAACCAACTGATTTGCACCAGCAATACAAAAACGGCAAGTGATTTGGCAAAGATCGATTCGTTTGCCTTCCATTTTCCGGCCCAACGCAAGCGCTGAGAATAAAATTGCTTAAGGGAATTAGCGGGTTGGGTAGCCACCACACAATCCTTTTGAGATGCAAACCTGATTGTGCCTGGAAAACTATGTTCTATTTTCCGCATCAGGAATTCATCGTCACCCGAAGCGATCTCAAAATTGCCTTCATACCCATTAACAGCCTCAAATACTTTTTTACGGAAAGCGAGACTTGCACCATTACACATTACCGGAGCATTCCACGCTAGCAAAGAAATTCCTGAACCCATAACGCTTCCAAATTCCAAAGCCTGAAGTTCAGAGAAAAATGAAAAATCCGGGGCGATCTTCACCGCTCCAACCACCATCGAAGTAGTTGTACCAAACGCTGCGTTCATTCCTGAGATCCAACAGGGTGGCAACTTACAATCCGCATCCGTGGTTAATATAATTTCACCTTTAGCCAACTGAATGCCTTCTGCTAAAGCACGCTTTTTACCAATACCAGACGAAAGGATTGTTATGATTTTTATTTCAGGATATTTTCGTTGCAAATCCAGAAGTAAAGTTGAGGTTTGATCAGTTGATTGGTCATTGACTAAAATGACTTCGAATTCATTCCTATCATATTTCTGAGTGGCAAGGCTAGCCATCAGAACCGGTAACGTTTTCTCTTCATTGCGCACAGCAACAACAATAGAGATGAATCGGCTCTCTGCGCCATCCACAGGTTGCCCGATGGCTTCATACCACCCTACCGCAAGCAGAATGAGAAAAATAAAATAAAGGCTAAAGATTATAAGAAGATAAATCAGCATTGCCTGTTTCTCTGTAAGTTTGGGCTGTGAGTAAAGTTGAGAAAAAAGCTGTAAAGGAAAAGATAATTCTGGGTCTGGACCCCGGCACCAATGTGATGGGTTATGCGATTATTATTGTGCAATTGAGTAAAGTCAAACTTCTCCAGTTTGGCGTAATTCAAATGGGTAAATACGGTGCTCACGAACTAAAGCTAAAAAAGATTTTCGACCGGGTGTTAACCTTGGTCGATGAATTTAATCCGGATGAAGTTGCCCTGGAAGCACCCTTCTTCGGAAAGAATGTTCAATCGATGCTTAAGTTGGGTCGGGCACAAGGTGTGGCCATGGCTGCAGCGCTTTATCGCGAAGTGCCGATTACCGAATACGCACCAAAAAAAGTGAAGCAAGCCGTAACCGGAAATGGAAACGCGTCCAAAGAACAAGTCGCCAGGATGTTAATGCAAATTTTCAGTATTAAAGAAATGCCAAAACTTCTTGATGCTTCGGATGCGCTTGCCGTAGCTGTTTGTCATCACTATCAAAATGGGGCGCTTAAAAACAAAAGCAAGTCTTGGGAATCCTTTTTGAAGGATAATCCCGACAAGGTTAAGTCAAAATAATTGTAACAGTGCAGACACGATTCGTTCTGCAGTTCGTCCGTCCCACAACTCTGGTATTGCGCCTTGCTTCCATTTGCCTGCATGGAGGTTTTTTAGGGCTTCACTCAATGCAACGAAATTATCACCAATCATTTCATTGGTTCCAGTCGTTACGGTTTCAGGCCGTTCTGTATTATTTCTCAACGTAAGACAAGGAATCCCCAACACGGTCGTCTCTTCCTGCACGCCACCCGAATCTGTAATCACTGCTTTTGATTCTTTAATTAAGTAGATGAATTCAAGATAACTAAGAGGATCGCACGCAATAATATTACGTGGTTTGTTAACCAATTTGGAAAAGTTTTTTTGCGTGCGCGGATGAACCGGGAAGATAACCGGTAACCCAACCGCATCAATTACTTTCATCCAATTGGCAAACTTATCAGCATCATCCACATTGGATGGCCGGTGAAGTGTTAACACAACGTACTCTTTTGACTTTACCGCCCACTCACTCCACTTTTCAGGCTTTTTTGTTTTTGGCAATTGAGTTAAAAGCGTGTCAATCATAGTATTGCCCACAAAAAAAATCTGCTCCTCCCCTACACCACTTTTGCGCAGGTTTTGATTAGCCACGGTTGAGGTTGTGAAGAAATAATCGGCCAGTGAGTCAGTCACAATCCTGTTGATTTCCTCTGGCATTGACATATCAAAAGAACGAATGCCCCCTTCCACATGGGCTACTTTTGTGTTGAGCTTTTTGGCGACAATTGTGCAGGCCATCGTTGAAGTGACATCACCCACTACCACAACCAAATCAGTCGGATTTGCTATCAGATCCCTTTCAAACTCAACCATAATACGGGCCGTTTGCTCGGCTTGTGTGCCGGACCCGGCTCCCAGGTTTACATGGGGCTGAGGGATTTGGAGTTGCTCAAAAAATATTTTACTGAGCTTGTCATCATAGTGTTGCCCTGTATGAACGAGACGATAATCAATAACTTTACCCGATTGTTGAGCATTTTCAATAGCTCTGATAATGGGAGCAATTTTCATAAAGTTGGGCCTTGCCCCGGCAATCAGTGTTATTTTCATAGTTGCGTGATTCGGGTGGCAAAATTCTCTTTCTTTGCGATAAATTAAAACTTTACGAGTGCAAAAAAAGATTTTAATGCTGTTGAATGCTCCCTATCCGGCCGACATTCGGGTTAAAAAGGAAACCGAAGCATTAATAAAGGCAGGTTTTGAAATTCATCTGTTGTGTTTAAGAAAACAAGGACAAGAAGCTGTTCAAACAGTAGAAGGGATAAAAGTGCATCGCATCGATGCCGGTAAAAACAATTATCAACTTGCCTTTTGGGATGTGATCATGTCAATGCAATTCGTACATCCAGTCTTCAAATCGGCAATTAAAAAATTACATTCCACCGAAAAATTTGATTGCGTTCACATTCACGACCTGCCCTTGGTGGGAACAGCGCTAAGTTTACGAGCCGAATCGGGATTTAAGGTAATCGCGGACATGCATGAAAATTACCCCGAAGCCTTGCGCACATGGTTTACCTGGAAGAAGAACCCGATAGTTCGCCTTAAGAATGCGCTCTTCATGAATCCGGAACGCTGGACAAAATTTGAAAAAAAGGCATGCCTCGAAAGCGATCATATCATTGCTGTAGTTGATGAAATGAAGCAACGGCTTATACAGGAGCATAGCGCTGCCGAAAATAAAATTACAGTCATCACAAATTCGGAAGACCAAGCGTTTATACGACAACCATTGGATAGATCAGTTTACGATTCACTAAAGGAAAAATTTATTATCACGTATTCGGGTGGCATCGGACCTCATCGTGGGGTGGATGTCGCTATTGAGGGAATGCAATACCTGAAAGATCAGTCGCAGATTCAACTTGCCGTTGTAGGGTTTGGTAGCTCATCCGTAATGAATAGTCTTCAAAAATTGGTGAGTAGCCATAGCTTGCAAAATGTTCACTTTTTTGGCTACCAACCTTTTTCAAAATTTTACTCATACATGTCTTTAGCTGATGTGAATGTTATTCCTCACCAATCAAATGAACATACTGATAATACGGTACCTCACAAATTATTTCAGGGTATGATGACCGGCAAACCTTTATTGGTAAGTTCCAGTACACCATTAAAAAGATTAGTCGAAAAATACCAGTCAGGTTTAGTATTCGAGGCTGGCAATAGCCGAGACTTTGCCGACAAAGTGCTCATGCTTTACAATGAACCATCCTTGTGCAAAAAACTGGGTGACCAAGGAAAGCAGGTTACCACCGAAGAAAATGTAAATTGGGAACACGATCAGAAGGAGTTGATTAATCTTTATAAAATATTTTAAATGGACTCTACTGAATTATATGATCTTACTAACAAAACATTAAGGACACGTTACGAAAAAACACTTCGTTTTGTCAAGCAAAGTTTGCCAACTGGAACATCCATCCTGGATATTGGGGTTGAAAATCCGTTCTCAAAAATTATGATGCAGGAAGGCTATCATGTACTCAATACAACCGGTGAAGACCTTGATGATCATCCGGAAATAATTTCAACACAGGTGACTGATGCCGCAACCGCCTTTGAAATTTTTGAGCACTTATTAAATCCATTGGGGGTACTCAAAGCCATCCCCGCCAATCACTTGTTTGCCAGCATTCCACTTTCACTCTGGTTCGCTAAAGCATATCGGCATAAAACAAATCCGTGGGACAGGCACTATCATGAATTTGAAGACTGGCAATTTGATTGGCTGCTAGAGAAGGCCGGCTGGAAAATTATCCGAAAAGAAAAATGGACTTCACCTGTTGGTATACTTGGTTTGAGGCCAATGCTTCGGTTATTCACACCCCGATACTATATCGTGGAAGCAAAACGGTAATTTCCTATCTCGATTAGACTTAGTTAGATAGATTTCTACCTAAATAAGCAGCTTGATCAATTTCCGCATTACTCATTTTCAAAAGAACTTTTTGTAGATCATAATCGAAAAAAGTTATAACTTTCATAGATTATGATCATCCGAATACTTGAAAATACAATAAAAGCGCATTTAGGGTCCAAAAAGGCAGTCATCTTAATTGGGCCCCGACAAGTAGGAAAGACAACTCTTTTAGAAAGATTGGCTAAATCTCATATAAAAAAGGCACTGATTATTAATTGCGATGAGCCTGATATGCGTTCCTTGCTTCAAAACAAAACATCGAGCGAGCTAAAAACACTAATAGGACCTCATGAACTGGTAATCATAGATGAAGCCCAACGGGTAAAAAATATTGGCATCAGTTTAAAATTAATTATCGATCAAATTGAAAATGTTCAACTAATAGTTTCGGGGTCTTCAGCATTAGAGTTAGCCAATGAGATCAACGAGCCTTTAACTGGAAGAAAATGGGAATTCATAATGTATCCGCTTTCCTTTCAGGAAATGATCGGTCATCATTCAGCCCTGGAAGAAAAGAGACAATTAAGTAACCGACTTATTTTTGGCATGTATCCTGATGTAATCAATAATCCGGGTAGAGAAAAAGAAGTCTTAAAGAATCTAACTGACAGCTATCTATATAAAGATTTATTTTCTTTTCGGGACGTACGAAAACCAGAAGTAATTGAAAAAATCCTTCAATCCTTGAGTCTGCAAATTGGTTCCGAGGTGAGCTATAATGAACTTGCTGATCTGGTCAAATCTGACCCTATGACCGTAAGTAGATACATCGACTTATTAGAAAAAACAATGGTAGTTTACAGGCTTCCTTCGTTTAGCAGAAATCTTAGAAATGAGTTGAAGAAAAGTCGTAAGATATATTTCTATGACAATGGTATTCGCAATGCCATTATTGCCAATTTTCAACCGCTAGACTTGCGTAAAGATACAGGTGCACTGTGGGAAAATTTTCTGCTCAGCGAACGGCTAAAATTTGTTCAGTACAATAACATTTGGTGCAATCGGTTTTTTTGGAGAACAAAACAACAACAGGAAATTGATTACATCGAAGATCGCGATGGTAGACTTTTTACTTTTGAATTTAAGTGGGGTAAGACTAAAACTGCAAAGCCATCAGTAACGTTTACCAAGGCCTATCCTGAAAGTGAATTTTCGGTAATCACACCAGATAACTACCAAACCTTTATTTCCTAGATGGGCATCGTCATCCGCCAAAGTATTTATTCTTCTATCATCTCCTACGCGGGTGTAGTTATCGGCTATGTCAATCTACTTTACCTCTACCCGAAATACTTATTACCTGAACAGATTGGGTTATTCCGCACCATACAAGATGCTGCGATTCTTTTTACACCGTTCGCACAGTTTGGTCTCGCACAAAGTATTTTCCGGTTTTATCCACAACTCGTCAAAGATCAAAAATCTTCGCACACGTTTATCACGCTAATGACCCTGATGGCGTTGGCGGGGTTTGCCGTTTTCTTTCTCATCTTTAAAATCTTTGAAACCCCACTCCTTACTTACTTTCAGGATAACGCGAAGGAAATCAATCAATATGTTACCTTGATACTTTGGCTCACCCTTGTGTTGGTGATGATTGCCGTACTTGAAGCGTTTTCCAGGTCGCTTTTAAAAACTGTTGTCCCCAATCTGTTGCGGGAAGTAATGGCCCGCTTATTTCTCTCGGTACTGGTGCTGTTTTATTTTGGTGGCGTAATAACCTTTGATCAGTTTATCATTGGTTCTGTGCTTGGTTATTTGCTCTGGCTATTCATACTACTATTTTACCTATGGCAACAAGGTGAAATAACACTACAAACTAATTTCAATATCCTGAATAAAACCAAATTTCCAGAGCTATTCAAGTATAGCCTCTTAAGCTTTGCGGGTATGGCAGGCATGGTTCTGATTGGCAAGATTGACAGCATGATGGTTACGGCCTTGTTGGGATGGAGTTTGAATGCCATTTACACCACTTCATTTTACGTGGCTACTGTAATCGAAATTCCCAAACGAGCACTAAGCCAGATTGCGATGCCTCTGATCTCACGAGCCTTCGAGCGCAATGATTTATCGGAAGTTGCTTCACTCTATCGCAAAACCTCAATTAATCAATTTATTATTGGATCCCTTCTATTAATTGGCGTGTGGAGTAATCTTGACAATCTATTTACACTGATGCCCAACGGAACTTATTATGATGCGGGAAAATGGGTTGTTATTATAATCGGTGGCGCCAAACTTTTCGACATGTTATTTGGCCCCAGTAGCGAGATCATCGTACTCTCTAAATATTATAAATTCAACATCGTTCTGATTTTAATTCTCGCTGCCTTGATTATTATTTCAAATAATATTTTGATACCTCGATTTGGGATTGAAGGAGCGGCCTGGGGAGCCGCCTTTGCCATGGTTACTTTTAATGCGACCAAATATGTATTTATCTATGCAAGATATAAAATTCAGCCATTTGATATTGCTACCGTGAAAGTTTTAATTATTGGAGCCATCACCTTGTTAATCAATGCTGTTCTATTTAAAGCCGAGAATACAATTCTGGATATTATTCTCAGGTCGGGTGTGATCACACTGGTCTTTGCAACACTAATAATAGTTACTAAAGTATCTTCAGAAGCAAATGACTTGTTTAAAAAAGGAATCCGGCTTTTGACTGGAAAGTAGAGTTAATAGTTAATTAAAATAAGCTAAAGCTGTTCCAAAACAAAAATCAGTTTATCCGTTAGGTGTTTTCTCGAATACATGTGTATACTATTATTTTCGTAAACATCACCTGCTTTCCAGCCCTCATAGTATTGGCGTACCTGTAACTTAATTCCCTCCACATCATTCCTATCTTTAATTACACCCGCCTTGGTTTGTTGCAAGATCTCGGCTGCATCTCCATCCACAGCTCCAACTCCCAAGATCGGCTTTCCGGAAGCCAGGTATTCAAATAATTTTCCAGGCAAATTACCAACTGCTATTGACTGATGCGCCAGCACAAGTAACAACACATCGGTCTTACCGTATATGTTGAGTAATTCATTATGGGGAATATGATTTCTGAACTGCACGATCTGCTTGAGTACAGTATCCTGTTCAACAAACAATCGAAAAGAACTATTAACCGAACCCACAAACTCGATAACAATATCACCACTAAAATCTTCATTATCCAGATAAAGCTCTTTGATAGCTCGCATAATCGGTCGGGGATCCCGCAACTCATCCATACCTCCGATATGCCGCACTGTAAATTTTGTTGTTCGACTATGGGTAATGTCGACAAAATCATCTTCATCAAAGCCATTGGTAATTAATACAACATCGCGTGCGCCTAATGCCTTAAAGCGCTCTTTATAAAAAGGTGTAACGGTAAGCACCACATCTGACCTTTGTAATACTTTACGTTCTTGTGATGCGTGTATTTTTCTTGCAATCGCGGTCAGCGAAAATGTATCCAGTAAATCCCACTCACTCCAGGGGTCCCTGAAATCTGCAATCCAACGAAGAGCAGGATTTCTGTTCTTTAATCGTAAACCAATTAAATGCACGCTGTGTGGTGGACCCGTTGTGATGATCTTGTCAATCTGATTTCGAATAACAAAATCATGCAGATAGTTTGCCGATGGTTTTATCCAAAATACACGAGCATCGGGTATAAAAAAATTGCCACGAATCCAACTACTCACCCGCTTAATAAAAGATTTCTTATCCGTTGAAACAAAATCGGTTTGCTGAAGATTCTTACTTCCGAATAACGATGCTATTTTGAAAAATAATTGATACGGCTCCCAAATAGGAAACTTAACGACCTCAACAGATTTGGGTATATCTTTCAACAAGGAATGATCCTGAATGGTATAAGATGGATTCTCAGGCGTAAACACATAAGGCTCCCACCCTGCCCGAACCAGGTACTTGACAAACTTTAGCCATCGCTGCACCCCACTGCCGCCCGAAGGGGGCCAATAGTAAGTGATGATGAGTACGCGCTTTTTCATTGAACAGTAAAAGTAAGCAGTGGGCAGTAGGCAGCAGGCAAAACTTACAGATTTTTATGATCTATATATAGGATGACTTGATCAACCTGGTCAGGTTGAAACCACTTAATTTGTTGGTCTTTCTTGAACCACGTAAGTTGTCGCTTCGCATATCTGCGGGAGTTTCTTTTCAATAACCGGATGGCTTCTTCTCTATCATATTCCCCATCCAGGAAATTAAAAATTTCCCGATAGCCCACCGTTTGCAAAGCATTTAGTGTTCTTTGTGAATAAAACTTCTCCGCCTCCCCGAATAAGCCCATCTCAATCATCCGATCCATGCGGGCGTCAATTCGCTCATAAAGCTCCTTACGGCTTACCTCCAGTCCAATTTTAATGATCTCGAATGAATGCTCTAACTTTGCTTTTTTCCTTAGTTGCTTCACAGGAATGTTAGCAACACGATAAAGTTCCAGAGCCCGCATGAGTCGTTGTGGATTTTTACTATCCACATCAGCAAAATAATCCGGATCAGCAGCTTCCACTTCTTTTTGCAACCACAAGAGTCCTTTGGATTTAAATTCTTCCACAATTTTATCGCGAGTACCTGCCGGTATTTCTGGCATCTCATCAAATCCTTCCAGAACTGCTTTTATATAAAGTCCGGAACCACCACACATGATCAAAGTATCATGGGTTTCAAATAATTGATGGATACATGAAAGTGCTTCCCGGCCATATTCTCCAGCATCATAGTCCTGCGTGATAGAATGTGTGTTGATAAAGTGGTGCTGAATGCGAGCCAGTTCATCAGCCTTAGGCTTGGCTGTACCAATTTCCAGTTCTTTATAAATCTGACGGGAATCAGCAGAGATTATTTCGGTCCTGAAGTATTCAGCCAGGTGCAAAGCCATTTCGGACTTTCCGACTGCGGTCGGGCCTACAATTACTACGAGCTTCTTCGTATTCACTTTACAAAAGTAATTATTTAGTCATCAGTCGACCGTCCACCCTTTGACTGTCGACTTATTGACTATGGACTAATAACTTAAATCGTTATCTTGCGGGACAAAAATTCGCCACTACGAATGATAAAGTACACTAATCAATTTCTCACTAAACTGGAAGATCTCGTTGCCGAATCAGATTACATACTGCGGTATGAGAAAGGCAATTTCAAGTCCGGCTATTGCTTGCTGAAGGAGCAGAAGATTATGATTGTCAATAAGTTCTTCACCATGGAAGGAAAAATAAATGCCCTGCTTGACATCCTGAAAAACCTGGAACTGGATACCACCCGTTTCTCAGAAAAAAGTCTGAAACTTTACGAAGAACTTGTTCAGGCCGAAGTAAAGCAATAATCCGGTGTCAATGACTGTCACCTTTCTTGGCACAGGCACTTCGCAGGGAGTTCCGGTTATTGGGTGCGATTGTGAGGTCTGCTCTTCCCTTGATTACCGTGACAAACGATTAAGAACATCCATTCATATTATGGTTGACAATACGAGCCTGGTGATCGATACCGGCCCGGACTTTCGGCAACAAATGTTGCGTGAGCAAATTAGGAAGTTGGATGCCATACTATTCACCCATGGCCACAAAGACCATATTGCAGGGCTTGATGATGTTCGGGCATTCAATTATTTACAGAAAATTGACATGCCCGTTTATGGTACTTCCTCAGTGCTTCGTCAACTTGAAGTAGAGTTTTACTATGCTTTTGAAAAGTATAAGTATCCAGGCACTCCACAAATAGACCTTCGTGAAATAACGGACGAAGAATTCTCAATTAATGGGGTAAAGATTATTCCGCTACCCGTACTCCATTTCAAAATACCTGTAACCGGCTTTCGCATTCATGATTTGAGCTATATTACCGATGCTAATCAAATTCCCGAAAGCACCTATGAGCGATTGAAAGGAACCCGCGTACTGGTGCTCAATGCGCTGCAGCGGGAAAAGCATTTATCTCACTTCAACCTGGAAGAGGCCATTGAAGTAGCCAAAAGAATCGAGGCCGAACAAACTTATTTCATTCACATTAGCCACAAATTAGGCTCACATAAAACAATCGAAAAGGAGCTACCAAATTCTGTAGCTTTGGCGTACGATGGATTGTCCATCGAACTCTGATTGTGCATACCAATTACTATTTCCTTCGTCAACTGAGCGCCCAACTAACCGAGAGGATTGTGGGCTTTACATTGGTTTCGTGCTTTAGTCAGAACAAAGAAGAATTAATCATTGAATTTAATAATGGCAATAGCTCTTTTTTTATAAAAGCAAGTTTGCTGGCGCAGTTCTGCTGTCTCTCGTTTCCGGAAAGTTTTAACCGAGCGCGCAAAAACAGTGTTGACCTGTTCAATGAAGTCCTCATGCAAAAAGTTGTGGGTATCCGTCAATTTGATAACGAACGAAGTTTCGCTTTGGAACTGGAGGATTCTAATCAACTCCTGTTTAAAATGCATGGCAACAGATCGAACGTCATTCTGCTTCACCAGGGAGTCGCCATCGCTCTTTTTCGAAATCACCTTGCTGCTGACCGTGAGATATCAACAGATTCATTAGATCGTAAAATCGACTTTAGTCGGGAACAATTTGATCTGAATCTCAAGAATCTTTCAACCTTATATTTTACGTTTGGCAAATTAGTTTGGCGTTATTGGCATGAAAAGGGTATTGATAAATTATCCAATAATGATCAATGGAAAGAACTGAATAACATCCGTAATCAATTGGAGTCACCGGTTTATCATATAACTGAGATAGATAACGAAATAAACTTTTCCCTGCTGCCGATAGGTCATGTATTAAATACCTTCCAGCATCCAATTCCTGCTATTAACGAATTCTTTTCCGCTAGTTCTGTAAAAAATGCTTTGCTTTCCGGGAAAGCTTTTTTTCGAAAAAATATTCAGGATAAAATTAAAGCCGGTAAAAATTATGTTCTAAAAAATCAACAGAAAGTTGACGAACTGGTGAATGATCACCATTACCAGATCTGGGGTGATCTGATCATGGCACATATGCATGAAATAAAAACCGGAATAAGCGAAGTTAGCTTGGAGAGTTTTTATGATGGCAAGCCTGTGGTGATCAAATTGAAGCCCGACCTTAATGCTCAGAAAAACGCAGAAGTATTCTATCGTAAATCCAAAAACCAGCAGATTGAAATCACAAAGCTGAAAGAATCCATTCGTGCAAAAGAATCAGACCTTGAGAAACTCCAGGCAACGCTGCTTTCAATCGAAGATGCCGGCAATATCAAGGCGTTGAATAAAACCGAGGGACTGCAACTGACAATACAAAACCAGAAAAAAACCGAACCCCTTCCCTACCACGAATTTATATTCAAAGGCTTTAAGATTTGGGTAGGAAAAAATGCAGACAAGAATGATGAACTAACGCTAAAGCATTCTTACAAAGAAGATTTATGGCTTCATGCGAAAGATGTTGCCGGTTCGCATGTACTAATCAAACATCAGTCAGGTAAAAATTTTCCAAAAGAGGTTATCGAGCGGGCAGCGCAGTTGGCCGCTTATAATTCAAAACGCAAAACAGATTCCCTTTGCCCTGTTTCATTTACACCTAAAAAATTCGTGCGTAAACGCAAAGGCGATCCGGCTGGAGCTGTGGTGGTAGAACGAGAAGATGTGATTATGGTTGAGCCGAAGCTTTAATAAAAAAAAGAGGCTGACTCAAAAGTCTTCTTGTCATCGCGGGCATGGACCCGCGATCCCATCTTGTGCATGCATTACGGGATTCCGGCTCAAGGCCGGAATGACATTTAATTTTATTCGAATTTGAAACGGCTTCTTTAAAATCTTACCTCTAACTCACCACATGCACCTTAATCATATTCGAGCGACCCCGTTCCTGAATCGGCATGCTGGCAAGAATTATAAAAATATCGCCACTCTTAACATGTCCATCCCTCTTCAGGATTTTTTCAACGTCTGAGATGGTCTCATCCGTTGAAGCAGCCTTGTCATAATGATAAGCTTTGGTGGCCCAAACCAGATTCATTGTATTAAGAATAGAATCGTTGCTGGTGAAGGCAAAAATGTTTGCATTAGGCCTGTGTGATGAAGCTTTATAAGCAGAATAGCCCAATTGGGTCATGCCCACAATAGCTGTTGCATTGACATCCTTGGCAAGTTTGCAAGCTGTAAGAATCAAACTATCGTTAAAATAGTTATCTGAATCAGCGTCTACCTCACGGAAGCGGTAATAAATTTTTCCTTGCTTTTCAACCGATCCAATTGTTCGCACCATACTACGGATAACTTCAATTGGATATTTTCCTGCAGCCGTTTCTGCGGAAAGCATAAGCGCATCGGCTCCATCAAGCACTGCATTGGCCACATCATTCGTCTCTGCGCGGGTTGGTCGTGGATTTTCAATCATGCTCTCCATCATCTGGGTTGCAACAATTACAGGTTTGGAAGCATTGTTGCATTTTTCGACAAGCATTTTCTGCACCATGGGCACCTCCTCCATCCAGATTTCGACACCAAGATCGCCCCGGGCTACCATCACGGCATCAGTAGCTTCAATGATGGCATCAATGTTTTCAAGCGCTTCGGGTTTTTCAATTTTTGCAACAATCCTGGTTGTTGATTTATGCCTGTCAATTACGGCTCTCAGAATTTCAATATCCGTGGCCTTTCTAACAAAAGATAGTGCTACCCAATCTACGTTGTGTTTCAAACCAAATTCCAAATCCTCATAATCTTTGTCGGTAAGTGACGGAGCTGATACTTTTGAAAACGGAAGATTAATTCCTTTCCTGGATTTCAACGGGCCCCCATATACAATCGTACACACCACTTCCGACCCGCGTACTTCGCGTACTCTTAACTCAATCTTACCATCGTCAATAAGGATCATATCGCCAGCCTTCACATCTTTGGGGAGGCCTTCATAAGAAGTGCTCACCAACTCCTGATTGCCCAGAACCTCTTTGGTGGTTATAGTAATTGTATCGCCTGCCTTGATTTCAATGCCGGGTTGCATTTCGTTTACCCTGATTTTGGGACCTTGTAAATCCTGTAAAAGGGCAATGTGAGTTCCCAATTCTTCGTTTATCTCACGCACATAGTTGATCACTTTAAGGTGATCTTCATGCTTTCCGTGTGAGAAATTGAGCCGAAAAACGTCAACGCCCTCTTTGGCGAGGGCGCGGAGCATGTCTTTATTGTTTGAGGCCGGGCCTACAGTAGCTACAATTTTGGTCTTGTTGTACGAGATACGTTCCATTAGATAGGTTAGAAAATAAAGTTATCCTTCGATTTTAAAGCGTCCAAAGGTATGAAAGCGACCAATTCGATGGAAGAATTATTACGCAAGAGTTCCTGCAATCGTTTGCTGCTTTGGTGTTCTTCTCCGCGGGTTAAGATAACGTAGTCATAGTGAGGGAATTCGGGTACTAAAAGATTTTTTGCCAGCTCCGGCTCGTTGGGTCTATTTCTAAAAAGTTTTAAGGTATTCACTTCATTCTCAAAAGAATAGTATGAATGGGAGGCTAACTGTTTATTTTTTAAATGTATCATCAAATCTTTTTGCTTCACCAGCTTGGCCGAAAGGGTCGCGTTAATATCCCACGCCAGTTTATAACCCTTGGCAGATGAAATGATGCCTAATAACTCAAAATCAAAGCTATATTCGATTTCAAGCCGCTTTTTCTTCATTTTGATAAATTGATAAATACCCTCTCGTCTCTAAAAAGTTTGACAATATTGCACCAAATCTCTTTATTTGCACAGATTTTTGAATACTCTAAACCTTTATAAACATGTCTGAAATCGCACAAAAAGTAAAACAGATC
>JALHRJ010000085.1 GCA_022841475.1 Cyclobacteriaceae bacterium | reverse complement strand
GCTTCCAACCCATCCAATGCTGAGCGACCTGCTTGAGGCGCTGCAGCGGCATGAGCCGAGCGTCCATAGAACCGGAAAATAGTTTGCTTAATGGAGAGACAAGATTGCGGACTTGCATCATTGGCGCTGGATGGATGCCAGTGTAATACCGCATCAACATCATCAAACAATCCATCACGCACCATATACACTTTGGCGGAACCACCTTCTTCAGCTGGAGTTCCGAAGAGTTTCACGGTTCCTGCTTTTTTATTTTTGATTAACCAATCTTTCAGGGTTACCGCAGCAGCCACAGATGCCGTTCCAAACAAATGGTGACCACACGCATGGCCGGGGCCGCCTTCAATTTTTATTTTCCGGTCAGCAACAGAATCCTGCGAAAGGCCGGGCAAGGCATCGAACTCTGCCAGAATTCCAATAACAGGTCCTCCGCTACCATAAGTGGCAAGAAAAGCCGTGGGCATTTCAGATACTCCGGTTTCTATTTTAAAACCTTCGCTGCGTAACACTCCCTGCAAACGTTCTGTGCTTTGTGTTTCCAGAAAACCTAATTCGGCATAGGACCAAATATCGCTGGCCACTTTTTTATAGATAGGAAATTTTTTTGTTAGATCAGCCGCAACAAATTCTTTATCGCGATCAGGTTTTATTTTGGGATTGATTTCGCTTTGAGACTGAGCAAAAAGGACAGATAAGTAGAAACAGATGAAAAGTAGTTTTTTCATGGTTGCAGATTTAGATACATCAATAAACTCAAAAAATATGACGTTTGAAATCAATCTTTGATGATTTCAAACTCCACCCTGCGATTAAGTTGCTTGTGCTCATCCGTAACTTCTTGTACGATAGGTTTTGAACTACCATAGCCAATAGCCGTGATGCGCGAGGTATCGATTGGGAATTGTGTAGAAAGGTATTTTTTTATTGCATCCGCTCTCGCCTGAGATAATTTCAAATTGCTTTCCTCTTTCCCCGCTGAATCGGTATGACCGGAGATCTGCAATTTAAAATCAGGATGATCAATCAGAAAGTTGGCAATCTTATCAAGATCGCTATGCATTTCAGTTAGAATGTCAGCCTTTCCGTTTTCAAATTCAAGTGATTGAAAAGCAATTTTACTTTCGATGGTCTCCGCAATCTTATTGATTTCCCGATCACCATCCAGAAAAAATATTTCTTCAATTCGAAAAAACTCATCGCCTTGAATTATCAATAGGTAATTTCTTTTGTTAATCAGACTAAAATCGAAGGAGCCATCCTCGCGGATAAACCTGGGTGCCACCTCCACACCTTGGTCAAGATCAATGACAGAAACAATTCCCTTAACTGCTTTTCCATCCGGGTCTTTCAACGTGCCTTTGAGTTGAGTAGTAGCTTCGGGTTGTGCTTCCATCGGAACAGGAAAGGAATGTAAATCAAGATTTTTTAAATCTTCTTCAACCGAGCGTGCATAGTATAGATTCTTTGATTGCGAGTCGATGGTAAAGTAGTATTCACTTCCACCACCATTTACGAGCGGTCCGGTATTTTTAGGTTCACCCCAACTTTTTGTTAAGCGATAGGATTTATAGATATCAAACTCACCAAAGTTCAGGGGATGTCCATTCGAACTAAAATACAAGACATTGAATTTGCGGTGAAAGAAGGGGCTAACTTCACTCTGAGCTGTGTTAATTATAGGTCCGGCATTCAAAGCTTTTTGCCAGCTGCCTTTTTTGTCTTTAATCGAAAAATAGATATCCGATAATCCAAAACTACCCGCGCGGTTGGAGGCAAAGAACAAGGTATCGCCACCGTGGGTGAGCGAAGGATGCGAATCCCAACCTTTGCTGTTGATGTTGGGTCCAAGATTTTTCACATCACCCCAGGTGCTGTCGGCTTTTAAGATGGCAACATACAAATCACAATTGCCCAATCCATCGGGCGCATTGCAGCGGGAGAAGAAGAGTGACTTACCATCCAAACTCATACATGCCGAACCTTCATTGTATTCGGTATTAATACTTTCAAACGGCTCAGCAAGTGTCCATCGATCTTCTGCTTTTAAGCTGTAGAAGAGGTCTTCATTGTAAGCGCGTTCGGGATGCTCATTTCTTTTTGAAGTGAAAAGCATGAGGTCATCCACATGGCCAACGGTTGGTCCGTAATCTTCCTTGGATGAGTTGATGTCATCACCCATATTTACCAATATCGCATGCGGTGGTCGTAGCGTATCAATATCTTTTCGGTAGTCTACAAGTTTGTAATAGAAATCCAGCGGCACATAATTTTCTTTCTTCTCGGGATCAAGCATTTGATATCGTTTGTAGATATCATTGATGTCTAGCCCTTGTTGATGATGCTTTAGAACCAATTTATACAACAGTAACGATTCTCCGGCAGGTCCTTGAGTTTCCGATAGTTTGGCGAGCCGCCAGATCATAGCTACATTTTTGCTGAAGTTTTCAATGCCAAAACTCTTTAGGTAATCTTTCAACTCGAGATACATCTGATTCTCAAAACCTGGCTTATCAAGACTTCTTATTTTTTGAAGCTTTGAATCATTTTGATAGAAAGGAGTTTTGTTTACGTTGGGAAAATCAAATATGTCAGACTGGCTGTAAGTGGTGAGCGAGTCGTTTAGTTGTATCACACCACCTTTTTTATAACCCTTTTTCTGTTTTTGAGCGTAAACGGATACAGGACAACAGATAAGTACTATCAAAAGCACTAATAAACAAGGTTTTGAGGCTTTTATAATCGACACTGCCATAGGTGAATACAATCGAAAATTGAAACAAATTTGACTGATAACCAAAACACTGGCATATAGATTGACCCAATAGGAGTTGATCAAATATTAATTGCAGACACCCTTTTTTTGTGTCAAATTGGCACTTCTTACGTATGTTTAAATCACTTGCTATTACACCCATGGTTCAGGAAGATTCGGAAGAATTGATTCAACTAATTAATCCCGAACAGGAATCTGATCTTAAGCCTGAAGATCTTCCGGAAGAACTCTCTATTCTCCCAATAAAAAATACGGTTTTGTTTCCGGGCGTAGTTATTCCCATTACAGTTACCCGTCAGAAATCTATTCGATTGATAAAAAAAGCCTATCAGGGTAATCGTATTATTGGTGTAATAGCACAAAAGAACAAGCAGGCCGAAGAGCCCGGCATGGACGATCTTTACAGGTTCGGTACGGTAGCCCGAATAATAAAAATGCTTGTGTTGCCCGATGGAAATACAACCATTATTATTCAAGGAAAGAACCGATTTCAGATCAAAGAGTTTTTGCAGGATGAGCCGTTTATGACAGCTCATGTTGATCTTCAGACTGAGCCCATTCTTGACCTTGAAAGCAAAGAAGTGAAAGCACTTGTGCAGTCATTGCGTGATGCTGCACTTAAAATCTTAAAACTAAATCCAGAGATTCCGCAGGAAGCGCAAGTTGCTCTTGAGAATATTCAAAGCACCGGCTTTCTCATTCATTTTCTGTCGTCCAATCTAAATGTGGATGTTGCCGATAAGCAAAAAATTCTGGAGACCACCAATATTATAGATAGGGGGACACTACTGCTTCAATACATGCTGAAAGAAATTCAGATGTTGGAGATAAAGCATGAAATTCAAAAGAAAGTACATACCGACATCGATCAGCAACAGCGTGATTATTTCTTGCGACAGCAAATAAAAGTGTTGCAGGATGAACTGGGATACGATGGGCCGGATAAAGAAATAGAAAAACTTCGAAAGCGGGGGGCAGAGAAGAAATGGCCCAAAGCCGCTGCCGATCATTTTAATAAGGAGCTCGATAAGTTGCTTCGCATTAATCCCCAGGCTGCAGAGTTTCCGGTTGCGATGAACTATGTGGAGTTTATGCTCGATCTACCGTGGCATGAATACACAGTGGATGACTTTGATTTGAAGCGCGCACGGAAAATTTTGGATAAAGATCATTTTGGTCTTGAAAAAGTTAAGACCCGAATTATTGAATACCTGGCGGTGCTTAAATTGAAGCAGGACATGAAAGGTCCTATCCTTTGCTTGTATGGACCCCCGGGTGTTGGTAAGACTTCGTTAGGGAAATCCATTGCGAAATCACTGCAACGAAATTACATCCGCATGTCGTTAGGTGGCGTGCATGATGAAGCCGAGATTCGCGGTCATCGCAAGACGTATGTAGGCGCTATGCCCGGAAAAATTATTCAAAATATAAAGAAGGCTAAATCCTCCAATCCGGTTTTTATTTTGGATGAAATTGATAAAGTACGCTCAGATTTCAGAGGCGATCCTTCTTCTGCTTTGTTGGAAGTTTTAGATCCGGAACAAAACAATTCCTTTGGAGATAACTACCTGGAAGTTGAATACGATCTTTCAAAGATTTTATTTATTGCTACAGCCAACTCATTGGATACCATCCATCCGGCTTTGCGCGATCGGATGGAGATCATTGAATTAACCGGGTACACAGTAGAAGAGAAACTTCAGATTGCTATCCGTCACCTTGTGCCCAAACAACTGGCTGAGCATGGATTAAAGTCCGGTCAGATTAAATTTTCTAAGGACTCATTAATCAAAGTAATTGAGAGCTATACCCGCGAATCAGGGGTTCGGAATCTTGAGCGAAAAATTGGTTCGGTAGTTCGCAGCATTGCCAAGTCAGTAGCGATGGATGAAACGTATGAGAAAGAGATCACGCCTGAATTTGTTATCAAAACTTTAGGAGCTGAAATTTTTGACGAAGAACTTTATCAGGGTAATGACATCGCAGGAGTGGTAACAGGGTTGGCCTGGACGCAAGTGGGGGGTGATATTCTGTTTGTTGAGTCGAGTCTAAACCGCGGCAAAGGCGCGCTTACAATTTCAGGCCAGTTAGGTGACGTGATGAAAGAATCTGCCATGGCCGCCTTGTCCTACTTGAAATCAAACGCGACATCGTTGGACATTGATCATCGCATATTTCAGCAATATGATTTGCATATACACGTGCCAGCCGGTGCGGTACCGAAAGATGGACCCTCTGCAGGTATAACCATGCTCACATCTCTTGCTTCTATCTTTACGCAGCGAAAAATAAAAAACAAACTTGCTATGACAGGTGAGATCACCTTACGCGGGAAAGTTTTGCCCGTGGGAGGTATTAAGGAAAAGATTTTGGCGGCTAAGCGTAGCGGTATTAAAGAAATCATTTTAAGCCAAAAGAATAAACGCGACATCCTGGAAATAGAAAAGACCTACGTAAAGGGGCTTACATTTCATTACGTAGACACCGTGGATGAAGTGTTAAAGATCGCTTTGCTTAAGGAGAAGGTTGCCAAACCCGTTGAGTTTGTGTTGACAGAAGCAAAAGCGGAGAAAGTTTAAATCATTAAAAAGAATCATGTTACCTTCTACATACCTCACACCACAACAGATCGTAAAAGAGCTGGATAAATATATCATTGGCCAGTATGAAGCGAAGCGAAATGTAGCCATTGCGCTGCGTAATCGCTGGCGAAGAATGAATGTGGACACCGAGATTCAGGGAGAAATTATTCCGAATAACATTTTAATGATCGGAGCCACGGGCGTTGGTAAAACTGAAATTGCCCGCAGGCTTGCTAAAATTGCTGATGCACCGTTTGTAAAAGTGGAGGCTTCTAAATTTACGGAGGTTGGGTATGTGGGCCGTGATGTAGAGAGTATGGTGCGCGATCTTGTTGAACAATCCGTTAACATGGTAAAGGCAAAAAAGAAGGAAGAAGTGAAGGAGAAGGCTGCTTTGGCTGTTGAAGAAATCATTCTTGATGCCTTGATACCGCCTATGCGTTCAAAGACGGCTGGCTTTCCGGTAACTACAGAAGAGACGAATGGCACACCCACCAGCGATGTGGAGTTGAATGAACGCACCCGAAATCTTTTCCGCGAGAAAATAAAGAATGGGGAACTGGAGGATCGAAAAATAGAAATCAACATCAAGCAGGGTGGCAACCCAGGCGTTGGCATGATTGGTGCGGGCATGATGGATGAAGTGTCGATGATGAATCTTCAGGAAATGCTGAGCGGCATGATGCCCAAGAAACCTAAGAAGCGGAAGGTAACAGTAGGAGAGGCTCGCAAGTTTTTGCTGGAAGAAGAATCATCCAAACTCATTGATATGGATGAAGTAAAGGAGGAGGCCATTCGCAGGGCAGAAGATGCTGGAATAATATTTATTGATGAGATAGATAAAATCGCTTCGGGGTCTGGAAAAAAAGGTGGCGGTGGACCGGATGTAAGCCGCGAAGGTGTGCAACGGGATTTGCTTCCCATTGTAGAAGGGAGC
This sequence comes from Cyclobacteriaceae bacterium, assembly GCA_022841475.1. Lineage (GTDB taxonomy): Bacteria > Bacteroidota > Bacteroidia > Cytophagales > Cyclobacteriaceae > ELB16-189. The sequence goes on along the minus strand of JALHRJ010000085.1, from coordinate 13,386 downwards.
ACCGTAAACACAAAGTATGGAGTAATAAAAACAGATCACGTACTATTTATTGCAGCCGGGGCATTTCATATTTCGAAACCTTCCGACCTTATACCTGAACTTCAGGGACGGTTTCCGATTCGGGTTGAATTAACAAATCTCACGAAAGATGATTTTGTAAGAATTCTGACCGAACCTAAAAATGCTTTGACCAAACAATATCAAGCACTTTTTGAAGCAGAGGGAGTGACCTTGCAGTTTGATAAAGGAGCCATTGATGAAATTGCGACTACCGCATTCGAGGTCAATGCGGAAATGGAAAATATTGGTGCGCGCAGGTTACAGACTGTATTAAGCAAAATCCTGAATGAGTTTTTGTATGACGTACCGGATAAAATTAATGCTGAATCCACGATTTTAATTGATCAACAATTGGTGAAAGATAAACTGAGTGGTTTGATCAAGAACAAAGACTTGAGTGAATACATTCTCTAGTTCATGATCCGCGTAACATCATTTTTGATTGTTTACCTCTGCGGCTCATTATCATTCATTACTGCACAGAACGATTCAATCAGAAAAGTGTATGTTCAACCTTTCCCGGATAAATATTTTATTTGGCCGGTAGTTAAAAAGAGAGAGTTGTCTTTTACTATCAGCAATCGTTTTGATGAAAGTCTCAAACAGAATTACAAACCCAACAATGCATTTACCGTAGGGCTTGGCGTATATCTATTTGAAGTGGCGGCAGAGTTAACGTTTGCTGTTCCACTAGATGAAAGAAGCCGGACCACCTATGGCGTCTCCGAAGTGCGCGACCTTCAGGCAAATTTTCTTGGTAAATATTGGGGTGCCGATCTTTACCGCCAGAATTATTCGGGCTTTTACGTAGCCAATCCAAATCCAACTCCTTCTTTGCCGGATGCATTTATTAAGCGTTCAGATATAGAATTGATTAATACCGGTGTAAACGGTATTTATGCATTTAATAAGAGTAAATATTCTCTTAAATCTTCCTACAACTATGCAGAAAGACAACTTAAGAGCGCAGGTTCGTTTATTGTTTCTGGAACTCTCAATGCATTTAGTTTACAGGCCGATTCGTCTGTGTTGAGTCAGATCTACTCACCCCTGTTATCGTCTGTTTCAACATTCCGTCAATTTAATTATACAGCGCTCAGTATTGCTCCCGGGTATACGTATAGCCTGGTGTATAAATCATTTTTTCTGAACGGTATCTTTTCATACGGTCCCGCTCATTACTGGATAAAATATACTGGTAAGGATCAATCTATACGACATGATATTTCAATTAATACAGTGGCTGATATACGCGTTGCGATTGGTTATAATGATGATCGCATTTTTGGCGGACTAAGTTACCGGGCCCAAACAAATGATATTCGTTTTGAAGATATAAAATTTACTAATGCCAGTTCAACGTTCAAATTTTTAGTTGGCTATCGCTTTCGGGAAATAGGAATTCTGAAAAGACGAGCAAAAGATTATATACCAATTAATTAATCCATTGGACTTCCTGATGACCCATCACTGAAAACGGAGTGCGAGGTGGAATATCCAGGTACGGATACATGACTTTCGAAAGAAAAAGTCCCTGTGGATGGGCTACATCAAATGTAGCAGGTGTAATTTTCTCGGCAAGATAACCTTCAAATTCATCAAGACTTAGTTCACCAACGCCAATCTTAAGCAGTTTACCAACGATCAATCGAACCATGCGGCCAAGAAAACGATCCGCAGAAATCTCAAATCGAATCCTGTCACCATTTTTGTTTGTATACAACGTGGAGGAAGATACATTACAGATTGTGTGAAGATACGTGTCTGGAGATTTACAATAGGACCGGTAGTCTTTGTATTTGGTAAGTAGAGATGCCGCTTTTTTCATCGTATCCACATCCAGATTATTTTCAGGATACCAAACGCTACTATGATTGAGGTGTGGATCTTTATAGGTGTGAATAAAGTAATCATACTTGCGTTGAATAGCATCAAATCGGGCATGTTGATTTTCTTCCATCGGGATAATCTCAAAGATGGCGATATCATCCGGCAGCATCTTATTGATTCGGAACAGCAAGTCGTAATCCCACGGATCTTTAATATCTAGATGAAAAAAGAACTGACTTGCATGGACTTGCGCATCGGTTCGGCCACATCCCATTATAGACAATGGCTCTTTCAGCATCTCACTCAAGGTGGTTTCGATTACCTGCTGCACACTGATAGCCTTAGCCTGGCGCTGCCAACCCCTATAATTATGCCCATCAAAGGCTGTGTGGAAGAAGTATCTCAACGATTTGGTGATTTTAGTAAATCTTGCCAACTGATCATATTACCGTAAAAATAATACTATTTGTTCCCTTGGTTATTATTTGTGATTTTCGTTTCACTTAATCTGGTTCTTATGAAAAATCTATTGTTATTTCTCGCGGCTTCTTTGCTTTCAGTTTCACTGATCGCTCAGACAGGCAAAGTGTACGATAATCAATCGCTACCCAGTAAAATTCTTAAAAGTGACCGCAAGTATGCAGTCTATTTGCCGCCTGATTATGAGAGTTCACAACGCAGCTATCCCGTACTGTATTTATTGCACGGGGCAGGGGATGACCAGACGGGTTGGGTGCAGTTTGGAGAGGTGCTACATATTGCCAATAAAGCAATAGCCGATGGAATAGCTACACCTATGATAATTGTAATGCCAGATGCTAAAACCGGACAAATGGGATACTTCAATAACCTTAAAAACGATTGGCGCTACGAAGACTTTTTTTTCGAGGAGTTTATTCCATTTATCGAGAAGACGTATCGTATAAAAAGTGAAAAACGATTTCGGGCTGTGGCCGGTCTTTCGATGGGTGGTGGGGGTTCATTTATGTATGCGTTGCATCATCCCGAGTTATTTTCATCTGCATGTCCGCTTAGTGCCTATGTAGGTCCACTTACGGTTGCCGATGCCAAAGCGGGAATGGAACGAATGAACCAGAAAGGAACAGATGTTGAAATTGAAGCCTACTTTAAAAAACATAATGCTATTTCATTGATCAATGAAGTGAAAGATGATCAAAAAAAAGCAGTTCGCTGGTACATTGATTGTGGAGATGATGATTTTCTTTATGAAGGCAATTCGCTCGTTCATATTGCTATGAAGAAAAAGGAAATTCCACATGAGTTTAGAATTCGTGATGGAGCGCACAATTGGACCTATTGGCGCACAGCACTGCCCACGGTGTTAAGTTTTGTTTCAGAGACATTTCATCAAAACTGAGAAAGCTAATAAAAGCATGCTATTGATATTCATGTAAGTAACCGAACGAAAGTACGTATGACGGTGTACTTTTAACTGGTATTTTTGTAGTCATGATGATGGGTGCAGCATGGGTAAATCACACTACACGAATATTCTTCGTGTGTCTTATAGTTTTTGTAGCGAATACGGTAAGTGCCCAGTTAAATACCGAAAGAACTGCGTTTAACAGACTTCAGGCTGGTAAGTGGGAGAGCTCCTTAAGGATGCTTCAGAAATTCTTACGGAAAGACACTAGTAATCTTGAAGCCAACTATGTACTAGCGCAATGGTTTCTGACTCCGACCAACCCGGAGTTTCAGGTTGACTCTTCGTTTCGTTATGCAACGAAGGCCACCAAACTATACCAACAACTTTCAGACCGTGAAAAGGAACGTGTAGTAAAGTTTCCAATAGATAGTGTGATTTTGCAAACGCTACATGAGAGGATCGACAACACGGCCTTTGAACGCGCCAAGCGAATCAATTCAGAAGAATCATATAATCTGTTTATTGAAAAATTTTCTATTGCAAAGCAGTACGGTAATGCAATAGAACTAAGAGATGAAGTAAGTTTTCTGGAGGCTCTGAAAGTAAATACGCATCAGAGTTTTAATGATTATTTCATGCGGTATCCAGAATCGCACCGTGCCGAGGAAGCCAGGGATAGACATGATAAATTATTATTCGAAGAAAAAACACGAGATAAGAAATTAAGTAGTTATAAATTATTTCTTCAGAATTATCCATCAAACCCCTATGCTGAAGTAACGCAGAAGGAGATTTTTGAGCGAATTACTTCAACCGGAGAGCCAGAAGCATTTTTCCAATATCTGGAGGAGTACCCTCAGGGTCATTATACTAAATTAACCAGGGACATACTCTTTCATTTATTTGATGAGGCCGATGAAGATCCCCCTTCATCCATACGATCGGATTCTATTAATCGGGTAATAATGCTCAGTTCACAATTCTGGATTCCCTTTTATAAGAATGGTTTATTTGGATTTATGAATCAGGAAGGAGTGGAGGTTCTTGCACCCCAGTTCGAAGATGTTGAATCGGATTATAAGTGTGGTCCTGTTAAAGATGATATACTTTCATTCCAATCCGGAATTTATAGCCGTAGTGGAAAGAAGTTGGCAGATTCCGGAACACACATTATGCATTTAGGGTTTGGATTCGTTCAAGCAGAAAAAAATGGTTGCGTGCAACTCATACATAAATCCGGAACGAAGATTATTGCAGGCTGCCATGCAGAATATAAAATTATTGGAAACAATTTTATAGCCGCACGTAGCGGAGAGATCTGGCAACTTTATACACTAACTGGTCGCGCGCTTGAGATTGATGATGTTCATGATGTGCGTGAGATAGAAGGTGTGATCGTAATCACACGATTAGGAAAAAAAATATTAACTATTGTATCGCAACTAGCGGATTGTGTGAATGGAAACGAATTAAAAGACGAACTCGTATTTGATGATGTGCTTGCCCTTGATAAGGATTTGTTACTGGTTCGGAATGGCTCGTTGGAAGGAGTAGTTAACAGTAAACTGCAATTCATTATTCCCCTCGATCGGCATTCCCTTACCAAGACTCCGTTTGGACTGATCGAGAAGAGTGCAGCCGGAAGTGTTGTGCGCGGGCTTGCAAGTGAATTAGAAGGCCATATCTGGCATCAGGTTACTTATCACCGCGATTGGTTACTGCTTATCAAAGAAGGAAACTTGCAATTGTTCAATATTTCTACAAAACAAATGCTGGTTACCGAGGCTGATAGTATTTGGTTCGATAGGAGTCTGGCTTTCGTGCAGTCTGATAATACGTTGAAGGTCTACGCTTCTGCCAGTCGTTCCTTTGAATTAACACCGGATTCAAAAATCCAATTTGTTAACGCACGGGATTCTGTTCAGTTCTTTTTTACGGAAAGTAAAAACAAACGGACTGTATTTAATTTGACATCGGGCGATCTGTTGTTTACAACGGACTTTGAATTAATTGAATCTTTGGGTATCGATTATTTTATCGCATCCAAAGGAAACAAAAAAGGTGTAATAAGTAGAACAGGTAAGGTGATTGTGCCTGTTGAAATGGATGCCATTGTACTTAATCAAGGGGGGCAACTTTCTTTGTTAAAGAATAAAAAATTCGGATTATTTGATCTCGTTTCAAGCAAGTTGATTAAACCAGAATATGAACGAAATGTAACTCTCCTAAATCCGAACTATCTCATTGCTTACAAAGATGGCTTTTATGGAATTATAGGATGGAACACGAAACCGGTAACAGAATTTGAATTTTCCGAAATTGTGCCATGGAGTAATTCTGAAATTTGGGTGAAGAAAAACCGCCAATGGATATTAATGAATTTTATTACTAAAAAAGAAATTATAGATCGAGTACGGGACTTTACCTGGCTCCGTAATTCCACACAGGAGAATATCATGATTATTCATCAGGAAAATTATTATGGTGTAATCAGCAATCGCAAGGGCTTGCTAATTCCGCCAACATTTCACGAAATCATTAACCTGGGTACTCCGGAATCACCTTTTTATTTTACTGTTAAAAATGTTGAGGAAGCTGAGATCTATGTTGTTCTTTATTACAATAAGGAAGGAAAGCTGGTGCGTAGGCAAGCGTATGAAGAGGATGAATATGAGCGTATTTACTGCGATTTCCACTGATCAGATTCGGCCTCAACCATTCACATAAGTTTAATGTTGATTATTACGTTATTCCTCTTATTTTGAACATTATTGCAATATGAAAAATACCTTAGCCTTCATTCTTAGCTGTTTAATTTTTGCTCCCTCTTTTTCACAGACTAAGCCTAAACTTGTTGTTGGTATTGTGGTCGATCAAATGCGTCAGGAATATCTCTATCGCTTTGAAAATAAATTTGGTGCTCAGGGCTTTAAGCGATTGATGAATGATGGTTTTATGCTTAAGAATGCACATTATAATTATGTGCCCACGGAAACAGGACCTGGGCATGCATCTATTTATACCGGAACGACTCCGGCTATTCATGGGGTAATTGCCAACGAATGGTACGATCGTAAAATAAAGAAGAATGTAAATTGTGTTGAGGATACCCTTTATAAAGCCGTTGGTACGGATGTGGGAGGCTTAGTATCTCCATGGCGTATGCTATCAACCACTATTACGGACGAATTAAAATTTTCTACACAGAAAAATGCAAAAGTGATAGGTGTTGCATTAAAAGATCGGGGTGCTGCATTGCCTGCAGGTCATTTACCTGATGGCGCTTATTGGTATGATAATAAAACCGGTAACATGATCACAAGTACTTACTATAAACAACAGTTGCCTGAATGGGTTATTAACTTCAATCAAAAAAAATTACCCGATGTTTACTTAAATCAGGAATGGAATACCGTGTTGCCTGTTAATCAATATATTGAATCAGGTTCGGATGATTCACCTTACGAAGGTAAATGGAGCGGCAAAACTAAAACTACATTCCCCTATAATCTCGCTGAACTAAGAAAAAAAATGGGTATGTATAGCCTGCTTACCATGACTCCCTGGGGCAATAATATAGTTGCAGATTTTGCCAAAGCCGCTTTGCTCGGGGAAGGTCTGGGTAAAGACGAGTTTACTGATTTTTTGGCGATCTCATTTTCTAGCACTGATATTATTGGTCATGCTATGGGGCCAAACTCTGTGGAAATTCAAGACACTTACATGAGGTTAGATAAAACATTGGAAGATCTTTTTGTATTTCTGGATAAAGAGGTCGGTAAAGGTGCTTATACTGTGTTTCTTACTGCCGATCATGCCGTTGCCGAAGTGCCGCAATACATGAAGGATCAACGTGTTCCGGCAGGTTATTTCAGAGCAGCCTATGTTAAATCGCAATTGAATGATCATCTGCAAAAGTATTTTCCCGGCAAAACCATCATAGAAGAATTTACCAATGAACAGGTGTTTATCAATCAACAAGCGTTTGAAGGAGATCCAAAATCATCCGGCATCGACTTGTTTGTTGCAACTGAGCTTATTACAAAATTTCTGCTGTCCACAGAGGGCATCGCGCAGGTCTTTCCTGCAACAACTTTACGACAGGCAAATTCAGATGAGGTAGGTATTCGTGGAAAAGTGGTTCGGGGCTTTCATCCCAAGCGTTCTGGCGATATTGCTTTTGTATTAGAACCAGGTTGGCTTTCCTGGGGTGGTGTAACTGGTTCCACGCATGGTTCGGGGTATAGTTACGATACCCATGTGCCTGTTTTATTTTATGGAGCGGGTGTAAAGAAAGGTAGCTCATCTCAGTTTCACACGATTACTGATATTGCCCCCACCTTATCAGCTTTACTAAAAATTAAATTCCCAAGCGGTTGCACCGGGCAGCCTATTGTTGAGATTGTGGATTAATGTGTAGTCTATATAATTTAATTATTGATGTGCCATTGTTAATGAGCAGGGAAGCAACTTCTATTTCAAAGTTCCAGAAAATGAATAGCAACAGCGTATATTTAAAGTATGTTTAATGTAATCCTTTCTAGAAAGAGTACGTTTTTATTTTTCTGCTGTTTTGCAATTCACGCTCTCTCCGCCCAAACGTGCACTATTTTTGGAAAAGTGATTGATGCGAAGACACAAGAGCCAATACCTTTTGCCAATGTTTTTTTGAACAATACAACGCTTGGTGTGGCTTCAGATGTAGAAGGCGTATTTGTATTAAAAAATATCCGTCAACCTTCCACGCATGAATTGATTGTTTCATTTGTTGGGTATCAGACCCATAAGACACGTATAAGTCTTACTAACACTGAATTAAATTTGGGTATCATTCGCTTACAGCCTTCTGAGGTACAACTCAATACAGTAGAAATAAAAGGCACAAAAGATGTTCAATGGGAAAAAAAGATAAAAAAGTTTAAAAAAATATTTTTAGGTGATGATCCTATTGCTTCACAATGTAATATTACGAACGCTTGGGTAATAAATTTTCAGGATGAAAGTGATGGCAATAATTTAATTGCGACTGCAAGTCAACCCATCGAAATTGAAAATAATGCATTAGGATTTAAAGTTACTTTCTATTTAACCCGTTTTGTTGCTAATCCCACTGCATACATAATTCAGGGTGATGCACGCTTTGAACCATTACAAAGTAATGATTTCAAAGTGGTCAGGCAATGGGATCTCAACCGGGAAAAATCCTACTTCGGATCAAGTCAACATTTGTTCAAGGCCATGCTGGAGCATCGAATTCATGGAGAAGGTTTTAATTTATATGCAACCGTTGCTGGTTTTGAAAAAACGCGTTCTTCGCTTTTTTCATACGATTTAGGTAAGGGTTTAATCGAGCTTGATACAGTGAAGATATATGAGCCAATAACCCAAAAGGATGTTTACAGAATAGAGTGGAAGGGTACGATCGAAGCGCATTATAGAAAAAGTAAAGTAAAAACAGTCGTCTATCAGGATATACATTATCCTGTAAGCTGGATTTCAGCCAAGAAGGGTTATGTATTGATAAATCGGGATGGCATACCGATGAACCCCTCTGATATTGTTCTTTCGGGTGCCATGACAGATAATAGGGTTGCCAACATGCTTCCTCTCGATTATTTACCAATAAGCCAGGTGCCGGAAGATATCACTATGGAGCAACGTGATGTATTTAAAGTTCTTTACGAGAAGCTATATGTTCAGACGGATAAACCCTACTACTACCCGGGAGAAACTATCTGGTTGAAAGGCTATATAAATTATAGTTCACCGTACATGCGAGATTCACTTAGTCGTACCGTATATACAGAGTTGATCAACCCCCTTGAAAGGAAGGTAATAGCATCAAGGATATTAAAGATTGACAGTGGCACCTTCCATGCAGATTTCGTTTTGCCTGACACTCTTCAAGCTGCCAGCTATGTCCTGAGATCATACACCAACTGGAGTAGAAACTATGGCGAAGTGCAGCTTAATTCAATTCATATCCCTGTTTTGAGAATTAATGAAAAACCCGTTCTGCATTTCTCTCAAAAAAAAGATGTATCTGACCGAATAATCTTTGAGACGGAAAAAGATACCTATCTGCCTCGCGAGAAGATTACAGTAAAGCTTAAAATAAAAGATAGTGATGATAATCCTGTTTATTGTAAACTGAGTATTTCAGTTACGGATGCCGACCAGGTGCTGCCCATTGAAGTATCATCTAACATTCTCAGCGGGTTCCCAATTCATGAAGTTCCATCTCCTATCGCTAAGCCTGTGTATAGTGTTGATTTTGGAATACCCATAACGGCACAAGTTGTTCAGGAAAAGTATGTAGCTGGAAAAGGTTTGCTTAATATCTTTCAATTGAGTGGCGGCAAATTTTTTATTGCTGAGATGAATGAAAATGGAATTTTCAATCTGAATGGATTGCAGTTTTATGGAACATCGCAATTTTCAGTAAGATTTCAGAATCAATCTAATAAAAAGTCGAAAGATATCAGACAACTAAAACTTATTCCATATCAAATACCAGAATTGATCTTCAATGATTCATTTGAAAAGATTGAAGTGTTAAGAGAGCAATTACCCCAGCGCGAAAGCTCCTCGTTTGAGTTAACAGCGAAAACCAAACTCCTGGATCAACTTGTTGTGCAGTCCCCGAAAGAAGAAACTCCTAAAAGGCCTTACGGGAAGCCAGATTATATCCTGAAAGCTAGTGATCTGCAACAAAGCATTGGCAATTTACTACTTACCCTTCCAGGTAAAGTACCTGGATTAATTGTACGGCAGGATGTTAATAATAATTGGTTAGTGTATATTCAACGAGCACACACTAGTTCATTTAGCAATGCCAAGGAGGTTGTGGTATTAGTGAATGATGTGTTTACGGCCGGAAGTCCTGCGGACATTATTAGTGCCATCGATCCAATGACTGTAGAGACAATTGAAGTAAAAAGTGGCATCAATGTATTATATGGAGGCATGGCCGGAAGTGGGATTCTTTCCATTTATACCAAAAAGGGAGTAGACGTTGAAATAGATCGCCAAAATCAGGCAATACTAAGTGTTGATGGATACTACATTCCAAGGATTTTTCCTGCGGTAGACTATTCTACTTTACCCAAGTCCAAAACGGAAAATGATTTCCGCTCGCTTATTTATTGGAATCCATTAATTAACACAGATCGCTCTCTAGGCCAGGCGTCTATTTCTTTTTATGCTTCAGATAGAATTACTAAGTACCGCATGGTTGTTGAAGGTGTCACTGATAAGGGTGAACCCATTCATGCAGAGCATATTATTTCTGTTCAGAAATAAGTCGCTAGGGTCAATTGTGCTAACGTTATAATAGCCTGACCACATCTTTCATTAACTAACGGCCTTCCTCGTTTTACGTCTATTCACCTGTTAAACTATCTAAAGTTGATGATTTTAGCATTTTTTTCCCTAAAAATGCAAAAAAGTGGGGGAAAGTGGTTGAAAGTGGTTGAAAGTTGCTATGTTTGTTTAGGAGAAATAGACAACCACTACAAAGTCATGACTTTCTTCACCAGCGAATATGAGTGTAAGCTTGATGCCAAAGGAAGATTAGTTCTGCCTGCGCGGATCAAAAGCCAGTTGCCCGAGCCAGAAAGCGGGGTGCAAGAGCTTGTGATCAGGCGTGGATTTGAGCAATGCCTCATTATTTACCCCATGGTGGAGTTTAAGAAGGTCTTCTCAAAAATTTCTGGTCTCAACGAGTTCAACGAAGAGTATCGCAAACTGCAGCGCAACTTTTTGTCGGGAGTAGTTACGGTAGAGTTGGACAACAACGGCCGTTTCTTGATTCCCAAGAACATGCTCACCTACGCACAAGTCGATAAAGACGCGATGCTTGTTGGCACGGGCTCCAAAGTTGAAATCTGGAATCCTTCAATCTATGAGAAGCACCAGATTCAGGACCCCGGTGAATTGTCTAAGCTGGCTGAAAAGTATCTGAACGAATAGATACTTGAAACTTGATACTGGATTATAATATATGAATAAACCATCCAGCATCCAGAACCAGGAAACCAGCGGCTACCATAAGCCTGTGATGCTAACAGAATGCATCGAGGCGCTGCTCATAAAACCCGAAGGCATCTATGTGGATGTAACTTTTGGTGGTGGCGGGCACAGTATGGGGATTCTCGAAAACCTGAGAGAAGGAAGATTGATTGCCTTCGATCAGGATGATGACGCAAGGAAACAAGCTGAAAATATTCAGAGTCGTTCTTTTACATTTTGTCAGGCGAATTTCAGATACATGAAACAGTATCTGAAATTAAATGGCGTGAATCAGGTAGATGGCATTTTAGCTGACCTTGGAATTTCATCGCACCAGATTGATTCACCCGAGCGTGGCTTTTCAACCCGCTTCGAAGGACCGCTGGATATGCGCATGGATCAGAAAGGCACTATCACCGCAGCAAAAATTTTGAATGAATATCCGGAGGCGGATCTCCATAAAGTTTTTGGAATGTATGGTGAATTGAAAAATGCACGCACCGCAGCCAAAGCAGTGATTGCCGCCAGAACGGCCAAGCCGTTGTCGACTACACTGGATTTGAAAGCTGCATTGCAACAAATCACTCCTCGAGGAAAGGAGAATAAATATTTCGCCCAGGTGTTTCAGGCGCTACGCATCGAAGTTAACGAAGAGATGAAAGCGTTAGAAGATTTTTTGCACCAATGTGGCGAACTGATGAACCCGGGGGGGAGATTGGTAGTGATGAGCTACCATTCGTTGGAAGACAGGATGGTGAAAAATTATATAAGCACCGGAAAAGTCTTTGGGGAATTGGAAAAGGATTTTTATGGAAATCCCATCAAACCTTTTCAGGCAATAAACCGAAAGCCGATCGAGGCCTCGGAGGAAGAAGTAAATGAGAATAAAAGGGCCCGGAGTGCAAAACTTCGGGTAGCAAGTAAATTATAAAGTAAACACTTGCTGTCCTCTTGAGAGGGTAGGGAAAGAAAAAAATTTAAATGAAGAACATGAAGGTATGTATAGAAATATTAGGGTTTAAGAAACAGTCACCCTTCTCCTATGGAGAAGAGTCGGGGATGAGGTCATGAGTGAAAATAAATTTAAAATAGAACCACAACACCGCGGTAATGAAGCGCGGGTAAAACCGTCTGCTCCAGGGCCTAGCCTGTTTTCTGGCCTGGAGAAAAAACTAAAGTTGGAATCATATTTCGAATCTGGATTTCCTGTTAAGTACCTCCCTAAAATATTATTCGCGGTTTTACTCAGTATGTTATACATCAGCAATACCCATTACGCTGAGAAGGCAACCCGAAGAATTGACAAAATGCAAACGGAAGTAGAGGACTTACGAGCGGACTATACCACGCTGAAAGCAGATATTATGTATGCCAGCAAACAAAGTGAAGTGGCCAGGCGCGTGAAAGAGATAGGTCTTAAAGAAAGTTTGAATCCACCCTTTAAAGTAGTCGTAGACAGAAGTGAATATTAAGAGATCCATATTAGTTAGAGTACGCGTTGCATTTCTATGTGTCATGATTTTTGCCGTTTGTGTAGCGGCTAAGATCAGCCATATTCAGTTTGTGGATGGTGCCAAGTGGGAGAAGATGAGCGAGGAGATCAACTTCGATTACAAAAAAGTAAAAGCAACCCGTGGCAATATATATTCAGATAATGGAAGTCTGTTGGCTACCAGTTTGCCATTTTATAAAGTAGCCATTGATCCCACGCTGGCAAAAAGTGAAATATTCAAAAGTGGCATCGACTCCTTGAGTATGCTACTGGCGCGATATTATAAAGATAAATCCGCTAGCGAATACAAGCAGTTACTGAAGGATGCGCGCTCATCGGGAAAGCAATATGTAGTCATTAACCGTAAGCAAATCAACTATCAGACAAAAAAGGAAATGATGAAGTGGCCCATCTTACGGGAAGGCCGCTATAAAGGTGGGGTGATCTTTGAAAAAATGGATGTACGCTATCGCCCGTTTTCAAATCTGAGTCGCAGAACGGTGGGCTTTGTTAATGAAGATGGAAAGGGTGCCGGACTTGAATATAGTTTTGATGATGTCTTGGGTGGACAAGATGGCGAAGCATTATTTCAAAAGATAGCAGGTGG
>JALHRJ010000084.1 GCA_022841475.1 Cyclobacteriaceae bacterium | reverse complement strand
GTCAATAACTCATGACTTCACTAACCGCGTAGTACAATATAGTACGGGTGAGCAATGGCTATACAAATTAAGAGTTTTAATCAAATCCTAGGTGACATGATCCGTAAAATTATTGCGGAGACTGCCCTTAATGACTTAAACGCAGGTTCTGTTCTTTTAACTTTGTTGGAAGCTGCTGCTGCTAACGATTTTGAAAATAACACTGCAATCCTCAACGTTCTTGAGCTTCTAAATATTGATGCTATTAAGAATAATGACTTGGATGCTAAAGCCGGAGACTTTGGTCTTACTCGTAGACCAAGTATTAAATCATCTGGATTAGTAACGATTTTAAACACAAACATTACTAAGAGATCTACTGGTCTTTATGTTATTAAACCTGCTCCAATTGCAGGACAAACTAAACTTTATGTAAACAATACTACAGGTTGGGCCGCTTCTGGTAACTTGTACATTGGTCGTGGAACTGATTCGTTCGAAGGACCTATTGCATATACTTCTATTACACAATTTCCTACATACTCACAAATCAATCTAGCTTCTGCATTACAGAAGGATCATTTGCTTTCTGATATCGTTATTGATTCTCAGGGTGAGCCAGATCGATTGATTTCTGCTGGTACGGTAGTTAAGATCCCCGCAAATAATCAGAATCCTGAGATCCAATACGTCACTTTAAGAGATGCTGTTATCCCTTCTGGAGAAGACAATATCACTGGAGTTCAAGTTATCGCTTTAGTAGCTGGTAGCCTTGGAAACGCTGGAATCAATACAATTACTGCTTTTGATGTTGCTCCATTTACCGGTGCAGCAGTTACAAATACGGTTGCCTTCTCCAATGGTAAGGATATTGAGACAGATGTCGAATTAAGAAACCGACTTAAGTCTTATGCTATCACTCTTGCCCGTGGTACTGCACCCAGCATCATTGCCTCTGTAATCGGTGTCTCTGACCCGGATGATGCGAATCAAGTTGCTTCTGCAGTTATCACTGAACCTGTTAAGGTCGGTGATCCTTCTATTCTTTATATCGATGATGGATCTGGTTTCCAACCTTCATTTGCTGGTCAATCTGTTGATATCATGTTGCAAAATGCAACTGGTAAAGAAGAATACTTACAGCTTGCTAATTATCCTGTTCCACGCCCTCAAGTTATCAACGTAGAAGAAGGACCATTTACACTTAAAGATGGTAGCTTTGTGCGTGTTATTGTTGATGGAACCGAAGAAACAATCTTCTTTAGTTCATCTCAGTTCTTGAATATTTCTGCTGCAACTCTGTCAGAAGTGATTGTTGCAATTAATACTCAATCTATTTTATTTAAAGCACGATTTGTAAATAAATCAACAGGAATATTGTTATATCCAGTTGCTCATGATGCTGAAGTAATTCAAGTTGCTCCACTTCGCGATACTGACGATGAGACTATGTATGCAAATACTATCCTGAAATTCCCTACTGATGAATTCAGTTATATTGCTCTTTATCAGAATGCAACTCGTCTTCACGAGAAAGCTAAGTCTGCTACTTTAACAACTACTTCATTTGCTCAGTGGAATATCAATACTGCAAGCAATATCGTAATTGCTGTTGATGGAACTCCTAGTCAGGATCGTTTATTTGCTTTATCTGATTTTCCAGGTGCTTCTTCATTTTCATCTTTAACTATTGAAGATTGGGTTACGGCATTTAATGATAAATTTGCGGGTCTTACTGCAGTATCAACTCCATCTCAAACAATGGTTATCACTTCAAACAAATCAGGGGCTGATAGTTCTATTGTTATTTCTGGTGGTACTCTTTTAAATAAATGGTTTCCTAATCTTCCACTAGAATCTAGTGGTCAGACTGCTCAGTTTGAACTTAATCGTCAAACTGGTAACCTACGTATCCTTACTGATATTGCTATTGGAGATAGTATCTCTGCTGGTGTTGAGGATGCTAAAGGATTTGAGATCTCAACTTCTACTTCAAATGGTAACTATAATTTCTCTAGTGATGCCGCTGGGCGTCCTGCTGATATGGTTATAGTTGTTGATTCAACTTACTGCAATCAAATTGCTTTACCATTATTAATTGGATCTACAATTTCGATTACAAATCCAAGTGCTTCTACAATGCGAGTTATGGCTCAGACCGCTGACGCTTTTGCTGCATTAAAGCCTGGTGATTATATCTATATTGCTGCTCGCAACTCTGGTTGGGTATCTGCAGCAAATGCTGGTTTATTTAAGATCAAAGCCAAAGGTCAACATACAACTGTTGGAACAGATACGTTTGTAGATGTTGACAATGTTGGAGTAGTTGTTGAATCTGGCATTGTTATTGCAGATTCTTTAGATATTAAAGGATTTGAGACTGATGGTTTCCCACAAATCTGGCGTGGTTCATACTTAAACAATCCTCCTGCTGAACCAATCACAGGCGTTGTTGAGTCATTGAATACAGATATTGCTGGAGTACTTGCTACAGTATATAAATCAAATGCTATTAAATTAACATCTACTACTGAGCGTGGTGGATCTATTGCTATCCCAGTTTCTATCTCAAATGCTTCAGTTGTGTTTGCAGAAACTGAAATTGCACAATTCGGAAATCCTCCTCACGTTGCTACAAGAACATCTGATAAAGCTCTTGTTGGTATGTTTAAACGTACTGCAGCAATCGGATCAAATGTATTCTTAGGTCGTCACACTTATACTGACCTTAAAGGTGGATTAACATCTACTTCAATTCCTGATGCTCCTCCATTTAGCGGAACATATAGTGAAATTGTTGAAGCTGCTGCTTTAACTGAAACTGCTTTTGATGACTATGTTTCTGGAACACGCGGTGGAAACCGTGGACAATTCCGCACTGTTAAAGCTAAACCTTCAAGTGATGAAGTTGGAACACAACAAGGTGTTGCACGAACTGAACTTGACTGGGTAGTTGGTGATGAAATTGAATTAGTTCGTCCAGTTAATATTTCTTCTGAAGATAGCATTGTTGTAGTAATGGATAAAGATGCAACTATTAAAACAGTTGATATCAAAATGGCTCGTACAGGACGCGTAAATGCTGGTTCTGGTGGCGGAACATTCTTACCTACAACTACAGAGCTTTCTGCTGACGATCAAGATAATGAACCAGGAATCGATTTCAACAACGTAAACGTTTGGGGAACTACGATTAACAGCACAAACTTTAGCGATTATGCTATGTGGTTCCGTGCTCGTAACTGGTATGCTTCTGGTGGAGTTGCTGGCTCTGGCGGAAAGATGATAGTTCGTTCTCAACAGTATGGACCTAACGGTGAGAAGCTTCGCTTTGCAATCGCTTATCCTACATCAGTTGATCAAGCAGCTACATTTAGCTATTTGAATTCACCTTCTTATAGTCTTTACACTTATTTCTTTGGATCTGGTGCAGCTCGTGCTGCGGCTCTTTCTGCTGGTTACACAATTGCAGTTAAAGGACCTTATCCTGATGCAGCAACTAATTTCCCTAACGGTTCAGTATCAACTGGTAATTATTACGATTACACATTTAATGCTGGTAACTTTGCCCCAGTACAAGTTGGAGACGTTCTTTCTATTTCTGAAGGTTCTGGTATTGGTACTCAAAACCGTGGACAATTCCGTGTTGAAGCTAAATCTGGCTTAACAGTTCGTGTTATTAATCCGTCAGCTTCTACTACTTCTCCTGGTGCTCAAGAGATCACTCAAGTAACAACAGTTGCAGATATTATTGGTACAGCAACCGCTTACACAATTGATACAGTTGCAGATGTAGCTGGATCTTTAGATCAAACATATTTTATTATTAATGATTCTCAAGGAACAGTTGCTGTTTGGTATGACCTAAATAACGCTGGAAATCTTCCTCCATCTCATGGAGCAAATAGAGCTATTCGTGTAGCTACAGTAAATACTGGTGATTCAGCCAACGATGTAGCAACTAAGACTGGTTCTATAATTGCACTAGATAATGCATTTAGCATTGGTGTTATTGGAAATCAAATTACTGCAACAAATTTAATCAATGGATCACTTCCTACTCCAAGCAATGGAACATCTGGTTTCACAACTGCTCGCTCTGTGAACGGTACAGCTGATAACTCTCTTGATGGTAAATACTTTATTATCAATGATGAAAATGGCTCTGTTGCTGTTTGGTATGACGTAGGAGATGACGGAACGCCTGAACCATTCCATGGTGCAGATCGTTCTATCCGTGTTCCTGGTGTAAACTTCGGCGATTCAGCAGCTACCGTTGCGGCAGCTACTGTTGCGGTTGTAAATCCAGATACATTCTTCTCTGCTTCTAATATTTCTAATGTGATTACAATCACAAATGTTGCAATGGGTAACGTGCCAGATGCAACTGCAGGAACATCTGGATTTACTATGTCTACAACTCAACAAGGTTCATTGCCTGCGGCTGAGTTGATTACAAATGCTGGAAATACAGTATTCTTCCCATTGACTGGCAATGATGTTCAAAGCATCGCTGATACAGTTAACGCTGGAACAATCATTGCTATCGCACCTGTTGGAAATCCTGCTTTAACAATTGATAGATCAACAGATCAGGAATTCTATGCTTATAGCGGCAACTCAAGCGCTTTAGGCTATGGACACAATCCTGCTGCTCAAAACACTAGAGATCATATTAATCTTTATGATTCAGTTAACTGGATTAAATCATTCCAAAACGTAAACCCTAACTTCACAATGAAGGCATTGTTTACATTAAATGGAGTTGCTCCATCTGTTTATAAAATGGAAACTGCTCCTAATGATGACATCACAGACTTAGGTGAACAATTCAAATTAATCCCAGTTAGTGTTAACAATATTCATCACCACTTAACTCAAAAAGCCCTTTCTCAACTTCCTATCGTTGCAAACGTTAGGGTTTCTAAGGATCGCAAGAATGTTCAGATTACATCTAAACAACTTGGTTCTGCTGGAGCAATCGAAGTAATTGGTGGTAACGCCAATAAGGCTCAAGCTTATATCACTGGTGAATCAGAAGTTTCTTCTGATGCTTCTGGTGATTACTTATTAGTTAAAGTGCCTGCTTTCCCAGATACTTTTAATACTGGTGATTATGTTAAATTGGAAAACGATGCTGGAGTTAAACGCTTCAACAGATTGATTTCATCTGATAGCATTGACGTAACAAATCCATCAACGAATGTAATTGAATACAACTATAATCCTAAAGTTACTAACTTTGGAGCAACAACTACATTTGCAATCACAGATGTATCTGGATCTTACGGTCGACCTGCTGGTTTTGTATGGCGCTGGACTCACTCTGGTGGTTCTGCTACTTTAAGTGATGTGCGTGCTGGAGATCAAGTATTTGCATTTGGAAATACTCTTTCTTGGGCTCAAGGAAATAAGGTAAGAAATGGTGGAGACGGTTTAGTTGCTGGTCTTCCAATTGTCGCTGTTAATGATAGCTCAAACTACATTGATGTAATCAATCCTTACGGTAAAGCTCAATCCGCAACAGCAATTGGTTCTGGTAATACAGTTCAAATTTGCCCTACACCTATTATTAAGTGGAATTTAGCTCATGCAAATCGTGTAGGCGTTACTGCTATTAATAGAGCTTCTAACGTTATCACTGTTGTTGCATCTGCCCCACACTTTATGAACACAGGTGACAGCGTAGATCTTAAGGATAGCAATAACATTGCAGATGGTTCTTATGGTCCAGTTACTGTATTGAATTCTAATTCTTTCACTTTTGCTTCTGTAGGTGCTAACTTTACAGAAGCATCTGTTGGCGCATCTATTATTAAAGACGGCGTTACTCCTACAAGATATCGTTTACAAAATCTTGGATTTAACGGAATGGTTCGCATCTCTCGTCAAGATGGCGCTTCACCTCGTTTTGCTGATTCTGGTGTTGCAGTAGATGATTATGTAATCATCGGTGGAACTACATTTAAAGCAAACAATAATGGTCGTTTCCGAGTAATGGCTGTAGACAATGACAATATTATTGTTGTCAATGATAATGCTACAGACGAATTAAATACAATCGTACCTTTTAATAATAAAGGTTTCTCAGCTACATGGACAGCAAACACAAATACTGTTACAGGTATTGCTGGAACATTTAAGAATTTGAACATTGGTGACTGGGTTAAGAAGCCAGAAGATAAAGACGCTCTTTACAGACAAGTAACTGGATTTAGTCCAGGTACTCCTGACACTGCTACGTCGATCACTTTAGGTGGAAACTACTCAGGATCAACTGCAGTTGCAGGTGGCGTAAGCTATGACATGTTAAATGACTACGATAAAGGTGTTTACTTACAAGGACAAGATGACTTAGTATTCCTTGAAGGTGATGCAGTTGCATCTGGTGATACTTTATTTGTTCAAAATATAGTTTCTACAAACTGGTTTAGCGTAAACAACATTGGAAGCTTCTTGATTTCTGAAGTTGGAACTAATGCAAGTACTTATAAGCCATTCATCAGAGTTTTAAACCCTGCTGGTGTGGGTGAGACAAATCGTCTATTATCAGTAGATCCTTCAGCGTTCTATGTTATTGAATCTCTTGCTAATAAGTTCTCTACTGTTCGTCAAATCTACAATGTGGCTTTAGATGACTTAAATCTTGAAAGACGTTCGATCTACATGATTCCACCTAATCGTGCTTACAAGTTCTCTGATGCTAATGCTACAAGCATTACTCACATGGGTAAACTTGGGTATAGTACTGATGTAACGACTGGAATTGATGGATATTTATACTACACTGGACTTCTACGTCGTGTTCAACGTATTGTTGATGGATATGAACCAGATGCAGAAAACTTCCCAGGTCGTCGTGCGGTTGGAGGAGCAATTGAAACATTGCCACCTTTAGTTCGCAGAATCAGTGTAACTGTAAACATTACTACTGACGAAGGTGTTAACTTAGGAGATATTTCTAATAACATTAAATCGGTAGTTATTAACTACATCCAAACTTTGGGTGTTGGTCAGGACGTAATCTTGTCAGAGATCATTGCTGCAATTATGAATATTAAAGGTGTTGGAGCTGTGACATTCACTAATCCTACTCCTGATACTGAACGTATCACTATTGCCAACAATGAGAAGGCCACAATTACTCCGGAAGATATTGGTATTGCTTAATGGCTAATAATAAAGGCAAGATAGATCAAATTCATGACCTGTTACCAAAGCACTTTAATAGCAAATCCAATACGAATTGGAAAGCGCTAGTAGATGCTATCGGTGAACAGGATCAGAATACGGCAGATCTCGTAGCTGAGGTTCGCAAGCAGTTCTTTGTTAAGACTGCATCTCGCCCTTATTTAGATCGCTTAGCTGCAAACAATAAGATCGCTCGTCCTCGCCTTGTGGGTATGGATGATCCATCTTTTAGACAATATATTCCTGTTCTTTCTTATCAACCTAAACAAGTTAAGTTGATTATCGATCAGCTATTAGATATTTTCTTCTTTAAAGAAAGTACTACTGCTTTTATCACTAGTTCTAGCTTTTCACCATTTAACTTAAACAATGGATGGGAATTAGAGCTTTCTGTTGATGAACAATACAACGATAGAATCATCTTTAAAACTTCTGACTTTACAGATATTAATAACGCTAATGCTAATGAAATAGTTGCAGCTATTAATCGTCAAACTAAGTATTGCTATGCAACTGCATATTACGACAGTATTACAAAAAATACATTTATTAGAATGTTTACAAATACTGTTGGATCTAAAGGGTCATTGAGAATACTTGGTGGAAGAGCAAATACAGCACTTCGCTTTAATGGGTTTATTGATACTGCTGGAAATGGCACTAATACTCAATGGACTGTATCTAAAGTAGGAGATGAAGCTACATTCACTAATACTGGTGGCGCCGACCCAGGAATCAATTTCTTACAAGAAGGCGATATAGTTATCATAGATCTTCCTGGAAACCAGGGCTCATTTGTAATCACAAATGTAGATCTAGTTAATAATTCTTTTAAATTTAAAAATCTATTTGCAACTGTGGGAGTTGTAACTAACACATCATCAGATGATGTTAAGTTCTTACGTCCACAAAAATTTGTTGCATACTTAAATCCTCGTAGAGCCATGACTTGGGAAACTAGCCCAGGTGAAATCACTGTTGAGATGCCAACATCTCCACCAGTCGTTAAACGATCTCTTAAAGGTTCAGCTCACTTAAATGGTCAGTTTAGTCAAATGACTAATCGTGATAGTGATAATAGTCTAACAGTTGCAGATGCTTATCAATTCCCTGAATCTGGTACTTTTTGGTTTGAAAGAGTTGACGCAATTGCACAACGAATCTTAACTCCCACAGAGAATCAAGTAGTTACTAGAACCATGAATACTCGTCTTCAATATAAAGTTGATAGATATGAGTACGCTAGTCGAGTTTCTTTAATTACTACTGGTAACTTTACTGAGGGCGTTAATCAGATTACTTTAGCCTCTGTTGCTGGTTTAGCTCAAGGACATCAAGTAATTCATCCAGCTTTTCCTCCATATACTCGAATTACTAGTATTACAGGATTAGTTGTAAATACATCTTTCCCTGCTACCGCTGATGGAACTAGTGAATCTGTTAAATTCTTAGGCAATCAATTAACTGGTATTACTCCAGCTTTACCGATTGCTGCCGGATTAAACGAATTCACATTAACTTCTTTAGTGCGCTCAAGTAATGCTGTAACCGGAACCACTCCAACTCCACATGGATACCTTGTTGGAGATACTGTTGCAATTGCTGGTTCTTCTGGTATTCAAGTTGCTGCAACTACTGGCAATATCACTAATGGTTCTAGCATAATCACTAACGTACCTAGTATGAGTGGTGTAGCTCCTGGCATTGTTATAGCGGGACCTGGGATTCCAGTTGGTACTTTAGTTGTATCAAATACAATAAATACAATCACAATGAGTAATGTAGCTACAGCTACCCAAGTTGGCGCTGCAATAACATTAAGTGAAAACTTAAATCTTGGTGGAGTTTTAACTGCTGTTACTCCAACAACCTTTACTTATATTAAATTAGGAAGTAATGGTTCTGCTTCAACTCCAGGAACTTCTAGGGTTGAGAGAATTGGTTTAGCAAATTCTGGATCAAAAGTAATCGTTGCTGATGCTATTTCAAGAGAAGTTAGCCGCATAACTGGTACTTATATTTGGGACCAGGCTGCTACATTTGTTCTTTCTTCAAACACAGCAGAAATTAATGATCCTATCCAAGCGGGTAAGATTGTTCGTCTTTTAAATACTTCATCAAATGAAATGTCCGCAGACGGCGGATTCATCATCTTTGACTATGGAAGAAATACACAAGAAGGCCCAGTTCGCTACTTATATAAGCCAACAGACAACACAATTGCTCTGGATCCATCTTATACATTCAAGTTTAGCCATACTGCGGGTTCTCCTATTGTAGCCATTAGCCGTAAGGGCCCTCACCAAATGAGTGGTAGAGCCAGTGAATACCCAGCTTATATAACTGATCCTTCAGAAGCTCGATTTATTCTTCAGGAATTGATTAGGTCGGTTAAGTCTGCCGGTATCTTTGTCAACTTCTTGGTAAGATATCCTGAGCAGCTCTATGCAACACTTGATGTCTATAGTAGTGGTATCGACCCAGGCTAAGGTATTTCATAGTATAATTTAGATCGTAGGAGATACGTGTGGCAGTACTTGGTAGATTACTAGTCAGCTCAGCTGAACGTCTTGACCTTCCGGATTTGCTGTCGCTTGATAGCTATGCGGCAGGCGACTGGAAATATTTTTTAAAAGGCCTTGTTGGCGATTCAAAACCGTTTATCCTTAAAGGATTTGACGTAATTGATCCCGGAAATGCTATTGGAACTCAATCTTGCTCTATTAGAGTGGCTGATTCTGTAACATTTTATCCTGGCTCTAACTCTGGTTCGTTTTTTCATGGTCTTCAAGAAGGTCATCCTCAAGCCGCTCCACTAGTTCCTGAACTTCGTAAAAACGCAGTTAACTACGTATACCTTACTTTTTCTACATTCAATACATCTGTCGACACACGAGCTTTCTGGGATCCAGATAAAGACGGTGGCGCTGGCGGTGAGTTTACTCAAGATGTTAATACTGAATCAGTATTGCAAGTTCAAGTAAATGTTTCTACTGGTTCTTTCCCTGCTAACACAATTCCTATTGCAAAAATCACTGTTGGACCTGTTGTTATTACAGGTATTGAAGATGCTCGTGATTTAATGTTCCGATTAGGATCTGGTGGAATTAACCCAAATCCTTTTAACAGTTATGCTTGGCGTACACTTCCTGGTGGAAGCTATGCTCGTCAAGAACCTCCAACTACAATGTTGGCTGGTGGAGTTAATCCATTCCAAGGCGCTGATAAGAATATCCTCACTCTTAAAGAGTGGATGGATGCTATCATGTCTAAACTACGCGAACTTGGTGGTACGACTTACTGGTATGATGATACTTCTTCTTTCTCTATTATTACAAATTTCTATGATTCTGTAGCGACTGCTTTTAAATCTAAAGGTAAGTGGGTACACGATACTGTAACTCCTGGATTGTTAACTTGGACTGAAGATATTCAGATCAAGATGACATCAGATCCTCGTACATATATCTTGCGTCAAGGAAGTGAACAACTTGATAATGAACAAGTTATGTACATTCCTATGCAACGTAACTTACCTTTCAATGTTACTGATGAATCAGTATCTTGGATTAATGGTCAAGTTTATGTTAATACCATCGGCGGAGCTGTTGGTTTATTTGCTAATCTTTCTAAAGGTGATTACATCAAGAAGGCAAACGATACCATTGATAAATGGGTTCGTGTTGAAGAATTCTATGATGCAGTAAATCTTGGTGGATCTACTACGACTGCTGCTGGCGCTCGTTCAGTTAGACTTGGAAGTCCTTATCTTGGTGTTACTCTTGCTGAAAAAGGTCGCTACGATAAAGGTGTTTACCTTTCAGCTGATGTTGTTGTATCTGATAGAAATCAAGCGGCTATTAGTAATGTTGGTGGTAATTTCCACTGGCTTGCAATGCGCAGCGATACAATTGAAAACGTTGGCAATGTTGTAACAACAAATCTTTCTGTTGCTATTGATCAACATGATGGACAAACTGCTCGCGTAACTGCAACAGCTCACGGCTTAGTTGATGGTGATCGCGTCACTATCGCTGGAACAACTAACTTTGATGGAACTTATCAAGTTGAAGTTGAAACAGCTAATATTTTTTACATAACTATCTCTGGTGGACCTTTTGCTGATGAATCTGGAACTGGTCACTATGCTACAGTTACAACTGCAGCTAGATCAACTCCTTATGGATTCCAAGAGGAGTCTGCAAATCATGGTTTTAATTCTAACGATACTATCGTTATCGATGGAACTACAAACTACGATGGATCTTACGAAATAAACGTATTATCTGCTACTAGTTTTAATATCGCTACTCCTGGTCCTGCTGCCACAGAAACTACTGGTACTGCAACACTTGCTAAAGTAATTGTTCGTACTGAAGGTGCCGTTGCTCAGTTGATCCAAGGACAAGTGATTGATATCGGTGGAGATGTTGCGGATAATATCCGTCTTTACATCGGTATGGATTCGTTGTCTCAAACGGCTCCAATTTACAGTATTCCATCAGGTTATAATACGCTTGACGGAATGCAGAACTATAACAGCACAGTTAATGAGAACTTAACATTACGTGTTGCTAAGCTTACTGCAATGATGGCTGACAAGGCGCAAGACAAAACAGTTCTTGCTCTTCCAAGTTCTGGCATCACTTCTATTAATAACACTACAAACGGTCTTGCTCAAGAGATTACATTTACTCCAAGTGGTGCATCATTAACCTTCATTACTCCTGGTTCTGATGGTCAATATATCCTTCCACTTCCTAGTTCTGCTCCTGGTATTTCATTGCTTGCAAATCAAGTAGCATACGTTGAAATCGATCGTAACAATCCTACAAACGTTGGATCATTTACGGTTGCTGATATTGTTGATGTGCCGGTAAGTGAAAATGTATTTATTGTTGCTTCTCGTCTTTTAGGTAATGATATTTACCTTTGGGAAGGATCGATAATTCAAACTGGTGGATCACCTGGTCCTGGTTACATTAATACTATTGTTCGTCAAAATCAAGCATTAAAGCTTATTGATGGCGGAATCTGGTCATTAGCAGCAACTCCAGTTATTGTCCCTTTAGTTAATAATTCAGATACAACTGGATCTACTCCTGGTGACTTTACGATTAGTCATCAGCCAGCAAATACATATACTGCTTATAGATTTAGTGTTACTGGTACTAAAACAATCAGTGATATTCAATTATATTTACAAAGAGCAAGTGGCTCTGGCAATATCAATGCAGTAATTGCTACTGACACAGGAACAGGTCCTGGAACAATTCTATTTACTTCTGCTGCAGTACCTTTAGCAGGTATTTCAAACATAGCTCATACAGTTACTACTTTTAGTTTCACTGGTGCTACATTAAGTGCTGGTAACTATTGTGTTTATATTCCACTTACAACTGGTGTAATTATAACTACTCCAAGTTACACAACTGGAACAAATACGTCTACTGGCATTTACACTACTAGCAATGGTGGCGTATCTTTCACTTCAAGTTCTGTAAGCAAGGGATTTATTGTTGTTAATAGTGTGGGCGTTGCCTCTCTTCAATTAACAAACTCAGCTATTGCTTACATGCAAATTCCTGGTTTAGCTAATTCAGTTAATCAGATTAGTGCGCAAACAATTACTTTAAATACTGGTGAAGTTGCATACGTAGATATTAATCGCGTTGGTCCTGGTGGAACATTAGCTGTAAATACTGCTTTAAATGCTTCATTGGCAATGAATTCTGACAGATTCATTATTGCTCGAGAAGAGAATAATGATGTTATCGTTGGAAATCACTCAATGAGATTGATTGTTGGCGAAAGCAAAAAGCTTTATGCTGGTACTTCAATTCAAAACTTGGCTTATATTGGTGCAACTGATGAAGCTGATAGTTCTCCTCAATACTCATCTAATAATATAGTTGTTGATGGAACATCACATACTGCCGCTATTAGTGCATTAGATGCTGCTGCTGGTTCTGCTGCTTCTGCTTCTGCTCAAGACAGAATGACTAAGCTTGTAAAAGGTGGAACATGGTCTTGGGTTTCTGGAACAGGAACTTTGACTTGGTCTTCTGATGCAGTAATGCAAATTGCAGGTCTTGCTGAAGCTAGAAATAATATCTTAGCTGGCAATGTGGTGCTAAATGCTGATGGACAATGTGCTTATGTATCTGTAAATCGTAGCGCTGGCGCGCCTGCTAACTTAACAGTTACAGTTGCTGCTATAGCTTCAGTTCCAGTTGGCGCAGACATTTTTATAATTGCTCGTCGCACAGGATTAAATGTAATTATTGGTAACCATTCAATGTTATTGATGGATGGTGAATCTAAACCTCTTTATGCTGGTCAATCAGATCAAGCATTAAGCTTTACTGGCCAAGATGATCGCGCTGATGCTACTCCTGATTACGCTGCAGCTGTACCTCACACTGTTCGCTATATCGGTGAAAATACACCGCTTGAAACTGCTACTTCTCAACTTGATAATCAAGTAGATAAGTTATTTGGTCAATTAAGAATTAGACAAAATACAGTTGCGGATGAATCAATAATCCTTACTGGTGTAGATACTTCAGTTCTTGATGGAACTAATTTAGCTCAACAACTTAAGAGTTTATTGTTAAACTTTGCTGGTGGAACGATCAATTTCCAAACAGGAACTCCTTCTGTTGGATCATCTTTCACTGCTGGCTCTACAATTGCTTTAAACCAATATCGTTGGTACTCAGTTACATTGTTACCTTCAACTGTTGGTACTGATAATAGAATCACTGGTCAAATCCTTTGTATTCCTGCTGCATCAGATGGTGCATCTGCATTGCTTGCTCCAAGAGCTGCTTTCGGAAGTTCAGGAATTAAGATTGGTCAAGTTGTAGTTCATAACTCTGGTGTTGCTGGAGTTATTAGCCCTGTTCTTCAATCAGACATCTATCAATTAGGTTCTGGTTCTGGTGGCGGAGGTGACGGTACTGGCGATGCTAATGAGCTTCTTGAACGATTAAAAGATCGTCTATTAGAATCTCCATTTAATTGGGTAAATGCTAATATTTTCTCTACTGATGCAGATACTAAGATTTCTTCTGCTACAGCAACATACGATATTGCTAACACTCTTTACAAATTTGTAAATATTGGTGATCAAATTTCTTCTACTCAATCTTTAGATGCAGAATTTTTAGCTGCAGGTAAAGACATTACAAGTGTTGAATTAAATGCCTTCTGGAATCCAGGATTCATTGATTCGAACGCTGTTTATGAAGTAAGTCGCAATGGCGGAATTGATTGGCAAACACTTACTATGGAGCGTGTAGGAACAACTACTGAAACATTCCGTGGTATTTTAAGATTCCCAGTTGATACAACATTTAATATGCTTTCTGAATGGGCTTTAGCTAACGCTACTGCTTATAGAGAATTGAATGCATCCACATTACAATCTATTGGTCAAATCTGGTCTGTAACTGCGGCTCAAGAGTGGGCAGTTCAAAGAAACATTCTTTATATCAATAAAGTTGGATCTCCTACAGGACAGGTTTTGGTTCAATTAGTTAGAGATAATGCAGGTTCACCATCAACAAGTCTTTTAGATATAGTTGCTCAAGCTCAAATAAGTGCAGCTAGTTTATCTGCTGGCGATAATGCAGTTACAGTGACTTGGGGAACTAACGTTCTTCCTGCTGGAAACTATCATTATGTAATCAGTACAGATGCAACTTATAAAGCTGGATTCTCTGCAGGAGTTAATTCTGTTAGAGCTCGCGTAGATGCAACTGCTCCACTTGGACCTAACACAATTACTGAATACAATGGAACATCTTGGTCTCCAAATGCTGCTCAATCTTTGATTTATAGAATTGAAGGTAGAGTTGAAGACTTAAGAGTTCGTATTACTTCTAGTGCTTCTAATGTTCAATTGAAGGGTTATGGAATCTTCTACGAAAGACAAGATGCAGTTATTTCTGGTCTTAAGAATCGTGAAGTTCAACAATTTGATGGAACTATAGATAACTTTAATACTTTCACTTTAACTAACTTCTTACCAGAAGCTGATTTAATGAAAGTTTATCATGCAGAAACTGGACAAGTTTACTTATATGGAAGCAGTGGTTTTTCATTAAACGGTCAGCAGGTAATTTTCCCTGCAAACACATTTAATGGATTAGGAACTGTTACGCTGGTATTTGATCAATTAGTAGGCAGTTCATTTGACAACTCTGACCAAAATGCTGCACTGCTTGCTGCCAATTTCCTTGGCTCAACAGATGCAACAATTGACAGATCACAAAATGGTCGCGGTATCTTCTTGAGAAGACCAGACGGAACATTGAGAGAGATCACTATAGACAACTCTGATAACATTGTTGTTTATAGCGTATAATAGGTAGGATATGGCAAGAGCAATAGTTAAAAGTTTTACAAATCCAAAAGATAACATTATCATTAATGGTAATTTTACTTTTGCACAAAGAAATACTGGCACTGTTTCTATTGCTGCTAGTCATTCATATATATCTGTAGATAGATGGAGTTTAGCTTATAATTCTGCTTGGAGCGTAACACCTCAAGCGTTCTTAACTAGCTCACTTCCTACTGGAAGTATTAGCACTAGAGCTTTAGGCATACAGGGAACACCAACGGCTAAAAACAGTAGCACTAATATTCAAATACGTCAAAGAATAGAGTCTTTCATGGTTAGAAAGATTCCAGTTGGAGAACAAGCTACTTTAAGTTTTTGGTATGTTTCTGATGTTAATGCTGGTGCTGACGCTGAGATTAATGTAGTAATTAATAATGCAAATGCTTTAGATAATTTTACTACTACCACTGGAATTACTTCACAAACTTTTAATCCAACTGCACCTGGATCTTGGAATAGAAAAACTATAACGTTTACTATGCCTGCTGGTGCACATAATGGATTGCAATTATTGATCACTCGGGGAAATATATCTACTGGCGGTAATAGACAGTTTTATTTAGGCGATGTAATGTTACATGAAGGTTTGCTTCCAATGGAATCCTTTGTATTAGCTGGAAAAAACAATATAGGGGAATTAGCTATTTGTCAACGATATTATGAAAAAAGCTACGATCTCGAAACTGCTCCTGGAACAAACACTTCTAGTGGTATTTTAATTAAAGCAACTTCAGGCGATTCTGCTGGAAACCATTATATAAATGTAGATTACAAAGTATCTAAAAGGATACCTGCACATACAACTCGTATATGGAATAGCACTGGAGTCGCAGATCAAGCTTCAGTATTTGCAAATAATTCGGCACAAAATAGTGTTGTTTTCTCAGGTAATGCAACTTGCACTGTTGATGCTACATCTAGCAGCGGCTTTTATGCTCATGCATTTTCTTATGCTGCTTATGGCAATGGTCGAATTGTTGCTCAATGGACAGCGGACGCGGAGTTATAATGGCACAAGTATTAAAAGCTGATAAAATTGGAACGTTAAGTCATAGCTCTGGAACTATTTCTTTAGCATCGTCCACCTTAACAATTGGTGGACAACAATATACAAATTCAACATCGTTAAATAGATTAATAACTTCAGACGTAACAATGACTGCTAATACTCTTTATATGATTTATGCAGTTAGAAATTCTGGAAACACGGAATTACGAATTAGTACAAATTTTAATAGTGTTGGACCTACAGGTTTCTTATCTTGGAAATTGGTTGGTGCATTTTATTCAAATGGTGTTACTGGCTCTATTGCATTTGGATCTTTTATAACTATTGATGGAACTCCAACAAGTAATCAATGGAACTTTACTCCTACTGGAGCTTGGACAAGCAATATTACATATAGTGGATTTTTAGAAAGACGTGGAGACAGATTAGTTTATATTGGTTTTTATTCTTTAACTGGGGCACCAAATGCAGTTCAACAATTTTGGAATATGCCAACAAATCTACCTTTAGATATTTCTAAAGTAACTCCAAATTTTGGATGTGTGGGTGTTGGAACTGCGCAAGATTCTGGTGTTGCTTCATATATGGGTGGGATTCAATTATTGTCAGGTCTTATGTATCTTTATGTTCAAACTGCTGCACAATCTACTGGTATTACTAATAATGCACCTGTAACTTGGGGTAATGCAGATTCTGGAACAATTGAAGTTGAAGTTCCAATTGTTGGTTGGTCTAACACGCCAATAAAGGATTTATAATATGGGAATTATTGGAAAAGGTACAAATTCATTTAAAAAGCAAGATGTTAAAGAACAAAAGAGCGTCGCTCTTGGTTTCCAAAAGATCCGCTTTGCCCATAAGGCAACTTTAGGCGATACAGGTATTAATCTTGCTTCACTAGTTACTCCTACCGAGATGTCAACTAATGGATTTACAAATCCTAATGCTTCTGCAATTAGCAGAGCAAGTATTCAAGTTTTTAGAAACAATCTTAAATTAGTAAGCTCACTTCGTGGATTACTAGTTGATCAACTTTCTTATGTTGTTTCTTCAAATACAACTATCACTTTCTTAGGCTTCACAGCTGAAGACGGTGAGATCTTTCAAGGCTGGCTAGATGAAGCCCCAACTACAAATCTTTCTGTCGTAGACGGAAAAACAGTAGTAGCTTCTGGTATTTTAGCTGCCGGTCAAACTGATTTTAATATTGGTTCACCTATTCCTTTAAATCAAAACTCTGCACAACAAATTGGTGCAGTGATGGTTTTCGCAGATCGTGGTCTTCAATATCGTAAAGTAGGTAATACTGCTTCTGGTGATGGAGACTATATAGAAGTTCCTGTGGCTGGTGGCCTAGGGACACTGCTTCGCTTTAACGCCTCAGGGTCTGATCGCTTTATTACTGTAATGAGTAATGGCGTAGTTTCTGAACGCCCAGATGGAAGCATGATGGCTTACATTGAGCGTGTTCAAGGACAAGTTGATGCAATGATTCCTACTTTAGCAGCAGTTGCTGGTGTACCTACAACTACTTTCCAAGCTGCTCCAAATGATGTAAATTTAAAACAATTTGGCGATACTGTGTTAGCACAGCAAACTGAATTAGATAATCACGAAACTAGAATCACTCTTTTAGAAGCCCCACCAACAGAAATATCTGTAAATATTCCTGCATTTCAATCGTTTAGTACTTCATATACAGATGTTCCAGGATCAACATTAATTGTTCCTGCTGGAACTTGGGATTTAAGATTTGAAGGTCTTCTTTCAATTACAAATACCACTGGCGCAGCAACTAATTTATTTGGTCAATTATCTATATTAAATACAGCAAACGAAATTGTTGATAATGCAAGTGCTCTTTGTGGTGGCAGTACAGCTGCTGCTGGTCAAGCTATAATATTCCCCACTTCTTTAACTGCAAGAAGAGTTCCTGCTGGAACTTACAGATTAGCTATTAGATCGAATGGTGGACCTTCAAACCAATTAATAAACATTGGTGGACAAGATTATACAGGCAGCTTATCTGGTGACGATTCTAGAAATATATTTTATGCAAGGAAATTAACTGTATGAGTAGTTTAACACCTAGAATTGACAAATTAGAAAGTAATTTATTAATCAATGGTAATTTTGATTTTTGGCAAAGAGGTAATACGGCAGTTGCAACATCTACTGGTACTTATAGAGCAGATAGATGGATTACTGGAACATCTGGTTCTGGATTAATGACAGCTGGTCGCAGTACTGATGTACCTAGTGTAAGTCAATTTAATGATTTGCAAAGCAAACCTGCAACATACTCTCATGAAAGTGTTGTAACAACTGCTCAAGCATCTCTTGGATCAACTGATAGAGCGTTTGTTTCTCAGCCCATTGAAGGATTAAATTGGCGCGATGCTATTGGACGACAAGGTTTTTTAAATTTTTGGATTAAAACATCTACCCCAGGTACTTATTGGATTGTTTTAGCTGGAACTAAAGATCTAGGAGCAGGTGCAACTAGAAAATATATTATTTCATATACAGTGAATGCTGCAAATACTTGGGAATATAAGACTATTAGTTTAGGTCAAATTGATCCTAATTTTGCTAATTTTAATATGGATACTAGTCATGGTATCTATTGTCAATTTACTTTTGCTGCTGGTACTGGTTTACAAAACAGTTCTACAGTTGGTAGTTGGTTTACAAGTTCAGCAAATATCCAAGCTGGATCTGGAATTACTAATATCCTTGGAACATTAAACAACTATGTGCGCTTAACAAATATTTATTTTAGTACTGGTAATTCGACTAGCACACCTAATGGGTTTGCAACTAGAGGCAGTAATTATGCTGAAGAATTAACTCTTTGCCAAAGATATTATGAAAAAAGTTATCCAGTTAACGACACACCAGGAAATATAAATATATCTACAATCGTTGGCAGTATAGCAAATACAAGCGCTGGAAATAATGTTATTGCAACTTGTGCATATAAAACTCAAAAAAGAGCCACAGCTGGAATCACTTACTATGAACCTGCTACAGGTGCAGTTGGTAGTTGGCATGATAACGGTGGGGCAAGCATCCCAATGACAAACTATGACAATAGTCCAAATGGCTTTATTGCAGCTAGTGCTGGTGGCGTAGTTAATGGGCGAATCGTTTATGGTCATTGGACTGCCGATGCTGAGCTTTAATAAGGTAGAATAAGGAAGTTATGGCTTTACCAAATGGATTACCACAGATTAGCGATGTAGGGGCACTTCTAAGTACGCTTGGAAATGACCTAGTCGATATTCCCTTAATGACTCCTACAGCGGCATCTGGAACTCCAG
>JALHRJ010000083.1 GCA_022841475.1 Cyclobacteriaceae bacterium | reverse complement strand
AGCGAAGGCAAACAATTCCTGCAAGTTAGATCCTACATCAATGCTAACGCCACTGAAATCCGTGTTGGACAACTTTTAACGGCTCATGTTACTGAGACACATAGCCAGGCACTGTGGATTCCGAAAAATGCAATCCTTGATCTTGGTGTTCAGCAAATAGTTTTCATCAAAGAGAAGGCTACCTACATTCCCTTTAAAGTAAAAACAGGATTGGAGACGGATGGCTGGATAGAAATTACTGAAGGGTTAGATGAATCGATGGAGATTGCCGTCAATGCTCAATACCTGGTAGACAGCGAGAGTTTTATAAAAGTAATTAACCCATAACAACGATGAAAACTACAATCCAATATTTAGTGGTTAGTATCATCATACTACTGACAGGATGCAAAGGAAAAAACGACAACGGTCAGTCTTCTGAAATAAAACAAACCTACACGTGCCCCATGCACCCGCAGATCGTGCAGGATAAACCCGGCACATGTCCAATATGCGGAATGGATTTGGTATCAGTAAATGCAGGGGGAGATAAGTCAGAGGTTACGCTCAGCGAAAGTCAGATAGAACTTGCCAATATTACCGTGCAACGGGTAACGGTTCAGGAAATTGGAAACAGTATTCTCCTGAACGGCCGTCTCCGCGCTGACGAGACGCAGACGGAAGTTGTGAGCTCACGAGTTCCGGGCAGGATTGATAAACTCTTCATCAAAGAGACAGGCGTTCCAATAAATCAAGGTCAACTGATTTATGAAATTTACAGTGAACAACTGCTCACCTATCAGAATGAATATTTACTCGCTCTAGCACAATCCCAATCCATCGACAATAAACGCTACTCTTCTTACCTGGAAGCTTCAAGGAAGAAGTTATGGTTGTATGGAATGACGGAACATCAGATTGAAGAACTGTCCAAATCGAAAACCACCAATCCGCGTATACAATTTGTCGCGCCTGCCTCTGGAATTATAACGGAAATACCTGTGGCAGAGGGACAATATGTTACTGAGGGTGCAGCCATTTATCGTTTAGAAAAACTTAGTAAACTCTGGGTCGAAGCGGAAATGTATCCACGGGAAGCATCGCTGATAAAATTGGGCGACCGCATAACCATTTATGTCAACGGATTCGAGAATCAACCTATTGAAAGCAAAGTCATCTTTCTTTCCCCGGAATACAGGCAGTCCAGCCAGATTTTTGTATTACGTGCTTCACTTACTAATACTGATTATCGCTTTGTACCCGGCATGCAGGCCGAGATTGTTTTCGAGCACTCAAAAAAGAAAGCGCTGACTTTACCTGCGGATGCTGTCATACGCGAAGAACTGGGTAATCATGTGTATAAGAAAACAGGCATCGGTAAGTACAGGCCACAAATGATTACCACCGGGCTGGAGAATTTTAACAAAGTTGAAATTACCAGTGGTTTGGAAGAAGGAGATTCAATAGTTGTAACAGGTGCCTACCTGCTTTATAGCGAGATCGTATTGAAAAAGGGAGTTAATCCTATGGCTGGTCATAATCATGACCACATTGCAACACCAACAGGTTCTGCAGAGCAGAGTACAAAGAAAGAAGAAACAGTTGCTGTGGATAAATCATTTTTACAACAACTCAAAGACTTGCTGGCACCTTATCTCAAAATAGAAGATGCGTTGGTATTTTCGGACGCCAAGTCCGCTTCAACTCGAACGGGTGACTTTACTACAGCGTTAAAAAATGTGAACATGGAGCTGCTAAAAGGAGATGCTCATATGAAATGGATGGAGCATCTGAAAAGTATGGAGACTGCTTCCAGACTTATTTCGTCAACCCGGGACGTAGAGATTCAACGTGCGGCTTTTTCTCAACTCACGAATGCTTTTTATTCATCTATTAAAACTTTCGGAGTGGAGGGACTTGATGCGTACTACCAGTTTTGTCCAATGGCATTCGATAACAAAGGTGCCTTTTGGATCAGCGGTGAAAAGGAAATAAGCAATCCCTATTTCGGTGAGAAGATGCTGCGGTGTGGTGAAACAAAAGAGACTTTAAAATAAAGTTATGGCAAAACCTTGTTGCGAAAATGGCAATCCTAAACCACCTCCAGTTTGGAAAGTATGGTCAAGACGAATAGTCTATGCTGTCCTGATCGGAATTGTACTGTTCGTTCTTTGGAGTCAACTTATGCATAATCAATAACAGATAATAAAATGACAGAAAACAAAAACTATATACCCGCATTAAAGTACGACTGGCTCACAAAAGTCTATGACCCCGTGTTACAGTTTACCATGCCAGAGCGGAAATTTAAGTCCGCCTTGATCCGGCAAATGGAGATCAAACCCAATGACCGCATTCTTGATTTTGGTTGCGGCTCGCTTACGCTCTCCATCATGGCGGCTCAGAGACATCCGCACGCACAATTTTTTGGTGTGGACATCGATGCAAAAATTATATCCATTGCGAGAGAGAAACTTTCAAAGTTGAGCCTATCCATTGATGTGCAACAATACGATGGCAGCAAACTGCCTTACCCGGACAACTCGTTCGATTATGTAATGTCAAGCCTGGTGTTTCATCACCTCACGCTGCGCCAGAAATATTTTGCGTTGGAAGAAATCCGCAGAGTGCTTAAGCCTTCCGGAGAATTTCACATAGCAGATTTTGGCAAACCGGCTGATGCTTTCCAGAGGATTGGGTTCTATAGCGTACAACTACTGGATGGATTCGAAACAACTAATGATAACATTCAGAATTTATTATCCCAAGCCATGAAAGAAACTTTTTCGGAGGCGGAGGAGACAACACATTTTAAAACAATGGTGGGCACTGTACGACTTATCAAAGCAAGAAAAACAAACAGCACAATTCTGTAAATAACTATTAATAAATAATAAATCAGTAACAACAATGAAAACAAAAATGATAATGCTTATCCTGGTTCTAGGCAGCTGGGGAGCTTTTGCTCAACATGATCATGCCGGGCACGATCAGAAGAAGACTGACCAAACGATGGTCATGTTTAAAGACGCCAAACTGGGCAAGGCATATGAACATTACATTCATGTGAAGAATTCTTTGGTTGCCTCAGATAGTGAGAAAGCAAAGGCTGGCGCCATTGAATTGAATAAAGCATTAAAGGATGCCAAAGCATCAGCAGCCTCTATTGAAGTGGCAACAAAATTGGCAAGTACTTCCGATCTCGAAGAGCAACGCAAATTGTTCAGCACACTTAGTAACGAAATGGCCACATTGGTAAAGGACGGAAAGTTGTCAATGGGTATGCTTTATCTTGAGTACTGCCCGATGGCCAACAATAACAGTGGTGCCTATTGGCTTTCCAACGAAAAGGAAATTAAGAATCCCTATTTCGGAGACAAGATGTTGAAATGCGGTAGTGTAAAAGAAATGATTCACTAATAGCGGGTTAGAGATGAGACGGAGTAAACCGCAAATTGAAACGGCTCTCTCAACTCATGAATTTTGATCGTTGATAAAACATTTTTCATCAGAGTTATGAAAAAGAAACAAACCGGCAGATCTCCGTCTGCAGGTAGTAGTAAGAAAAAAGTCAAATGGAATGAAGTTTTCATTACTGCCTTTGCTATCATTTTAATTGGAGGTTTTTTTGTATGGCTCACTGTACATACTTATCTCCAGGAAAAACATGAAAGTGAATTGCAGGCGAAATATGAAGCGTCATTGCCAGTAGCAGGGGATGCAGTTGATCATAAGTTAGTATGCATGGTCAACAACACGTACATGGGTGTTGACCAAATTCCGGTAATGGTGCTTGACAAGACGTATTATGGGTGTTGTCCGAAATGTGTACGCGACCTTAACACAGACGAGTCCGTCAGGTCTGCCGTAGATCCTTACAGTCATGTCTCAGTTGATAAAGCGCGCGCTTTTATTACTGTGAGTCCAGATAAATCAGGCTCTATTTTGTATTTCGAATCAGAACAAAACGCTAAAAAATATTTAAAGAAATGAAACGTAGAGAATTTGTAAAACTTTCAGGAGCAGCAGCTGCCTCCGTGATCATGATCCCTCCAGCGCTGCAAAGTTGTATGGACAATATGAACATGAATATGAACATGGGTTCCAATGCCGTAACGGTTAAAGAAGGAGCATTCACCACGCCTCTGGCTTTCCCCAATGTTATGTCCAGTAATTTTTCGATGAAGGCCAAAGGAAACACTGCCAATCTATTGAATAATCAGAACGCCTCGGTATTCGGTTACGCTGAAGGAATGTTAGGGCCTACTATTAAAGTTGACACGGGCACAACTGTGTCGATGGCCTTCCAAAACCTTCTTTCGGAGGAAACCAACATTCATTGGCATGGGTTATTGGTTCCTGCCGATATGGACGGACACCCAAAGAATGTTATCAACAGCGGTGGTAGTTTCGATTTTTCGCTGCCCATTAACCAACGGGGTGGCACCTATTGGTATCATCCTCACCCTCACGGAAAGACTGCCAGACAGGTATTCACCGGGCTCGCAGGTTTTTTTATTGCCAATGACGCAGAAGAGCAGGCGCTGAACCTTCCTTCTGGCGACCGTGAACTTTTGTTGGTCATCCAGGACAAACGCATTGAAAATGGACAACTGAATTATTCGCCCTCCATGAATGAAATCATGACGGGCTATACCGGCGAATATGTTTTGGTAAACGGTCTCTATGCGCCCCTTCACAATGTATCTACTCAGTATTACCGGATGCGCATTTTGAATGGCTCAACGGCCAGGGTGTATAACATTAGTTTGAGTGATAACCTGGGTTTTGAAGTAATCGGTTCTGATGGTGGTTTGTTAGCGCAGCCCGTTTCTGTGAATTCCTTATTGCTAGGCCCGGGCGAGCGAGCTGATATTTTAGTGAGCTTTAAAAATCTGGCGGTTGGAAAAGAAGTTTATCTGTTGAGTAAAACTTTCGATGGCGGGGCGCAAGGCCAGCAGGAATTCAAGATCATGAAGTTTACGGTGAATCAACAAGTGAATGATTCGTTCTCCACACCTTCTCAACTTTCTGTGATCACACCGCTGGCAGAAGCTTCGGCATCCAAAACACGTTCAATGAAAATCAAAGGAATGATGGAAGGGATGAATATGAATGGAGGGGGTATGGGAAGCGGTATGCACACCATTAACGACAAAATCTATGATCTCAACCGGATAGATGAAACGATTGATGCAGGTGCAACTGAAATCTGGGATTTTGATAACTCCGAAGGTGATGAAATTCACCCCATGCACATCCACGGAGTTCAGTTTCAAATCCTCTCCAGAACAGGAGGCAGAGGTTTATTGATTGCTTCCGAAAGAGGATGGAAAGACACCGTACTGGTAATGCCACGTGAAAAAGTAAGAGTCATTATGACCTTCCCGCAAGATAAGGGAGTGTACGTATTTCACTGCCACAACCTTGAGCATGAAGATGATGGCATGATGTTGAATTATGAAATTGTTTAATGAATTAAACCCATTTACCAATGAAAAATAGCATAATAATTATGAGCCTTATTCTGCTTGCAGGTTCGGCAGTTGCTCAGCACGATCATGGCGCGGGGCATACAAATGCACCTGCACACAGTAAAAAAGAAACCGTCCACTCGCACCGTGCAGTTCCTGAATTTCAAGTGCAACTACGTGGTGTGTTTACGGCCAGCCTCCAATTGAAAGATGCTCTTATATCTTCCGATGCAGCGAAGGCTACACTATCTGCTTCTGAAATTAAAAGCGCATTGTCTAAAGTAGATTTGGCTCTATTAAAAGATGAAGCCCTCATGGACTGGATGGGCTACCTGAAAATACTCAATGAGAATCTTGAGCGAATTACAGGTTCTAATGACCTTGTACTACAACGCCAGGCGTTCTCCTCTTTCAGCGATGCATTGTATAAGAGTTTGAAAGAATTTGGTGCCGGAGGCATCATGGTATATTATGCGCAATGTCCTATGGCAAACAATAATTCGGGAGCGTATTGGCTTAGTGATTCAAAAGAAATACGCAACCCTTATTTTGGCAGTGAAATGCTTACCTGCGGCAAGGTGAAAGAAACCATTCAATAAATGCAAATCCAGCAACAACTAAACAATCTAAATTTATGAAAACGTTAAGTATCATTATTTTTCTTACTACAGTTACGTTCTCTTCCTGGGGTCAAAAGCCAAATGCGGATGATGTAGCCACCGTGATCTCAACGCTTGAGGCATACAAGAAAGCTATCGAAAAGCTTGATACTACCGGCACCGGAAAACTATTTGTGTCCAAATCAATCGTAATCGAATCGGGGAAAATAGAAGGCAGGTACCAGGATTATCTTGCACACCACCTGGGACCAGAACTCGGTGATTTTAAGTCTTTCGCCTTCAGCGATTATAAGGCTGATGTAACAGTGGATTTGCTATACGCTTTCGCCACCGAAACGTATAAGTACACCATCGTTTTAAAAAAGGACAATTCAGTCATTGAGCGTAAAGGTGTTGCAACTACTATCCTTAAAAAGGAAAATGGCACATGGAAAATATGGCAAACACATACTTCAGCGCGCAGACCATGAGATTGATGATGATTCTTTTGTTCTGCTTTACTGGACTCAAGACCACGGCACAAGAACAAGCCAGGGACATCGTGGGCCAATGGCTTACCGAGAAAGGTGAAGCTAAAGTTTCTATTTATATAGAGAGCGGATTGTACGTTGGAAAAATTATCTGGGTGAAAGATGATAAGGAAAATGCCGAGTTGAATACTCTTGTATTATCTGGTTTTAAGTATGACTCCGAAACCCGCGAATGGAATGACGGTACAGTTTATGATCCAAGGCATGGCCACAAGGCTGATGGATATCTTGCATTAAAGGATCCCAAAACACTCAAAGTTGTCGGTTACAAGGCGTTCCGTTGGATCAGCGATACTGAATTATGGACGCGGATCGAACCGAACCCATAAAGCAACAAAAAAAACACAAGTCGCATGGAATCATTACCTGACATCATTAAATCTTACAAGCACGACCCGGCTTCGGTTTATAACACGTGGTTCATCGGCAACGAAGAGAGATTGAAAGCATTCCGGGCTATCAAACGAGGTGTGCTTCAAGTCATCGATGATATTAAAAACGAAAAATTTGGAAATGATTTTAAGGGATCATCCCTCGAATTTGTCCTAACTGCCATCACCGAGCAAAAACAGGTATTCGAAGGGGCAGCACATCCATTTTATTGGAAACCTAAAATGCGGATCCCGGATATTTACGAAAACCAAAACAACAAACGCGCATTTGGCCAGTTCCTTGAAAACTGTTACAGTGCCACGAAGGAGGAACAAATTATTCGCGAAATTATTAAGCTTGATGCGCTTAAAATTAAAGGTCTGGGGCCGGCCGTTGCCAGCATTTTATACTTTCTACACCCCACGCTTATGCCTCCATTTAACACAGCAATTGTAAATGGCTTCAATTATTTATTTCGGGATAATAAAAAGTTGGGTAGTTGGACAGAGTACTTAAAAATGCGTGATGTGATTTTAAAATCAAACGAGGAAAACAAAAGCCAACTCTCCAATGACCTGGGAGCCATTGCAGGATTACTGTATGAAGTCGGTATGCGTAATATTATTATCGAAGGACAGGTAATATCGGAAGACGAGAAAACCAAACTTTTGAAGCAGTATGACAAGCGTCACAAAGAGGTGCTAGATGAGAAGCATGAAGAAGACCTTCATACCGAAATGCAATTCCATCTCCTGAAGGTCGGCAAAGCACTGGGTTACGATCCCATTACAGCCAGCAACGACCGAAGTAAATGTTATGGGGAGATTAACTTTTCATTCATCAGCCTCGACAAGTTTCCCACGCTGAGCATTGATAAAGAAACGTTAAGCACGATACAATTGATCGATGTGATCTGGTTTGAAAGGGGTACCAATAAAGTAGTGTGCGCATTCGAAGTTGAAAAAAGTACATCTATCTACTCGGGTATTCTTCGGTTAAGTGATCTGGCCTTTTCGTTGTCGGATCACAGTTCATCTCTATTCATTATTATTCCTGACAAGCGTGAAAAGGATGTACTGCTTCAACTGAGCCGGCCATCAATCAAGAAAAGTCAGGTACTTATAAAATATATTCTTTTTTCAGACTTACGTGAGCACTGTGATGCTCTTTGCAAGTTTGGCGACAGTCACATGATTTTAGAAAAAATCGCCAAAGCTGTCTAACTAAATATGATAACCCTTAACTCAACTATAATCTTAAAACCATGAAACAGATAATTTTCTCGATGGCACTTCTTTTTGTGCTAACCGGGGCAATGGCCCATGACGGCAAGAAGCACAAAAAAGATTCTACTAAAACGGCTGACTCCATTGCGATGGCGCAACAGCACGTTACAGGAGACACAACCCACCATCACGATGAAGGCATGAAAGTGAATGACTCAAAAGTAACTGCCGACCTCGATGACTTCCCCACACTTCATCCACTTATTGTACACTTTGCCATTGTGCTGATTCTGGTGGCCGCAGGAATGCAGTTTGTCAACCTGTATTTTATGAAAAAGGAAATAGCATGGATCATTACCACCATTCTTTTTGTAGGTGTATTGGCAGCCTGGTTCGCAGCAAAGAATTTTCACCCGCATACGCATGGTATCAGTGAGCATGCGCAACTTGTTCTAGATCAGCACGACAAATGGGCTGACTGGACGATTAATTCCGGCATCGTGGCGTTGCTGTTGCAGATCATCAATTTATTTACCTTCAAAGAAAGGCGCTGGGCTGCTTCGGTCATTGCAATAGTGTTGGCGATTTCTGCCTATAGCGTTTCGCGCGCGGGTCATTACGGTTCCCAACTTGTTCACATCGAAGGCATCGGCCCGCAGGGAAAGTTTCTGGAGATGGAACATAATCATTAAAACCTCAATAGTCAATTTAAACCTTAACCTTAACAACTATGAAAAAATCGACTTTAACAATTGCGATCGTGATTTCTGGATTATTTGTTGCCTCTGTACTCATCACTTCCTGTGGCAGTAAGAAAGAGCAGGGCACAGAAGAACACGAACATGCAGAAGGTGACACCACCCGTGATCATCACGATGAAATGGAAATGGATTCCACAAAAATGCACGACATGGACTCCACAGAGATGGCGTATGCCTGTCCCATGCATCCGGAAGTAACGGGTAAAGAAGGAGACAAGTGCTCGAAGTGTGGTATGAAGCTCGAACCGGTGAAAGAGCATAAGGATGACCATGAGCATTAAACCAACAAAAAAAGAACTTCTTTTTTCCATAGGGATATGTATGCTGCTAACGGTTGCGGCATACATGCCTTTGATGGCGCAGCACAACATGCACAGGGCAAAACAAACATCGCTCGGTAAGCGTGTAGAGTACGATCTCTACATTGACCACCTGATGGTAAACTATACCGGCAAAGAAAAGATGGGTATGGCCATCAACGGAGGTATACCTGGGCCGGTACTGCACTTTAACGAGGGCGATACGGCCATCATTCGCGTACACAACAAACTAAAGAACGAAGAAACATCCATTCACTGGCACGGCCTGCTGCTGCCCAACGAAGAAGACGGTGTACCCTACCTGACTACGGCACCCATTAAAGCAGGCCAGACACACACATTTAAATTTCCGCTCATCCAAACGGGAACATACTGGTACCACTCGCACACTATGCTGCAGGAGCAATCCGGTATCTATGGCTCGATTGTCATTCATGCACGTGGGTGGAATGAATCAACGAGTATGAAAGAGCATGTGATCATGCTGAGCGACTGGACGGATGAAAATCCACACGAAGTGATGCGCAATTTGAAACGCGGCCTCGATTACTATGCCATCAAAAAGAATTCCGTGCAAAGCTGGGGCGAGGCCCTCGCTAGAGGATATTTGAAAGATCGCACCAAAACCGAGTGGATGCGCATGCCTGCCATGGACGTTTCGGATGTGTACTACAACCGCTTCTTCATCAACGGAAAATCAGATCACGTTTTTACCGATGCGAAGCCGGGCGATTCGCTGCGCCTGCGCATCATCAATGGTAGTGCATCGTCATACCAATGGGTTCAATATGCCGGTAGCAAAATGAAAGTGGTGGCTGCCGATGGCATTGCCGTGCAACCTGTGGAAGTAGATAAGATTCTTGTATCCATTGCAGAGACCTTTGATGTAGAAATAAAAATTCCTGACGATGGCATGGCCTACGAATTCCGGGCGACCGCACAGGATATTTCCGGCTATGCTTCGCTTTATTTTGGAAACGGCATGAAGATGAGCGCACCCACGCTGCTCAAACTCGAATACTTTGCCATGATGCGCGACATGAACAATATGGGCAACATGGCGGGCATGGACATGAGCAACATGAAAGGAATGAAAATGGAAGGCGAACACAAAGGTCATGACATGGGCAATATGAAGATGCAGAACATGGACATGAAGGCGGACTCTTCTATGAAAGACATGCCCATGGATACTTCCGAGATGAACATGGAAATGGATACCACATCCATGAAAGAAATGGACATGGATACCATGACCATGCAAGACACTGCGATGAGCAACATGGGCATTATGAACATGAGCGATCAAAGCGAAGTCACCTTAACCTATGACATGCTACGCTCACCAACGCCTACGGTACTGAACGAAAAACTACCTATGCGCGAAATCAACCTCAGCCTTACCGGTAACATGATTCGCTATGTGTGGTCGTTCGACAATAAAACACTCTCGCAATCTGATAAAATAGTAATACGCAAAGGAGAAAATGTGCGAATGATTTTGGTGAACAATACCATGATGCGACATCCCCTTCACTTGCATGGCCATTTTTTTCGGT
The DNA here is from genome assembly GCA_022841475.1 of Cyclobacteriaceae bacterium. Classification (GTDB taxonomy): domain Bacteria; phylum Bacteroidota; class Bacteroidia; order Cytophagales; family Cyclobacteriaceae; genus ELB16-189. The sequence continues at coordinate 9,439 of JALHRJ010000083.1, read as the reverse complement.
TCGTTAATGCGCAAGGCGAATACTCGCCCATGAAACACACCTTCGACATCGGCCCGATGGAAACTGTTACGATTGAGTTCTATGCCAATGAAGAAAAAGACTGGTTCTTCCATTGTCACATTCTCTATCACATGATGGCCGGAATGGCCCGCGTGGTAAGCTATGAAAACTCGCCACCCAACACACAGTTGGCTCCGAATGATCATAAGAAAGTTTTTAAGGAAGACCGGATGCTCTACTTCTGGGGTCAAACAAAAATTGCATCTGATGCTGTGTTTGGATTTGCCAACATTGTAGGAAATCGTGGAATTCTCGGCACTACTTATCGGGTGAGCTACAAGAATCAATACGAGTTTCAGCCCGACTATCAACGATTTCTGGACAAGCGCCAGTTTCTTTCGGTATACGCTGGTGCCGACATTCGCAACACATTTCAACTCGTAGAAAATGGGAAGCAGACTGACCGCAGGGTTGGCGTGTTGGGTGTGCGTTACTTGTTACCCATGTTTGTGCAATCTGAGTTACGCATTGACCACCTGGGGAATGTTCGGTTTCAGCTTTCGCGAAACGATATGCCGATTACAAGGCGATTAAGATTAAGCCTGGTGGGCAACTCGGATTGGGAATACAACATTGATTTTGACTATAACATTGCCAAGCGATTTTATATTCACGCGTCTTATGATTCGGACTATAAATATGGTGCTGGACTAACGGTATTATGGTAATCCAACAACAATCAAATTTGAAATTGAATGAAGAGAATACTTGTTCCCACCGATTTTTCAGAGTGCGCTCAAGCTGCTGCGGATATTGCCATTATCATCGCTATGAAAACTAATGCAGAGATTTATTTTCTTCACTTGCATGCCCCTGAACTAACAGGAGGACACATGACCATGCATGGAGGTGGTTCACATGATGGGCAACAGCATCATGACTGTAGCGGTCCAGCAAGAGCTAGGCTCGATCAACTCGTAAAAGCGGCTGAGCAACAAGGCATTTCCGCCAAGTCTGCTTTGGTGCTAGACGAAGATTGGAAACAGGTTGAAAAGCATGCAACTGCATTCTCTATCGATTTGATAATCATGGGATCGCATGGCGTCAGCGGAATCAGGAGGATATTTTTAGGCTCCCGAGCCCTTCAGATGATTCGTCATACCTTTCTGCCGGTACTAATCATCAAGTCAGCCGTTTCCGATTTCAAAATCCGGACAGTAGTTTTTGTCACAACCCTTGAAGAAAGAGAACATGAAGCGCTTGCGTTTTTGGATCAAGTAACATGCCGATGGAATGCCGTTATCCATCTCCTCTGTGTTAGCAAGCCGTTGACATCCGAAGAAACTAATGTATCGCTGGGAAGAATAGAACAACTCACCAAAGGATTAAAGAGCCCAGTCGAATTTTCCATTTGCAACGAGGAAGCCGGGATTAAAAAAGTGGCAGTGGACCGGGATGCTGATTTTGTAGTATTGACTACCCATGGCAAGAACTCCTTGATCAGAGCTGTTTCATCCGGACCGGCAGAGAAGTTCGCAGCCGAGTATGAAAGGCCAGTGCTTATCATCAATACGAAATAAACGTTCCATGCATAATCATAAAACTCACTGGGAAAAAATTTACGAAACCAAGGCAGAATCTGACTTCAGTTGGTTTCAACCTTATCCGCAAACATCGGTTGACTTCATTAACCTGTTCAAGCTGCCGCAGACTGCCAGCATCATTGATATTGGTGGTGGCGATAGCCATTTGGTAGATGCGCTGTTGGAATTAGGCTATTCGGATATTACGGTGCTTGATATTTCCGCTAAGTCCATTGAACGCACGAAAGTGAGGTTGGGAGAAAAGGCAGCAGCAATTACCTGGATAGAGAAGGATATTTTGGGCTTTGAGCCGCAACGTAAATACGACTTCTGGCATGATCGGGCAGCCTTCCACTTTCTGACAACAGAAATCCAAGTCATAAAATATCTTGCCATTGTAAAACAGAGCATTAAATCCAGTGGGCACTTGGTCCTCGGCACCTTTTCCGATAAAGGCCCTAACCAATGCAGTGGCCTGGAGGTTAAACAATACACCGAAGCCTCTATGTCTGCGCTCTTTGAGAAAGACTTCAAGCGAATAAAATGTATAGAAGAGACCCATGTAACACCTTTTAGCACGCGGCAGAACTTCGTCTTCTGTAGTTTTCAACGAACCTTGAAACCAATTCTATGATCAAAAACAAAAACCTGTTCATTCGCAGAATCCACCGTTACCTTGGTTTGTTCATTGGCATTCAGTTTCTCGGCTGGACAATCAGTGGCCTATACTTTAGCTGGAGCGACATAGACCGTGTGCATGGCGACCACCTGCGCAAGTTGCCCGCATTTATTTCAGCCAATGTATCAATGGTATCCCCCACGGAAGTCATTGAAAAACTCAGTAATACCCAAAAGGTCGATTCTATACATACAGTTCACCTCATTAGTGTTTTGGGTAACCCTGTGTACCAGATTGCCTATTTCTCAGGCCATGCGGGCGAGGGTATGCATCAACACGTACATCATGCATTGGCCGATGCAGCCACAGGCGAGTTGAAGCAGGCACTAACCAAAGAAGAAGGAATTGCTGTGGCAGAAGAACAAGTGGTGCCAGGCGCTGAAGTAACCGAAGTGCAATACTTAAAGCAGACCGATGGCCACCATGAATACCGCGAGAAGCCTTTGCCAGCCTGGGCAGTAAGTTTCAAGAATCCGGATTGCACAGTGTATGTAAGTGCCGAGTTAGGCACATTTCAATCCATTCGCCATGACCAATGGCGGGCATTTGACTTTTTATGGATGTTCCACACAATGGACTATGCCGGTCGCGACAACTTTAACAACTGGCTATTGAAGATACTTTCCGTATTCGGCCTGCTTACCGTATTATCGGGCTTTGTGCTGTACACCATTTCATCGCGTACACTCAAAAAGATTTTTGCTAAATAAATTTAAACCAACAAAAAAGTAAATTCCATATGAAGAAGTTTGTACTAGTATTTGCGTTTGCACTCTTGTATGCTGGCTCTGTAAAGGCACAGCTAAATTTGCCACCGGCCAGTACTGATGCTACATTTAAACAACAGATTGGTTTTGGAGAGGTGGAGTTAAAATACTCCCGCCCCAGCGCCCGTGGCAGAGTAATTTTCGGAGGTATTGTTCCTTATGGAGAGATGTGGCGAACAGGTGCACACGATGCAACCACGATTAGATTTTCTGAAGCCGTAAAGCTAAATGGCGTTGATATTCCTGCTGGTACATACTCTTTCTTCACTATTCCAAACCAGAATGAATGGACAATAGTAATCAACAAGGCTACCGAAATGCACGGTACTTCCGACTACACACAAGAGCAAGACTTGGTGCGCTTTACAGCAAAGCCTGAAAAGTCGGCACGGTACTACGAAACATTTACCATTGAAGTAAATGATCTCACCAAAGAAGAAGCAGGATTGTTTTTACTATGGGAGAACACGCAGGTGAAGCTCATTATTAAAATGAACGTGGATGAAAAGGTAATGGCAGAGATCAACGATCGGATTAACGTAAAGAAGGAAGACCGCGCTAGTCTTTTCTATCAATCCAGTTCTTACTACTTCAGTAACAATAAAGATTTGAAGCAGGCCTATGCGTGGGTGCAAATAGCCAACAGCAAAGCGCAGGATGCTGGATATCTTCAATTACAGGCAAAAATTGAAGCCGCGATGAATGACTATGCAACGGCTCTTAAAACATTGAAAGCCTCTACCAATTTGGCCACAACAAAGAAACTCGATCAGGTTATCGTAGCAAACGAGAAACTGCGTATTGAATGGGAAACAAAAACTGGTAAAAAGTAAAATGAGGAAACTTGCATCTATCACACTATTTGTATTACTGTCATTTTCTTCCTTTGCGCAGGGAAACAGTTCCGGGAAAACTGACATCGACCTGAAGCTAAGTAAACTGGAGTGGACAGGTAAAAAATTAGGCGGTGAACACTATGGAGAAATACAACTGTCAGCAGGACATTTAACATTCACTAAAAATAAACTAACTGGTGGCACCTTTGTAATGGACATGGCTAGCATTACCTGTGCTGACATTACCGATGAAAAATCAAACAGGCGGCTAGTAGATCATCTGAAATCGGAAGATTTCTTTTCCGTAGTACGCTTTCCTACATCAAAGTTTGTCATCACCAAAGTAGAACCGAAGTCAACAAACGAATACACCGTGACGGGCAATTTAACCATTAAAGAAAAAACAAATCCGATCACATTCACGGTAAAAGTGACTACGATGAACAAGCAAACCATTGCCGAAGCCACGCTTGTGTTTGACCGAAGTCAGTATGATGTGAAGTTTGGGTCACAGTCGTTCTTCGAAAACCTGGGCGACAAGCTAGTCTACGATGACGTGGATATGACAGTAAAACTGGTATTGCGTCCAGAGTAAGTAAAATACTTTAACACCTAAATCTTTTCATGATGGAACATCAACACGGAAATCAGCAGTTCACTTGCCCCATGCACCCCGAAGTGGTGAAAGACGCGCCCGGCAAATGCCCGAAGTGTGGAATGGACCTGGTTCCGCTTTCAAACTCGAAAGGCGAACATGCGGAGCATCAACATCATGTTCAACATGAAAATGAACACGCACATCATCACATGAAAGTTGAAAAACCTACGGGGGATGAGCATCAACACTCTGGTCATTCAAGCCATGCTCACCATGAAGGAATGATTGACGATTTTAAAAAGCGATTTTATATCGTGCTGGCGCTTACTATTCCAATCATGGCATTATCGCCAATGATCCAACATTGGCTTCAGTTAAACTGGTCGTTTACAGGATCATCTTATCTCCTCATGACGCTTGCGACTGTTGTTTATTTCTATGGAGGCTGGCCGTTCCTGGTTGGATTAAAAGATGAATTAAAAGCAAAAGCACTCGGCATGATGACGCTGGTTGCTGTAGCGATTACAGTAGCCTATGTGTATAGTGTAGCCATTGTGCTGGGTCTAAAAGGAATGGACTTTTTCTGGGAGCTTGCAACATTGATACTTATTATGTTGCTAGGTCATTGGATTGAAATGAAATCAATCATGGGTGCTTCACGTGAACTGGAATTACTTGTGAAGCTCATGCCCTCTGAAGCGCATCTGGTAAAAGGGGATCAGATCACGGAAGTAAAAACAGAAACGCTAAAAGCAGGAGACATCACCCTTATTAAGCCAGGAGAAAAAATAGCGGCTGACGGAATTATCGTAGAAGGAACTAGTTACCTGAATGAATCCATGCTGACAGGCGAGTCGAAGCCGGTAGAGAAAACAAAAGGTGAAAAGGTAATTGCTGGTGCAATCAACGGCAATGGTTCAATTAAAGTGGAAGTCTCTCATGAAAGTAAAGACTCCTATCTCGCACAAGTAATCAAACTTGTTCAAGATGCACAGGATAGTAAATCCAAAACACAACTGCTGGCAGATCAGGCTGCACGCTGGCTCACCATCATTGCCCTTGTCTCTGGAGCAGTGACTTTTGTCGTTTGGCTCATTGTTGGAAAAGAGCTAGCCTTCGCAATGGAGCGGATGGTAACGGTAATTGTTATTTGTTGTCCACACGCATTGGGTCTTGCAGTTCCATTAGTCGTGGCAAGATCGACCGCTATTTCTGCGCAGAGTGGATTGCTGATTAAAAACAGAACTGCATTTGAGAATTCGCGAAAAATAACAACGTTGGTTTTTGATAAAACTGGTACACTCACACTAGGAGAATTCAAAGTAGTACGCTTTGAATCGTTCATCGAAAAGTTTGATCGCAATCAGGTATTGATATGGGCAGCCGCACTGGAGCAAAATTCGGAACACCCCATTGCCACCGGCATTACACAGAAAGCAAAAGAGCTTATACTGGTATTACCTGCGATCAATGATTTCAAAGCCCTTACCGGTAAAGGGATAATGGCCATCATTGACGGTAAGTCTGTAAAAGTGGTGAGTCCAGGTTATTTAAAAGAGAATAATTTGCAAGCTTCAATCGCCACGTCTACCCAGGCTGAAACCGTAGTGTATGTTTTACAGGACGAGCAAGTCGTGGGTGTCATTGCGCTGGCGGATGAAATCCGAAAAGAATCTCCGGAGGCGATCAAGACACTTCATGCTAATGGAATCAAGACATTATTGCTCACGGGTGATAATAAAGAAGTCGCAAAACAGGTTAGTGACTCTCTGGGGATGGATGGCTTCATGGCAGAAGTGCTCCCCCATCAGAAGTTAGAAAAAATTAAAGAGCTTCAAGCGAAGGGAGAGTTTGTAGCGATGACAGGCGATGGCGTGAACGATGCGCCCGCTCTGGCACAAGCGAATATCGGAATTGCTGTTGGCTCAGGGTCGGATATTGCAGCAGAGACAGCAGGCATTGTATTGGTTAATAGTAATCCGCAAGACGTAGTAAATCTTATCTTATTTGGTAAGGCCACCTACAGAAAGATGATTCAGAACCTTGTATGGGCTACTGGTTACAACGTGATTGCGCTTCCCCTCGCAGCAGGAGTTTTATATAGATATGGCATTACGCTGAGTCCTGCCATGGGTGCCGTGTTGATGAGTGTGAGTACAGTAGTAGTAGCCATTAACGCCCGGATGTTGAAGGTGTAAACTGGGTCAGGCACGTGAAGCAGCTACAGATTTTTGACGATCACGCCACCTTCATCAGCCCGGCTATTCGTACAGACAAACACAAACATCACGCCCTTGAAGTAATCGTAAGCTTAGGAGGTTCAATACACATTGAAGATGCCTTTGGCAATACTTTAACCTCGCAGGCTGTGTTGGTATTGCCTGATCAACTTCATCAAACTATAACCACGGGCGTAGCTTCCTTCATTTTTATTGAACCGGAGTCCGATTTGGCAACGAGAATTCTCAGCACATTTTATCCCACTCAAACCGTTCAATCAATTGAAGGCAGAATATCGGAAGAGGAGAGAAAGGTGTTTATGGAAGGTGACATAACATCATTTGCAACAACAATCAAATCCATCAACTTACTTGACGAGCGAGTGCAGAAAGTTGTAGACTTTATCCGTTCTCATATCACCACACATGAGTTTAGCCTGGAGTTGCTGGCGGAGATAGCCTGCCTTTCTACTGGCCGCTTCACTCATTTGTTCAAAGATCAGGTCGGTATTCCGCTACGCCCTTTTATTCTTTGGTGCCGGATGCGTGTTGCTTTAACGGCTGTACTATCAGGTATGACGCTTACCCAATCCGCATACCAGGCAGGTTTTTCCGACACCTCGCATTTGAGCCGAACCTTTATGGATATGTTTGGGGTTAATCCGTCATCTGTATTTAAACAATAGCCAGTTTATTCAAGCAGGAGGATATAATTCTTTGAATTTTGCAAAGAAATTCTCCGACTTATGAAAAAACTTGTCCAGTATTCTATATACCCGGTTTTCATGCTGTCTGCTTCTTTCTGTATTGTCTGGTTGATTGAGAGTGAAGTGAATCAATATTTGGCCACCGTACCCATTATTGCATTGTACGGCTTGATGGCGCTACTGCTCGAACGCTGGATGCCATTTGAAAATAGTTGGGTGAATGGAAGTGACTGGAACCTAGACTTCACGTATTACGTAGTCAACTACCTTATTAAGGTTTCTGCACAGTTCGCCCTTATATGGTTTGCTACCTGGATACCATTTCCGCAATGGTTCCCTACAACGCTTCCATTTTGGATTCAGGTGGTATTGGCTCTCACTATTATCGACTTCTTCTTATTCTTGGTTCACTGGCAGAGTCACCGGTATGAGTGGTTGTGGAAACTCCACGCCATCCACCACAGTTCAGAACGCCTGTACTTTTTGAATGGAGAAAAGCGGCATGCCTTGCATCAGATTCTGGAAGGCAGTCCTGGAATAATTTTGTGTCTTGTGATAGGTACGCCTCAATCGGTAGTGGTTGCGGCATTGGCCATTCTTGCCATCAATATGATGATGCAGCACACCAACCTAAACTACAAGGCTGGTATCCTTAAGAAGTTTTTCTGTGTTGCTGAACTCCATCGTTGGCATCATCGTGCAGACTATAAGGATGCTCAGGTGAATTACGGTGCTTGGCTCACCGTGTGGGATCATGCCTTTAGAACGGCTTACGATAATCCAAAAATCTACCACACCGAAGGAATTGGAGAAATTGGTATCAAAGAGGAACCAAATTTTCCTAAATCATACTGGAAACAATTGTTATATCCATTCAAGTGAATATGAAGTACTCACTTCGAAGCAGATCAAATAAGGAGTCGATTATCGTCCGAATTACATTAGTGGCGACTCCTTATTTGATCAGCTTCTTTAAACCTTGTGATCTTGAATGCCATTTGATAAACTCCAAAGCACTTGGAGAAAGTATGAGAAATAATCAGGCGTTAAAGACTCATACTTTCTCCAAGAGCTTTGGAAAGACTTTGATTTTACTATGTTCAACATTACAGACCATTTCACCACCAAGCCAAAGTTAGGCCTGTTGCGCAACCTTTGTAAAGGGTAGTACGAGTGACGATCGTTCTTTTATTTCTTCATGGAATCGTCACCCTTGACAAAGGCCGCGCAACAAGCGCAATTGGCGGCTTGTCGGAAAAAATGGTCGGGTGTGTTCTACTTCCTAACCCCGATCAAACACAACTTGTACATCTCCGTAAGGGTTTCTAGGTCGGCACTTTTTTCTGCACTTGGTGAGGGTGAAATAGGGACGAGTATTTCTATATTCCTCGTGTTATGTCGAAATCCCCCCTCTAATATATTGTGTCGGTTTCTTACCGGATATTCAAGCGTTTTACCTTCGCTCTGAAAATGCATATTCAGCAGCCCCAAGGCACCATAGACCTCAGTTCGACTTGTTAGTAAAAGACAATCTATAGAGTCATGTTGATCCAAAATTGAAAAGATGTTATTCAGCAAGATCGGATACAAATGTTTGTCCTGCGATTTTTCAGCCAATCGATAGCATTTCAGTAGCATATCAGTAATTCCAATTTGCTTAGATGCAAGGAACTCCTTTCTCTCATCAACAGCATTCCTTCCTACATGGTGTTTAAACCTGAGTCCATAAACATTTTCCATCACTGGCCAGAATCTATTGTCCTTACCGGAATAATAAAACGGAAATTGAAAGTTCACTGACCTTGTAGGAAAGGTGCCAATCACCAGCGTCTTAGCGCCCGTTGGGATAAAGGGTTCAAAAGGATGATCTATGCAAGTATACTTCCACATGTTTTCATTCTATCATTAATCATTGGTACTAATTTAGGCTTATGTCGGAATATGCTTGCAAGGAATTTCCGGCATAAACGGTTTCCCCCTTCCAGTCGTACCTCCTTCCAGGAACCCCCATTTATTCCGTTCCTCCTTGCGCAAATTCCTTCCAAAGCCT
>JALHRJ010000082.1 GCA_022841475.1 Cyclobacteriaceae bacterium | reverse complement strand
GAAAAGAAAGACTATATAAAAATGGCTTTGAAGGCTATTTTAAAGCAACAATGGTGGGTAAGCCTGATTGTGGTGGCTATCTGTCTCGGGTTTGTGTGGATACCCAGCATTTGGTGGTTTATCGGGGCGGCCCTGGGGGCAGGTCTTTATTTACTGTTCTGGTGGATTCAGTTTTATGGAGTTACCCAATTGGAACAAGGCAAGATGTTGTTCGAACGTTTCAGCTACGAGATCACAAGCCAGCAGATTGTAATGAAACTAAATGCGCGTGAAGGCATGCCTATGAAATGGGATCAGATCAAACGTGCAGAGATAGGAAAGGATTATTTTCTCTTGTTTGTCAACAAAGCCCAACTCATTCACTTGCCTTACAAAATTTTCAATACTGAAAACGAGCGCAAATTTTTGCTGAGCATTTTGAGAAACAAAGGCCTGGTTAAATAGCCTACTTGATTCTGGCAGTTAGTATCAGGATATTTGAGCATGCCAGCTTTCCAGCGAAAAGATTCGGGTGATGAGTTTTCAGAATCCAAAGTAAAGAAGCGATTAAGTCCTGCCGAAGCACTTGCAAAAGTTCAACGTTACTGCGCCTATCAGGAGCGCTCGCATAAAGAAGTTAAGAACAAACTTTATGAATACGGTCTCTATGCGTCTCAAGTAGATGAGATTTTATCGCAGCTAATAACCGAAGGATTCTTAAATGAGGAACGCTTTGCAAAAGCGTATGCAGGAGGCAAGTTTCGGATCAAAAAATGGGGCAAGCTCAAAATCAAAAATGAACTGGAGTTTTTGGGTCTTACAAAGAACTGTATTCAACGCGGACTGAAAGAAATTGAGCCTTCCGATTACACCCGAACATTGAAGTTGCTGATCAAAAAAAAATCGGCTGAAAGTAGTGAGCAAAACCTCTTTAAAAAGCGCGACAAAGTAGCTCGTTTTGTCATTGGCAAAGGCTATGAACCTGAAATGGTTTGGGAGTATGTAAAGGACCTTATGGCTGATTGATTCTTTGTAATGCACACGACAAACCACAGTGATTATAAAAACTACGTTTGTTGATTGTTCGTTAAACAACACATGAAAAAACTACTTGCCTTTACCCTGCTCCTCGCGATCAGTCAAATCGGAAGAGCCCAGGAAATTGAGACGCGGGCTAAAAATTTTAATTTAAAGAAGACGGTTGCCCTGGAAGGATACGATCCGGTAAGCTATTTCGATAACAAACCACTGGAAGGCAAAAGTGAGTTGAAAGTTTCGTATAAGGGAGTCACCTATTTATTTGCTACCCCAAACAACGTCACCCGGTTTAAAGCCAACCCCGCCAAATACGAACCTGCATATGGCGGCTGGTGCGCCTATGCCATGGGCGAAACGGGCGAGAAAGTGAAAATTGACCCCGAGACTTATAAAATAACCGATGGCAAGCTTTATCTGTTTTATAATTTCTGGGGAAATAATACGCTTACCGACTGGAGTAAAAATCAAGGGCCGCTAAAAGCCAAAGCGGACCAAAACTGGAAGAAATTCGTCCAATAAATCCTTTGTTCGCCCATTCCGCGTAAATGAATTTGAAATTGCTCTATCTTTGGAGTGGCTTATGTTTGATTAGATTATGATACAACTTTATCACGCAGGTAAAACCATTCTTACGCAACTATCGGATGTGGTGAACCAAATCACGGAAGAAGATTTTCGCAAAACTTCCCTTTCGTTAAATGCCACGGTAGGTCAACATTTACGGCACACCCTCGAATTTTTTATTTGCCTTGAGCAAGGTTATGAATTAGGTGTTGTGAACTACGATAAACGCATTCACAACAAGGCAATGGAAAATGATAAACACATTGCGTTGCATACGATAAGTCAGATCAAAGATTTTGTAACGAATAATCAGGGTGACAAAGCACTCAAATTGGAAGTTGGTTATCAGCCCGATAATGATGAAGTGGTAACCATTGACACCAATTACCTGCGTGAACTTACCTATAATATTGAGCATGCCGTACATCACATGGCCATTATGAAGATCGGTATTCGCGAGGTAGCTGGCTATATAACCCTACCTCCAGACTTTGGCGTGGCGGTCTCTACCATCCGATACAAAGAAACGGAAATGGCTTCGCGCTAATTCTCTTTCCTTATTTTTGCACATTCATAATTTCCGTGCAGAAAATCTTTCGCAGCAACTTTTTTATTAAGCTCAGATCGTGGGAGTACTGGCCTTTCGGGATCATTCAGTTGCCCATTATTTTCATGTGGATTTTTTATGCTATAAAGGAGCGATCACTTTTTTACTTTTCTGCTTCCAATCCGTCTATCCTTACGGGAGGCATGATGGGCGAATCCAAATATGAGGTATTGAAACTTGTTCCGGATGCCGTAAAACCTAAAACAGTTCTCATAAAACTTCCCGCTACTGTAACCGGTGTCACAAAGGCAATGCAGGAAGGCGGCTTAACTTTGCCTGTGATATTAAAACCCGATATCGGTGAGCGCGGATGGATGGTACGTAAGGTGACAAGTGAGCAAGATGTTGAAAAATATTTGTATGAGATTAAAATCGATTTTTTGATTCAGGAATTGGTGGATTTACCGCTTGAGTTTGGTGTGTATTATCAGCGATATCCTTCAGAACAAATCGGGTGCGTAACTTCCATTACAGGCAAGGAATTTTTATCAGTTACTGGTGACGGAAAGAAATCCTTGGAAGAATTAATTCTTGAAAAGGACCGTGCAAAAATTCAATGGGCAACGCTTCGGCATTTATATAAAGATCGCTTGACGGAAATCATACCCAGAGAAAAAGTGATTGAGTTGGTGTCCATCGGTAATCATTGTTTAGGCACCACGTTTTTGAATGGCAATCACCTTATTTCTCAAAAGCTCAACGATTCGTTTGATTCACTAAGCAAGCAGATCGATAGATTTTATTTTGGTCGGTTTGATTTGCGCTGCTCTTCGCGGGAAGATTTGGAAAACGGAAAGGTAAAAATAATGGAATTGAATGGGTGTGGTGCCGAGCCGGCTCATATATATCAACCGGGGTCATCGTTATCAAAGGCAATTATTTTTTTGATCGCGCATTGGCAAAACCTGTATCGCGTAAGCAGAGAAAATCACGAGCGCGGAGTTCCTTATCTTTCCTTCCGCGAAGGTAAACAGATTTATAAACGCGTTAAAAATTTAAGCCGGCCAAATCCATGATGCTCTTACAGGTTTTTTTGATTGGCCTTGTTTTTAGTTTCATTGGCTCTATTCCACCGGGCACGCTCAACCTGGCAGTGTTGCAACTGGGCATGGAGTATAAAATCAAAACAGCATTACGGTTTTCTTTGGCTGTAGCTATAATTGAGTATCCCTATGCGTGGATTGCTGTTGTGTTTGAAGACTGGGTAACCTCGTCCCCAATAATCATTGAAAATTTTCAATTGATCACGGCCGTGGTCATGACTGTGTTGGGGGGGTTTACACTGTGGTCGGCCCGTAAACCCAGCGAGTTCTCCGTACGATTCAATGAAAGCGGTTTTCGAAGAGGTATCGTGTTGAGTATTTTAAATCCGATGGCGATTCCGTTCTGGATTGGCATCACGGCATTTTTAAAAGCTCAAAACTGGATTGATCTTTCTTCCCAGATTCTAATACACAGTTATGTGTTTGGTACTTCGGTAGGGGTCATGATCTTGCTTGCATTATTTACATTTCTTGCCAAAAAACTGGCCCCTTATGTCAAGGATCATCGCTATGTAAAATTTGTGCCAGGGTTAACGCTACTGGTGTTAGGTATCTATGCGTTTGTAAAGTACCTGTTGTAGTTTAGACTTTCTTATACCGAAAACAATCTACCAAATGATCATTCACTAGCCCGCACGCTTGCATGTGTGCGTAGATTACTGTGCTGCCCACAAACTTAAAACCACGATTAATTAAATCTTTACTAAGTGCGTCCGATTGTTTTGTCGTTGCGGGGACTTGTTTCAATGTTTTCCATTTATTAATAATTGGTTTATTGCCCACAAATTGCCAAATGTAATTATCAAAGCTTCCAAACTCTTTTTGAATTTCCAGAAAGCGTTTGGCATTGTTTACCGCAGCATTCACTTTTAATTTATTGCGCACGATGCCTGGATCTTGTAAAATTTTTTCAATTCTCTTTTCAGTAAAGCGGGCAACTTTAATGGGATCGAAATCAGCAAAGTTTTTTCGATAGCCCTCGCGCTTCTTCAGGATCATAGACCAGCTAAGGCCGGCCTGTGCGCCCTCCAGAATTAAAAACTCAAAATGGATGCGATCGTCATGCACGGGCACACCCCATTCCTTGTCATGGTATTGAATATACTGATCAAACTTGAGGCACCAGGGACACCGAAATACGTCTGGCATATCGTATGTTTATCCGAAGGTACCAGATTCAATTAAAGTTTGTAACTTCCTGCAATGAAATCGCCATTTAAGGTGTTCTTCACTAATCGTATGATAATTGGCTTAGCGATTCCATGTGACTACTAAAAAACAATTAACACATGAAAAGACGGCAAGTGATTTTTTGTTTTCTTTTTTTACTGACAGGATTTTCACTGCAAGCACAATTTCGCACTCAGGAAACAGGAAAGCCTTACACCTTCCACGACCAGAAAAGCCGCGGGCCACAATCATGGCTTGCAAAACAAACTATGCCTGCATACCAACCACCCATGCTATCCGGGTTGGGGGCCTCTACCTTTAGTACGCAAAGCGCTTATTGGCTAAGTCAGATTACTACACAGACCATGAACAAGGGAACGATGGGCACTCTTTATATGTGGGATCAGCAAGGTAATTTACGCGAGTCCCGGTTTTTTGTGGATATTGGAGGACGGAGAAATCCAGGATTTAAACTGGTTGTGCCGAGACGGTAAATCAAAGAATGTTTTTATATGAAGAAAATTATCCTGCTTGCTGTTTTCATTTCTTGTCATGCATTTTCAATTGCCCAACAAAAAATTGACTACGACAAAAAATTAAAAGAGTTAGGTATTGAACTCTTTGCACCCTCCAGGCCGATGGCTAATTATGTAAAAGCAGTTCGTACTGGCAACTTAATTTATCTGGCGGGTCATGGACCAACCAAAGCCGATGGATCGAACATTACGGGCAAGGTGGGCGCTGATATGACTACGGAGCAAGGTTATGAAGCCGCAAAGCAAACGGGCATTTCAATTTTATCTACGCTAAAAGGTGAGTTGGGTGATCTTAACAAAGTAAAGAGAATTGTAAAAGTATTGGGTATGGTAAACTGTACCGACACCTTTACCGATCAACCCAAAGTGATTAATGGATTCTCTGATTTAATGGTGGCTGTGTTTGGTGAAAAAGGTAAACATGCCCGCTCTGCAGTTGGCATGAACTCATTGCCCAACAACATTGCAGTCGAGATAGAGATTATTGTAGAGGTTGAGTAACATTTGTTGTTCGATTTCGAACGGAGTTGGCCGCAAGTGATCACATAATGATCAGAAAAACGACCTAATATCTGTTTTTTACCTAATTCCTTTCTTTGGCTTTTGGTTTGCAATAAGGTGGCCTTCAAACCCGCAAACCTATGATACGGAATTACTTTACGGTTGCCTACCGATCATTACTACGAAATAAGTTTCACGCGGTTATTAATATCACGGGTCTTGCCATTGGTATAAGTGCTTGCTTGATTATTTACCTGATTGTAAGCTTCGAGTTATCATTCAATAAGCAGACAAAAGATTACGAGCGAATCTATCGCATTCACTCCAAATTTTCGGGCACGTTTTCTGGATTGAATCGTGGTGCACCCACAGCAGTAGCGCCTTATGTGCGCGATAATTTTTCAGGTGTAGATAAAGTAACTTTATTTTTCATTTTTGGTTCGGAGGTAAAAATTGTTTCCGGTTCGGAAGAAAAGGAGTTGGGAAGACAAAGTGAAGTAGCCATTGCAGGTCCGGACTATTTTAGTGTGTTTGATATGTACGAGTGGGTTGCCGGATCACCGGAAGTACTTACGCAACCCCATCAGACTGTATTGACGGAAAGCCAGGCTAAAAAATATTTTGGGGAACAAAAATTTGAATCAGTTCTGGGCAAAGAAGTAATCTACCGCGATTCACTGGTTACTCAGGTTGCAGGAATAGTTCGCGATGTGCCGTTTCATACAGATCTTTCCTTTACGGATTTCATCAGTCCGCCCACAACACAATCCAGCTGGCTCAAAAAAAATTACAACCTCGACAATTGGTCAAGTACCAATAGCAGTACGCAAATTTTTATAAAAGCATCCGAAGGTACAACGCATGAAACATTAGCGGCTCAACTGCCTCAGCTAACAAATATCTACAAGGAGAAAAGTAGCTGGGATGCCGTTAATACATTTAATCTGCAACCGCTTTCCGATCTGCATTTTAATTCAGAGACGGGCATATTTGATTCTAGCCGCGGTGCAGCGCATTTGCCTACCTTGATTACACTGATCTTCGTAGCTATTCTATTGCTATTAATTGCAGCCATAAACTTTATCAATCTTGAAACAGCCCAGGCCGTGAGGCGGGCCAAAGAAGTAGGCGTGCGCAAAGTATTGGGTAGCACGCAAGGACGATTGATCATTCAGTTTTTGTGCGAAGGACTATTACTTACCCTGGTGGCAATCGCCCTGGCTATTCCATTGGCTGAATTGGGGTTGGTGTCCTTTGATGAGTTTGTGCCAAAGGGAGTTGAACTTAACCTGTTAGAAATACTTCCCTTCCTGGGATTTATTTTATTTTTTATTGGTCTGTTGGCAAGCGCCTATCCAGCATTTGTGTTGTCATCGTTTTTGCCTGCGCTGGCGTTAAAAAATCAGGCGCATGCAAATAGTCATCAATCGCGCTCTGCTTTTTTGCGCAAAGCCCTGATCGTTTTTCAGTTTTCATTTGCGCAGGTGCTAATCATAGGCACACTGGTGGTGGGTTCGCAGATCCGCTTTATGCTAAATAAGGATTTGGGGTTTAAAAAAGATGCGGTTATTTATATCGGCACACCGTGGTGGGAAGACAAATCCAAAAAAGATGTGTTTATAAATGAGTTAGCTTCCATACCTGAAATAGCCGAGCTTTCTCTCAGTGATTCGCCTCCTTCTGCCAATGGGTGGAGCTCTTCTACTGTGAAATATAATAATGGTAAAGAAGAATTATCTGTGAATGCTTTCCGAAAATTCGGGGATGTGAATTATCTGAAATTTTATGAGATTCATTTATTGGCAGGAAGAAATCTTCACGTAAGTGATACAGTGAAAGAATTTATCATTAACGAAACGATGGCAAAGAGTCTGGGTTTTGAAACACCGGAAGAAGCACTTGATAAAGAAATCGAATACAGCGAAACTAAGATCCCTATCGTGGGTGTGGTAAGAGATTTTCACATGAAGAGTCTTCATGCGGCTATCGATCCTATAATAATTGCAAACGAAATGAAATCCTTTAGTTGCTTTAATATACGGCTCAACAATCAACATCAAACAGGCAATAGCTTAAAGGCGGGGTTAGATAAAATTGAAGCAGCCTGGAAAAAGGTGTATCCCGAAATTCCATTCAAGCATGAGTTTCTGGATGAAACAATTAAAAATTTCTATCATACCGAACAACGCACTGCTAAACTCACCAACACAGCTATGGCATTGGCCATCTTTATCTCATGCCTGGGATTGTTTGGGTTGGCTTCGTTTACAGCTACGCAACGCACCAAAGAAATTGGAATACGAAAAGTATTAGGCGCTAGTGTAAATCAGATTGTGATGTTGCTCTCGAGAGATTTTATTATGCTGGTAATGCTGGCTTTTGTGATTGCACTACCTATTTCATTATTCGCTGCTACCGAATGGTTAAATGGATTTCCCTATCGGACAAATTTAAATGCCTGGATGTTTTTAATCACCGCATTAGCGGCCATTTTGGTTGCCTTTGTTACAGTAAGCCTTCAAACAGTTCGTGCAGCGACTACTAATCCAGTAGATTCTCTTAGAAATGAATGATAAAAATCATTGAATTACGAATGGTGAGAACGATCTTCATTGACAGAGGACTAAATCGCTGATTGCTGCAGAGGCAATAGTCAGCTGCCTGATGAGTTGTTAATTATTTCTTAATTGAATTTGTAATGGTTGGCTTTGCGGCAAATCACTATCTTTACGGCCCCCAATGGTAAAGATCGCGTTTTGTTATATCTCTATGTTCTGCTTGCTGATCCTTATATCAGCAAACACGATTACGACCACTGTGGAAAATGGAGCAGTGAGCTCAATTCTGGTTGATATAAATGAGGAAGGAGAAACCCAGGACACAACCAATCCATCTCCTCTCGAAGAAGACACCAGTAGTCATGATGATGAAACATCAAAGTTAGCGTCACTATATCAAATAAACTCATCGGAGCCTTCCGCGCAGAATTTGATTTTCTCCAGTCATTTTTTGACAAGTTTTCATTTTCTGGAAATAATTTCCCCGCCCCCTCAAGGCTAACTATTTTGGATTTTTAGTCTGATTTGATCAGCGAGTTTTGAAGGAGTTTTCTAAGCATTTTACTTTATGAATTTAAGGAGTTATTGGCGTTCGGATTTTCCGGCATCTATTGTGGTTTTTCTCGTTGCGCTGCCGTTGTGCCTGGGCATCGCATTAGCATCGGGCGCTCCTTTGTTTTCAGGTGTTCTGGCTGGTATTGTGGGCGGTATAGTTGTTGGGTCGCTGAGTGGATCCTCGCTGAGTGTTAGTGGACCGGCTGCTGGCCTTACCTCCATTGTTGCTTTAGCTATTATTGACTTAGGATCCTTTGAGGCTTTTTTAGTCAGTGTTGTATTGGCGGGAGGTATTCAAATTATTTTAGGCTTTGCGCGAGCCGGTTCCATCGGTCATTTTTTTCCCGCTTCTGTTATTAAAGGAATGCTCGCGGGTATTGGTGTCATTTTAATATTAAAACAAATCCCACATGCACTGGGGTACGATGTGGATTTCGAAGGGGATGAAAGTTTTCTTCAGTTTGATGGCAGGAATACATTTTCAGAAATTGGAGAAGCCATGGGTTACATAAGTCCTGGGGCCGTAATAATAAGCTTGCTTTCGTTGATTTTGATTTACCTGTGGGGCACGAATGCGATCAAACGTTTTCAATTTTTTAATATAGTCCCTGCACCTTTGATTGTTGTCTTGTTAGGTATTTCAGCCAATGCATTGTATTCGAATCTATTTCCTTCCTTGGTTATTGGGCCAGAGCATCTTGTATCAGTTCCTGTTTTATCTGATTCCAATGGAATCAGTTCCTTCTTAACCTTCCCTGATTTTTCGCACTGGCAAAATTCCAAGATATATATTGTTGCCGTTACATTGGCTATCGTGGCGAGTGTAGAAACTTTGCTTAGTATTGAAGCATCCGATAAAATGGATCCGGCTCGCAGAGTTACTCCACTGAATCGCGAACTAAAGGCTCAGGGTGTTGCTAATATGGTATCCGGTTTTATCGGAGGGCTACCACTTACTTCGGTAATCGTAAGAAGTTCAGCCAATATTTCATCAGGCGCACGCACGAAGGCTTCAACCATATCGCACGGCATTATTCTGTTGCTGTCAGTATTGTTGATTCCCACATTTCTTAAGTTAATACCGCTAGCCTGCCTGGCGGGTATTCTTTTGGCCGTTGGTTATAAACTGACCAAACCCGAATTGTATAAGGCTATGTACAGTAAAGGAAAAAGTCAATTCATTCCTTTTTTAGTTACTGTTGTAGCTGTGGTCTTTACTAACTTATTACAAGGGGTACTGCTTGGTATTATTGTAGCGATCTTTTTTATACTTAAAACTAATTTTCAAAAAGCAATTATTAGTGTTTCATCCGATGATAACTACCTTATTAAGTTTACAAAGGATGTTTCCTTCATGCATAAAGCAGCACTTCGCCATGCCTTGGGTCAGATTCCGGAAGACACTAAATTGGTAATTGATGGTTCGAAGGCAGGGTTCATTGATGCCGACATTCTTGACACCGTGGAGGACTTTATTGAAACGGCTAAATCAAAACGTATTGAAATTCAACTAACAGGAATAAAAATAATCGAACAAGAATTGTCATGAAAACACCAAACAAATGCTTTATACCCAACAGCGTGTTAGTTGGGCGATTTCATGCTTGTGTGCCGAAATGCCACTACGGCATGCAGGCCTGTGACTTCTAACAAAAAAAACAGTAACAAATGAAAAAATACGAACAACTACTTCTACAGAACCGTGCCTGGGTCCAGCAAAAGCTTGCCGAGGACAAAGATTTTTTTAACAAACTGGCCAACACGCAGAAGCCTGATTTTTTATGGATCGGCTGTGCAGATAGTCGCGTACCCGCCAATGAAATTACAGGAACTGCTCCCGGTGAGGTGTTTGTTCACCGCAATATTGCCAACATGGTTGTGCACACCGATATGAACATGCTTAGTGTACTTGACTATGCAGTAAATGTCCTTGAGGTAAGCCACGTGATTGTATGTGGGCATTATGGTTGTGGCGGTGTGCGCGCAGCCATGATGCATAAACAAATAGGCCTTATCGACAACTGGATCCGCCATATTAAAGATGTTTACCGCATGCACAACGATGAGTTAGAAGCTATTGCCGATATGAAGGAACGTGAGAACCGTTTTGTTGAACTCAACGTGATGGAACAGGTTTACGACCTGGGTAAAACCTCTATTATCCAAAATGCCTGGCAAAAACGAGGCGGTCCGTATGTACATGGTTGGGTTTATGATGTGGGTAACGGGGTCATTAAGGACTTAAAGGTTTCAATGAATGACGATTCAGACATGCCAGAGGTGTATAAATTTGAAAAGATGAAAAAAGTTTAGCGATTAAAGATTTGACGGAGGGCCATTTTGTATAGCAGGATGGCCTTTTGTATTTAATAGGTATTACAAGTAGGGGTAAAACTTCTTTCGGTTGTCATAACCTCAGCGCCCTAAACCCGTAAATTGCACTGAAACATTTCAAAAGGTCAGTGGATTTATCGGAACAGCAGGTTTTGGAAACACTCCGGCAGGGCAACGAAAGTGCTTTTGAGATGATTTTTAGAACCTATTACCAACCGTTGTGCCGCTATGCCTACTCCTTTTTGCAAGACAAGGAAGAAGCTGAAGAGGTCGTGCAATCAGCCTTTATTACTATTTGGGAGAAGCGAACTACCCTCTCCATTGAGACCTCCTTCAAATCCTATCTCTATCGCATGGTGCGCAACACGTGTCTCAATGTTATTAAACATGAAAAAGTAAAGCAGCAACACGTAGCGCACGAGATGGCCGTTAGCGAACGTACCTATGAAGCGGTAACACATAAAGTTCATGCTGCGGAATTAGAATTCAAAATATCCGAAGCCATGAAGACGTTGCCTGAACAATGTCGGTTAGTTTTTCAACTGAGTAGATTTGAGGAGTTGAAATATCAGGAGATTGCTGAACAGCTTAATATTTCTGTGAAGACGGTGGAGAACCACATGGGCAAGGCGCTCAAGTTGATGCGAGTGCAATTGAAAGACTATTTGCCATTATTTTTAATTTTCATGAAAGACTGGCTGTGATGGATAATGTGTGGAACGATATGGATGAGTTGATTGGCAAAGTGCTGGCCGGGGAGGGAACTGCCCAGGAACAAGAGACTGTCTTGCAGTGGGCAAACGAAAGTGAGGTAAACAGACAGTACTACGAACAACTGAAGACGATTTTTGAAAAAGCAGCCTCGACTGAAATAAAAATTCAATTTGATACAGATGCTGCCTGGAATAAAGTCCGGAAGAAAATTCAAAAAGAACCCACGCGGGTAGTTCCGCTTAATAATGGAAAACAACTATTCAATCAGGTGTTGCGAATAGCAGCCGGAATTATTGTCTTGTTAGGTGTTGGTTATTTGACGTATCAGATAATGGCGCCTGCCACTCAAACTCTGGCAGTTGTTTCAGATTCTTTTACCAGACAAGATACATTACCCGATGGCAGCACCGCGTTCCTCAATAGAAAGAGTGAACTAACCTATCAGTATAACCCGCGTGAAAAAACCCGCAAGGTTGTTTTAAAAGGAGAAGCTTATTTTTCTGTAAAGCATGAGGAAGAAAAACCTTTTGTGATTGAAGCCGATGAGATATTGGTGCGCGACATTGGAACTGAGTTTAACCTGAAAGCTTATCCCGACAAGGATACGATTGAAATAATTGTAACCCATGGTGAGGTTCAATTTTATACCCGACTGGATTCCGGATTGAATTTGCAAGCGGGACAAAAGGCCATCTACAGCAAGCGCAACAAACAGTTTTATCGCATTGATAAACCGGACACCAATGCGCTGGCTTATAAAACAAAAGTATTTAGTTTCAACAACACCGATTTACGATCCGTGGTCAATTTGTTGAATGAAGTATATGATTCAAAAATAAAATTAGCCAATGAAAAGCTTTACGGGTGTCGGCTTACCGCCAATTTTAAAGAGGACAATGCCTCTATCATAGCCGAAGTAATAGCTGAAACCATGGGACTCACCCTTACCCGAAAGGAGAATGAAATTATTCTCGATGGCAAGGGATGCGATCAATAGCGTGCATGAAAAGACTCTACACGATTTTGTTTTATTTAGGTGCTTTTGTTTTAACTACCGCAGCACAAAAAAAGGAATCACCTTTGCTGGAACGCACAATTACCATTCAGGCACCGGATGAAAAGATTCCGTCCCTCTTAAATCGAATTGGGCAACTGGGAGGATTTTCATTTTCCTACAACAGCGCTATCATGGATCCTAATCGGAGTGTTTCATTAGATGTGTCCAATCAAACGGTGCGCAATATTCTCAATGAGATTTTTCAGGGCACCATGAACTACAAGGAAAAAGGTAATTACCTGATTCTAACCAAAGCGCCTGCACCACCCGTTAAAAACAATATCGTAGTTGTCATAATCAACGGCTATGTAGAGGATAGAAATACGGGTGAAAAAATTCCGCAAGCCAGTGTGTATGAGAAAAACTCGGTTACCTCGGCTGTCACGGATGAATATGGCTACTTTAAGCTAAAGCTTGAAAAGAAGACGGATTCAATTTCAATTTCCATTAGCAAGAAAAATTATCGC
This sequence comes from Cyclobacteriaceae bacterium, assembly GCA_022841475.1. Taxonomy (GTDB): domain Bacteria; phylum Bacteroidota; class Bacteroidia; order Cytophagales; family Cyclobacteriaceae; genus ELB16-189. The sequence goes on along the minus strand of JALHRJ010000082.1, from coordinate 7,432 downwards.
GATACGTTGGTCAGTATCACAGCTCCCAGCAATCAATATTTAACCATTTCTATTCATCCTATCGAACAGGATTCAATACAGATTACAGCGCAGACTGCGCCTGTTGATACAGCTGTGGTAACAAAGAAGGAAGATTTTGTAATGCCGTATGAATCTGAACCCAACGTTCAGAACATTCGCGATACATTGTATGAGTTGGTGCAGGTTTCCTTCCTTCCGTTTTTAGGTACGAATGGCAGACTGAGTGGAAATGTGATCAATGAATATTCGATCAATTTTTTAGGCGGCTATTCACTAGGCACAAAACAAATTGAGTTGGGTTTCTTTTTTAATATGGATCGTGGCGATGTAAGTTGGCTGCAGATTGCGGGTTTCGGAAACGTTGTAGGCGGCAAGGTATATGGTGTGCAAGCCGCAGGTTTTTTTAATCTGAATAGAAAGGAAACGGAAGCTGTGCAATTGGCCGGGTTTGCGAATACGAATCTCGGAGACACCCGGGGCGTTCAACTGGCAGGCTTTGCGAATACGAATTTAGGCAAGATGTATGGCGTGCAGGTTGCCGGCTTCAGCAATTTTACCAATGGGCCTTCGCATGGGGTGCAGGTAGCTGGTGTCAGCAATGTGCAGATTGGTGATTATACAGGTTCGCAGTTTGCCGGACTCACCAACATTGCCACCGAAAAAATTTCTGGTTCTCAGATAGCAGGTCTATTCAACTATGGGGGTGCAGTGCATGGTACCCAAATTGGATTAATCAATTATGCTGATACATTAGGTGGGGTGCCGATTGGTTTATTTAGCATTGTAAATAAAGGCTATCATAAAATTGAATTCTCGGCTGATGAAATATTTTATGCGAACCTGGCTTTTCGTACGGGCGTTAGAAAATTTCATACCCAACTGATGGCCGGATTTAAACCCGAGCAATCTTTGGCACCGAGTGATACTTCGGTGTGGACTTTTGGATATGGCATCGGGACTACAAGAAAGTTTACGAAGTGGTGGTACCTTGATCTCGATCTTTCTTCACAACATGTAAACAAAGGCTCGTTTACAGATGCCTTAAGTTTGTTGAATAAAGCCTATGTGGGTTTTGATTTTCAGGTAGCGAAAAAGTTTTCTATTGCTACAGGGATCACATTAAATGGATACATGACACGCACTACGTTTGACGATTATCCTATCCTCTTTACCGACTATAATCCTAAAATTATATCTGACCAAAATCTTAATCACGATATTAATCTGAAAATGTGGTGGGGTGCTAAAGTAGCGTTGCGCTTTTTGTAATGGTTCCATAACCCTACATATAAATATTCCACTCTAATAGGGGTTAGTAAAGTCAAGCTTGTCATACAGGCGTAATAAACGATTGTATGAAAAACCCCAAAATCTATTTTCTCTTACTGCTTTTAGTTTTTAGCAGCATTTCGCTTCAGGCACAAACACTTACTCAAACTATTCGCGGAACGGTAATTGATAAAGTTTCGCAAACAACTTTGCCAGGCGCTTCCGTTATTTTGGTTAATTCCGATCCCCTCATTGGTACCACAACCGATCCGGATGGCAACTTTAAGCTTTCTCAAATTCCGCTTGGCACGCATAGCATTCGCATTTCCTTTATAGGATATAAAGAAGTTACACTTCCCAACATTATTGTCAATTCCGGAAAGGAAGTGGTACTTACCATTCCCATCGATGAAGACATTACTCAACTCGATGAGATTGTTGTGCGGCCTGATGTTGAAAAGAACAAACCGCTCAATGAAATGGCTACGGTGAGCACGCGCACATTCTCGGTAGAAGAAACCCGCAAGTTTGCAGCGGCCGTAAACGATCCGGCCCGTGCGGCTGTATCATTTGCCGGAGTTGTTTCTGCCGATGATGGCAGCAACTCAATATCTATTCGCGGCAATTCTCCCTTCGGTTTGTTATGGCGTATGGAAGGTGTGGACATCCCCAATCCAAATCATTTTGCGGATGTAGGTTCATCGGGTGGTGGCATTTCTATTCTTAGTTCACAACTACTCGCTAATTCAGATTTTTCCACAGGCGCCTTTCCGGCAGAATATGGAAACGCCCTGGCCGGAGTGTTTGATCTGAATCTGCGCAAAGGAAATAACGAGAAACATGAATATACAGTGCAGGCCGGATTCCTGGGTATGGATGTAGCGATGGAAGGACCTTTCGCTAAAAACTATCGAGGTTCTTATCTGATTAACTATCGCTATTCAACCTTAAGTGTATTGTCAAATCTTGGCTTGAATGTAGGCGATGCTATTACCAACTTTCAGGACGTGTCGTACAACATCTTTTTGCCAACCCGTAAATTGGGGAACTTTTCGTTATTCGGATTTGGCGGATTAAGCGATCAGAAAGAAAACGCAGAAAAGGATTCCACGAAATGGGAAGAAGACTATCAGCGCTACAACTCCAACTACTTTTCAAACACAGGGGCAGCAGGATTTAAACATGCCATTACGCTCAATGCAAATACATTTATACAATCAACGGTTGTGTTATCCGGCAACGATCATGGCTTTCAAAACGACCGCCTTGACGATGACTACATTCCGCAGTTCAACTACAAGGAAAACTACATCACAAAAAAGTTTACGATAAGCTCTGTGCTCAATCATAAGTTCAATGCAAAAAACAGCATACGTTCAGGCGTTTACCTGAACCGGTATTACTACAATTTGCGCGAACGCTATTTGGATGCTGAAACTGATCAGATTGAAGAACCTTTAAATTCATCAGGAAATGCGAGTACACTTCAAGTATTTTCTCAGTGGAATTACCGACCCACTCAAAACTTTACGATAAACACAGGCTTGCATGTACTCTATTTGAAAGATAATGCTACCTATTCGCTGGAGCCACGGGTTTCCATGAAGTATGAGCTCAATGATCAACAGTCAATCAATGCAGGGTATGGTTTGCATAGCCAGATGCAACCCAGCGGAGTATATCAGGCGCAGGTTCAACAGCCTGATGGAAGTTGGATTCGGCCCAATGAAAATCTTGGGTTTAATAAAGCCCATCACTTTGTAATTGGCTATGATCGCTCGTTAACAAAATATTTGCGGATAAAGACGGAGACGTATTATCAGCAGCTTTTCAATATCGCGGTTGAGAATGATCCCACAAGTCCAGTGTCGTCATTGGTGGTAGAAGAGGGATATTTTACAGAGCCGATGGTGAATGAAGGATCAGGCAGAAACTATGGACTGGAATTAACACTGGAACAATTTCTTCACAACAATTTATACTTTCTCCTGTCGGGGTCATTGTATAATTCAGAATACAAAGCGCTGGATGGTGTGTGGCGCAACTCCCGCTTCAACGGAAAGCATGCACTGAGCTTTACCGCGGGCAAAGAATATAATTGGAAAAAGAATCGTGTGTTTGGATTAAACATCCGAACGATCTACACCGGAGGTTTCTGGACTACGCCTATTGATGTCGAAAAATCTGTCGAGTTGGGAGAGACCCGGTACATGGAAAGTCTTGCCTACACCGAACAGCTGCCTAACTATTTCCGTACCGATTTCCGTATCAGCCTGAAGCGAAACCGGACTAAATCAACGTCTACGCTTTCGCTGGATCTGCAGAACGTTACAAACCAAAAGAACCTGGGCGGGCAGTATTATGATGTTCAGAGTGGTGAAGTTAAAAAGTGGTATATGCTGCCGTTACTGCCTGTTTTAAGCTATAAAATTGAGTTTTAAAAGAATTTTATTGGTGAATAGGGGTATCACTTTCCCCGATTGTCTTACCATCAAATACCCTATTATGAAAAAGATAAATTTGATAGTGATGCTGATAAGCCTGGTTTGGCTAAGTGCATGTAATGAAGAAGATCCGGGACCTCGCCAGCAAGATAAGCGCAGCTATGCGGTTGTTGACTTTGATCGGATTGAAGCCGGAGATGCCCTTGTGGTTTCGGTAAAATATGGTGAGAATTTTTCCATTGATGCCGAAGGCGACCGGAGAAACCTGGATGACCTGTTGGTTTACAAAAATGGAAATGTACTGACGATGAGATTTAACAGATATGACAAAAGACAATATGCAACGTATGTAAACATTACACTTCCGGTGCTCTATGGTGTGAATTTATCCGGAGCCACCAACACACAGATTTCAGGATTTGCCGGTGTTAACAGAATGGATGTGTCTCTTTCCGGGGCCTCGTTAGCTCAGGTTGATATGGATGCATCAGAAATTAATTTTTCATTAAGCGGTGCTTCTCAGTTACGGTTGCAAGGCGAGGGTGGTTTACTAGAAGGAAGTATTTCCGGAGCCTCTATATTAACAGCCTTTGACTATCCTGTAACCAATGCAAAGCTGATAGTATCCGGAGCCAGCAACGGCAAGGTATCCGTATCTCAGGAACTTGATGTTGTGCTAAGCGGTGCCAGTGTGGTGTTGTATCGTGGCAATCCGGAGCTGATCGTAGATGCTTCTGGATCGAGTGTGGTAAGACCGGATTAAGGCAAAGGCGTCAGGCCGCTCGTTGAGAATGTCAATAAGCGGTCAGACGCCTGAGATCTACGCTTTCAATTTTCTTTTATGGTTTCAAATAATTATTTGCATTTTGCGCTATGCTTCTCGCGTTTGATATTGGCAATAGCGACATTACGGTCGGTCTTTGGAAAGACAATGAATGGAAATATGTCTGGCGTATTTCTTCCCGTCCTGACTTACCCGAACTTTTCTATGGCATAAAAATCCGCGATTATTTTTTTGAGTCGCGCACGGAAGTAACCGATGTAAGAACCATTGTGTTGAGCAGCGTGGTGCCGGCCATGACGGAAAAAATCAAAAGTGTATCTCGCACATTATTTGAAAAGGAACCTATCGTGCTGGGCCCCAAAGTATATGAGTCGCTGCCGATGAATATCTTAAACCCGTTTGAGATTGGTTCGGATCTTGTTGCCAATGCAGCCGGGGCTTATTATAAGTTTAAACAAACATGCATTGTGGTTGATTTTGGAACGGCCCTTACGTTTACAACCGTTTCGGGGGAAGGAAAAATTCTGGGTGTCTCTATTGCCCCGGGTTTAAAGACCGCCATTAAATCGCTTTCGCAGAATACAGCTAAGTTGTTTGATGTGCCTTTGGAAATGCCCGATTCCTCGCTTGGGAAAAACACGGTTACGGCAATTCAATCCGGTATTCTGTTTGGGTATGAGGGCCTGGTTAAAAATGTTGTAGCCAAAATCCGCGAAGAACTAAAGACCGAATGCCCGGTGATTGCTACGGGTGGTTTGTCTTCAGTGATTACTCCGCTCGCAAGTTTCTTTCATGCAATCGAGCCCAACCTGACACTCGATGGTTTGCGGATTATCGGAGAGTTGGTGAATGGTAAGAAGTGATCTTAACCTAGTATCGGTTGATCATTCACCATATTCAAAATCCCGTTAGGACACGAAGTATTGGTAACAACATAAAAACAATGTAACCTTTATTACTGTAAAACCATGCCAAGGTTATATACTTCAAGAGCAATGTCTTTTACATATTGTTAGCGGCTGGTTTTTTCATTGAATTTTATCGATAACGTCACCATTACTGGATCTTCGAATTCGTCCACGCTAATTTCATTGCTATTCAAAAAGTCCTTTATGGTAAAATTGAATTTATTCTCAACTGTTTTATAAGTGTTAGATAAAATGTCGACAATGTATTGACTACCAGAGTCAGATATCAATAACATTGTGCCATCAGTTTGTGTTACTTGTTTGTCAATTAGCCCTAAATATTTCGCCTTGTTTGTCCTTTTGTCAGTCAAAATGATTACTGATTTGTCCGCATGATTCGGGTCATCTTGTCCAAATCCCAACATGAAATAAGCAATGTTATAAAAATACCGATTGTCTAGTTCGTCACGAACTCTAATGAATTCCCAGTCCGATATCCCTCCAATGTCAAAAATGTGATTGTATGCATTTCCTTCTTTCGGTAATTTCCCAAATTTAATAATCTTAGCAGCGGAGTTAAAACTTCCTTTACTTTTTAGCAGAATGAATCTGTTGTATTCAATAAAATTATAAATATCATCAGCCGTCCGCGTCTTGTTCAGGTTGTCCTGTTTCACTGTTTGTCCGCAACTGTTTGATATAGCTAAAATTATTAGGAGTAGTGTCGAAATGCTTCTCATGTTTTATTGCAATAATCTGTCCAAAAAACTTGCCGCTAACATCCTATATTCGCATTGCCTATATTTTTACTATAAGTGCGCCCTTACAATTCCAGTCACATTACGAACTTAATATACCCTCGTGCGCAAACTTCCAGTATTTAGTTGGATGCCAACAGAAAGTTGAAGTGGCACGTAATCAAAATACACATCGCCCGAAGTTGGAATACCTAAACCTAATTGAAAAACTCCTTGTAGGTTTCCTGCAATCGGAAACTTTCCTGTGAGTGCCGGTTCTATGAAGAGCTGCGGTTTTTCATCTGGCTTTATTGTAACAATTGCATTCACCGGGTCATTGTCATTGGAAGAGAATTCTGTAAAATTCACAATCGACAGTCGTGGAGTGAAGGCAAGATTAAAGTTGCGATTGTTTGTGCCAATGGAAGGTTGAATAAAAATGCGATTGTATTTGCCGGTAGCAACCAAATCTTTTTGACCGAAGTAGGGAGTGAAAAAATAATATTGTGCAAAGCTGGTGCCTTGCCCGATGCCGTAACCAACAAAGAGTTCAGTTCTGAATTTTCGGGTAACATTGTAATAGCCTAAACCGGCTTCGGCAAACCGATTGGACCGCGTGTAATCCTCGGGCTCTGTAACTTTATTGTTTAGGTAGGAGCCATTTGCCATTACTGCCAAATTATCACTCAGCGCGTAGGCCAATTGTGCATCAACTCCGGTAGTTATATAAACTGAACCTTGAAATTCTCCCTGCTCCCGAAACATGGGTACGTTTCTGGTACTGGGCACATAGAGGGGGGAGCATGATGTTGCCAGCAGCAACAATACAATAAACTTACGCATGGGGGTAGTTTGGGATTCAAAAGTTAAATTAGCCAAAAATCAATACGCAATGAATTTTAACACAGAAGAATTAAATAAGTTGGTGCGACAGCGTAGGTCAATCTATCCCAAAGATTATTCTGGTGCCACCGTGCCAAAAATAGTGATTGAACAAATGCTGGAGAATGCCAACTGGGCACCCAACCATAAACTAACTGAACCCTGGAGGTTTACTGTTTTTACCGGTGCAGGCTTAAATAAGCTGGCAACCTTTCAAAGCAATTGTTATAAAGAAGTAACGGAAGCCAATGGGACCTTTCAACAAGACCGTTATCTTTCGCTACAAACCAAACCGATGGAGTCATCGCATATAATAGCAATTGGGATGAAGCGCGATCCAGCCAAACGCTTGCCTGAGTGGGAAGAACTGGGCGCAGTGTTTTGTGC
>JALHRJ010000081.1 GCA_022841475.1 Cyclobacteriaceae bacterium | reverse complement strand
TAGCAGAGTTTTTCAATACGGGCCGTGATTTTATCAAACTTTACGGACTCCCGGTGTCCGTCACGTTTTAATACGAGCATTTATAATAGGGTTGTGTTGGTAAAAAATAGAAAGTTTAAAAAATGTAGTCGAATGTATTAAAAATCTTCGTTCAGTGAAAACTTAGGCGAAGAATCTTTTTCCATGCTGTTCATAACACCAGCTTTCTGGTATTCGGCCACCCGCTTCTCAAAGAAGTTGGTTTTGCCGCGCAACGAAATCATATCCATGAAGTCGAAGGGGTTGGTCGCTCCATAAATCTTCTTGCCGATCAATTCGTTCAGCAGACGATCCGCTACATACTCAATATACTCACGCATCTGCGCAGCGTTCATCCCGATCAGGTTTACAGGCAATGCATCGGTCACAAACTCTTTTTCAATTTCCACAGCGTCTTTAATAATCTCAATTACTTTTTCCTCCGGCATTTTGTTAACAATGTGCTTGGTGTACAAGTGGCAGGCAAAATCGCAATGAAGACCTTCATCTCTGGAGATCAATTCATTAGAAAAAGTTAAGCCGGGCATCAGGCCGCGCTTCTTCAACCAGAAGATAGAACAGAATGAGCCAGAGAAGAATATGCCCTCTACTGCGGCAAACGCGATCAGGCGCTCCTGGAAGTTTCCTTGCGAAATCCACTTCAACGCCCAGTCGGCTTTCTTCTTCACACAATCCATGGTATCGATGGCGTGAAAAAGTTTATCTTTTTCTTTTGGATCTTTTACGTACGTGTCTATTAATAAGGAATAAGTTTCTGAGTGAATATTCTCAATGGCAATCTGAAAACCATAGAAGAACTTGGCTTCGGTATATTGAACCTCACCTACAAAGTGCTCGGCAAGGTTTTCATTCACGATGCCATCGCTGGCTGCGAAGAAAGCCAACACGTGTGTAATAAAATGACGTTCGCCATCATTCAGGTTGAGCCAATCTTTCATGTCCTGACTCAAATCGATTTCTTCTGCCGTCCAGAAACTGGCCTCAGCCTGTTTATAGAACTTCCAGATTTCAGGTTGCACGATTGGGAATAAGACAAAACGATCTTTGTTCTCTTTCAAAATTGGTTCTTCCTGTACAGATTGACTCATCGTAAAATGTTTTTATGGTTACTATATAATTTTCGCAAACAAAACTGGGTGAAAGTCTTTGTTTAACGCTATTTATTTTTATTGTGAGTGTGGATGAAGTGAAGAGTCACCAATCCCAACAACACCATCGACAAATATTCGAAATGATGAAGGAAAAACAAAGGGGTGTTTTTGACAAGGAATGATGATTGAGCAGGTGCTTTTTGTGTAAGTGTTTGGTAGATAGTTGTTTTAAATTTTATGCGTCAATCAATGCATGAGATGAAAAAAAATAAATTTTTTTCCGGGGCCAAAATGTTAGGTAAGCAGGTGAAAATTGTTAGTTAAAGTTACGAGCAAACTACAAAGCAAAAGTTGCATGCGCAGGGGATGGTGTTCAATTGAATTCAACTGAAATTCCATCTGACTTCTTTATTGGTTCTCGTATCGGGAATCTGTAAACACATTAATCAGGATTCGTTTTATGAACGGCTGTAGGGGTTGAGGTCCGTTGAAGGCAAGCCTTAAAAATTAAACCAATATCCTCTTAAATGTCTCGTTATCAACATCATATAGGGATTTTTATTGGTTCTTTTGCTTTTCAGGGTGTTTACTCTATCTTTGCAGTCCATTTTTAAAAATCAATAAGCATGTACGCAATTGTAGACATTGCAGGAAAACAGTTTAAGGTGGCTAAAGACCAATATATTTATGCTCCGAAGATGGAAGCAGAGGCTGGATCAAACGTATCGTTTGATAAGGTTCTTCTTCTTGACAATAACGGATCTGTTGAAGTTGGCGCCCCTACTGTAAACGGTGTTAAAGTATCTGGTAAGGTATTGGAGCACGTAAAAGGCAACAAAGTGATCATCTTTAAGAAGAAGCGGAGAAAGGGTTATGCTGTGAAGAACGGTCATCGTCAGCAGTTCACGAAAGTCCAGATCGAAAGCATCGGATAGTTGATTTGAGAATTTGAAGATTTGAGAATAAGTCTTCAACCATCAAATCGGGAATTATCAAATTAACGAGCATCAAATTTTCAAATTGTATTGAGTTATGGCACATAAAAAAGGTGAAGGTAAAGTAAAGAACGGCCGCGAATCGGAAAGCAAACGATTAGGCATAAAGATATTTGGCGGTCAGAAAGTGGTTGCCGGCAACATTATTGTTCGTCAGCGTGGCACAAAACATAATCCGGGTCGCAACGTGGGTATTGGTAAAGATCACACCTTATTTGCACTCACTCCGGGAGTGGTTGTTTTCAAAAAAGGAAAAGCCAATAAGTCTTTCGTTTCGGTTCAGGCCGAAGCTTAGTTTTAATAATATAGACACCTTACAAGAAGAAGCATCCTCAGGTTGGGGGTGCTTTTCTTTTTAGTGTAAATGAATTTTTTTGTTGATTCATTTAATGCCTAGAACCTCTGAGTCTGTTAATTTTAAGGTGAAAGCTAGCTTTTTTTGATAGCTCCAAAAGAAAATTCGGTTTTTTCAAACGATGGCGGAATCTTCTTCTATAATTTTTTTCATCATGAATGTTCATGTTAAGAAATTATAACCTAATTTGGAGGTTCATATTAACAAACCTAAACCTTAACCTATGAAGAAGTTTTTACTATTATGCTTCTCATTCGTTTTTGTGCTCAGTGCCTGGGCACAAGATCGGGTGGTTTCGGGTAAAGTGACAGCCGCTGAAGATGGCTCAGCTTTACCTGGAGTGAACGTGGTTCTAAAAGGAACCACAAATGGAACGGTTACCGATGCCGATGGTAACTACAGACTAACTGTGCCTGCAACAGGTGGCAGCTTAGTGTTCTCTTTTATCGGTCTTAAAACCCAGGAGATCGCTATAGGCGATCGGACAGTAGTTGACCTTGGATTAGGACTTGATGTTCAGCAATTAACAGAGGTAGTCGTAACAGCACAAGGTGTTCAGCGAGAGCAGAAGGCCCTTGGATTTGCTACTACAACTATTTCTGCTGCTGCGTTAGCCGAGAAACCCGAAACAGATGTGGGTCGCGCGTTGCAAGGAAGAACGCCAGGTCTGCAGATTCTTAACTCTTCCGGCCTCGCTGGTTCGGGTTCAAAAATTAACATTCGAGGTAATAGTTCATTGACTGGGGATACCCAACCACTTTGGGTTGTTGATGGGGTGCCAATTAATACGCAGACGAATGATATCAGCAGCAGTTTTTTGGATGGCAATATATCGCCTACCCGCTTTTTGGATATTGACCCAAACAACATTGAGTCAATCAGTATCCTGAGAGGATTAAGTGCAACCACTACCTACGGATCACAAGGAAGAAATGGTGTGATTCTGGTTACTACCAAAACCGGTTCTAAATCCAAGTTGAATAAATTTCAAGGTTCATTAACACAATCCTACTTCGTTAAAGAAGCCATTATTCCTGAGTTTCAAAATAAATGGGCAAATGGATTTGATGGAGCCTATGGAGAATTTTTCAGTAACTGGGGATCGTTGTTTGATGGACAGCCCACCGGAGTGAGACATCCTTATTGGGAGCATAGAAATACGTTCCCTGAGTTCCCGGAGTTTCAGCAGGCCGGTACTGACAATGGTGGTTATATACCCGTTGCTGCACCAAATAACGTTAAGGACTTTTTTGTAAAGGGTCAGTCAGCCACCACCTCCCTTTCCTTAGGATCGAGCAATCAGTATGGAAGTTTTAACTTCAGCTACAGCCATTTGGATGAGAAAGGATTTATAGAGGGTAACAATCTTACCCGCGACAATTTTTCGGTGGGTGGTTCTTCAAACCTAACTGATAAACTCAGCCTTTCGACTACGTTCAACTTTGTAAGAACAGATTTTAAAACACCACCAACAGCAGCTGGTTTTGGTTCGAATACCTCTGGTGCTCCCTCTGTTTTTGCCAACTTGTTTTACACGCCACGCAATATAAATCTAACAGATTGGCCCTGGGAAAATCCAGTTACAAAGGCCAGTGTTTATTACCGTAACGGAAATGACATTGTTAACCCACGATGGTTACTGAAAAACGCGCAACAAACCAGTCTTACTAATCGTTTCTTTTCCAGTTCTAGCCTTAATTATAAGTTAACCGATTGGCTGAATGTAACCTATCGATTAGGTTATGATCAGTATACAGAAGATCAGACCTATTGGAATAATAAAGGAGGTACTGGTTTTGCTGCCCTGTTAACACCGGGTGCATACCGCAGCGTATCCAGCAACAACCGGGTGATTGACCATTCATTCCTTGCAACGTTAAATAAACAAATTAATCAGGATCTGGATTTCACAGCGTTGGTTGGATTTAACTATCGTAGTAATGAATACAAGCAACAAGGTCTGGAAAGTCTTGGCCAGGTAGTGTATGGTTTAATTGAGCACAGAAACTTTGTGGGTACCCAACCAAGAGACTTCCGTGGTACAAACCTAAATTTTGTTGAAAGCAGTGCAATTCAGGGTGTGTTTTTTGACGGTAATGTGGGATATAAAGATTTCTTGTACGTTAACTTATCAGGTCGTAACGACTGGTCTTCAACGCTCGAGAAAGAAAACCGGGCTTTATTTTATCCTGGTGCCAGTGTGGCCTTTATACCAACCGCTGCGTTTCCAAACTTCGCGGCTAACGTGCTTGACTTCCTGAAATTACGTCTGGCGTATGGAACTTCGGCTAACTTTGGTTCTCCTTACAACACCCGTCCTACTTTATCTTTGAACGCCCAACGTAGGGTCGATGGAAATGGTAACGTAGTAGTATCGAGTCTTCCCTCGCTGTTGGCTAATTCAAATTTAAAACCTGAGCTTTTAACAGAGTTAGAATTTGGAGTTGAAGCTAAATTATTCGACAACCGCGTACGCGTGGAGGCATCTTATTATGATCGATCTGCCAAAGATCAGATTATTGAGCGGAGCCTTGACCCTTCTACCGGATATTCTTCCATCTTTATTAATGCTGGTGAAATCCAAAACAAGGGTTATGAAGCTTCCCTATGGGTAACCCCGGTTCGGGGTGATTTAACCTTTGATATTGGTGTGAATTTTACAAGAAACCGCAGTTTGGTAGTATCCCTGCCTGAAGGTTCAAAGGAAATTCTTATTGCTGGCTTTACAGACCTTGGCAACTTTGCCATTGAAGGTCAAGCCCTCAATGTAATCAAAGGAAGTTTTGTTGAGAAGGCTCCTGATGGACAGTTGATCGTGAATGCCTCGGGTGATTATAAGCAAGCCAATGATATTGGTATCATTGCTGACCCTAACGCCAAATGGTTAGGATCATTGATAACCAATTTATCCTGGAAAGGTTTGACTTTCGGTATGCAGTGGGACTATGTGCATGGCGGACAAATGTATTCGTATTCTGCCGCTACCATGATTGCTCGTGGTGTTGCGAAGGATCTTGAGGCCTTTGACCCATCCTTACCACTCATTCTTCCAGGAGTTCAGGAACTTACGGATGGTAGTGGAAACGTAACGGGCTATGCACCCAATACAATTCCATTAACTACCTCAGGTGTATTTTTCACTAACACCATTATTGGTGGTAGCCCTGATGATAGAGGGGTATATGACGCTACACGTGTTCGCTTCAGAGAAATATCCTTGGGTTATTCGTTACCTAAGAGCGTGGTTTCTAAGTTAAGAGTTAATGGAATTACCCTGACTGCTCTTGGAAACAACTTATGGTTCCGGTCAATCAACGCCCCTAAATACGCCAAAGCTGATTTCGACAGAACTGCTTTTGGAGCAGGCAATGGCGCTGGCTTCGACTATCTGGGTGGACCCTCAGCTCGTACGTATGGTGTTAACCTGAAAGTGACTTTTTAAATGAGAATCAACATGAAAGATATAATTAAAAAATTTGGATTTCTGGTGGTGTTTTTCGCCTCCGTTACCTCGTGCAATCTTGATGGGGATTTGGAAAATCCTAACCAGATTACAGTAGCCGGTGCAGACGTAGATCTGATTATGAATGGAGTTCAACTGGATTTTGCTGATTTCTTTGATGCAGCTCACAGTTCAGTTAATCCTTTGGTAAGGCAAGAAGCCATGACGGGTGGATTCCGGTATCAAACGGCCAATACCCCGCAGGGTGTCGATGGTATCTGGAGTTTAGCCTACGAAGATGTTTTGGTAAATGCAGAGACCTTGATAACATTAGCGGAAGAAAAGAATCTTACTACACACATTGGTGTAGCCAAAATTCTGCAGGCTTATGTGTATCTAACGTTGGTGGATGTTTTTGGTGACGTACCAAGAACGGAAGCACTTCAGGGAGCAACTGCAAACTTTAATCCGGTTGCTGATGATGGCGAAAGCATTTATGATTATGCGATTACGCTTTTAAATGAAGCCCGCACCGAGTTGGCAAAAACTGGTACGGATGCCGGTGGTGCCCTCTTGCGCGACATTTATTATGGTGGAAGCAGAGCGAACTGGACTGCGTTGGCAAATACAATTGAACTAAAGGCTCAATTAAATTTGTCGATGGTACCTGCAAGAAAGGCCGGTGCTGATGCGAGAATTGCAACGCTATTGGATCCGAGTACAAATCTGGTTGATTCGGAATCCGAGAATTTTACATATAAATATAGTTCTACAACGGTGCCGGTCTCCCGCCACCCTATGTATCGCCAATATTATGATCCTATCCGTGGTCAGGCAGGTGGCTACATCGCTAACTATTTCTTGTATGAATTGTTCGCGGGCAAGGTTGATCCTGTAGATCCTACTGTTACTGTTCAGGATCCACGCTGGAGGTATTATTTTTATCGTCAGGTAGGTAGTATAGCTCAGGCCTTGGCTATCGACCCTAAGTCTTTGGGTTGTGCTCCGGGTGCGCCTCCACAACACTACACCGATCAAGGGGTAAAAATGTTTTGTGTGTTTGACCCTGGTTTTTATGGACGCGATCATGGCGATGGTTTTGGTATTCCTCCGGATGGACCGGTGTTAACCGCAGCAGGTGTTTATCCGGCTGGCGGAAAAATTGACAATACATCGGTGGCCAATGCTACTTTTGCAGGTACAACTATTCAGGGCGATGGTGCTAACGGTGCTGGCATTCAGCCAATTTTCATGTCGTGGTTTACAGATTTCATGAAGGCTGAGATTTTAGCCCGCAATGGAGACGTAGCAGGCGCTAAAGCGGCTATGAATGATGGTATTAATAAATCCATTACTCAAATCAGAAATTTTGCCACGAGCAAAGGTCAGGTTTTGAGTCCCGGACGCGAACCTTCCACCACTGCTTATCTGGATGCTGTGAATTTTGCCTATGATAATGCAGCTAACAAGCTGGATGTTATCGGTAAAGAGTATTATGTCTCCACCTGGGGAAATGGTATTGAAGCGTACAATAATTACCGTAGAACTAGTGCCCCTAGAGATTTGCAACCTACGTTGCAGTTGAATCCGGGTCCTTTCTATCGTTCTTATATCTATCCGGCCACGTATGTGAACCTGAATGATAATGCTGCGCAGAAGGACTTTAATGCAACAAACAAAGTGTTTTGGGATACTAATCCAGATGACCTTAACTAAGCATAGAAATGAAAAGAATAATAAAAAGTTTTTTGATGATTGCAGCAGTAACTGTTGCAATATCGTGTGTAGACGAATCCCTTGATCCGTTGCAGGTTTCTGTTGTAAAAAAGGGATCGATATTGGCATTGCGGGGCACGCAGTTAACCAACATCTATTTTCAGGGAAAACCAGGGTATGAGGTTTTTCCTAGAATCTGGACGGGTACTGAATCATTTAATTTTGACGCTGAATTTTTGGCGGAAGATGTAAGTACTTTGGCAAGCGTGGATATTTTTGTTTTGAAACGGACAACACCCGGTGGTCCTACTACCCGGACTGCTTTGCTGAACGTTCCATTCTCACAATTTAAGGAAACGGATGATTATAGAGGTCCGTGGGTTTCTGTTGCCATACCAATGCAGGATATATTGACAGCGCTGGGGCTTGATTCATCAGCACCTAATTTTGCTGATAACATTTTGGCTTTGTATCCCACTGGAATAAATATAGAAAGTGACCTTAACCTGACAGACGGCACAAAGGTGCTTGCCTCTGAATTAGTTGCTTCCGGCTTGTATCAGAGTAATCAGTTTTATCCTGCACAAAAATTAAATATTGCAGTAACTGACTACTGTGCGTACAATGTTGATGATTGGGCAGGGGCTTATGCTGCTACGGAGACTTCTGAATTTTTCGGAGGGTATGGTCCTTATGCAGTAACCTTTACCAAAGACTTGACAGTTGCTAATAGATTCAATACGACTAACTGGTACGATTCGGGTATTCCGATTTTTATTATTATGACACCTTCAACCGGTGTTGACACACAAATAGTTACGGCACCTGTTCAGGAGTTTACTAGCGGATCTGGTCAAGTGCGTTTGATCGAGGGTAGTGGAACCTATAACTCTTGTAAAAAGGAAATGGTGATTAATTTTACCTACAAGGTTAAGTCAACTGGTGATGTAATAGATGCCTTTCTTTGGGGCTTGAAAAAGCAATAATCTCAAGTTGTTCTTTTAAAAGCCGTCCCGATAGTGGGGCGGCTTTTTTTTTGCGATTTTATCAGTGCAGCTATGGCGGTTATTTTGAAATCATTTTTTAATTTTCAGATTGATCTTTCTGAACAATCCTCAGGTGTATAAATATTTGATTTTCTTTTTTCTGGCCGTAAGTGTTTTTTCTTCGTACTCTCAATCTGTTTTGGATCTAAAACTAAATGGAACAGAAAACGGAAAGAATCTCTCAACCTATCTTATGGAAGTGGAAAGAAGCCACGGTGTCCGTTTTTATTTTCTTCCTGAGTGGACAGACAAAATTTATTTTAGTAAAAGTTATGAAGGAGTTACCCTTGGGGAAGCGCTCACAGACTTATTTCTGGGTTCTGAGCTGAGTTATACAGTAATAAATTCTAATACTATTGTTCTCTTAAAAGATCCTACCCAGGCGCTTGAACGAAACATACTAATACAAACGGCTAATCGCGAGCAAAAGAAGGTAGATAAGGTAATTATTGGCGATAGCGATAACAGGAGTATGAAAAAAGCAGTGATTTTATCTGGTATTGTTACCGAGGGTAAATCAAGAAATCCATTACTGGGTGCCAGTGTTGTAGTAAAAGATTTAAAAGTAGGAACTGTAACTAATGCAACTGGCGCATTCGAGTTGTCGCTAAATCCCGGTCTTCATATAGTTAGTTTTAGCTATGTTAATTTTGAAGAAAAGATCATTGACCTTGAGATTTATGCAGATGGAAGTTTTTCTGTTGAATTAGAGGAGACACCAACCTTGTTGGATGAGATTGTTATCCAGGATCGATCAGCTCGTGAAATCACAACCAGTGGAATTGGTCAGACCCAATTGAGTTTAATGGAAATAAAGAGAGCGCCAGCGCTGCTGGGTGAGGTGGATTTGATAAAGCAGGTGCAAGTGTTACCAGGTGTAACTACTGCAGGGGAAGCTGCCTCGGGTTTCAATGTACGAGGTGGTGGTGTAGATCAGAATCTAATTTTGTATGATGGCCTCCCGGTTTTCAATAGTTCGCATGTTTTCGGGTTTTTCTCATCGTTCAATTCTGAGGCCATACGAGATGTAACATTTTACCGCGGTGGCATTCCGGCTGAATTTGGAGGGCGTGTTTCCTCTGTTCTCGATATCCGATCGAAAGAAGGAAGCTATGAAAAGTGGGAGGCTAGTGGGGGTATCGGATTAGTCTCTACCAATTTACTGGTTCATGGTCCTCTAAAGCGAAACAAAACATCTCTCGCTACTTCATTTAGAACCACCTATTCAGATTGGTTGATTAATACAGTGCGTAGTAATTATGTAGGTCTTGAAAATAGCACCGTTACATTTTACGATGGTGCAGCTAAACTTACTCATCTGTTCAGCGATAAGACCAAATTAACCTTGTCTACATACTTGAGTCATGATGAATTTCAGTTGCAGGGAGATACTACCTTTCGATGGGATACTTATTTAGGATCATTGCGATTGGATCATGAATTTAATTCCCGTTTCAACGCCACATTGCTGGTAGGCGCAGGTAGTTATAGCTACGATGTTTCTGACAAAGATCCGCTCACAGGTTTTAATTTACGATATCAAATTATTTACCCATCTATGAAAATGGATTTTCATTGGAATGCAGGCACTCATAAAATAAATTTTGGAATTCAAAGTATCTATTATGATTTTAATCCTGGAACGTTAGCTCCTTCTACCGTTGATTCTGATAAAAAATACATTCAGATGGAACATCAAAAATCAGTGGAGTCAGGTATTTATCTGGCGGATCAGATTGATTTAACGAGTCGGCTTCACGCGGATTTAGGGGTTCGCTATTCTCTATTTAATGCATTGGGTCCCGGCACGGTAAACATCTACGAATCAGGCACCCCCCGGGAAACTGTGTACTTGATAGATACTCTACAATTTGATAACGGGGAACAGATTAAATCTTATAACAATCTTGAACCTCGTGTGGGATTACGATATGATCTTCAACGTGAAGCGTCTATTAAGTTTGGCTATAACAGAATATTTCAATACTTGCATTTGGTGACAAACACCACGGCCGTTACCCCGATTGATATCTGGCAACCCAGTGGTTATTATTTTAAGCCGCAGCAAGTCGATCAATTTTCGTTAGGCTATTTCAAAAACTTTAAGGAAAGAAAGTATGAAGCGTTTGTAGAGGTGTATTATAAAAATCTCAACAATGTGCTTGAGTTTAAGGATGGCGCACAGTTGATTTTAAATCCTCAAATCGAAACGGATTTGTTGCAGGGAAAAGCTCGGGCTTATGGAATAGAAACTCAGGTAACAAAGCAAACCGGTAAATTAACGGGTTCCCTCAGTTACGCTTTTTCCCGATCGTTAAGAACCATTAAAGGTGATTTTGAGGATGAAACAATCAATAATGGAAATGAGTATGCATCAAATTTTGACCAGCCCCATGTTGTTAATCTTAACTGGAAGTATAATCTTACCCGAAGGCATTTCTTCACGGGTTCATTCACCTACCGAACGGGCCGACCGATAACCTTACCACTCACAGCCTTCAGCATTGAAAACTTTACGGTTTCTTCATTTTCTGATCGCAATCAATTTAGAATACCGGATTACCATCGGTTAGATATTGGATTTGTAATAGAGGGTAATCACAGACGAAAAAAACTTTGGGATGGCACCTGGACAATTTCTGTGTATAATTTGTATGCCCGAAAAAATCCATACTCTATCTTCTTCAAGGAAGCCAGGCCGGGTATATTACGGCCTTATCAGTTATCAATTATAGGAGTAGCACTTCCGTCTATTTCGTATAGCTTCAAAATTTAACACAGTATGAAAAAGAGTATACTATCCTACGTGTTAATATTTTTATGCTGGGCCTGTGTGGATCGAATCACATTCGACATTGACGCACCGGTCACATTTCCCATCGTGGTTGATGGGTATATTTCTGATCAACCAGGTCCTTATACAATAAAAATATCCAAGGCGTTTGACATTGAATCAAAGCAATCAATCAAAACACCCATCTCGGTTCGGAAGTTGGTGTTGACTGACGATCAGGGAAACAGTGAGCAATTGGTAGAGGTAACTACAGGAGAGTATCAAACTAATCCTGCTGGCATGCGTGGAGTTATAGGACGGGTATATACAATCGATATTGAACTTCTGGATGGGAGGGTATATCGTTCCATTCCTGATCCGTTGCTGCCTACAGGAACAGTTGAGGCTGTGTTTTCGCAATACAAAGAAGAAAAGAATGCCGATGGGGCTACCGAATATGGTTTTGATGTCTTCTTTAATGCATCGGCAGGCGAAGTAAATAATTTTTATTTTCTATGGAAATTTGTTGGCACATTTCAAGTTGAAACGAATCCCGAACTATTCACAATTTCTTGTGGTGAAGCCAGATGCCCTAGTCCGCTGCCCTGTAGTGCCTATATCTGGGATGCTGGACTTAAATACGTAAAGCCTTGTGAGTGTTGTACTTGCTGGACAAATCTATTTAATCCAGAGCCCATTGTTAGTGATGACCAGTTTGTTGAGAATGGAAAGTTTACCAATGTAAAAGCGGCCTATGTACCGATAACACACTGGACATTTCTCAATAAAGTTCACGCGGAGATTCTACAACTTAGTTTGTCGCCCAATGCCTATACTTTCTGGAAAGCGATTAAAGATCAAAAGCGAGCCACGGGAAGTTTATTTGCGCCACAAGCGGGCAAGATCCCCTCTAACTTTACCCAAATAAGTGGAACCTCTGGACCTATTGAGGGATTATTTTTTGCGACATCAATTAGTAAGAATTCGGTGTTCATTACTCGAAATGACATTCCTGATCCTGCTGTAATTCCTGAAGTGGAGCTCTTGTTTACAGACAATTGTGAAAAGTTATTTCCAGGTTCAACAACGGTGAGACCTGCATTCTGGATTGATTGATAAAGCACTTTGAACAACTAGCTAATGATTAAAATTGTAACCCTACTTAAAACGCTGCTATCAATAATATTAGTACTGGCAGTGAGCTCTTGGGTGCCATTGGATTTTTTGTCAGAGATTGAGTCCAGGTACCTCGACTTTAAGAGTAGATATCCTTTTGTGCAAGTATCCCTGTCCATGAATCAACCCGCTTATTTTCCAGGTGATTCAGTTTTCTTTTCAACTCGATACTTGTATGAAGATCAACAACCCGTAAAAGGTAGTCACCTTATTCACCTCGAAGTTGTTGATCAGCATGGCGAAACTTTGCAAACCATGAGATTTAAAGTAACCGATGGCATGGGCTATAATCAACTTGTAATCCGTAAAGACATGGTACCGGGCATCTATCGGTTTGTAGCGTACACGGATTGGATGCGAAATTTTGGATCGGAAACATTTTTTCAAGCGGAAGTCCCAATTGTCTCTAAACTAAAAGTTACAAAAGTAACCTCTGAAAGTCCGCTCCTCGGGTTTTATCCGGAAGGAGGTCATTTAATAGCCGATGCAGAAAATCGCGTATTGGTTACGGGTACACCAGAGGACCAAATTTTAATAACGGATGAATTGGGGAGTGAGATTGCCTCTGTAAAACTAAGCGCGGTGGGAACGGGCACTTTTTTAATGATCCCAACTCTTTCTAAGAAGTATTCTGGAGTCTCTAGGTTGAGCAAAGTGAAATATAATTTTCCTGAAGTAGAAAAAGATGGTGTGACTATACAACTGATTGAAGGGGTTACCTGGAATGCTCAACTAGCAATACCAGAGAAATCAGAGTATCATGGTCAGGAATTGTTCGCGTTGGTGCTGTCGCAAGGAAAAATTATTTCAAAGCGTGGGTTATTTTTTGATAAGACGGGCCTAACCAGAATAGAGTTGCCTACCCTGAATCGGGCACATACCTTCCATCAATTATTTATTCTAGATTCGGGCGGTAAGGAGATTGCTCAACGGGTATTTGTGCCTATCGATAATAAAGATATTGCTGTAAAATTTAGGATTGCAGAAAACACCAAACAACGTCAAAGTTTTACGTTTGCCGTTGGAGTGGTTAATCAATCAGGCAAGCTTATTGAATCGGATTTGAGTCTTACCGTTTATCAGGAAGATTTGTTTACTAACTCCTTCGTGAATACAATGCGTTTTGTGGATTTACCTTCCGTGCAAAATTGGATAAACCAACACGTGAATGAGCATGAACCCTTTCTCAACGACTTCTTAGTTTCAAAAAGATGGGAAAGAATTGATTGGGAATCCATTTATAAAAATAGAATTAAGGACTTTTCATATCCATTTACTGGCCAATATAAACTTACTGGTACGGTGGTGTCGAAGGAAGGTGACAGGCCTGCACCGGATTCAACACTGGTAATTGCATACTTACAAAAGAATGCCATGGGCTATGAGGCTTATACCAAAAATGGAAGTTTTGAAATTCCAGTAATTTTTGATTTTTGGGATCACGATGTGGCTTTTATTACACTCAAGAGCAAGGAGAAAAGAGTAGATGATGTGTATAATGTGTCCCTAACCCATGATGGAATTGTCTTAAAACAAAAATTGAAGTCCTTAGAAACAACGGAAGATGACCCCTATGCCAACTATGCATTGAAGAGAAACTTAATAAGACAATCTTATAATTATTTTTCAAGTACACACGACACGAATGTGAAAGCCATGACACCTAATGAGATTTTGGAAGAGGAGTTTCAAGGGGTTGACTACACCATTAAGGTATCTGATTTTGTGGTCTTCCCCACTATGGAGGATATGCTGAGCGAAATTGTCACATTTGTTCAATTTAGAAAAAGAGGTTCCGAATCAACGGTGAGGTTATTCTATCGTTATGAAAAGTCAGTAAGGTTTTATAAGCAAGATCCACTCTACATTATCGATGGTGTAATGTCTACGAATACTGCTTTTTTTTTAAGTCTTAAGCCAGAAGATTTACTTACTCTAAGGATAATCAACAACCCGAACAAACTGGGTCAATTGGGTAGCTTGGGGCAAAATGGAATCATCTTTGTAGAAACAAAGCTGGGTAATCTATCTGAAAAAATGAGTGAGAATCTTTTTCCTGTAATTGGGCTAAGCCGATCGGTGTGGTCTCTGAAACCCGTAACTTCTAAAATAAATTCAAATCCGAGAATCCCTGATCTAAGGTCAACTCTTTATTGGAATCCAATTTTAAAAACAGACTTACAGGGATATAATGAAATAACCCTCATGACAAGTGATGATGCTGGGCCAATGAAAATAAAAGTTCAAGGGGTAACGAATGATGGAAGGCCGTTTATTGCGGAACAGATTTTTACTGTACAATTAAATCAAGATCGTTAATATACAGAGTCTATTGAATCATCTTCAATAACGTACTCAACCTACTTTTCAAATTTCTACGATCTACAATAAAATCAAGGAAGCCATGATCCAAAACAAACTCGGCACTTTGAAATCCTTTCGGTAAATCTTTGCCAATTGTTTCGCGAATTACACGGGGTCCGGCAAAACCAATCAATGCATTGGGTTCAGCAATATTAAAGTCACCAAGCATGGCATAAGATGCGGTAACACCTCCGGTAGTCGGGTCAGTCAGCAATGAGATATAGGGAATCTTTGCTTCATCGAGCAAAGCAATCTTAGCAGATGTTTTGGCCATCTGCATCAATGACAAGCCAGCTTCCATCATCCTTGCTCCGCCTGAGCGGGAGATCATCAGGAAAGGTTTTTTGGTTTTAAGACTGTGATCCATAGCGCGGGCAATTTTTTCGCCCACCACCGAGCCCATCGAGCCGCCTACAAAACTAAAATCCATGCAGGCAATCGTAATCTCCAACCCATTCATTTTACCATACGCAGTACGAACTGCATCTTTCAGGTTTGTTTTTGTCTGCGACTCTTTGATTCTTTTTGGATAGGGTTTGGTATCGGTAAACTTGAGTGGGTCAGCAGATTCCATATTCGAATCCAATTCCGTGAACTCGTTGTTGTCGAAGAGAATTTCGAAATATTCCTGCGAACCAATTTTTACATGATGCTCCTCATCGGGTACCACATAGGCATTGTTCTTCAGTTCACGGGTATGAACAATTTTGCCGGCAGGCGACTTGAACCATAGCCCATCCGGTACTTCACGTTTCGCTTCGGTGGGTGTTAAGATTCCTTTATCAGTACGTTTGAACCAAGGCATTTTTTTGTTGATTTTAGATTTGTGATTTTAGAATTCGGATCTAAAATCACAAATCTTAATTCTAAATTCTTATGCTATATCAATTGTCTTATCCAAATACACATCCTGTATGGCTTGCAGAATTTCAACACCTTCTTTCATCGGGCGTTGGAATGCTTTGCGGCCGGAGATCAAGCCCATACCGCCTGCACGTTTGTTGATTACTGCTGTGCGTACGGCATCGGCCATATCGCTTGAACCTTTTGAATCACCACCTGAATTGATAAGGCCAGCACGGCCCATATAACAATTAGCTACCTGGTAGCGACACAAATCAATCGGATGATCTGAGGTTAACTCAGAATAAATTCTTTCATCTAATTTTCCATAGCTGCTGCCCCCTGTGTTCAAAGCTTTATAACCTCCGTTATTTTCAGCTAATTTTTGTTTGATTATATCTGCTTGAATAGTAACGCCTAAATGATTTGCCTGACCGGTTAAGTCAGCCGACACATGGTAATCAACACCATCTTTTTTAAATGCATTGTTGCGGGTATAGCACCAGAGAATAGTAGCCATTCCTAATTCATGCGCTTTCTCAAAAGCCTTCGCAACCTCTTGTATCTGGCGGGTAGAATTATCAGATCCAAAATAAATGGTAGCACCTACGGCCACTGCACCCAGATTCCACGCGTCTTCAATAGAGCCAAACATAATCTGATCAGCTTTATTGGGGTAGGTGAGTAGTTCGTTATGGTTTACCTTAACAATGAATGGAATTTTGTGAGCATACTTGCGCGACATCAATGCCAAACCACCAAACGTTGTAGCCACAGCGTTGCAACCACCTTCGATCGCAAGCTTAATAATATTTTCAGGATCAAAATAAATCGGATTCTTGGCAAAGGACGCACCTGCACTATGTTCAATACCCTGGTCAATCGGTAAGATGGATAGAAAACCTGTGCCACCTAATCTTCCATGATCATACATGGTTTGTAAACTACGGATGGTTTGGGTGTTGCGGTTAGAGATCGAAAAAATACGGTCTACAAAATCGGGACCGGGTAAATGAAGTTGCTCCTTGGAAATAGTTTTGCTTTTGTGGGTCAGGAGAGATTCAGCGTCTTTACCTAGTAGTGCGCTAACGTTGGTTTTTGCCATAATTTCTTTTGAGGTGAGCGGCAAATATAGGCTTCTAAGCCCTTTTCTGCAATGTAATCTATGTTAGGGAGCACGAATGAAAAAACCCCGCCTCAAGGTGTTGAAACGGGGTTTTTAATCTATTAAGTATGCTTATTTCGAAACAGCCAATTTTTCTTTGATTCTGGCTGACTTGCCTTGACGGCCTTTCAAATAGGTCAGTTTTGCTCTGCGTACTTTACCAGCTCTTACAAACTCAATTTTGTCCAGACTTGGGCTAAGCAAAGGGAAAATTCTTTCCACACCAACTCCATTGGATACCTTTCTCACTGAGAAACTTTCGCCATTGGTGCCTTTTCCTCTGCGATATAATACCACGCCTTGAAACTGCTGAATGCGCTCTTTATTGCCTTCTCTGATTTTCACGTGCACATTTATAGTGTCACCAGGCTTAAAATCGATGATTGTAGTCCTTTTTTCGGCTAATTCTTTCTCTACTTCTTTAATTAAATCGGCCATGATGCTCGGGTTTTTAAAATGGACTGCAAATATAGGCTTAAATGCCAAAAAAAGGAGATTGGGTTGTAGATTTTTTGGTCTTTAGTCCCGCAATAAGCCTGGCCTGCGGTTTTGAGTTCTTTCCAGGGATTTTTCCTGCTTCCATTGGGCGATTTTAGCCTCATGTCCGGACAGCAATACGTCCGGAACTTTCCATCCTTTATATTCAGCCGGTCGGGTATACACGGGTGGTGCCACCAATCCGTCCTGAAAGGAATCCGTAAGGGCTGAGGTTTCGTCTGAAAGAACACCCGGAATGAGTCTAATAATGGCATCAGAAATAACGGCCGCGGCTAATTCTCCGCCAGAGAGCACATAATCGCCTATACTGAGCTCGCGGGTGATCAGATGCTCCCGCACCCGTTCATCCACGCCTTTATAATGCCCACATAACATGATCAGATTTTCTTTTAGACTCAGTTCATTCGCTATAGGCTGAGTGAATAGCTCTCCATCCGGGCTCATATAGATTACCTCATCGTAGGCACGCTCCGACTTTAATTGAGTTATACAATTGTCAATCGGCTCGATCATCATCACCATGCCTGCTCCTCCGCCAAAGGCATAGTCATCGGTGCTCCGATGTTTTGACGTAGCGTAGTCACGTAAGTCATGCAGCTGCACCGAAACGATTCCTTTTTGTTGAGCCCGTTTTAAGATTGAATCTGAAAAAGGACTTTCCAGCAGGCGTGGAAGACAAGTGATTATATCGATGCGCATGTGGCTAAATTACACCGGCTCAGTAAGAAATACTAGATGTCCAGAAAACCATCGGGTAACTGAACGACAATTTTCTTTTTGGTTTTATTCACAGAAATTATAAAAGGTCCATTTACAGGGATGAGCACTTCTTTACCAAGATAATCCAGTGCCAGCAACCGGTTCATACCTGACTGAACTACTTCTTTAATAATTCCTAAGGGTTCTGCATTTTCATTTTCAACAGCAAAATTGACAACCTCATCATCGTAAAATTCTCCGCGTTTCAGTTTTGGGCGAACTGTTTTCTCGAGAAAAATGCTGCTTCCCTTTAATACAGCTGCTTGTTCGGGTGTGTTGATGTCTTCAAATTTTACAAAGGCTTTGTCCGATCGATCGGATACTCGTTCGATAAAATAAGGAACCAGATTATTCTTGATTTCTAAATAGACGGACTTGTACAATTCAAGATCTACAGCCTCGGTGATAATCAAAGTTACTTCACCTTTCAGGCCGTGGGTCTTTGACACATACCCAATTTTGAAGCAGGAATCCTTATCCATGAACAATCAGAAATAAAAAATGCCAACACAATTGCATTGGCATTTCAATACTTATTAAAATGATTAAGCCTGTGGCTCAGCAGGAGTTTCTTCAGCAGCTGGCGCTTCCGAGGAAGGAGATTCTACCGGGGTAGCTTCCGCAACAATTGCCTTCTTACGAATGGCTTCTGCACGGGCTTCCTTAACTTTTATCTCAGCTTCTTTGCGGGCTTTGGCAGCCGATTGCTTAGCGCTGGCAAGACCTTCGATCTTCGATTGTATTTTGCTTTCCTTCGACTTCAACCATTCAGCCAACTTAGCATCAGCTTGTTCTTGCGTAATAGCGCCCTTGATAACACCAATTTGAAGATGTCTTCTTAGCGTAACACCACGATACGACAACATGGCTCGTACGGTGTCTGAAGGTTGAGCACCTTTCATTAACCAGTCAAAAGCCTTATTCTCATCCAAAACGATGGATGCCGGTACCGTTGCAGGATTATAAGTTCCTATTTTTTCAATGAATTTACCATCGCGGGGAGCTCTTGCATCTGCTACAACTACATCGTAAAGAGCTAATTTTTTACGACCTCTGCGGGATAACCTGATTTTTACTGCCATTTTCTTAGTGTTTTAAATGTTGGATCTCGTCCGTTTTTTAAGGACTGCAAAGGTAGCCTAATTTCTAATTCTACCAATTACTTACCGTAAGAAAGCTAATCAAAATAACAGATTCATTATATTTGTATAAGCGATTATAAGGTTTTTATATATTGGTGGGTCTTTTTACATTTGGTTCCTTTAAAAATCATCATGGACAAATATTCATATATCTCAAATGCAGACGTGGGCTACCTGGACCAACTGTATCAAACCTACAAGCAAGACCCTGGCTCAGTAGATGCCACCTGGCAAAAGTTTTTTGAAGGGTATGAATTCTCTCAGCAGCGTTATGGCGAAAATGGTCATGTTGCCGGAGACGGTGCAAACATAAAAGAGACCCAGGTTAGGAACCTCATTTTTCAATACCGCACCTTCGGACACCTAAAGTCAAACACCAACCCGGTACGCGCCCGAAGAAACCACAACGTAAATTTTGATCACAAAAGTGTTGGCCTTGCCGATACCGATCTGGACACAGAATTTGAAGTAGCCTCCGAGATAGGCATGGGGAAGACAACCCTTCGCAAGATTATTGACAAGCTACAAACCGTTTATATTGGCCCGATTGGTTTTGAGTATAACTCTATTCGAAATGATGCGGTGCGGCAATGGTTTTTTAACAAGTGCGAAAATGAATATTATAACAACAATCCAACCCTTGACGAGAAGCGTAGAATTCTGGGCAAACTCAATGAAGCGGTTGTATTCGAAAACTTCTTACACACAAAATTTCTGGGTCAGAAAAGATTTTCATTGGAAGGCGGGGAGAACACTATTCCGGCACTTCAAACGATAATTAATAAAGCGGCCGAGTTGGGCGTGAAGGAAACCGTTATTGGCATGGCACACCGCGGTAGATTAAATGTGCTTACCAATATTCTTGGAAAAACTTACGAACAAATTTTTACAGAGTTCGAAGGGAATGCCAATCCGGATTTAACGATGGGGGATGGTGATGTGAAGTATCACCTCGGATATGCCAGCTATATCAACACTCCGTCTAAAAATAAAATTTATGTAAAGTTGACACCAAACCCCTCGCATCTGGAAGCGGTGGATCCACTTGTAGTCGGTTATACACGTGGTCAGATTGATGATGAATTCGGTGGCGACTTATCGAAAGGGCTAGCGATTCTTATTCATGGCGATGCGGCCGTGGCAGGACAAGGAATTGTTTATGAAGTCATTCAAATGTCGGGGTTGCCCGGTTACACAACGGGTGGCACCATTCATTTTGTGATTAACAATCAGGTTGGTTTTACGACCGACTATGACGATGCTCGCACCAGTATTTATTGTACGGATATTGCCAAAATTGTTGATGCGCCCGTGCTCCATGTAAATGGAGATGATGCCGAAGCAGTTACTTTCTGTGCCAACCTTGCGGTTGAGTATCGTCAGAAGTTCGGTAAAGATATTTTTATCGACCTGCTTTGCTATCGCAGACACGGGCACAATGAAAGTGATGAACCTAAGTTTACACAGCCTAAACTTTACAACCTGATTGCGAAGCATCCCAATCCACGCGAGGTGTATGTAAAAAAATTGATTGAACGCGGAGATGTTGATGCTAACCTGGCCGAAGATTTAGATAAAAGTTTCCGAAATCAACTTCAGGACCGGTTGAATGAAGTGAAACAAAAACCACTTCCGTACAAACCTCAAAAAATTGAGGAAGAATGGGAAAAGCTTCGCGTAGCCAAGCCGGTTGATTTTGATCAATCACCAGATACAAGTATTACCCAAGCTTCTGTTGATAAAGTAGGGAAGGCACTTACCAC
>JALHRJ010000080.1 GCA_022841475.1 Cyclobacteriaceae bacterium | reverse complement strand
AAGGCTCACGCCAAAGGAAAGGGCGTTATGTTCCTTACCTCTCATCTTGGTGCTTTTGATCTGCAAATTACTAACATGGCTTTGCGCGGATTGAATCCAAACATTGTGGGTACTGCCTTAAAAGATGAGCGTCTGAATGAATTGTTATGGCAGTATCGAAATGCCTATGGTGCTGTCGCGATTGAAAGAGGAAAGGAGAGTGTTCGACTTTTTAAAGCGTTAAAGTCAGGTGGATCCATTGCAATTTTGATTGATCAGGATACAAAAGTTAAAAGCCGCTTTGTTGATTTTTTTGGAATGAAAGCCGCAACACCCATTGGTGCGACTGTGCTTGCTCTACGCACAGGGGCAGCGGTAGTCCCTACTTATGTTTATCTGGATAAAGACGGGAAACAGCATATGCACATCCTACCTGAAATACCGTTGATATTTACAGGCGATGAAGAAAAGGACTTACTAATAAACACACAGAACTTCACAAACTTCACCGAACAAATCGTTCGCGAGCATCCTGAACAATGGGTATGGATGCATGAGCGATGGAAAACAAGGCCAGGCGAGGAAATTATGTAATTGATGAGTGTAGAGTTTTTAGAGGCAAACAGAATAATGATTATGAGGCTATTATTTTTGATACTGGTTATAGTAAGCTTTTCATTTCGTACTCAGGCTCAAATTTCAAAAATTGAAAAGAAGATTGCTGGGTATGTGGACGCTAATAATAGCAGTGCCTTGAAGTTGCTCGAAGAGGCAGTGAACATTAACAGCGGGTCCATGAACTTTGAAGGGGTATATAAAGTTGGACAGCTTTTTAAAACAAGGCTAAACGCATTGGGTTTTGAAACCCGTTGGGTGGATGGAAAACTGTTTGGTCGTGCGGGTCATTTGATAGGATATCATACAGGAAAAGGCACAGGAAAAACTCTTTTGCTGATAGGTCATCTGGACACAGTGTTCGAGCCCTCTACTACATTTCAAAAATTTACAATGGTCAATGATTCTACGGCAACCGGCCCGGGTATCAGCGATATGAAGGGCGGGGATGTAATGATTATCTATTCTTTGGAGGCCTTACGCCAAGCAGGTCTATTAAAAAATATGAACGTCATTGTAGTGATCACGGGTGATGAAGAACTTAGCGGACGCCCCTTGGAACTTGCACGCAAAGATTTAATTGAAGCCGCCAAGGTTGCCGACATTGCATTGGGTATGGAAGATGGGGACAGCGATCCGACAACTGGCGTAATCTCACGAAGAAGTTCGTCAGGATGGGAATTGAATGTGACCGGAGTTCCTGCTCACTCATCACAAATTTTTACTTCTACCATTGGTGCCGGTGCCATTTATGAGGCCTCACGCATACTTACGGAATTTTATGAAAGCTTATCAACGGAAAAAGATCTAACCTTCAATCCAGGTATGATACTCGGTGGCTCCGATATCCAACGAGACAAAGTATTGGATGGGGGCTCTGCCTTTGGTAAAGGAAATATTGTGGCGAAGCAAGCGGTTGTGACAGGCGATATAAGAGCAGTTTCTTTCGAACAGTTAAAAAGGGCACAGGAAGTAATGCAACAGGTAGTAACAAATCATCTTCCCCAAACAAATGCAACCTTAGTGTTTGATGATGGCTATCCACCGTTGGCTCCTACCGATGGAAATAAAAAATTGTTGGAGCACTACACCAAAGTAAGTGAAGATCTTGGTCTTGGCAGTGTCACTGCTGTTAACCCCCGCAATGCGGGAGCGGCTGATATTTCTTTTACCGCTGGTTATGTCGACATGGCCCTTGATGGACTAGGATTGTTTGGCGGCTATGGACACACCGATAAAGAATTTGCCAACCTGAATTGGTTGCCACGTCAAACCAAGCGAATAGCTCTTCTCATGTATCGCCTTACACAAAACCCGGTTGGCAATAAGAAATGATTACTTTTTAAAGACGAAGTATACTGCCAGAATCAGAAAAATAAATCCAACCAGATGATTCCATCGAAAGGTTTCTGTTTTGAAAAAGAGCAGTGAGAAAACAACAAATACGACTAACGTAATTACTTCCTGAATAACTTTTAATTCTACCAATGAAAATGGCCCGCCATAATTTTTAAATCCGATCCGGTTGGCAGGTACTTGCAAAATGTATTCAAACAAGGCTATCCCCCAGCTGATTAAAATGATGGCAACTAATCCAAGATTTTGACTCCAGGTCATGTCCTTAAACTTCAGATGACCATACCAGGCAAAGGTCATGAAGGTGTTGGATAGTACTAGGAGTAGTATTGTGTAAAAGGCCCTCATTAAGGATATAAAGTATCAAGACGAAAGACATCTTAGGTCTTGATACTTACGTCTAGCTACTATTTTACTAATTTTTTATACCTGATTCGATGTGGCTGATCATCGCCAACACGCTTTTTCCTGTTCTCTTCGTATTCGCTGAAGGTTCCTTCATACCAGAACACCTGGGAGTCGCCTTCAAATGCTAAAATATGTGTGCAGACACGATCCAGAAACCAACGGTCGTGAGAGATAATAACGGCACAACCACCAAAATTTTCCAACGCTTCTTCCAATGCGCGCAGTGTGTTTACATCAAGATCATTGGTAGGTTCATCAAGTAGAAGCAAGTTTCCGCCTTGTTTCAAAGCAATCGCTAAATGGGCCCGGTTGCGCATTCCGCCCGAAAGTTCTTTCACTTTTTTCTGCTGATCGGTTCCACTGAAATTGAACTTGCTTACATAGGCACGGGAGTTAGTTTCTTTACCTCCGATAAGAATTAATTCTTGTCCTCCGGTTATTGCTTGCCAAACCGTGTCTTCAGGTTTCAGATCATCATGCTCCTGATCTACGTATGCAATTTTCACAGTCTCGCCAACGGAGAAGGTGCCACTATCGGGTTTTTCCTTTCCGGTAATCATCTTGAAAAGGGTTGTCTTTCCCGCACCATTGGGGCCTATGATGCCCACAATGCCAGCCGGGGGAAGGGTAAATGTGAGGTTCTCATACAACAACTTATCGCCATACGCTTTTGAAACTCCGTTCGCTTCAATAACCTTATTGCCAAGTCGTGGTCCGGGTGGAATAAAAATTTCAAGCTTGTCTTCTTTCTCGCGGTTTTCCTGGCTTATGAGTTTTTCGTACGCGCCCAAGCGGGCTTTTCCTTTTGCATGACGGCCTTTCGGACTCATACGCACCCATTCTAACTCACGCTCAAGTGACTTCTGTCTTTTGGATTCTGTTTTTTCTTCTTGCGCTAAACGCTTCTGTTTTTGATCGAGCCAGCTAGAATAATTTCCTTTCCAGGGAATTCCTTCACCACGGTCCAATTCAAGAATCCAACCCGCAACATTATCCAAAAAGTATCTATCGTGCGTTACCGCGATGATCGTTCCTTTATATTGACGCAGATGTTCTTCAAGCCACTGCACTGATTCTGCATCCAGGTGGTTGGTGGGTTCATCTAACAAAAGCACATCAGGAGTTTGTAATAATAGTCGACATAATGCCACGCGTCTTTTTTCACCCCCTGAGAGATACTCAACTTTCGCTTCAGGCGGAGGACAACGTAAAGCATCCATGGCCCGATCCAGTTTATGGTCAAGTTCCCAGGCGTTTACGGCATCTAGTTTTTCCTGTACTTCGCCCTGGCGGGTAATGAGTTTATCCATGGCATCCGGATCTTCCAAAACTGCCGGATCGCCAAACTTCTCATTGATTGCTTCAAATTCTTTTAAAAGAGCAACAACATCTTTTACTCCTTCTTCAACTATTTCTCGTACCGTTTTGGTTTTATCAAGTTGAGGTTCCTGCTCCAGATAACCAACCGAATAGCCGAGGTCAGACACTACTTCGCCTTGAAATTCTTTATCAATACCAGCAATAATTCGCAAAAGCGAAGATTTACCAGAACCATTTAATCCCAACACACCGATTTTGGCTCCATAGAAGAAGGACAGGTAGATGTTCTTCAATACTTGCTTTTGAGGCGGGTAAATCTTGCTTACGCCCGTCATTGAGAAAATTATTTTTTCGTCTGCCATGGAGATTTGAGTTAATTAAGATCGCAAATATGGCTTTTTTGAGTCAATAGTCCACAGATATGGGCATGCCAGAATGAAAAGGAAATGAGCTACTTTTTTAATTCCTGAACTATCGATGGGTGACTATTGACTATGGGTGATTTAATTCTATTTTTGCGGAAAATTAAAGGGAGGATAAATCTATGTATTGGACATTGGAATTAGCATCGTACCTCGAGGATGCGCCTTGGCCGGCCACCAAAGATGAATTGATTGATTTCTCAATTCGCTCAGGCGCCCCTCTGGAAGTTGTGGAAAATTTGCAGGAGTTGGAGGATGACGGACAACCGTATGAAAGCATTGAAGAAATCTGGCCGGATTATCCGACCAAAGAGGATTTTTTCTTTAACGAAGACGAATATTAAATTGATAATGAGTCAAGTTGAAAGTGGCTGCACAATGTGTGGCCATTTTCTTTTTTAGGTTTTTGTTTTTGAATTAAGAAGCGCCTCGGCAACAATTAAATCTTCGGCCGTAGTAATCTTAATATTCTCATAACTCCCTTCAAAAAGAGAAATAACATGTCCTGATTTTTCAGCTACACTGGCGTCATCCGTCATGCTGGTATCTTCTTTTATCTGATATGCTTGTTTAATCAAATTTAAATCAAAAGTCTGCGGAGTTTGAATTAACCGAAACCGCGAACGATCCATGGCCTTTGTGTTGTCCTGGTCTGTCATTCGAATAGATTCTTTCAGCCGCACGGCAGCAACGGCTGATTGATGGACAGCCGCTAACCGAAATGAAGCGCCAATAATATCTTCACTCACCAACGGTCGCACCCCATCATGAATGGCTACTAAACCATCGCCTTCAATTTTTTCCAGACCATTCTTCACAGATTGAAATCGGCTTTCACCTCCTTTTTGTAAAGTGATTGGTTTATTAAAATCATATTTTTTACAGATTTCTTTCCAGATTGTGAAGTCATCTTCAGGTAACACGAGCACAATATTTATTTGTTCTGAGTACCGATAGAACGCCTCTAGTGTGTGTAGCAAAACAGGTTTACCATTCAGTTCTAAAAATTGTTTTGGCAACTTGCTTTTTATGCGGGTGCCTTTGCCTCCGGCCACGATAAGGGCATATTCTTTATAATGCATAGATTTGTAAAAATACCGTTTTTGATTTTATGATGCTCCTTCGAATATTTCTGCTCATGTTTAATGTAGCCGTAATTACTTACCTGGTGTACAGACTGCTTCAAATTTACAGGTCGGATTCCCCCAACAAGAATTGGATATTAGGCATTGGTATTTTTCTTTTACTAATACCAGCAACAATGCTGATGGGGTTTCTTAAGCCTTCACCGATTTATCTCTTTATTTACCCGGTTGCCATTTCGCTTCATTTATACCTGATCCGAAATTCTTAGGTAAAAAAATACCCTCATTTTATGGTGAGGGCAGTTCAATGTATTCAATAAGAATTTAAATAATCAGCATCGCATCACCGTAGGTGAGGAATTTGTATTTCTCTTTTTTGGCAGTCTCATAAGCCTTCATCACCAAATCAAAACCACCAAAGGCGCAGGCCATCATGAGCAAGGTTGATTCTGGTTGATGAAAATTAGTTACCATCGCGCTGCAGATTTTAAACTCATAGGGTGGAAATATAAATTTATCCGTCCAGCCTTCACGTTCTTTTAACCGGTTATTGGCAGATACGGCAGTTTCCAGGGCACGCATTGTAGTTGTACCAATAGCACATACTTTTTTCTTATCGTCAAGTGCGCGGTTCACTATTTTAACAGCCTCTGTGCCAACGATAAAATTTTCAGAATCCATTTTATGCTTAGTCAGATCTTCCACATCAACTGCGCGGAAGGTGCCTAAGCCAATGTGTAAGGTTACAAAGGCCATATCAATGCCTTTGATTTGCAAACGCTTAGCCAACTGGCGAGTAAAATGCATGCCCGCTGTAGGAGCCGAAACTGCACCCTTATTTTTCGCAAAGATCGTTTGAAATCTTTCTTTGTCTGCGGGTTCAACTTTACGTTTTATGTATTTAGGCAGGGGAGTTTCACCCAAGGTTTCGACAATTTTATCAAAGGCTGCTGAATCACCATCAAATAAAAAGCGAATTGTACGGCCCCGAGATGTTGTGTTATCAATAACCTCAGCAACCAGATCGCCATCACCAAAATATAGTTTGTTACCTACACGGATTTTACGGGCTGGATCCACCAAAACATCCCATAAATGCATTTCTGCATTTAATTCACGAAGAAGAAAAACTTCAATCTTCGCACCAGTCTTTTCTTTGCGACCATAAAGACGTGCAGGAAATACCATGGTGTCGTTACCCACCATCACATCGCCTTCTTCAAAGTAATTTACAATGTCTTTAAAAATCTTGTGTTCGATTTTTCCTGTGTCGCGATGGATAACCATCATCCGCGCGTCATCGCGGTTCTCGGCAGGGTGTGAGGCAATTAAACTGTTGGGGATTTCAAATTTAAACTCTGAAAGTTTCATAAGCTTACGGGCTTTTTATACCCCGCGAAGGGGCGTTTTTTTATAAGGACGCAAAAATAGGATATGTTTTCTAGCTAAAAGAAATTTCCAGACTAGTTTTTGGAAACATTTTAAGCTTTCTACCGTCTGGAAAGTAACTCTTTTGTAAAGAGTTTGCCCATTCAACCTCAAAACTTGAGATATTGAGTAAAAAACAATGTTTATTGCAACCTGAAATTCCTTTTTCCGCGTTTAACCACACATGCTTACAATACGCTTAATTTACGAAAGCCTGGGCTTTGCCTGGCGAGCACTCAAATCTAACATTCTCCGCACTGTTCTATCCTTGCTTGGAGTTACCATTGGTATCTTTTCGATCATTGCTGTATTAACCTTGGTTGACTCCCTTGAAAAAAACATTCGTGAAAGCTTTAATTTTTTGGGAACCAATGTGATTTACGTTGGCAAATGGCCATTTACCGGAGGTGGCGGCCGTGATTGGTGGAAGGAATATATCACCCGTCCCAATGTTTCGTACGCGGAGTACAAATTTTTAAGGTCAAATATGAAGGACGCTCAAACCGTTGCCATTTATGCCGATCGTGGCGGAATAACTGTAAAGGGCGGTAATAATGGGATCAGTGAAATTACCTTGAAAGGTGCGGATTTAGATTTCGATAAAATTTTTGAAGTTGATATTGACAAGGGCCGTTACCTAACCAACGATGAAATTGAAGGTGGCCGTAATGTGGTAATTATTGGTTTTGAAGTTGCCAAAGCATTGTTCCCAAATGAGGATTCTCCCATGGGAATGGTAGTGAAAATCAGGAACCTGAAGTTTACCGTGGTAGGTGTTACGAAGCGGGAAGGAGAAAGTTTTTTGGGTACTCCCAGTAATGACTATAGCGTAATTATTCCGTATGATTCATTTAGAAAATTATACCAAACTGGTACTGGGCGTTGGAATGAATTGGGATCGGACATAGGGTTGAAAGGCTTTGATACGGATATTGGTTTGGTTGAGTTAGAAAATGAAGCTCGCGGATTAATGCGTGTTAAGCGTGGACTAAAACCAATTCAAAAAGATAATTTTGCGTTGAACCGTCCGGAAGCAATTGCCAATGCGATTAGTGGTGTATTTGATGTGCTAAGTATTGCAGGTTGGATTATCGGTGGGTTCTCTATGTTGGTGGGTGGGTTTGGTATTGCCAATATCATGTTTGTTTCTGTTAAAGAACGAACTAGTGTAATCGGACTTCAGAAGTCACTGGGTGCTAAAAACTATTTTATTCTGTTTCAGTTTTTATTTGAATCTGTATTCTTGAGTCTTATTGGTGGGTTGGCAGGGTTGTTCCTTGTCTGGCTCTTGACGCTGGCTCCGTTTGGAAGTTTGCAGGTGGTGCTTTCGATAAAAAATATTGTGTTGGGTCTGGGTGTTTCTTCTGTGATTGGTTTAGTAGCAGGGATCGTTCCTGCTGCAATGGCTTCGCGATTGGATCCTGTAATTGCTATTCGAGCTAACTAAAAAAAGGCCTGGGATTTTATTCCAGGCCTTATGTGTTATTCTTGCAAAGAAAATTTACTCCTTCTCTTCTTTAATGGCAGCACCTGTGCCAATCTTTTCTTTGATCTTCTTTTCCAGTTCGTCCATTAACTCCGGATTATCCTCAATCAACTGTTTAACAGCATCGCGACCCTGGCCCAGTTTATTACCGCTGTATGAAAACCATGAGCCTGCTTTTTGAATCACATTAAGTTCAACACCAAGGTCTACAATCTCACCAGACTTAGAAATTCCTCGTCCATACATGATGTCAAACTCAACAACTTTAAATGGTGGAGCCACTTTATTTTTTACCACTTTCACTTTTACCCTGTTACCGGTAATATCATCTGCTGATTCTTTGATCTGCCCGATTCTTCGGATATCCAAACGCACGGATGCGTAAAATTTCAATGCGTTACCTCCGGTAGTTGTTTCAGGATTTCCAAACATGATACCGATCTTCTCGCGAAGCTGATTAATGAAGATACAAGCACAACCGGTTTTGCTAATCGTGCCGGTAAGTTTTCTTAATGCCTGTGACATCAAGCGGGCTTGTAATCCCATTTTGCTTTCTCCCATTTCGCCCTCTAATTCGGCCTTGGGCACAAGGGCAGCAACTGAGTCGATCACAATAATATCAATAGCACCGGAACGAATCAGATGTTCGGCAATTTCAAGGGCTTGTTCGCCATTGTCGGGTTGAGAAATCAAAAGGTTCTCGGTATCGATGCCTAACTTTTCTGCATACGTCTTGTCAAAAGCGTGCTCGGCATCTATAAAGGCTGCCAGGCCACCCTTCTTTTGGGCTTCTGCAATGCAATGCATAGTCAGCGTAGTCTTACCGGATGATTCAGGTCCGTATATTTCAGTTACCCGTCCACGCGGAATACCTCCGATGCCAAGTGCAATATCTAATCCCAAAGAACCGGTTGAAATGGCTGGAACATCCATCACCTTGGTATCGTTAAGCATCATTACTGTGCCCTTGCCATATGACTTTTCCAGTTTATCGATCGTTAATTGCAGGGCTTTTAGTTTTTCTTTTGCGTCACTCATATAATTCAGTCGTTAATTTTCGGTTTGTATTATTTAAAGGCTTGAAATTACTATTATTTATAGTATTCGCAAGGGAAAATGATTCAAAAAAGCTAATAAATTTAGTATAACTTGTTTTTTGGTATATTTTCAAAGCAATAAACGGATAAAGATCGGGAGATTTAATTTGCACTTTCACCATGCTTAGAAAGATATTCTTTGGTTTTCTGATAGGACTGCTAGCCCTGATTTTATGGAACTGGGAATTAGTTGCCTATGGCGCTCGCCAAGGCTACGGACAAGTTAAAATTGTATGGAATGCTAAACCCATCGAGGAGTTTATGAACAATCCTCAATTTCCAGATTCACTCAAAAATAAATTGAGATTGATTGAAGAGATAAGAAAGTATGCCATCGATTCGCTGGGCCTGAAGGACACCAAAAATTATAAAACTATTTACGATCAACAGGGTGAGGAAATTATGTGGGTAGTGCAGGCCTGCGAACCCTTTGAGCTAAAGCATAAGGTTTGGGATTTTCCTGTAGTGGGAGCGATGCCCTACAAAGGCTTTTTTGAAAAACAAAAAGCCATTGACTTGCGCACCCAATTGGAAGCAGAAGGACTGGATGTAAGCATTCGAAATCCCGGGGGGTGGTCAACGCTGGGCTGGTTTACGGACCCCATTCTTAGCAATATGCTTAAACGCAATGAAGGCGACCTGGCTAGCCTGATTATTCACGAGATGGTTCATGCAACGGTCTTTATCAAAGATGATGTAGACTTTAATGAAAACCTGGCCTCGTTTGTTGGCGATACTGCAGCCTATTATTTTCTCGCTTCCCGTTATGGTAAAGACTCCCAGCAATTTGTTCAATATGTGCAGGAAGATCAGGATTACAGAAAGTACAGCCGTCACATTTTAAAAGGAACACGATTACTCGACAGCTTATATAAAAGCCTGTTGCCGTATGAATCGCTGGAAAGCAAAAAGCAAAAGAAGGACGCAATGATTTCGAAAATTATGAATTCAGCAGATACACTTTCACTTTTCAAACCACGAAATGCTAATCCGAGGAGCCGACTTCCTAATAATACCTACTTCATGTCCTATCATCTTTATCAGGCAAAGCAGGATAACTTTAAAGATGAACTGAATGATAATTTTGGTGGTGACTTAAGGCGATACATTAAACATCTATCTGAGAAGCACCCTTTCCTGTAATGTTAAGCCAGAAGAATCTGGTCATTAAGGAATTGTTAAGGTGTTAACGTGCGTTTTTAATTGGCTTAATTTGTCTCTACTTTTATTCCCGATTAAACTACAAAACAAGTATGGGTAGCAAACCAACGCAAAAGGTGCTGGTAGTAGATGACGAAGAGCCCATTTTAGAACTGCTGAAATATAATCTGGAGAAGCAAGGTTACGATGTAAGAACAGCTATTGATGGGCAGGTTGCCGTGGATATTGCAAGAAAGTTTCATCCCGATCTGGTTCTGCTTGATATCATGATGCCCAAAATGGATGGCGTGGAGGCATGCCGGCAGATTCGGGCCATGCCTGAACTAGTAAATACCTTTATTGTTTTTCTAACAGCTCGTGCCGAAGAATACTCGGAAGTTGCAGCTTTTGATGTGGGTGCAGATGATTATATACTTAAGCCCATTAAGCCTCGTGCGCTTATGAGCAGGATCAGCGCGCTTTTCCGAAGGGATTCTAAAAAGAAAAATACTTCAAGCCAGATTAAAATTGGTGATTTATTGATTGACCGAACCAGTTACACGGTTCACGTGAAAGGCAAAGAGATCAATTTGCCCAAAAAGGAATTCGAACTATTATTTTTTCTAGCTCAAAACCCCAATAAAGTCTTCAGTCGCGATGATTTATTGCAAAATATCTGGGGTTCGGATGTTTACGTATTGGCCCGCACAGTGGATGTGCATATACGTAAAGTGCGCGAAAAGATAGGAGATGATTATATTTCCACCGTAAAAGGGGTGGGGTATAAGTTCAATCTCAGTTAGTGCATGGTATATAGTGCCCGTACGTTGGCTCTCCTGTTGGCAGCATCCATTGCCATGGTTACGTCTTTATTTCTTTCGCTGATTGAAAGTGTGGACCAGCAAGCGTTGGTTGTCGCTGCAGTCATTAGTTTTTCAGCTTCCTATCTGCTCGTTTTTGTTGTGTTAGAGTTTCTTGTGTTTCGGGAGATTAACAAGATTTATAAAATGATGGAGAAGCTTCGAAAAAAAGAACTCTCCAATATTTCAAAACAAAAGTCAGGTGCGCTCAATCCGTTACAGAAAATCAATGACGAAATTTTTTCTTTTGCCACCCTTAAACAAAAGGAGATAGACGAATTAAAAAAGCTGGAAGCCTTCCGCAAAGAATTTATTGCGGATGTTTCGCATGAATTGAAAACTCCCATTTTTGCAGCTCAGGGATTTGTTCATACCCTGTTGGATGGCGCTGTGAATGATAAAAATGTGCGCAATAAATTCCTGAAAAAAGCAGCCAAGAGTTTAGATGGATTGGATATTCTCGTTCAGGATTTGCTCACACTTTCGCAGATCGAAACCGGAGATATAAAAATGCGATTTGAACATATCGATTTATATAAATTATCCGCGGAGGTGGTGGATCAGTTTGAAGAGAAAGCTGAAAAGAAAAATATAAAATTGAAGTTGTTGGGGGATCATCAAAAGATCAGTGTTTATGCAGATTGGCAACGGATCTCTCAGGTAATGACTAACCTCATCTCAAATGCAATCAACTACACACCTGAAGATGGAGAGGTAACCATAACGTTTGATGTGGGTAAAAAAAATGTTGTTACGTTGATTTCTGATACAGGTGCTGGAATTCCCGAGCAACACATTAACCGTATTTTTGAACGCTTCTACCGCGTGGATAAGAGCAGGAGTCGGGAGAAGGGTGGGACAGGTCTTGGACTCGCCATCGTGAAGCACATCCTGGAGGGCCACAACAGTAAAGCCGAGGTTGAAAGCAAAGAAGGCAAAGGCTCGGTATTCAGTTTTAAACTTCCTCGTTCGCGGCATGATAGTTCAGAATCAGACGAGCCGTAGTAATTTGCACTCGTGAAAATTCCTAAGTTTAATTTTGAGGCAGCCATCCTTTATCAAGATGACGATTTTATTCTGATCAATAAACCGCCTTTTATTTCAACCCTCGAGGATCGTAATGATAGTCAGAATATTCTTGCACTTGCCAGAGATTATGAGCCCAATGCACAGGTAGGCCATCGGTTGGATAAAGAAACGTCTGGTGTTTTGGTGATTGCCCGGCATCCTGATGCTTACCGCCACATCAGTATGCAGTTTGAAAATCGTCAGGTGACTAAAATCTACCATGCTATCACCGATGGAATCCAGAGTTTTACCAATCAGGTAGTCGATGTGCCCATCTTAAAGCAAAATGATGGCACCGCAAAGATTTCCCGTAGTGGCAAGGACGCGCAAACTTCGTTTACCACTCTGCAGCCGTATAAAAACCACACATTAGTAGACTGCAGGCCAGTAACCGGACGCATGCATCAGATCCGGGTACATCTGGCATTTCTTAAGGCTCCCATTACGGGTGATGAAATGTATGGCGGCAAGCCTTTTTATGTTTCTTCAGTAAAACGAGGATTTAATTTGAAGAAAATGACCGATGAAGAGCCACTAATGAAGAGAATGGCCTTGCACGCATATTCTTTGGAGTTTGCCTTAATGGATGGCAGAAAAGTAGTAACCGAGGCACCCTACCCAAAAGATTTTCAGGCCCTTATCCGCCAATTATCTGAAAATAAGCGCTGAATCAGGTTTTAGGCTAGTTGAATAATCTGCCTAAATGTGCAGTCCGGCTTGCATATTCAGTTTCTTGAATCTACTTTTGTGTCCCTTTTTAAGGGGGTAAGTGTAATTAAATAGGTTTTAAAAGCTAAAAAAGTGGATCATAACAGCTACAAAACAATCAATGCCAATAAAGCAACTGTAGAAAAGGCTTGGGTATTGGTGGATGCGAAAGATCAGGTATTAGGCCGTGTAGCCAGCCAGATTGCAAGAGTATTACGTGGAAAGCATAAGCCAAGCTACACGCCAAACGTAGATACAGGCGATCATGTGGTCGTGATTAATGCCGATAAAATTAAAATGACAGGTAAGAAGTGGACCGATCGCGTTTATTTCACCTATTCAGGATATCCAGGTGGCCAGCGTGTGCTAACACCTAAAATGATTGGAACCGGAAAGCATCCACAGCGCCTTATTGAGCATTCAGTACGTGGTATGTTGCCTAAAAATAGCATGGGCCGCGAGGTGTTTAGAAGTTTACATGTTTATGCCGGCACTGAGCATCCTCACACAGCACAACAACCAAAAGAAATAAAATTCTGATATGGAGATTATTAATAC
This sequence comes from Cyclobacteriaceae bacterium, assembly GCA_022841475.1. Lineage (GTDB taxonomy): Bacteria > Bacteroidota > Bacteroidia > Cytophagales > Cyclobacteriaceae > ELB16-189. The sequence goes on along the minus strand of JALHRJ010000080.1, from coordinate 9,081 downwards.
CATCGGTAGGAGAAAGACCTCAATTGCACGGGTGTACGTAAAGCCGGGCAAAGGTCAGATCATCGTAAATGACAGAGAGTTGAATGATTATTTCAAATCAGAAATTCTTCAAACTACAGTAAAGCAGGCCCTCACGGTAGTGAAAGCCAACGAGCAATACGATGTAACAGTGAATGTTGAAGGTGGTGGAAATAAAGGCCAGGCCGAAGCAATTCGTTTGGGTATAGCCCGTGCCCTTGTAACAATCAATAATGAAAATCGCCCTCCTCTTAAAAAGGAAGGATTATTAACACGTGACTCACGCATGGTGGAAAGAAAGAAACCAGGTCGTGCGAAGGCAAGAAAGAAATTCCAGTTCAGTAAGCGTTAATCGATACAGCATGGCAGAGAAATTGACAACAGAAGTTTTAATGGATGCAGGTGTTCATTTCGGACACCTTACCCGCAAGTGGAACCCAAAGATGGCTGAGTACATCTTTATGGAGAACAACGGGATCCATATCATCGATTTAAACAAAACACTGAAGTGTTTGGAAGAAGCAACGTATGCGCTTAAGAACATAGTTCGCTCGGGTCGCAAGATCATGTTTGTTGCTACGAAAAAACAAGCTAAGGATATTATCAATGCCGAGGCTACCCGTCTTAACATGCCGTTCGTTACAGAGCGCTGGTTAGGTGGTATGCTTACCAACTTCGCTACGATCCGCAAGTCGTTGAAAAAACTAGCTCAGATCGATAAGTTGATGAAAGATGAGGCTTTCAACAACCTGGCTAAGCGCGAGCGTTTGATGATCACTCGTGAGAAAGCCAAGCTTGAAAAATTGTTGGGTGGTATTACTGACCTTAACCGTCTTCCGGCTGCTCTTTTTGTAATTGATGTAAAGCGCGAGCACATAGCTGTATCAGAAGCGTTGAAGTTGAATATCCCTGTTTTCGCAATGGTGGATACCAATTCGGATCCTTCCAACATTGACTTCCCGATTCCTGCCAATGACGATGCTTTCAAGTCAATCTCATTGATAACGAACCATGTGGGTCGTGCCATTGAAGAGGCCTTGATGGAGCGTAAGAAAGATAAAGAAGAGGCTGGTCATAAGAAAGATGAAGAGGAGAAGCGTAAAGTAGACGAAGCCGTAGAACATTAAAATCAGTTGACCACGCGCTTCGCGTGGCCGATCTAGAATTTAGATAAACATCGGCCTAAACAGTCGATGTTTTGTTTTTATAAACATTGAATTTATAAACTATACAATATGTCAGCAATAACCGCACAAGATGTAAATAAACTCCGCACCATGACAGGTGCCGGTATGATGGACTGCAAGAAGGCACTTACCGAAGCCGAAGGTGATTTTGAAAAAGCCATTGAAATTTTAAGAAAGAAAGGCCAGAAAGTTTCTGCCAGTCGCTCGGATAGAGATGCAAAAGAAGGTTCGGTATTTGTAAAAACATCGGATGATAAGAAAGAAGCCGTTTTGATCGCATTGAATTGCGAAACGGATTTCGTAGCTAAGAATGAAGAATTTTTGAATTTGGGTAAGTTGATTGTTGAAACAGCCTTCACAACAAAAGCTGTTGATAAGGATGCATTGCTTGCTACGAAAGCTGGTAACCTAACCATCAATGAACGTATTACGGAATTGGTAGGAAAGATTGGTGAGAAGATTGAAGTAAGTACGTTTGTTCACATGAAGGGTGAGGCTGTTGTTCCTTATATCCATGCAGGTAGCAAGTTAGGGGTACTGGTTTCTTTGAAAGGAGTGAATGGCAAGGATGTAACGGATGCCGGTAAAGATGTGGGCATGCAGATTGCCGCTATGAATCCGGTTGCTGTAGATGAGAAAGGTGTAGATAAGGCGTTGATTGAGAAAGAAATTGAAATTGCCAAAGCCCAGATTATTGCAGAAGGCAAGCCTGAAAACATGGTAGATAAAATTGCCCAGGGCAAACTCAATAAATTCTTCAAAGAGAATACCTTGTTGCCACAAATTTTTGTGAAGGACAATTCAAAAACGATCGCGCAGTATCTGGATAGTGTAACCAAAGGATTAACTGTGGCTGAATTTAAGCGCGTGTCGATCGGATAATTAATTAGAATCTTTGAGTGATGAAAAGGGGAGCGATGAGCTCCCTTTTTTATTTTATTTCGTGGATTGACCTGACTTGGACAAAAACAAAAAAGTGAACACACTGTAAAACAACCCATTCATAACACAAACGATTAGAATACTAAGTGTTCCAGGCTGTTGAATAAGTTCTCTAATGAGACTATCAGAATTTGATTCCAATCCATCGAACAGAAATAACAGGGCTAGTAGTGCATTGAACGCAATGAACCCCAGCGTCAACGCTACCAAATTGGATTTCAATCCCAGGTAATTTTGATTGCGCCATACCTTAAAGGTAGTAATGCATAGAATGATACTTAAGCCGATAAACACCAACGCCATTCTTAACCTTTTTTCTTACTTATTATTTTGAGTGTGATATATCCTACTTGGCTCAGACAAAAATAACCCGCTCCATAGAGTACGTTCAATAGCGCAACTTTCACCCCGCCAGAAATTAACGGTAATGGTACAGCTTCTTTCATGGATTCTAAGGCATCAAACATTTGCAGGAACCCAACCAATGTACCAAACATTCCATAAGCAAAAATTAAAAGACCGATGTGTTTAAAAGCTATCACAAGATTTGATTCAAAGTCCTTTTTAAGGAAAATGTAGATGAATAAGAAAATGTTGATCGAAAACAGAAAAGTGAGTGGTGCCATAAAGAAGATACTACCTTCCACATGATGACTTAAGAAATTAAATGCTAACATAAATTTAAATTTAAGTTTTTGAGTTGATTAATGTACAAGTGTATAAAGAAGAATAGCAAGTACGATATGATTTTTGGTCAATGACCAACCCGCTGATGGATAAAATTGATCTATCTGGGGTAGTGGCGAAAAGGTGCCAGATTATGTTGAATGGGAATATTCGAAAGGCAAATTGAAAACAGATCCAGCATTCCCTTACAATTTTTCCTAACTATGTGTCATGAATCAACCCATTATCTGGCTGGATAATATTATAACCCGCAGGCGATGGATTCTTCATATCGTGTTTTGGGTACTGATACTTTTGATTTATGGTATTTTCTTTGGCAGAAGAAATAATAACTATTTTCAGACCCTCTTCTTTGTGGGGCTTTTAATGCCTGTGGTTATTGTTACTACCTATTTCTTCAACTATTACCTCATTCCCCGTTTTCTGATTTCAGGTCGCTATGGACTTTTCACCTTGTATTCATTTTATACTATTTTAACTGCGTTGTTCCTATCCATGTTGGTAGCGCTATTAACACTTTTAGTAATGGCGGAATTGCGCGTTCAAAACATGAGCCCTGCTTCATTGGATATTTTTTTCTTACTAACTTCATTACTGATGGTTGTGTTGTTTGGTGTCGCTATAAAAATGTTGTTACACTGGCGCACTTCGAAAGAAGATTATCAGAAGTTGATGCGCGATAAAGTGGAGACCGAATTGAAATTTTTGAAGGCCCAATTAAACCCTCATTTTCTATTTAACACGCTAAATAATCTATATTATCTGACCACTGAAAAATCGGACAAAGCCCCGCAAGCTATTCTCCAGTTAAGTGAAATACTGGATTATGTAATGCACGCTGGTAAATCTGAATTTGTTCCACTCGAAAATGAATTGAAACAAGTGGAAAATTATATCGCCTTGGAATTATTGCGCTATGCAGATAGAGTAGAGGTTACAACAAAATACATTGGAGATTTGAGTAAGTATGAGATTGGTCCTATGCTTCTGATTACCTTAATTGAGAACGCGTTTAAACATGGTGTAATGCCAATCGCTGGAAAAGCATGGATTAATTTTGCAGTGGAGGGGAAAGAAAAGGGTCTATTTATATCGGTTAGAAATAGTGCCAACAACACTAAACCCGGCAATGGAATTGGATTGGAAAATCTCCGGAGCCAGTTAGATCATTTGTACAAGAGGGATTATTCGCTGGAAGTTGATAATACCAAATTCAATGAATTTTCCTTTACCTTGATTCTTAATCAAAAGAGATGATGTTCAAATACCTGATTGTTGATGATGAACCTCTTGCACGCAAGTTAATCGCATCACACGCGTCAAAGATTGAAGGTCTTGAGTTGGCGGGTGAATGTGGCAATGCAATTGTAGCGGCTAATCTGTTGCGCAATAAGGCGGTTGATTTAATATTTCTGGATATTCAAATGCCAGAAATGACCGGGCTTCAGTTTGTTGGCACATTAAAAAATCCACCGGCAATCATTCTCACCACTGCCTTTCGCAATTATGCACCCGAGGCGTTTGATTTGAATGTTGTTGACTACTTATTAAAACCGATTTCTTTTGAACGATTGCTGAAGTCGGTGAACAAGTTTTTTGATCGAGAATTGGGAAGGACTTCTTCAGTTAAATCTGTAGGTTCTGATGAACAACGATTTGTGCACGTTAAAGCAGATCGAAAAATTCATAAGATTCTTGAATCAGAAGTACTTTACATAGAAAGTCTGGATGATTACGTAAAGGTGCATTTAAAAGATAAGGTTCTGATTACCCACGAGAATATTTCAACCCTTGAAGAGAAACTTCCCTATCCTCCCTTCGTAAGGATTCATCGTTCGTTTATTATTAATAGTAATTGGGTTAAAACCATCTCCAACGAAGGAATCGGCCTCAACGGAAAAGAATTGCCGCTGGGTCGTGCGTTTAAAAAATCTGCATTGAATCGACTTTCTGTACATCAACAGAAATAAAGTTTTGAGCCGGTGCAACAATATTCCATTTTTTCCGTGATATTGAGTCTCTGAATTATAACGAATTATGATCCTGGTATTTTAACTCAACTGTGCAGACGTCCTTTTTGAGGATACAGTTGAGTTTTTGGTTACGCTCCAAATGTCTTGCCTTTGCGGCATTAACCAGGTTATTTACATTAATTTTATTTTTCTCATGAAAGCAGCTTTAACTAAAACCGCTTCATTATTCCGTTTATTCAAAGAAGCCATTCGAGGATCGGAACAGGATTTCACAACAGGCAATATAAACAAAGCAATTTTTTTATTGGCAGTTCCCATGATTGTTGAGATGGGTATGGAGTCCATTTTTGCTGTCGTGGATATTTTTTTTGTAAGTCAACTTAGCAATAGCCATGCGGTAGCAGCGGTTGGTTATACAGAATCGGTGCTAAGCATTTTGTATTCTCTTGCTATGGGGTTGGGTATGGGTGCTACCGCTATTGTTGCCCGCAGGGTAGGCGAGCATGACAAGGAGGGTGCAAGCCGGGCTGCCGTGCAAGCCATTTATCTTGGGTTGATTATATCTTTTATAATCAGCATGGTGGGTATCTTTTATTATAAGGAAATCCTACAGCTAATGGGCGCTTCACAGGATGTAATCACCTCAAGTTCTTCTTATGCATTCTGGATGTTTGCCGGTAACTTCACCATTACACTACTCTTTCTAATCAATGCCATATTTCGTGGGGCTGGCAACGCTGCCATTGCCATGCGGGCATTACTATTAGCCAATGGTCTTAATATAGTTTTGGATCCGATCTTCATTTTCGGATGGGGCCCTATCCCAGCCATGGGTGTGGAGGGGGCGGCTATTGCAACCAATATTGGACGGGGCCTAGGGGTTATGTTTCAATTGTATTACCTCTTCAAGGGACTAAGTATAATTGAGATCAGGTGGAATAACCTCGCGCTCAGGGCGGCCATCATTTTCAATGTGATCAAAGTCTCGGGTGGAAGTATTCTGCAATTCATTATTGGCTCTGCCAGTTGGATTTTTTTGATGAAGCTGATGTCTTCTTTTGGAGATAATGCAGTAGCCGGATACACAATTGCAATACGGGTTTTTATTTTTACTCTGTTACCATCCTGGGGATTGGCTAATGCTGGCGCTACTTTAGTGGGACAAAACCTGGGTGCAAAACAGCCAGAACGCGCGGAGACTTCGGTGTGGCGGGCCGCCTACTTAAATGCTTTTTTGATGGCCTTTGTAATGATTCTGTTCCTCACTATTGCGCCATCCATCATAGGCATCTTTACAAAACAACCTGAAGTTTTGAACTATGGATCGCAGGCTTTACGCTATGTAAGTCTTGGCTATATTTTCTATGGCTATGGCATGGTTGTAGTTCAGGGTTTAAATGGTGCTGGTGATACGTACACCCCTACCATCTTAAATGTCCTTGGCTTTTGGGTGTTCCAAATACCCTTTGCTTATTTCGTTACGATGCAATTGGATTGGGGGCCTAAAGGAGTATTTATTGCTATCGTTCTTGCCGAAACGCTGATGGCCATCGCAGCCATTATTATTTTCCGAAGAGGAAAGTGGAAAACGGTTAAGATATAAAGTTAGTTGCTTGATGAAGGTTGCCGATAAAGGCATCCGGCATCAAGCAACTATTATTAATTCTCTTTTTTCTTGAATGCAGTTTTAAAAGCATTCTCCAACTCACTGCCTGCTTTCTTGAGCGAGTTTTCTACTTCTTTCCAACGCTCTTTGTTCTCTGCTTCCTTTTTTAATTTTTCTGCTGCTACCTTTAGCTCCTCATATTTGCTTTGCATGTCGGCTTCCACACGTGTGCCTGCATCTTTCAGTTCAACCAGAAACTGATCCATTTTCTTTCCAAAATCTTTAAAAAACTTTTCTGCTTTTCCTTCTTGATTTGTTTCCATAACCAATTTATTTTTTCAACTTACTTTACATTGTTACGCATATATTTTGCCACAAAGTCACCAAGAAAATTTTAATTCAAGTGAATTTAAGGTTAGAAATCTTAGTGCTTTTGATCCTTTGTGAGGCTTTTGTGTTGCAAATGCTAAACTAAAGTTTTTACTATGAACAACCAACCCGATCCGCTTGAACATATCCAACGCCTGCTTGAAAGCAAATCAACAGCAAAACAGATTACCTATAAAAATTTATTGTATTCATTTTCAATTCTATCAAAGGAGTCCAAACGAATTGTTGACGAGCTAAAGAAAAAAGTGAAGCCTGGGGACGAAGATGTGACTATAGACTTTAAACAAATCAACGAACATGAGTTCCATGTTAAATTGGCGGGTGACTTATTAATTTTTGTACTCCACACCAATGTGGTAACCTTTGATGACGAACATGCGGTAATGAAATCCGTGTACATGAAAGAAAAGGAAGTGAACCGGTATTTCGGACAAATCATGATTTACAATTTCATGTCTGATTCGATAAAGTATAACAGGCTGAATGACCCCGGCTATCTGATCGCCCGGATTGTAATTAATCACGAAAGTCGCTTTTTGGTAGAAGGGGATAGACAATTGGGGTTCTTATTCAATACCATTTCAGAGAAAGCAATTGGCGAATCGGATCTAAATACAATCGTTAAGTTATGTTTGACTACGGCTATCGAAAATGATCTCATGGCGCCTCCCTTTCCACAAGTGCAGTTTATTACCTTATTTCAGAAGACGGAGAAAACCCAGGAATTAGGCGCAGGTCAAAAAATTGGTTTCAAAATGAGTTATCACGGAAATTAGACTTGTTATTTATCGAAAAGTATTTTGGCTCACCGAAGTCATACTCTATTTTTGATCAACTGATAAATTGTGAAGATTAAACTTTTAATGCTGTTGGTATTTGTGTTTTTGATGGCCTGCGCCAGCAATCAACGTGGCACGTATAAACCCAAGTATAAAAAACCAGATCCCAACAAACCTTTGCCATGTCCGCTTAAAGACTGCTAACCATGAGAAAGATTATCATTGCAATCGATGGATATTCGGCTTGTGGCAAAAGCACAACGGCCCGCGAAGTTGCCAGGGAACTGAATTACAAGTATATCGACTCGGGAGCCATGTATCGGGCGGTTACATTTTACTTTCTGGAGCACCATGTTGCGATTACCAATCCAAAAGAAGTTGACAAAGCACTGCGTGAAATCCGAATTACGTTTATGCTTAACCCAAAGGGAGTAACAGAAACCTTTCTGAATGGAATTAATGTAGAAAAGGCTATTCGAAAAATGCGTATTTCGGAAAATGTAAGCCAGGTGAGTGCCATCAAGGCTGTAAGGGTAGCCATGGTTGAGCAGCAACGAAAGCTTGGCAAAGACAGGGGTATAGTGATGGATGGCCGGGATATAGGTACTGTGGTTTTTGCGGAAGCTGAATTAAAGATATTTCTCACGGCCGACATCCTGGTACGTGCCTTTCGGAGACAAAGGGAACTTTTGGAGCGTGAGGACCTGGTCGATATCGATTCTATTATCGAAAACCTGCAGAAGCGGGATTCCATTGACAGCAACAGAGCTGAAAGCCCGCTCGTAAAAGCGGCCGATGCCGTGGGCATAGACACCACACACATCACTATTGAAGAGCAGGTTGACGAGGTTATCAGGATGGCTTTGACTAAGATGATCCAGCCCCGAAAACCCAAGGCTTAGACAATCCTAAAAACCCGTTTTTTTCTAACAAATTCTTTGTTTCTACAAGTCTTTGTCGGTAGGATTTAATTCTTAATTTTGCCACGATCTAAACTAATTTTATTGCCGTTTACTCATGGGCAAATTCATCAGACTCAAAAAAGGTTTCACCATCAATCTGCAAGGAAAAGCAGCCCCCAAAGTGGTGGATACAGACCAACCCGAAACGTTTGTTATCAAGCCTACTGATTTTCAAGGCTTGTATATTCCAAAGCCGGTGGTAAACGTGGGCGATACGGTAAAGGCCGGTTCTCCGCTTTTTCATGATAAAAAGCATGAGAACGTAATGTACACTGCACCGGTAAGTGGTGAAGTGGTGGAGGTTAAACGCGGTGAGAAGAGAAAATTACTCGAGATTAAAATTCTTGCCGACAAAAAGATTGAACACGAAGCCTTTAAGAAATTCACAGTTTCCGAAATTTCAAACCTTCCTGTTTCTAACATTAAAGAGCAGCTTTTGAAATCAGGTGTGTGGCCTTCGTTGATTCAGCGCCCCTTTGGCGTGGTGGCTGATCCGGCTGCAACACCTAAAGCAATTCATATTTCTGCGTTTGATAC
>JALHRJ010000079.1 GCA_022841475.1 Cyclobacteriaceae bacterium | reverse complement strand
ACTATAGCGGTGGGGATCACCTCTTCCCATTCCGAACAGAGAAGTTAAGTCCACCCGCGCTGATGGTACTAGGGTAAAACCCGGGAGAGTAAGTCGTTGCCTTTTTTTATCAAAACCCTGTCATATGAATATGATAGGGTTTTTTTTTTGACCGAACAATACTTCTTTTCACTGGAGAATTCATTAGGTTATCAGCAGCTTTCGAATTTCGTTCTTTGGTCTTTATAATTTTATTAGTTTTGAATCATTGAAAAATTATAACTACTTACCAGCTTCGCTTTTCATCTTTATTGCAAGTTTTCTAATTTCTTGCGGACCGAGCCGCGAGGCAACCTATTGGGATGTAATTGATCAGAATTCAGTAATTGTTTTCGAGACAATTCATTCACCTTCAGTTCCTGAAAAGTCGATATTGCCCTTTTTAAAAGTATCGTCAACCTCTTTTGCAATTGCTTTACAAAGCATCTCTAAAAGTGACTTTGAATTAATCTATTCGTATGTGCTGCCTGAAAAAGAATATGCGTTGCTTTTAGATAATAAAGAAATTAAATCCGCCTATCAGAAAATTACAAGTCGACTTTATAGTGGTTTTGAAATTAAGGAGATCCGGAATAAGGAAAATGAAGTTCACTTAGCCTTTGCATTTTTAAGGGGAGTATTTGTGCTTAGCAAATCTTCCCTTTTGATTGAAAATGCTATACGTACGTATGAGTCGAGGGAGGGTGTGAATTTTCGAACAAGTAATAAAATTCTTTTTCAGTTTGCTTCCATTAAATCTGATGCTGGTAATCTCTTTGTAAATTTTTCGCAACTATATCAATCTACCCTGATGAATTCATCCCTCAGGGAATCTATTCCTTTACTCAAAGACTTTGCGAAGTCTTGTATGCTTGATGTGAAGGTCGAGAAGGATTTTATATCGATGAATGGGTTTACCCTTGACAGTCTAACAAGGAATCCAGGTCTATCCCAATTTCAGGCCCAACATGCCGTGAAGTTTGAGGTAGCCAGGTTTATTCCGAATTATTCGAAGACCCTCATTCATTATGGAATTTCAAACATTGATACATTTTTAGAATCAACGAATAAATCAGACTCGGTGAGGCTAAACTTTGGGGATGAGATTGCAGTCTGCTTTCCTGACCAAGATTCAAAAGCAGCCTTGATTTTTGTCGAGATTAAAGACAAGGAGATTTCTTCTTTTGATACAGAAGAATATTTTGAATCTTATTCTGGATATGAAATCAAAAGCTTTAATGGAAAAACAATTTCAAAGAATTTTAATCAACTTATTCCAACAGCCGCTTTACAATTTTTTACTTCTATCGAAAATTTCATTTTTATCTCGCAAGAAGTAGTGGATCTAAAAAGACTGATTGATGCAATCGAAGCGGATGATACATGGGGGAAATCCTTATCCTTTCAGCAATTTTATGAACGCGGGTTGCAAGAAAGTAATGTTTCTTTGTTTTTCAGAGATCCATCGGGATTGGATAATGGTACTTTAAAAAAATGGAAGCCTCTTATTGACTCATTACACTTATCCTCTATTTCGTGGACTAGCTTACAGTTTAGTGCTTTAGATAAAAATTTTTATACCAGTGTAAATATTGGCATAGAACCTAAGGAAAAAGAGACCAAACAAACTAAACAAAGAGTAGAAGCATCTTCATTCAGGCTGCCCAATTCATCCGCAAAGGCTTTTATTGTTAAAAATCATATCACTTCAAATAATGAACTCATACTGCAAGATTCCACTTTTAAGTTTTACCTTTTTTCCCCAGACAATGGAATACTCTGGCACTACCAAACCGATGGAATGATTCAGAGTGTTCACCAGCTTGATTACTTCAAAAATGGCAAACTCCAGTATTTTATAAATACGCCTGAATCACTTTATATTATTGATCGATTAGGGAGAGATGTTCAAGGATTTCCTAAAAAATTGTCATCTACTTTAAGCTTTTCGGATGTGGTCGACTATGACAAGAGCAGAAATTACAGACTGATAATTTCTACTTTGGACAAGGAAATATTCATTCTTGATAAAGAAGCCAATCCATTAGAAGGATGGTCACCAAAGCGACTGCCGGGATTTATAAAAGAGCCACCGAAGCATTATAGAATTGGTGGCAAAGATTATTTTCTGGTCGTTTCAAATGATGGTTTATTTCATTTATTCACGCGAAGGGGAGATTATCAAATGGGATTTCCAATTGCATTGAAGGCTTACTCAGGCGAATATTTTCTGGAGACCGGAACCAATTTGACCAACAGCTATATTTATATTATCTCTAGTGAAGGAACTGTAACTAAGCAAAGTCTTGATGGAAAGACCAAGACGCAAGAGAGTTTGCTGCGAGGGGTTAACTCTAATTTTTATTTAGGTACCACCGCTGAATATAAGTCTGATTTTTATTTTTTCAGAATTGATACAGATAAAATTGCCGTGTTTAATAAAGCTAACCAACTTGTTGTTGAAAAACAAAATCCAGGCTCAACAGGTTTATTGCCATCCCTTCTTGTTGCATCAAATAACAGAACGATCTTTAGTTTTTTTGATGTAGAACAGAAGATGTCTTATTTGTTTGATCAGGCAGGTAATTCTGTTATCAATAGACCCCTTGAAAGTACCATTCCACCGCTTTTTGCTGTTGACAGTAAAACAAAACGTATCTTAGTTTATTCTTTTTTTGAGAATATAATTGAAGTGACGCCACTGAATTGATCAAGCCTATTGAATTTAATCCTGAACTTTTTTAGATTTAGGATCTATTGAGTTGGTAGTTTGAAATTCCTTTTAATCATATTATTGCTTTTATGCTTACGGGCAACCTGTCTTTCGCAAGAAGATTCTGTGACAGATTCAAATGAGATTTCTATCACTTTCGATAATGACATCTTTTTCTTTATTGACAGATATTATTCAGCTGGTCATGAAATTTCTTATCGAAGATTACTGGGTAAAGAAAAATTCTTAACTCGGTGGTTTGATCGGGTAAACCAATCTTCAAAATGGATTGCATCTTTTGGAATTGGGAACAAAATCTTTACTCCAAAAAAGGTAAGATTTGTTAATCCTGTCAATATGGACCGACCCTATGCAGGATATGTTTATGGAAGCATTTCCCTGACACATCTGAAAGGTCAATCTTCCATATCAAGCCTTTCTCTTGAGACTGGACTGGTAGGTGAAAAGACAGGCTTGGGTCAACTTCAAATCTGGTGGCATGAGAAAACAGGATTTCAAGAACCGAGAGGCTGGGATTCGCAAATTGCGAATGAGGTTATTTTTAATATGCAGTATAAATTTCAACGGGGAATAAATATAACCAAGGAAGTTGATCTTGTAGGCACTTCAATACTTTCTGCTGGAACCGGGTCAAACAAAGTCAGTCAGGATTTTACGCTTCGCTTATTCCGATTTAACCCGTTAACACGATCGGTATTTTCAAATAGCTTGTTAGGAAATGATGCTTCCAGCAACAAAGAGTTATTTGTTTTTCTTGGGGGTGGAGTTGACTACGTTATTTCTAATATTTTTCTTGAGGGAAGTTTATTTGATAAGCCCAGTCCTTTTACTGTTGAAGCTACACCATGGGTAATACGCGGAAATATTGGAATCATGTATACCCGAAATAGAGAGTCTTTTTCGGTGTGTTTTAATAATGTTGGTAAGGAGATGCTAAATGGATTACGACATAATTATGTGAGATTTAACTTTTCGCATAGGTTCTAGTAATTCTTAAATTATTTACCTCTCGATTTTTCCAGTACATCCCACATATCTTCTGTGATGTCTTCCAGATGACTGAACTCACCTCCGTTTCGTAACCACTCACCCCCATCGATATTTATCACCTCACCATTGATATATGCTGAATAATCTGACATAAGATAGGCTGCAAGATTGGCCAGCTCCTGATGTTCGCCTACTCGCTTCAGTGGAATTCGCTTTGCCGGATCAAATTTTTTAACAAGCTCACCAGGTAGCAACCTACTCCATGCGCCTTCTGTTGGGAAGGGTCCTGGTGCTATGGCATTGCTTCTGATTTTATATTTGGCCCACTCTACGGCCAGGGAGCGAGTAAGCGCAAGTACACCTGCTTTGCTACAGGCTGAGGGAACCACGTAGCCTGAACCAGTCCATGCGTATGTGGTAACAATATTCAAGAAAGTTCCGGGTTGTTTCTTTGCTATCCAATGTTTACCAGCAGCCAATGTCATGTAGTAAGTTCCTTTCAATACAATATCAACAACAATGTCAAATGCCCGGTGGGAAAGTCTTTCGGTAGGACTTATAAAATTTCCTGCTGCATTGTTTAGTATTCCATGGATCTGACCAAATCTTTTTTCGGTTTCACTTATAACATTTACAATTTCCTCATACTTCCTTACATCACAAGAAACAGCAAGGACCCTTCCTCCGGTTTGGGATTCAAGTTCAGTAACTGTTTTTTCAAGCACCTCCATTTTTCTACTGGTTATTACAAGATTGGCTCCCAATTCCAGCATATACTTTCCCATGGATTTGCCAAGTCCGGTGCCGCCCCCTGTAATAATAATGGTTTTACCTTTAAGCGAGTCTGGTTTAAGCATGCCTTCCATAATAGTTAATTTAACGTTGATTGCCAGATAATTCATCGAATGTAAGAATTGCATTTTATTTTAGATATTTGCACGAATAAATTTTTTAAACTATGAAAATCAACGTTATCCTATTTTTTATTCCTTGTTTACTTTTATCATCCTGCATTGTTACAAAAAAGAAATTTGATGATGTGCTGGCACAGAAGGTAAAAGCAGAAGGCGAATTAGCAGAGAGAAATAATCAATTGGATAAAGCTAATACTTCGCTTAAGGAGTTGAATGAAACCCTCGAGAAGTTAAAGCAGGATACCACTGATATTGGTCAAACCTATCGTGCCACAAGTCAAAAATTAACAGACTTGAATAAAGAGTATGATCAACTAAATTCTTATTACAAAAATTTGCTGAATAATAGCGGTAAACTGAATCGTGATCTGGCTCAACAAAAAGATCAATTATTTGCTATACAGGAGAATCTGGAGAATACCAGGAAGTTAAACGATTCATTAAGTTTTAGTCTGGCGGAGCGTGAAAAGAAAGTGAAAGAGTTGGAGTTGGTATTATCGAATAAGGATAAGGCGGTTAAAGATTTGAAAGATCGCATTAGCAATGCATTGCTGAATTTTAAAGAGAACGACCTTACTGTTAAAGTAAAGAATGGTAAAGTCTACGTTTCACTGGCTGAGCAATTACTTTTTGGTTCGGGGAGCATTGAGGTTGACAAGAAGGGAGTTGTTGCGTTACAGCAATTAGCAAAAGCCATTAAGGATCAACAAGATATTCAAATTGTAATTGAAGGTCATACAGACAATGTGCCGATTTCCAAAAAATCTGCCTATATGCAAGACAATTGGGATCTAAGTGTCATGCGTGCTACCTCTATAACTAAAATACTTACTGGCGCAGGTGTTTCTTCTAAGCAGGTTACTGCTGCTGGCAAAGGAGAGTTTTATCCATTGGCTGCAAATGATAGCCCTCAGAATAGACAAAAGAACAGAAGAACAGAGATTATCATCACGCCCAATCTTGATGAGTTATTTAAGATTCTTGAAGCGAATTGAACTCGATGTCTTCAGATAGCAATATCAAGAACTATAAATGAAAAGGGCCCGAATCTGGGCCCTTTCTGTTTGCATATATTTTGATAGTTAATCTTTAATTACAACAGCATCAATATTCTTTTGCTTAACCAACGCATTGAATGCAGGAACATCTTCTTTCAGAATTTTGTCTAGGGCAGTGAGTTGAGTATCTATTTCGGTGGTGACTTCCTTTTTAAAAGCCACCATCTGATCGGTAGGACGGGAATTTCCAGATCCCGCCAAGGAATTGAGATGCGCCAGTTTGTTGTTTAATCGGATCGGGAAGTTTAACGGATCTTGTCCACTCCTGTTCTTAGTCTGATAAAGTGCTTCTTCAATCTTCGTCATATTATCCTGAATTGATTTTGCTTTATCAAGGACATCCTTCATGGCTTCTTTCTGCTCTTTGACTGGATCAATCGCACGGTTAACTTGTTCTCGAACGGTGCGAATTTTCTTAATGGCCGTATGTGTCTCACTCACCTTGGCAATTACCTCCTGCAAGAAGTCGAATTGAGCCTTCATGTCTGAATCCGTAGAGGAAGCACGAGGATCTTTTAAAATTTCGAAGTCAGATTCGATGGACTTACCGTTAACTGTAAGTTTTACTTTATAGGATCCTGGTAAGGCACGTGGCCCATTCATCGAAGCAGCCCATACGATCATTCCGTCAAAACGTTCAGCATCCGGATAGCGCATATTCCAGTTAAATTTGTTCATGCCTGGATGTTTCAAGCTTAGTTTTTCTTCTTTGGCTTTCAGGTCAGGTTTGGTTGAATATTTCTTGATCAACTTACCATCGGCTTGCATAAACTCAAGACTTACCACTGCCTTAGCGGTATCCTTAACAAAGTAATGAACCATTACCCCACCCGGATGATTTTGTCCTGCAGTGCGAGACGTACGTCCAAAACTGAAGGCGGGTCCCATTCGGTAACTAGGCATGGGCTTATATAGATAAGCGTCACTTGAAGCAACCTGATCACTTAGTTGATGCAACGGAGTAAGATCATCAATCAGCCAAAACCCCCGACCTTGTGTTGCTGCAATCAGGTTATCGTTTTTAATTGCGAGATCGGTGATCGGAACAATAGGCAAGTTCAATTGGAATGGTTTCCAACTCGTGCCGTCATCAAAGGAAATATACATGCCTGTTTCGGTTCCTGCATAAAGTAATCCTTTTCGTTTGGGATCGGTACGCAACACCCGGGTAAAATGTCCGGCATCAATACCATCCGTAATTTTTGACCAGGTTTTGCCATAGTCTTTTGATTTGTATAAGTAAGGACGATAGTCACCCAATTTGTATCGTGTTCCGGCAACATAAATTCCACCCTTTGTATGTGGATCAAACTCAACGCTGTTGATCATAGTCCATTCAGGCATTTCCTTTGGGGAGATGTTCTGCCAGTTTTTACCACCATCTGTGGTCGCATGAACAAGCCCATCATCCGAACCAGTTACTGTAAAGTCCTTCTCATAAGGTGATTCACCGGCCGCGAAAATGGTACCGTAATATTCAACACTGGTATTATCCTTTGTGATAGGACCACCTGAAGAACCCATCTTGGTTTTATCATTTTTGGTAAGATCAGGACTTATTGTTTCCCACGATTGACCACCGTTGCTGGAAACGTGAACATGGTTGGAGGTAGTGTAAAGTTTTTTATTATCATGTGGTGAGAAGAAGATCGGGAAGTTCCACTGAAAGCGATATTTCATATCTTCTACTCCGTGGCCCATCGGGTTGTCGGGCCAAACATTTACTGCCCGGCTTTCATGTGTGCGATGATTTTCAACTTCCAACAGGCCTCCATAGTTACCTCCATAAACAATTTCTGGATCAGCAGGGTCAGGAGCCAGGTGTCCACTTTCGCTACCCGCTGTTACTTCCCAATCACTTTCCGTAATGGCACTACCGTCTACGCGGTGATAAATACGAAGTGTAGAATTATCCTGCTGAGCTCCATAAATCCGATAGGGGAAGGTGTTATCCGTGACAACGCGGTAGAACTGACCAGTAGGCTGGTTCTCATAGGTACTCCAATTTTCTCCGGCATCAAAACTAATCTGGGCGCCACCATCATCGGCAATGATCATTCGCTGATTGTCTTCTGGTGCAATCCATAAATCGTGATGATCGCCATGGGGTGCGTTGTAAGATTGGAATGTACGACCGCCATCTTTTGAACGGTGATAGGATACGTTCATTACATAAACCATATCAACATCTTTGGTATCTGCATAGATGCGTGTGTAATACCACGCACGCTGGCGAAGACTCCGGTCATCATTCATCTTGGTCCAAGTCTGGCCTGCATCATCCGAGCGATAGACACCTCCGTTTTCATTTTCAATGATTGCGAATACGCGATTTGAGTTAACCGGAGACACAGTCAGGCCCACAATCCCCCAGGTGCCTTTGGGTAGTCCACTGTTAGTATTAATATTTGTCCAGGTTTCTCCGCCATCTGTACTCTTCCACATAGCAGAACCTTCACCACCGCTTTCCAAACTAGAGGGAGTTCTCCGAATGCGCCACGTAGATGCATACATGATGCGAGGATTGTTGGGGTCGAAGCAAAGATCTATCGCTCCAGCATCTGCGTTAGCAAACAATGTGCGTTTCCAGGTTTTACCACCATCAACTGATTTATAAACACCACGTTCATCTGAAGACTTAAACAGATCGCCCAATACAGCAGCATAAACTACGTCCGGATTTTTTGGATGGATGCGAACACGTGGTATGTGGCGCGAATCTTTCAACCCAATGTTCGTCCATGTTTTGCCGGCATCAACTGATTTCCACATGCCATAACCATACGAAACATTTCCGCGTACTGTCTTTTCGCCACCGCCAACATAGATCACATTATTATCCCATTCACTTACGGCAACGGCTCCTATCGAGCCACCAAAAAAGCCATCGGAAATATTTTGCCAGCTATTGCCAGCATCGGTAGTACGCCACACGCCTCCACCGGTTGCTCCAAAGTAGAATAGATTTGGTTTGCCGGGAACTCCGGTTGCGGCTGCCGAACGACCGCCTCGAAAGGGCCCGATGCT
Organism: Cyclobacteriaceae bacterium; assembly: GCA_022841475.1. GTDB lineage: Bacteria > Bacteroidota > Bacteroidia > Cytophagales > Cyclobacteriaceae > ELB16-189. The sequence goes on along the minus strand of JALHRJ010000079.1, from coordinate 14,061 downwards.
TCGCCATTCCATGGCATTATATAGTTTTTCATCAAAAGCTACCGTAGTTTTTGCAGGAGTTGATGTTCCTTTCTTTTGTGCCTGCGCCTCGGCACAAAATAACAGTATCGGAATAAGTAGTAAAATGAGTTTCTTCATAGAAATTTGATTTAGTAGAGCGAGTTTAGCTTGAAAGTTTGGATTAGTATTTTGTTTTTTTACCAATGGCCAAAAGAGGGCAAATGGTGGAAGGAGTTGTATTTTGATAAAACTCAACTATTTTGAAGAAAAATTGAATGATGAAACAAAATAGCTTCAGGCAACTCTTTAGCATCCCCGTTATCGTAGCCGCGCTTGGTTACTTTGTTGATATCTATGACCTTTTGCTTTTTAGTATTGTTAGAATCCCTAGCCTCCGATCTATGGGTGTTACCGATGCGCAGATGTTGGATCAGGGAGAATTTCTGATTCGGGTACAAATGGCCGGCCTGTTAGTGGGTGGTATAATCTGGGGAATTATGGGCGACAAACGGGGACGTCTATCTGTTCTGTTTGGTTCTATACTTCTTTATTCCCTTGCAAATATTGCCAATGGATTTGCTACTACAGTCGATCAATACGCAGTACTTCGATTTATTGCTGGTATCGGTCTTGCTGGTGAATTAGGCGCGGGGATTACACTGGTTTCAGAATCTCTTCCCACAAGATTACGGGGATATGGTACTACGCTCGTTGCAACGGTAGGTTTGATGGGGGCCGTGTTGGCTAATTATGTAGCGAAAATATTTGATTGGCAGATTGCTTATTTCATTGGAGGTGGGTTGGGGTTGATTCTATTGGTTGCACGGGTAAGTGTTTTCGAGTCCGGAATCTTTTTAAAGATTAAAGAGCAGAGTGTGCAACGGGGTAACTTCTTTCAGCTCTTCAATCAGAAAGAACGTTTTGTGAAATTTGTTGGCTGTATCCTGATTGGTTTGCCTATCTGGTATGTGATTGGGATTCTCATTACCTTCTCACCCGAATTTGCAAAAGCCATGAGCATAACGGGAGTAGTTGCGGGAGATGCTGTTATGTTTAGTTATATAGGATTAGCTGCTGGAGATATGGTAAGCGGAATTACAAGTCAGATTATCCGATCGCGTAAGAAAACTGTTTTTGTATTTATATTACTTACCCTTGCATTCGTTATTGTTTATCTCTACTGGCCATTCAAAAGTGAAGTTGGCTTCTATGTGAGTTGTTTCCTGTTGGGTTTTGGAGTGGGTTACTGGGCACTTTTTGTTACCATAGCTGCCGAGCAGTTTGGTACCAATCTGCGATCCACGGTTGCAACCACGGTGCCCAACTTTATTCGGGGCACTGTAATTCCGCTCACGATTGCCTTTAAATACATGCGGGAAAGTATAGGCATCCTGGAAGGGGCTTTGGTAGTAGGTATTTTTACGATATTAATTGCGTTTTGGGCCTTGCGTCTGATTGATGAAACATTTGGAAGGGATTTGAACTTTGTTGAGAAAGGTTAGTAATTCAATTGAATTTATGTGCTCAAACTACCCAGAAATTCAAACTTATGATCTTCCTGATGTCATCATCTACTGAATTTTTGTCCTTTGCAAGAACATCTTACATGCCATCTTCTTGCAACGGGTTTATACTTAAATTGCTGATTGGAATAAGATAAACTCATCGCAGCCAAAATGTTTAATACTAAGTATTGAAAGGGAATGATTCGTAAAGTGGCTTTCGTTATTGCTTTGATTATGAGTGCAAACTCCTTGCGTGTCATTGCACAAAACCTCAGTGTTATTGATAGCTTAAGGTCACACCTGAGCTCACAATCAAATAGTGAACAATTTGAAACTTTGAATGCGTTAGGATTTGAGTACCGCTATTCTTATCCGGATAGTACAATTTATTATTGCGCTCGTGCCTACGACTTAGGCAAAAGCATCGAGTTGACGAAAAATCTCTCTAAGCCTTTAAGTTTTATTGGGTTGGCCTATGCGAATAAGGGAGAGTATCGCAAGTCGGCAGAGTATCACGATCAGGCCATTGAGGTTGCACGGAGTCAACAAGATTCTGTTCAGTTGGGTTTCGGTTATAACAATCTTGGCAGAATGTTTTTTGATGGCGGTGACCTGGTGCGAGCCTTCAACAATTTTATTTATTCAAAAGATATTTTTGAAGCCCTGCAAGAGAAATCAGGACTTGCGTACGTGTATCGAAGTTTAGCCAATATTTACAAGTCTCAAAATGATTATGCAGAAGCGATTGAGATGTCAACTAAGGCCTATGAGCTAAGGAAAGAGTTAGACGATAAACGTGGCATAGTTTCGTCTTTGCTGGAATTAGCATTAATCTATGAGTTGATGGGCGATAACATGTCGGCTTTGGAGAAACTTAGCATGGCCAACATTGTTGCGAGTCAAATAAATGATCGTGCTACTAAAACAGAATTAACACTAGCGGAAGCCGAGATTCTTTTTGTAGAAAAAAAATATGAGGACTCCTATACACTCGTAAAGGAAATCCTTAGAACGGCTTCTGAGATTACAAATCAGAAATTGTTCATGCGGGCGTCTCTGTTAAAAGGTAAATATTTAATTGAGCAAAAACAATATGCCTATGCAATCCCTGTTTTTGAAGAAGTTATTCAAAAGGCAGAAGATGCAGGGCATCTCAATTTTCAAATTGATGGTACAAAGAATGCAGCGGCTTGCTATAAGGCTATTGGCAATTTAAGCAAGTCAAATTATTTTATGAATCAATACTTACTACTTCAGGAGCAAGTAAAAAATACAGATTTACTGCGGGAGATCGAGGGCCTTAAGTTTCAGCTTGTGATTGAAAAGAAGGAGAAAGAAAATGAGCTTTTACTGGCCTCGCAAATCAAAAGCGAGTCGCAGTTAGCAGCACAACGATTTCAAAACAGATTATTAGTGGGCCTTGTCATTACGGTTACCGGGGTAATGGTTGTATTTGTTATTTTTAATCGTAAGCGTAAAAGAATTAATCAAAAACTTCAGGATCAAAACGAAAAGATTCTCAAACAGCAGGAAGAGATTTCAAAAGTCAACGACAATTTGAAACGACAAAATCAACAATTGAATGAGTTAAACAACGAGAAGAATACTCTTATGTATATTGTGGCACATGATCTTAAATCTCCGCTCAATCGAATTAGCGGATTGGCCAACATTATGGAGATGGAAGGAGGGTTGCCACCAGAGCAGCAAGAATATTTGCGAATGATAAAGACTGCAACCAAATCGGGCACTAGCCTGATCATTGACCTTTTGGATGTTAACTCATTTGAGCAGAATGGAAGTGCGCCATCGTATTCTACTTTTCATCCTGGAATTTTATTGGAGGAGCGGGCGGATTCGTTCAAAGTATCTGCTGATATTAAATCAATTCAATTGCGTGTTGAGCAATCTTTTTCTGAGGCGTTTACCTCGGATCCTGATTTTATAAATCGAATAATTGAAAATCTGATTTCGAATGCTCTTAAGTTTTCCCCTAAACACACTTCAATTTTGGTTACCGGAAAGTTAGAGAATGGCGTAGCTTGTTTTTCAGTTAAGGATTCCGGGCCTGGTTTTTCTGATGCTGATAGAAGTCTTTTATTTCAAAAATTTAAAAAGTTATCGGCTCAGCCAACCGGAGGAGAGAGTTCGAATGGTTTGGGCCTGGCAATTGTTAAAACCCTGGTTGACCGTCTTGGTGGCAAGATTGAGTTAATCAGTGAACCGGGAAAAGGAGCAGAGTTTATCGTGAAAATACCACCCGCCAGAATGTTAGTGAGCGTATAATTTTTTTTGGCGCTATTTAAACCCCATGCATAATATCCTGTCTAATTGGAAAAATAACCAATATGAAAAGGACTGTTTTAATTTTATCAATTTTGATTTTGTTAGGGATTGGTGCGCACGCGCAGGTAACCACCCCCAAGGTTGATATGAGGCAAAAGAACCAGCGAGCCAGAATTCATGAAGGTCGCTCAGATGGTGATCTGACGCAAAGGGAATCTGCCTTCTTAAACAAGCAACAGAAGCATATTCGGAGATCTGAGCGAAGGGCTAAAGCCGATGGCAATGTGACTGCACAAGAGCGCAGAAAACTTGATCGTAAGCAAGATCGCGCTAATCGTCATATTCATAGAGCAAAGAATAACGATGTAAAGAAGGCTAACTAGGCAAATAGAGGTCGTCTCAAAAGTAATATCATTAGGGGTGTCATGCCGGGCCTTGACTAGGCATCCCACATTCTCATATCACAAAACGGCATCGCGGGTCAATGTCTGCCTTTGCCGAATCCGCCATTTGGCGGAGCGGGCAGGCCCGCGATGACCAGCAGACTTTTGAGACGACCTTATTATTTAAATTCCTGCCAAGGCTTGTTCCAAATCCTCTATTAAATCTTCGACATCCTCAACTCCTATACTTAATCGGATCAGCGAATCGCTGAGTCCATTTTTTAAACGCTCTTCTTTGGGAATACTTGCGTGGGTCATTGAGGCAGGATGGTTGATCAGAGACTCAACGCCACCTAACGATTCAGCCAGGGAAAACAACTGAACGCTTTCCATTAATTTCGTAGCATTTTCGATGCTATCTTGCTTTAAGGTAAATGACAACATCCCTCCGAAATCTTTCATTTGTTTTTTGGCAATTGAATGATTGGGGTGGTCACTAAATCCTGGCCAATACACCTTGCCTATTTTCGGGTGTGATTTTAAATATTCTGCAATCTTTCTTCCATTGAAACAATGGCGTTCCATTCTTAGATGTAAGGTCTTAATTCCCCGCAGTACTAAAAATGAATCCTGGGGTCCGGGTACAGCGCCACAGGAGTTAGCAATAAATGCAAGATCCTGATAAAGTTTTTCATCGTTAACGATCAACGCACCCATAATTACATCGCTGTGTCCCCCTAAATACTTTGTAACAGAGTGCATGACTATATCAGCACCTAATGCCAGTGGGTTTTGTAAATAGGGAGAAGCAAAGGTGTTATCCACAGCTACCATAATGCCATGCTTTTTGGCTAACCCAGCACATACTTCGATGTCAATTATTCTCATCAATGGGTTGGATGGAGTTTCCAGCCACATCAGTTTCGTGTTATTGTTTATGTATGGAATCAGATTTTCCGAGGAAGTCAGGTCAATGAAATGAAACTTGATGCCAAATTTTTCAAATACCCGTTTGAACATCCGGTAAGATCCGCCATATAAATCATTGCTGGTTATTACTTCATCACCCGGGCTTAATAATTTGATGACAGCGTCCGTGGCTCCCATGCCTGATGAGAAGCAAATCCCAAACTTGCCATTTTCCAGGGCTGCAATGCTTTTTTGTAGCGCATTTCGGGTGGGGTTAGCTCCACGCGCGTAAGCATAACCTCTGTGCTTGGCCGGTGATTCCTGAACGTAGGTAGATGTTTGATAGATAGGAGTCATGATGGCTCCGGTTGTTGGGTCGGGCTCTACTCCAGCATGCACGGCTTTAGTTCCAAATTTCATACGATTCAGTTTTTGCAATATTAATCAAACTCTCTGCAAACCGATAATCTAAAAACCTAAGCATTCCGTAAAGAAATTGAATAAGTGGTTACTACATTAAGACTACAGGAAACCTATTTTTAACCCGATTGAAAAGGCTAAAGGCTCAGTTTAAACTTGTTGCTGTTATAAGTTAGGTTCTTTGGACAGCATTTCATAGTTAGTTCAATGGCCCGATAAAGAGTTTGATGTTTCGGATAAGCATAACCCTATTTCGTCCTTTTTCGATTTTAATTTTTTAAAAACACTTTAAAGTGAGATCAATTTCTTTTAGATTTAAAACACCTCAATCTGTAATTGCCTATCTAACCTAAAGTACTATGAGATCAAAAGTCTATTTCTTGGCTGGATTTATGATTTTTAACATAATCCTGGCTAAAGGCCAAAATTCTGTTGGAATTGGAATTGTTAACCCAAATAAAAATGCTGTTCTCGAATTGGTTTCAACTGGTAATAATCAAGGATTATTGGTTCCGAAGCTGACGACAGCACAACGAACGGCAACGTCCTTTTTATCATCTTTGTCTGCTAACGAAAATGGACTTTTAGTTTTTGATAAGGATGAAAATTTATTTTATTTCTGGCAGGTAAGCCAGTGGCTGCCGTTGCGCACAGGTCTTGAATTAACTGCAGGTGACGGAATTTCAATTGCTGGAAATACAATTTCCGCCATCCCACAAGATCTTCAGTTGTCGGGCAGTGCATTGTCAATAACAAATAATACATCCGCTACTTCAATAGATCTTTCAGGTTTTATTCAAGATCTGCAGTTATCCGGTAGTACATTAAGTATAACCAATAATCCATCTGCTACCCCCATAGACCTGACACCGTTTGCAGGTGTCAATACCGATAATCAAACGCTTACTTATGTACCGGCAACGGGACTATTAACTATTAGTAGATTGTTGGGAGATCAGAGTGTTACAATTTCCACCGCAGGGGTTGCCGGTGGTGATCTTGCAGGCACGTTTCCCAATCCGACAATTAATTCTAATGCAGTTACGAGTGCAAAGATTCTGGATGGCACCATTGTAACTTCTGATTTGGCGGATGGTTCAGTTACGGCAACAAAGTTGGCGAATACAGCAGTTACACTGGGAACGTATGGATCTGCTCTTACTGTTCCTCAAATTACCATTGATGCGCAGGGAAGAATCACATCGGCAGCAGCGGTAACAATTAGTGGAGTTGCGCCAGGCGGGGTGGCAGGTGGGGATTTAGCCGGAACATTTCCGAATCCTACAGTTGCGAACAATGCTATATCAAGTGCAAAAATATTAGATGGCACTATAACCAGTGCAGATGTTTTGGATGGAACCATTGCAACAGCTGATTTAGCGAACAGTTCTGTGACCGCTGCCAAGTTGGCGAACACGGGTGTTACGCTAGGAACCTATGGTTCGGCAACAGAAGTTTCTCAAATAGTTGTTGATGCCCAAGGTAGGATTACCTCTGCAAGCAATGTAACCATTACAGGGGCTGCACCAACAGGAGCAGCGGGCGGAGATTTAACGGGTAACTTTCCTAATCCAACCATTGCCAACAATGCAATTACAAGTACTAAAATTTTAGATGGTACAGTTGCCAGCGTAGACATGACAAACACGGGAGTCGCTGCGGGTTCATTTGGATCGGCAACACAAGTTCCAAGCTTTACGGTGGATGCTCAGGGACGACTCACGGCAGCAAGTAATACAACAATATCGGGTGTGGCACCAGGAGGCGCAGCAGGTGGAGATTTAACCGGAACATTTCCAAATCCAACAGTGGCCAACAATGCGATTACCAGTGCAAAGATTTTGGACGGAACAATTGCAGCTACTGACTTAGCAAATACCAGTGTTGTTGCTGGATCCTATGGATCCGCTACTCAGGTTTCTACATTCACGGTGGATGCACAGGGAAGACTTACTGCTGCAGGAAGTACAACCATTAGTGGTGTTGCACCCGGCGGAGCCGCAGGAGGAGATTTGGCTGGAACATTTCCTAATCCTGCAGTCGCCAACAATGCGATTACCAGCGCAAAGATTTTGGATAATAGTATAACCAGCACAGACATTCTGGACGGTACAATTGCAACTGCAGACCTAGCAGATGCATCTGTAACATCACTAAAGTTAGCGCCTTCTGGTGTGACTTTAGGGACCTATGGATCTGCTACAGAAGTTTCGCAAATTGTTGTTGACGGCCAGGGGCGGATTACATCAGCAAACAATGTTGCGATTACAGGTGCTGCGCCCACAGGTGCGGCAGGTGGAGATTTAACGGGGAACTTTCCAAACCCTACAATTAATGCAGATGCTGTAACCAGTTCTAAGATTTTAAATGGTACAGTTGCTAGTGTAGACATGACAAACACGGGCGTTACGGCAGGTTCGTATGGATCAACAACTCAGGTTTCAACGTTCACCGTTGATGCACAAGGAAGATTAACAGCTGCTGGTAATGCGGTTATAAGTGGAGTAGCTCCCGGAGGGGCAGCGGGTGGAGATCTTACTGGAACATATCCCAATCCCACACTTGCTATTGGTGCTGGTAATAGCCTGGTGGCTTCAATCAATAACGCAGCAACAACTGGAACAGTAAATACAAATCGATTAAGCACTTCAGTTGTACTAGATACCGAATCGCCAGCTGCTGGAAGTGTTACAGGTACATTTGCAGCCGGATTAAATTTAAGCGCAACGGGAGTTACAGCTGCTTCCTATGGCACAGCAACTCAAGTGTCTCAATTTACGGTTGATGCTCAGGGAAGGATTACTAGTGCTGGTAACGTAAGCATTAGTGTTCCACCTAGTGGAGCTGCAGGTGGCGATTTAACAGGAACCTATCCTGCACCTGCTGTTGCAGCTAATTCGATTACGTCAGCAAAGATTTTAGATGGAACAATAGCGAATGCAGATATCAGTACTGCAGCAGCGATTGATGTTTCAAAACTTTCAGCGGGTACCTTGGGCCAAGTATTGACAACATCTGGTGCATTGGTACCGCAATGGTCAGCACCTGGTGGTACTTTACTAATACAAGCAAATGGTACCAACAATCTTATGGCAGGCTCACCTATTGGTACAGCATCAACCGGTACAGATAATGCTTTCTATGGTTCTGGTGCAGGTAGTGCAAACACAACCGGAAGATGGAATGTGTTTGTCGGAAGACAGGCTGCACAAACACATTCAACTGGAGATTTAAATACGATTATTGGTTGGGCAGCAGGTAGGATAAATACATTTCATCAAGGCAACACATTTATTGGTGCGCAAGCGGGAGAGTTTGCTGAACCTGCAGCAAACATCAGCACCTTTATTGGTGAAAAAGCAGGCTGGCAAGTAACCACTGGCACCGGTAATACTATGGTAGGTGAAAGATCGGGTCAAAATACGACCACTGGCTTTTTCAATACATTTATTGGTACAACAGCTGCTGGGACTAATACCATTGGCACTCGCAATACACTTATTGGTAGAAGTGCCGATGTAAGCGCCAATAATCTTAACAATGCTACGGCAATAGGAGAAGCCGCCATTGTTAACGCGAGCAACAAAGTTCGAATTGGCAATACAACAGTTACTGTCATCGAAGGGCAGGTTGCGTTTACAGCAGCTTCAGACAAACGCCTGAAAAAAGACATTCAGAGTTTGAATACGGGTCTGGATTTCATTTTAAGATTGAGACCTGTGAGCTATCAAATGAAGAATCTTGATGATAGAACCAATTGGGGATTCATCGCGCAAGAGGTAGAAGCTCTGGTGGGAACGCAAAATTCCATTCTTACTATTGGCGGAGACAATGATCGTACTCTTGGTCTCCGTTATACTGATTTTGTTGCTCCATTGGTAAAAGCTGTTCAGGAACAACAGAAGGAAATCGAAGATTTAAAAGTGAGACTTTTAAATGAACAAAAGCAGGTTGCTTCCCTGGAAGCTTCTATACAAAACCTGGAATCCAAAAATTCTGAAGTTGAAACCATTAAAAAAGAACTGGAAGAAATCAAAAAAGTTTTGGGAATGGAAGCTAGTCTAAAAAATAAAAAGTGAGATTCGAAAATTAGAAGAACATGAAAAGACTTTTAATTATCCTCTTTAGTTTAAGCTTAGTGAATGGCTTTGCCCAGGGATTTTATAATAAGGGATCAATAGTGAGTTTATCAACTAATGCTATTCTCACCGTGCCTGATAGTTTATTGAATACGGGTACGATAATAAATGATGGTGATCTGCGAATTTCTGGTGCTTGGGTAAATTTGGGAATGTATGAAGCAGGAACAGGTCAGATCAATTTCAATAGTAATCTGGTACAAACTATAAATCACAACGACCAATCATTTGGTAAGCTGACAATTAGCGGAACTGGTGAAAAACAGTTTCTGGCCAACATCACCATTGAATCTGAACTGGATCTTCAAAGTAGTGTACTTAAATCAGTCAATAATGCTAAGATTATTCTCAACCAAGGTGCTATTGTTTTGGGTGGATCAGATCAATCGCATATTGTAGGTCCGGTAGAAGCAAATGGAGCCGGGAATTGGCTCTTTCCAATTGGAGATGGGACAACTTATTTACCTGTAGAAATTTTGGGAGTGACAGATGCCACTGCATCAGCCACATTAACATTAAATGAACTTACTGCTGGTCAAACCCTAACGGGCGATTTCGAAATTGCTAAGCTCTCTACCAAACGCTATTGGGAGTTGGTGTTAGGTGGCGGTAGTTTGAATCAAAGCAAAATTAAATTACCACTCTCTGATGACGATGGGCTAACAGATAACTTAGATTTATTAGTCGTGGCTGGAAGTAGTAACCCGCTGGATTCATACACCAGCACCGGACAATCTGACTTGAGCGGAGATTTGACTTTGGGTTTTGTGACGAGCGAGGAATCACCGGGTGTTACTTTTTTTGCTATAGCCGCTTTAACAGGTGAAACTGCCATAGAGGTTTTTAATGGCATCTCGGTTAGTGTAAACGGCAAGAATGATTTTTTAAGGATTAGAAATATAGAATTGCATCCAAGCAATCAGGTAACAATCTTCAATCGTTGGGGCGACCGTGTTTTTGATATGGCTGGTTATGACAATGATCAAAAATCTTTTAAAGGAGAATCCAGCCTGAGCGGAAACAAACTTCCGAGCGGAACCTATTTTTATTCTATTGATCTAAAAGACAATAATCCACCAACAACGGGATATTTAGTTTTAAAGTAATCTAAAAATTGCCCATTTTCACTTAACTAAACAAGTTCTTTTCAAGTTTTGAATATTCTTTCAAAATTTTCTTACATCTGGAAGTTTGATCATCCGCAGGAGGAAGAGTACAACCTTTTTGTAAAGCCTTCTAATTTAGCCTCACTCCGTTTAGTGACATTCATCACCATTTTTGGAATGTCACTTTTTTTAATTGTCGATTTTTTTAAAGAGGTTGATTATTCGGTTGTATTAGCTTCCCGCATCTGTGTATTATCACTTGCTTTTATTCTGATGTGGTTATCCTATCGAAAGCTAAGTTCGACCGGAATTGTGTTATGTGTGTCTTTGGTGCCCATCATGAATTTCGGAGCCTCCGTGGTAACATCTTACTACGCGGGTATGCCTCCGTTCTATATAACCAATTTACTTTTTCTGATTTTCGTTTTGGTTGTAACGGCTAGTGGTTTACACTTTCGGTTTGCGTTAATGGTTAACCTTTTTTGTCTGATCACATTTATCCTTTATTCACAGTTTGTCAATCGAAATCCTTTTTACTTTTCGCAGTATCCTCATCTTGTTTCAATATTTGTTTACATCCATATAGTAGGTATCGTATTGGAAAACAGAAGGCGGACAAATTTTTTGCAGTTCAATGAATTGAAAGCGCAAAAAAAATTAGTGGAGGAACTAAATCAACAAAAAAACAGAATAATATCAATTTTGTCGCATGATGTGGCGGCCCCTATGAATTCGCTCTCCACTTTATTGCACATGCAGACGCATAACCATATTGACCAGGCTGAACTCAATACTTATCTCCCCAAGCTAAGTGATCAATTCGAAAATGTTGCATTACTATTATATAGTCTCGTGCGATGGTCTCGTTCCCAAATGGATGGATTCAAGCTGGATAAAGTCAAATTAAATGCAGCGGATTTGGTTGAGCGAAAATTGAAACTATTTCAAATTCCGCTACTAGACAAGGGGCTGGAGTTGAAACTTACTGTTGACCGATCGCTCTATATTGCTGTTGATGAGGAAATGATTCTTATTGCCATTCAAAACCTACTCTCGAATGCTATTAAATTTGCTTTTCCTGGATCTGTTGTTCAAGTGAAGGTATTTAGTAGTCAGAATCAAGATGTAACAATCTCGATAACTAATCAGGGTCAGCCTATCCCTGAACATTTAGTTGCTAAATTATTTACTTATGAGATGCCTGTTGCAACAGATACTCGTGGTGAAAGAGGAACTGGACTCGGTTTAGCCTTGACAGCATTTTTTGTACAACTAAATGGTGGATTCATCAGCCTGGTTCCCGCTGAACCAGGAACAACAATTTTCTGTATGGAATTACCAATAGCTGTCCTGAACTAAACGTTCCTCGTAATATCGAATTTTTCCAGGTAGTCAGACACGCGTTTCACAAAACTTCCACCCAATGATCCGTCAACAACTCGATGGTCATACGAATGTGACAAAAACATTTTGTGTCTGATAGCAATGGCATCCCCGTAAGGAGTTTCAACAACTGCTGGCTTTTTCTGAATAGCACCTACGGCAATGATCCCAACCTGAGGTTGAACGATAATAGGAGTACCCATTACGTTGCCAAAAGAACCCACGTTGGAAATTGTAAAAGTTCCACCCGTTAACTCATCGGGTTTCAATTTATTTTCGCGTGCGCGTTTAGCAAGGTCGTTTACCACTTTGGCCAGCCCGGTAATGTTATATTGATCTGCATTCTTAATGACAGGTACAATCAGATTGCCACTTGGTAATGCTACAGCCATTCCTATGTTGATGTCCTTTTTCTTAATTATCCGATCACCATCCACCTGAATGTTGATCATAGGAAAGTCTTTAATCGCCAGAATAAGTGCTTCAATAAAAATGGGCGTAAAGGTGAGTGAATCGCCTTCCCGCTTCTGAAATTCATTCTTCACTTTGTTGCGCCAGAATACCACATTAGTGACATCTGCTTCTACAAAAGATGTAACATGTGGCGCTGTTCGCTTGGAATCTACCATGCGCTCAGCAATCATCTTACGCATGCGGTCCATCTGAATAATCTCATCACCGGCACTTATCGAAGCCGGTATGAGTGGCGTTGATGAACTTGAGGCTCGCTGTTGTGCTGACTGACCTAATTTTCTATTTTGTACATAAGCTAGGAGATCTTTTTTTGTTACCCTTCCTTCAGCACCTGTACCCCCAATGTTTTCTAATTCGGCAACAGCAATATTTTCTTCCTTCGCGATATTCTTAACAAGGGGTGAATAAAACCGAGTTGAAGACTTGTAATCAGCTACTGGAACTCCCGCACCATTTGAGGTATGAACAGCAACTACGGGAGTTGATTTTACTTCTGGTTTTGATTTTGGATCTTCTTTGGGTGCCTCGGGCACAACCTCTTCACTGCCTTCCGTTGAAATTATGGCAATGGCTTTTCCTACTTTAACCACATCTCCTTTTTGAGCCAGGATCTCCTTTAAAATTCCACCGTGGGTGGAGGGCACCTCAGTATCCACCTTATCGGTAGCCACCTCCAATACAGATTCATCTTGCTCAATTTTATCACCTGGTTTTTTCAACCATGAAAGGATCGTTGCCTCCATGATACTTTCACCCATTTTAGGCATGATCAGTTCTACCAGCGCCATGATTCAATCGTTTGATTTAGACGTGCAAGTTAACATTTTTGCCAGGATTCGAACAGGTGCTTTTCGATTCGGCATTTGATGGAGATTACCCAATACTGTTTGTTGAATTTGTCGTTTTTAAAATAAAATACTGTGCTTATCCCCGTTTATAAAAGGGTCCATTTTGCAAGGATGTAATTGCTAAAAATCAATCACCTGATTTCAATCTTCCATAGACCTGATGGAAGTCATTCTTTAAGGGATTTGTTGATATGACCTTCGGGTACACTAAAACATAGAGCTATGGACACCGAAATATTAGAAAAACCCACTTCCAAAAAACCTGAAACGAAAACTTCAAAATTTGTTTATTCATTTCATGAAGGCGATGGAAAAAACAAACAATTACTAGGCGGAAAGGGAGCCAACCTGTGCGAAATGACCCAGATTGGACTTAATGTTCCCCCCGGTTTTGTTGTAACAACTGAAACTTGTTTGACCTACCTGGCCGAGCCCGATCGCAAATTGCCCTTGGGGGTAATTGATCAGGTAAGGCAAAATATGCTTGCCCTTGAAAAAGCAACTGGAAAGAAATTTGGTGACCCTGAAAATCCACTCCTGGTTTCGGTTCGTTCCGGATCGGCTATGTCGATGCCCGGCATGATGGATACCATCCTCAACCTTGGATT
>JALHRJ010000078.1 GCA_022841475.1 Cyclobacteriaceae bacterium | reverse complement strand
CACCCTTACGACACTCTTGCTTCAATATTGCTACCAAAGTTACCGTTCGTCTTGCATGTATTAGGCCTGCCGCTAGCGTTCATCCTGAGCCAGGATCAAACTCTCCATAGTATTCTCTTCAGTATCAACTTCAGGATCGCTCCCTCCATCGATACCAGCCTCATGGTTCAGTGTCCTTTCGGACCCTCAAACCCTTTAGCCTATGTCATTTAATCCTCGGTCCTCATTAACTTTTTATTATCTCTCCAATTTCTCAATCAGAGACCTCTTAAAGAATCAACTCGGATGCACCCTCCATCGAGTACATCCGGGTCCGCTATCAATCTCCATTCATTCAAAGAACGTGTGTTCTAGTCCTTAATCCCTAAAAGGAATTGGCTTTCGAACTTCAGCAGTTATGATTTGACAATCCAAGAACCCCAAATCACACTAAAAATGCCCTTTTCGTTCAAAGGGAGTGCAAAGGTACATGTTGAAGGGGTTTCTACAATAGTTGCGTCAAAAGATTTTGGTAAAAAAGCGCTTTTCAATGGCTTTTTCAGTTAACCATCTGATTATCAGAATAAGAATCAGGGTGTTTTTTTCTTAAAAATTGGCACTGTGCTGCAAGGCTCGCCATACATGATACTTGCAGCAACTGAACGAAGCTTGTTGGTAACTTCTACATAGGCTGAAATTGGCACTTCAACCTTACTACAACCTTTTACCACCACTTTGACATTGCTATATTTTTGCCACTCAATATTGTTCAACGTTTTATTAAAAAGTGTGACCTCCAAATCCCGTAAGGAACCAAAAACAATTTGTTGTGCGAATGGCTGAAGGGAAGCCGATAATAACATATATGCCCACGTTGGAACAATGGCATCAGCTGTGCAGGTGATGGCTACAAACTTATTTTGATATTGAGACCAATCGTGTGATTTTACGAAATCACGAAAATCCTTTTCGCGCAAAACTAATTCCTGAAAAAGCAGGCCTTTTATATCAAACAGCACGCGCTCGCCAGGTGTGTACAATTCTTCCAGGTCGAACGTGATCAACTGACTATTACTAACCCGATTGACTATTTCGTTTTCCATTTCCATTCAACACGATTAAACCAAATTTGGTTTTTTGATCAAAAAATCTTTCAGATAAAACGGCTCAAATGTAGCGACATCTTCAAAGAGAGAGTGCTTCCATTTTGAATATCCCATCTCACCTAATCGTTTGGCATCTGGGGTAAATTGCGAAAAAAATAGCGCGTTGGGATGATCGATTATTCCGATGCATTTCTGTGCGCCTTCACCTAAAAAATAAATTGTCTTTTGTTCCAAGTGTTCCATAAAGCTTCGTTCATCAATTATGCGAGCTTGCGTGGGTTCTATTTCCTGAAGATTATAATCTAATAACATGCAGTACACTTCCATTCTGCGGGCATCCAACATCGGACAAAAAAGCACATTGCTTTGATCATAACTTGTGGCCTCGGTTGCGACAAAATCTTTGCCTTGCGATGCAAGAAGTTGTAATGTATTAACCGAAATAAGTGGAATGTTGAGGGCATAACATAAACCCTTTGCTGTTGCTACTGCTATGCGCAAACCAGTATAGGAACCAGGACCGGAGGCTACAATGACTCCATTTAGATCAGCAGGCTTGTACTTTGATTGTGCTATCACTTCCTGAATCATTACAGCTACCTGAGCAGCCGCTGATCTCGGAGTTTGTGTTTCGCGAGCTGCTAACAACTTACCTTCTTTATGCAATGCCACTGAACAAACCTGCGTGGATGCTTCTAGGCTTAGCAAGAGCGCCATTAGTTTGACAAAAGTAATTTTTTGAAAGCAACAGGGTCTGTTAGAATCTTTTTTGCTTCCTGTATTTCATTATCCCGATCTAAGGATACTTCTATCTGGCCCTGTGTCAATTTATAATGAAATGCTATTTCTTCTTCCAGAATTTTTGATAACTCCGGCTTGAACCGTACCAATGCTGAATTCTTATTCTGTTCAATTCTACTTTTCAAATCCTTCAGTTGAGGTTGTAGTTCATCGTAATACTTCTCCTTCTTCGCAGAGGCAATCAAATCTTCGGTCTTTTGATCTAACTCTGTATCGTATGAAAATTTTTGCTCTTTCACCCAGCTTACAAACTTTGAGTATTCTTCATCCGATAATTTAAAATCTTTAAAAGATGTTGGCGCAGTATGATCGCCACAATATTTTGTTGCGTATTCAAACACAAGACCAGACCCCACCAATTCGATAACAGCAGATCCATAGGTATCAGCCTTGACCAATATATCGGGATCCAATCCGGCTCCATCATATACCTTGCGGCCACCTGTTGTTTTGAATTCCCGCTTAAGGGAATCGGGAAATTTGTTAACGGTGCCATCACTTTTACGATGCTCATAATCCATAGCCTGAATGCAGCGGCCACTCGGGATATAGTATTTGGCTGAAGTAACTTTTAGCTGAGCGTTGTAGGCCAATTGTCGCGTTGTTTGAACAAGTCCTTTCCCAAAAGTTTTTTGTCCTACCAAAATGGCCCGGTCGTAATCTTGCAATGAGCCCGCAACAATTTCGGAAGCCGAGGCACTTCCACCACTGGTGAGAACCGCTACAGGAATCTCTGTGTCCTGTGGATTATTTAATGTGGTGTAAGACTTATTCCACTCTGGCACTTTGCCTTTCGTTGCCACTACTTCTTTGCCTTTCGGGATAAATATGTTCACGATATTAACCGCCTCATACAATGAGCCACCCGGGTTATCGCGCAGGTCGAGAATCAACTTTTTAGCACCTTGTTGTTTTAATTTTGTTACCGCCTCTTCCACTTCCTTGCCTGCTCCGGGGGTAAACTCATCGAGTTTGATATAGCCTACATCAGCGCCCACCATTCCCAGGCATGTAATATTGGAGATTTTAATTTTCTCTCGAATAAGCTTAAACTTGATGTTCTCTTTCTGGCCAGCACGTTTGACTTCTAACTGCACTTCCGTTTTAGGTTTACCTTTTAGTAATGTACTTACTTCGATAGTAGGCTTTCCCTGCACATTTTTGCCATCGACTGAAATTAATTCATCGCCTACACGTAAACCTCCGCGCTCAGCAGGATAGCCAACGTAAGGATTAGTAATCACAGTTTTGTTTCTTACTATACCAATCAACGCCCCTACACCAGCATACTGACCTGTTGTTTGAATACTAAATGCTTCGAGATCCTCTTCTGGAATATAATCGGTATAAGGATCCAATTGCTCTAACATACCATGAATGCTATTGTCTATGAGTTTTTTTGGATTGACTTCATCTACATAGTGTGCATTCACCTCTTTAAAGAGCGTAGCAAATATGTCAAGGCTTCGAGCGATATCGAAATATTTTTCCCCAGGCCCCTGAAAGGCCCAGATGGTAAAAGCCACCACAGCCAACGCTCCTATTACTTTTAACCTTTTCATATTAATTGTTTAATACTCACCCTCTACCTACTTGTTAGCTTCATTGGCAACTTAACGTACTTTCTAAAGGAAAGAAGGACTAAAGAGTCTCCAAGTTCTTAATTTTTTCCAGCACTAAAAAGACCTCACCCCTAGCCCCTCTCCGAAGGAGAGGGGAATGGACCAAGTTTGGTATTCAATTTTATTATCGCAGTATGGACTTTTTTTTTCAATTCTGAATATGGTAAAATTTCCTTAGCCGTGTATAGGAAGACAAAAATCGCCCTTTCTGAGTTTTTATCCAGTATTTCTTTTTGAAGCCGATATGCTTCGCGAATCCTGCGTTTGATCTTATTTCTATCAACCGCACGCTTAAACTGACGACTAGGAACAGAAATAAGAACCTGGTTTACATTAAAGGATTTGTCAGGATTCAGGCTATAAATAACCTTAAAAGGGTATAAATAAAAAGAGGAACCCTTTTCGAAGAGTTCCTTTATTAATTTTTCTTTTGACAGTCTTTCGGCTTTTGTGAACGTAAACCTCACCCCCGGCCCCTCTCCAAAGGAGAGGGGTGACTCTCTCTCTGAATTTTCCATTTTGAATTATTTGTCTTCCGTGAAGCCCGAAATTAAGATTAACGGGAACTCAGGAAAGAATTAATGTTTATTTGCTTTTAGGCGTGCCTTCATCAGAAACGGTGAGCTTTTTACGGCCTTTTCTTCTGCGGGCAGCCAGCACTCTGCGACCATTAGCAGAAGCCATGCGCTCGCGAAAACCGTGCTTATTGGTTCTTTTCTTGCGGGAAGGTTGGAATGTGCGTTTCATAGTAGTATCTGATAAACCTCAATTTCTAAAGGGGTGCAAAAATGTGCAGGATAATCGGGATTTACAAGGTTAGTAGGCCGAATTTGCTTAGAACCTTAGAAATTATATAGAAAATGTCCGTTTTTACCTCACCCCAACCCCTCTCCTTTAAGGAGAGGGGTGACGAAGTGTAATTTCATGTGTGAACCGTTAGAATTTACTGAACTTTGAAAATGGCATCATCCAATGTCGGGTTTACCTCGATTGCTGAAACCTCAAATTTCAAATTCATGGGACCCATAGAAACAGAAGTAGTGTGCGGAAATTTTATTCCATTCACTTCCTTATAGTTATCAAACCGGGTTGGAACTGAACTCATGCCCTGCGGGGTTTTTACTTCTTTAACATTTTGAATTTTTAATCCAGAAGTCTTATCGAAATAAGTAGTTAATTTTCCGCCTGTGGGAAATGCATACTCCACCACATAAGCTTCCTTTCCGTCCACGGTTTCAATTGCTTTAAGTGTAGCTTTTACATTCATTGAAGCCAACTGCAATTCAGGAATAATAGCTGCTTCAAATAAACCTTCCTCTTTGGTTGCTGCATCAAGGGGTGGCCTCTGTCCATTTGCTATTACGGCAAAATCCTTCCCATCGCTTACCTGCTTAGACATCACATTGCCCTGCATGGAAACTTCCATCAAGCTTTTCCCCGGTGCTTTCTTTGAATTAGTCATTGTTAACTCCATACCTTGAACCGTAGCTTTCATCGTTGTTTTCACGCTCTTCATTTCTTGAACTTTCTTCGCGCCACCAATAGCTTCAATGTAGTTGGCAATCACTTTTTCTGCCGTCAAGCCTGCCGGAATCGCGGATGCCGTGGTGGGCACATAACTTTCGCCATAGATATCAAAGAACTTTACTTCGCCAAACTTTTTAAGCTTATCAGCCACATCCGATCCTTTACCCACAACCACAATGTGTGCGTTCTCCGGACGAATAAATTTTTTGGCTGCTGCCTGTACATCGGCTAATGTAATCGCATCAATGTACTTCAGGTAATTATTGTAATAATCCTTTGGCAAGTTATACTTGGCTGTATTAAGTGCAAAGCTGGCAATGGTTTGTGGGCTTTCGAGTGAGCGACCAAAGGCACCTGAGATTTCTGCTTTGGCCAGAATCAATTCCTTTTCTGTAACCGGTTCATTAACAATACGCTTCAGTTCAGATAACAGTTCAAACACAGAACTATCCGTTACTTCATTGCGAACACTAGCGGAAGCATTAAAACTTCCGATAAGATTGTCTGCGTTAAGTTGCGAGCCAGATCCATACGTAAATCCATTTTTCTCGCGAAGATTTTGATTTAAGCGTGCTGAAAATCCTACTCCTAAAATCTGGTTGGTAACACGGGCCTTGATGGCGTCTTGCGTGCCGGGTTTTAAATCAACGGGATATGTAATGTTGATTACTGATTGAACGGAAGCCGGACGATCAACCAACGCCACATAGGTTTTAGCGGGTTCTTTCGGTTGAGGATATGTTGGATTTTTTACTTCACCCTTCACCCATTTTGCAAAATACTTTTCAGAGAGACCCTTTGCCGTTTTCAGATCGATATCGCCTACAATAATGAGATAAGCATTGTTGGGCTTGAAGTACGTGTTATAATATCCCTTGATATCATCCATGGTAATGGCAGCAACTGATTTCTCGGTGGTAAACAATCCATAAGGATGTTGCTTTCCATATCTCAGCGCGTTGCGAACATTTCCTGCAATTACATCAGGATTATCCTTTCCCGCTGCAAGACCTGACAGGGTTTGTGTTTTAAGCTTCTCAAACTCTTCGGCTGCAAAGGCAGGATTGTATAATACATCACTCATCAAATCAAGCAACTTAGTTGTATGCTTGGTTAAGCTGGATGCAAAAATCCCGTTGGAACTTGTACTCAGATTAGCACCAATAAAATCGGTCTCCTCATCTATCTGGGCTTTTGTCTTTGTCTTAGTACCTGTGCCCATCAGGGATCCGGCCATTTCTATATAGCCTTCCTTTTCGCCCTGATAAATGGCATCATTTTTTAATTGTAACGAAAATTGAACACGAGGCAGTTTGTGATTCTCCACAACAAATACCTGCAAACCATTCTTTAACGTGAAGGTTTGATAGTCACCAATTTTTATCTCCCGCGCGGGTGCAGGAACGGGAGCTTTGGAACGATCAACTTGTGCTTGTGTTGATACAAATACCAACAATAAGCAAAGGAATATTATATGCTTCTTCATAATCAATTGTCTTTTTTGATTTGGGTATCGTCAGGTTTGCTTTGTGCCGACTTAGGCAAGTATTGCAACACAACCCGATTTTCTTTGATCAGATATTTTTTTGCTACACGTTGTAAATCCTCACGCGTTACTTTCATGTACCGATCAATTTCCGTGTTTATCAGGTTGGCATCTTTATAATACACATGATAGTTTGCCAACTGCTCAGCTATTCCAAAAGTGGTAGAATTTTGTTGCACAAACTGGCTTTCCATCTGGTTGCGAATCTTTTGGAATTCCGCTTCGGAGATTAATTCATTCTTCACCTTTTCAATCTCTGCATCCATTGCCTTTTCAAGGTCTACCGGATCAACACCCATGTTTACAATGCCGAGCGTGATATAAAGCCCCGGGTCTTCGAGGGCAAAAGGAAACGATGCTACCTGCAATGCTTTTTTCTGTTCATCAACCAAAGCTTTGTACATACGCGAACTTTGACCACCGCTTAATACCGTACTCAACATTTCCAACGCATAAGAATCCGGGGTGCCTTGTGCAGGAATGTGGTAAGCCTGAAACACAGCCGGTAATTGAATATTGTCAAACACCACATCGCGCACTTCAGCTTTCTGCTCAGGTTCTTTCACAGTAGGGCGAGGAATTTCCTTACCTCCTTTCGGGATGTCTTTAAAGTATTTGGCAACAGCTGTTTTAGTTTGTTCGATGTCAATGTCTCCCGCAATAGATAAGGTAGCGTTTTCGGGAACATAGAATTTCTTATAAAAAGCAATGAACTCTTCCAGAGAAGCTGCGTTAAGGTCATCCATGGATCCAATGGGAGTCCAGCGATAAGGATGCACCGTGTAGGCTCTTTTAAAAATCTCACTCTGAAAAGACATGTACGGTTGATTGTCGATGCGTTGGCGTTTTTCTTCTTTAACTACTTCGCGTTGCGTCTCCACACCAATGGTCTCAATTTTAGCGTGCATCATTCTTTCAGATTCCATCCACAATCCAAGCTCTAGTTGATTTGATGGAAGTACTTCATAATAAAAAGTACGATCGTTGGATGTGTTGGCGTTGTTGGTGGCTCCTGCATTAGCCAGGTATTTATCAAACTCACCGCGCTTGATATTCTCTGAACCTTCAAACAACAAATGTTCGAAGAAGTGCGCAAAGCCGGTGCGGTTGGGGTCTTCATTTTTTGAACCTACATGATACAATACAGACACTGCAACAATAGGTGTTGTGTTATCCTTATGTAGAATAACATGCAAGCCGTTGGGCAGATCATATTCGGTGAATTCAATTTTCCGAGCCTGGCTATAGCCTACCGAAATCGCGGCAAGCAGAAGCCAAAGGGTTAAACTTTGTTTTTTATGCATAATTAAATTTTTGGATTACAATGATAGGAAATCTAACGGATGAATGTAGCCCGTTGTTATCTATACTTTTGTTAAGTTATCGTTGCCTAAACGCTGAAAAGATTTAAACAATCAAATTGATCTCTCTTGTTTTGATATGTAGAAGAGCAAACCGAGAGCTTAATTAATGCCTGTGATGAGCTTAGCTAATTCCCATCATAATGATAGGATAAACTACAAATAATGATCGATTATTATTTTAACCTATCAAATCGCCCAATACTGTCTTGATCTGTTGAGGTTCCAGACGGGGACCAAATTGTGAAACCACACGCGATGAGGCTAAGGAGGCAAGTTTTCCGGCTTCGGCATAACTATGGCCATGCGTAATGCCATACATAAATGCACCTGAAAACATATCGCCCGCACCATTGGTATCAATGGCCCGCACTTTATAGGGCTCAATCTGAATGAATGTATCGCCATCATAAATCAACGCCCCATTCGCGCCCAGCGTAATCGCAAAACGTTTGGCAACTTGCTTTAATTTCTCACGGGCTTCGGCCATGTTATTGGTACCTGTAAAAATCATTGCCTCTTCTTCATTGCAGAAAAGCAAATCCACACTGGCCCCTACTATTTCCTCCATTTGCGTAGAGAAATATTTTACCATGCTGGGATCAGAAAAAGTAAGGGCTGTAGAAACTTTATTACGCTCGGCTATACGCTTTGCTTCTTTCAGCGCTTCTAATCCTTTCGGACTAGCAACGAGATAACCTTCCAGGTAGATGTAGGAAGAATTCTTTATAGCCTCTGTATCTAAATGTTCGGGCGAAAGAAAAGAACTAACTCCTAAGAACGTATTCATAGTGCGTTCAGCATCGGGGCTCGTCATTACCAGACAACGACCTGTGTGTCCTTCCGGGCATTGTTCATGAGTAAGATTGGTATCAACACTGTTTCTTTTTAAATCTTCCAAAAAGAATTTGCCAAGATCATCTTTCGCAACGAGGCATGAATAAAAACTTTTTCCGCCAAACTGATTGATGGCAACAACTGTATTACCTGCTGAGCCGCCACCTGACATCTTGCTTTTTTTCATGTCAATGGCTTTCATCAGATGAATTTGTCTTTTTTCATCGACTAAAGTCATCAGGCCTTTTTCTACTTCATTCTCTTTAAAGAAGTCATGGTTTACTTCTGTAACAATATCTACCAGGGCATTACCTATGCCATATACATCATATTTAGTTACTTGTGGTTGAAGGTTGGAGGTAAGCATAGGTGCGTTTATATTTTTAAAGCTGCAATGATAGAGAAGAAGTTTTCAAGCTACAAATAGGGGATCGCCCTATTTTTTTCCCTTTGGTTTAATGTTCAAGGTACGCTTGAATTTAGCAGCCCGATCGGGATAGTCAGTTATAAATCCATCTACATCCATTCCCTTTAGGGAAAGCATGTCCCTCTCTTCATTCACCGTCCAGGGTATTACACGCACTTTCTTTTGATGAAGATCCCTGACATCGTCTCTGGTAATCAACGTAAAATAAGGACTATAAATAGAAGGTGTAAAACCCAGATCAGCCAGGTTTTGCTCAACTGATTTTTTGTTTTCGACTAAGGCAGCGAGGCGAACCTCAGGATATTTATCATGCCAGTATTTGAGCACCCTGAAATCAAATGACTGAATTACCACCCGATCAAGGGGCAGATAATCATCTATCAGTTTATACACGAGGTCAGAAAAAACCTGCGGGGTCGGATGAAATTTGTTGTCTCCTTCCGGAAGCGTTTTAATCTCTATATTATAGTCTACTTCGTAGCGGGTGTAATTTTTGAGATGATCTTCTACCGCCACAATTACATCGCTTAACAAAGGCTTGGAGACAGCCATTTTCTGCTGCTGCGGAAAACGCTCATTGCCTTTTGAACCGCAATCCCATTCCCTTACTTGCTCATAGGTCATTTTATAAATATTGTATTTCTTCTCATCCCTGGCTACAATCGAATTTCCTTCGGGCGTAGTACAAATGGTGGCTGCCATCCAGGGTTCATGAGAAACGACCAACTTTTTATCCTTTGTTACTGCCAAGTCCAATTCAATCGTAGTTACACCCGAATCGAGCGCAAGCAAAAATGAGGGAATAGAATTTTCGGGTCGAAGACCGCGGGCACCTCGGTGACCCTGAATATCAAATTTGGGAATGTAAGATTGAGCAACCGCTCCTGTGCCAAACACCATAAGAAACAACAACACACGATACTTCATGGCCGAAAGATACGGGATGACGGATAGAAGATCAATTCATGTTGAGGCTGTCTCAAATGTCAGACCTTCATTGCGGGCTTTGACCCGCAATCCCAGATTAGAAAGGGTAGAATGAGATTCCGGCTCAAGGGCCGGAATGACATTTCACTTTTTGATTGACTTTTGAGACAGCCTCAACATGGCTTACTGTCGCATAATCATCATGCCACCACCACCGCCCCTACGGCCACGGCCACCCATCGGATTCAAATGCTTGTTGAGTGCATAGGTGAAACTGAGCATGTAGTACCGGCCCAGGTTATTGGTTGTCTGCTGTTGAATGTAATTTTCACCTGAGCTTTGGCTCACACTATTGCTTTGATCCAGCAAATTATTCACGCCAAGTTTTAACTCACCTGCATTATTCTTTAACATAAAACGTGAAACTGACAAATTAAGAAAGGGAATCGTCTCTCTGAAATCTGTAGTAGTGCTGGAATAAATCAGGTATTCGTAGGTGGTATTGAAAGCATAATTCTTTAGGAAATTCAGATTCAACTCTGACCGATAGGTTTGATTGAAATACTGTTGGTCGGGTGTGTTAAAATCGTACTTGGTTTCCTGATGGCTCAGGTTGGCACTAAGATCGATGATAACAATTTCTTTATAGGTATAATTATAGCGAACAGACCCACCCAATGTTTTGTTGCGCACGGTGTTATCCTGACCATTCAACACCGTAATACTTTCTGATAGCGTGGCCGTTGGTCCAATATTAAACCGGCTATTCAATTTCTTTACAGGAAACCCACCATTGAAATTGGCACTTAGGTTTTTTGAACTACTCACATTCACAGGTTGTGTTGTCCTGGCATAAGTCACAGGGTCGGTTGATTGTGAATTTACAATCGCATTTTTCATGAACGAAGAATTAACGAAGGCAAAAAAGTTTATAAACTTTGCAGGATTGAATGAAGTAAAATTCGCGCTAATGCGATGCACGTAGGCCGGCACCAGATCGGGGTTACCAACATAAATATTCAGTGGATCTGAGTTATCAACTACCGGCTGCAATTGTTGAATGGTTGGTTCCTGCATGGAGGTTTCGTAATCCATTCGCAAATGCCTAAAGCTTGAGAAATCGAAATTAAATCGAACCGCGGGAAGTAAATTTTCGAAGGTGCGATCAATTTTTACATCACGGGAAATTAAATCTCCCTTCAAGGATGTCATCTGATAGCTTGCTCCTACAGTTACGCTATACTTTTCGCGGTTCATTTTAAAATTTAAACCGGGTCTGTTGTATATGTAGTTGCTGGTATATTTGTTACTCAATGGAATATTAAATTCCGGTGCGCCACCATTCACATCATACACCTCACGATTTACATCATTGTTATTTGTTTGAAAATTATAATTCGCTTCCAGATATTTTCGGCCGCCCAAAGGTTCGGTATAGGATATGGTTGCTCCCAGCGATTGGTTATCGGTGGTTTGGGTATTGGTCTGTTCAATTAGCTGTTCGCCCGGAGTTTGATTATAGATAGTATTTGTTGTATTTAAATTTCCCTCACTATCTGTTGAGCTTAACCCCAATGAAAGATTAGTTGACATGCTCCTTCCTTTCTTTGCAAACCGATGACGCCACAGCAAACTCGAATTTAAACTAAGTGCGGTTTGTCCGTTATATGTTAGTCGTTGATTTTCATTGAGCAGTGTATTATCTGTAAGACTTCTGGTCTCGCTGCTGCTAAGTGTGTTCTGCTCCGATTCAGAGTAGGAACCGTTTGCTGTAAACTTAAGCGTGTTAGCCGAATCTATGTTATGATCGATCATTAAGGTGCCGCGATGATTATCATTGTTGCTGATCTGCTTACTCAACTGAGTAAGTACATTGCTTAAACTTTCATCTGGTAAAAAATTAGTGCGCTCCAGGTTGGTGGAAATGTCTCTATCTAGGTGATTGTAAAAATAACTAGACGTTAACTTGGTATCTTTGCTAAGGTCTTTATTAAAATTTATACCCCCGGCATAATTAGTCATTATACCAGTTTGACGGCCACCATTGTTGATAGCAGGACCTGCACTGCCTCCACCCCCTGCATTAATCGTAATGGTGCGGGTGCCGCCACCGCCACCCATCATTGACTGAGCCCCTCCGCTAAAATTCATAAAATCACCAATAGAAAAACCCTGTTCATTAATATTGTTTCCCATGCCCAGAAATGAAACCTGCTGTCCTTTTCCAAACTTGTTAACGCTACCTGAAGCCTGAAAGCGATCCTCTGTTCCCACGCCCGCCATAAGGTTTCCGAAGGCACCTTTACGTTTCTCTTCTTTCAATTCAAGGTTGATGGTTTTTTCACGTTGCCCATCATCAATACCCGTGAATTGTGCATTGTCAGATTTACGATCGAAGACCTGCACTTTTTCCACCGCATCCGCAGGAAGGTTTCGTGTAGCCAATTTAGGATCGCGACCAAAAAACTCTCTTCCATCTACAGTTACACGCTGAACTTGTTCCCCTTGTGCGCGTACCGTTCCATCAGTCTCTACTTCCATACCCGGCATTACTTTTAATAAATCTTCTACCGTTGCATTGGTTTTTGTTTTAAATGATCCGGCATTAAATTCAATGGTATCTTTTTTAACGGTAACCGGATTCTTCTCACCCATTACGACAACCGCATCCAGTTCTTGAGACTTGGGTAACATTTTTATTCTACCCATCTCAATGACTCCAGCTTCTGCGGGAGTTGTTATTCTTTTCATGTAATTAGAATAACCAACAAACGTAATCTTTAGCAAATACTCACCCTTGCTTACGTTCTTAATTTCAAAAGATCCCTTAACATCACTCACTCCAAAATTTACAAGCGATGAATCTTTGAGATTCAATAACATGACAGTTGAAGATGGTAGCGGACCTGAAAGCGAATCGGTAATCTGGCCTTTAATCGAAAACTTTTGACCCACTGATACGGACGAAGTAAATCCGATAAGTAATAGAAGAATGTATAATGTTTTCATGCAATGATTGATAGTCTTGGAAAGAGGATAAAATTCTAATTTCGGATCATCATCTGGCGACCACCGCCCATTTGTTTCATCTGTTCCTCAACCATTTTTCTGAATTCGGCTTGCGTGATTTTTGTGCCATTAGCGGGAGCTTTCAATTCATTCTTTTTCAATTCTCTCAGCTCAATCGTCTTTGCAACAATCACGCGTTCGCCATTATTAATATCCACAGCAAGCACTGCTCCTGGCAATGTATTGAATCGGTCTGGGCCAAGAAAAGGCTTTATTTTATCCGTGTACCAGGCAGTAATTTCTGAGGTTCTAACCTGTGGCTCCCGATCGGCAATCTTTATTGTATCCGTTTGGGTATAGTACGCCATGCGGCATTCGTAGTTTGCGATGATTTTTACCTGATCGCCAAATTTCCAGGGCGACATCTTCACAGAATCTTCAATCAAGTAGTGTTTACCCATAAATTCCTGCTTGGTCAAGATTTTTCCTGAGTTCTGGTCAAGATAACTTTCCGCACTACCGCCTGCTCTAAAAGTCATTCTCATTCCACCGCCACTACTAGAAAAAGATTCCTCTTCATCTTCAATTACCATCTTGTATAATGATTCAGCATCATTAAAAAAAAGTTGATGTTTCGTGGTGCGAAACTCAGGGATCATCGTTTTCATAGATTCACGCTCGGGCGGAATGTTACGGTGCATATTTATTTTAGTCTCATAATTAATAACTCCGGTTGTCTGGCCAAAAACAATGTTGGCTGCCGTTATAGAAACTAGTATGCCTACCAGTAGGATTATTTTTTTCATATGTGAGGAGATTTTCATGGGTTATTTCAGAAGCAAATATACGGCTTGAGATAAGTAATGACGGTTAATAGTTCTGAAAGCAATGTTAATTAAGGTTAAAAGATCATCGCGGTCAGGGTTATACCCGTATTTTTGTTGTGCAAATGAAAACATCAAAAAATACATTAGCCTTAGTTCTGATTGTAAGCAGCATTTTGCTTCTGCTGGCACTACAGGTATTTTGGTTACGATCCAGTTATATAAATGAAATCACGGACCTTCGGAAGCAAACTAGTGCAATTTTCAAAAATACAGTATTCCAATTACGAGACTCCGTATTTTTCACTAGCCTTCGACCCTATGCAGACAGTGTTCGTCAAAACTTGAGTAAAGGGGACATGGTCGCTAGAAAGGTAGAAGTTACCGACACTGTCTACCTTCGAAAAAAATCTTCTACTGTTCAGGTCTTCATTTCATCAGCAGGTGAAAGTGATTCTCTCATCCAAGCTTTAAAACCACTCACTCAAAAATTAAAAAGCATGCAACGGAGTAATGACCAGAATTTTACGATCAGAATCGCAGCTGACTCGATCAACATGGACTCGTTGCAACATTATTACAGAAAAAACTTAGTGGAGGAAAATATTTTAACTAATCCCAGCGTAAGCGAAATAAGGTTTAGCCGTTGGCACTTTAAGAATAGGTCAGACGCAGAAATGCCACCTATTCCGCCCCTTGAACAAGGAGAATACCACATTCCTTTTCCAAAGACTTCGCTTTTCAGTGACACATTACGAGTTGACCCTGTCAGGTTAAATCCAGCAAAACTTTATGAAGCACGACTTACGGGTGTAAGAACTGCAACTATTAAAAAAATTACTCCTCAGATACTATTTTCTGTTTTTCTTACCCTGTTAACAAGTATTGCATTTATAGTGATGTACCGTAGCATTCTTGCCCAGCAAAAACTAATGGAATTAAAAAATGATTTTATCAGCAACATCACTCATGAATTAAAAACGCCTGTTACTACCGTGGGAGTTGCTCTCGAGGCGCTGAAAAGTTTTAGGGGTCTTAACAATCCTGAACTTACTAACGAATATCTTGAGATTGCGCAAAACGAACTGAACCGGTTAAACATTCTTACCGATAAAATTTTAAAAACATCCATATTTGAAAATGCTGGTGTTGACTTTAATGCCGAACCTGTTGATATGGAAAAATTAGTGGAACAAGTGCTAAGCTCCATGAAGCTTGTTTTTGAAAAGCAAGGTGCACACATTCACATTGAAAAAGATGGCACTGACTTTCAATTGTTGGGTGGTCCTGTGCATCTTACCAGCATAATCTATAACCTGCTTGACAATGCGCTGAAGTATAGTCCTGCGAATCCTGAAATTAAAATTTCATTGAAAGCTTATAGTGACAAAATTATATTGACGATAAAAGATCGTGGAATTGGAATTGCTCCAGAATATCGCAAAAAGATTTTTGAAAAATTCTTTCGCGTGCCCACAGGTGATGTCCACAATATCAAAGGTTATGGACTAGGGTTGAGTTATGTAGAAAGTGTTGTGAAGAGCCACAAGGGAAGTATTGTAGTTGAAAGTGAACCCGGAAAAGGAAGTAGTTTTATCATCACATTGCCTAAATAGTCATAGGGCGATGGTAATCTTTTTCAGGATACAGAATTCGGACCTGGCCACCTTTTAAACGCATGAGCAAGGTTAAAATACTATATGTAGAAGATGAGCCCTTTCTGGGTCGCATAGTAAAGGAGAGTCTGGAGGTGCGCGACTTTGATGTGCGCATGGTTACAGATGGAAAACTCGTTATGAGCGTATTTGAAGAAGCCCGTCCCGATATTTGTGTGCTCGACATTATGCTTCCAAACAAAGATGGATATACCATCGCGCAAAGCATACGAAAAGTTAATCCCTCGATTCCTATTATTTTCGTAACTGCTAAAACACAAACCGAAGATCTGATTAAAGGTTTTGAGGTTGGCGGCAATGATTATCTGCGCAAACCTTTCAGTATGGAAGAATTAATTGTGCGGGTGAATAATCTTTTGCAACTCACTCAAAAGATGGCGTCCGGACCCAAAGAGGCAATTGCCATAGGTAAATTTGAATTTGCGCCTCAGCGTTACGAATTGAGAAATGGAGGTGTTGCACGAAAGCTCTCTCATCGCGAGGCTATGTTGCTCCAGATTTTAGCCGAAAATCAAAACCTAAACATTGATCGCAAAACCATGCTGCTGCGTGTGTGGGGCGATGATTCATTTTTCAATTCCCGTACACTCGATGTATACATCACCAAATTACGCGATTACCTCAAGGAAGATCCCACCATCGAAATCATTACTATTAAAGGTGTAGGCTATCACTTTGCTGTGGGATGATCTGATAAAAGTAATTAGATTTGTTAGCAAGCCCGCTAACTATGTCCCACTGGAAAATCAAACTCTCGCTCTTTCTAAACTATTTTGTTTTTGCTATTCTGTTGAATAGTGTAGGCACCGTGATCCTGCAGGTGCAAAGCAATTATGGTGTGTCTGAATCTTCCGCCAGTATTCTGGAAGCATTTAAAGACCTGAGTATTGCCATCGTATCTTTTTTAGTTGCTTCGTTTATTACTCGCATTGGGTACAAAAACTCGATGCTGATCGCATTGGGATTTGTAACGCTGGCGTGCGTTGTCATGCCATCACTACCCAGCTTCGCGATGACAAAAGTTTTATTCGCTGTTGTAGGCACTTCATTTGCACTTATTAAAGTATCGGTATACGCAACGATCGGCATCGTTACGGTTGATAAGAAAGAGCACGCCAGCTTTATGAATTTTATCGAATCATTTTTTATGATCGGAATTCTAACAGGGTATTTTATTTTTAGCGCCTTTGTGGACGATCAGAATCTGAAATCAACAGCCTGGTTGAATGTCTATTATCTGCTATCCGGCATTTCGTTAGTTGCCTTCTTACTTTTGCTTAGCACTACGCTCGATGAATCCTCTGTAAAAACAGAAGCATCAAAGCCACTGCTACAGGATTTTGCGGACATGATCAAACTTGCCATCAAGCCGCTGGTACTTGTTTTCATTATGAGTGCATTTACGTATGTATTGATTGAACAAAGTATCATGAGCTGGCTGCCAACGTTCAATAGCAAAGTTTTGAATCTTCCTACTACGCTTAGTATTCAAATGGCAAGTATCCTCGCAGCCTCTACGGCCTTGGGTCGATTTTCGGCTGGCATTGCCTTACGAAAAATACATTGGTTTCTTGTTTTGATTATTTGTCTTTTAGCTGCTTCGGTGTTGGTGTTGGTAGCGATACCACTCGCAAAAAATTCTGGCGGCCAGGTAACAGGTTGGGGCGATGCTCCGCTTGGGGCATTTGTTTTTCCGTTGATCGGCTTATTCATCGCTCCGATTTATCCGGCTATCAATTCGGTTATCTTAAGCACGCTGCCGCCACGACAGCATGGGCCTATGTCGGGATTAATTGTAATTTTCTCGGCATTAGGTGGAACAACTGGCTCTATAATAACAGGAAATATATTTGAAGCGTATGGTGGAGAAACTGCGTTTTATTTTTCGCTGGTCCCTATCGGGGTTTTAATGGTCTGTCTGTTTTTCTTTAACCGGCTTCAAAAAAAGTCGGAGACGAAAATTGAGTTTAGTTCAACTGGAAGTCATTGATATAACCATTAAATGAGCTTAACATCAATTTTGAATTACGGTAACAAATCACATAAGAATTTCCGAAATAGCCTTAGTAAGCATTTTCCCACTCCCAAATTCATATGTCCAAATCCTATCCAAGTTGAATTGGGGACTAAAAATTATATGTTGATCGGAACAGCCTTTGATTATCTGCTTCGTTTCTGTCTTGAAAAAGAAAATAAAGACAAAACGTTTGGAAGAATATGGGAAGCTGAAATAGGACTAGATAAGTTAAAAAGAAGCGTTAATTCAATACCAATCCAAATGCTTGATAAGCTTGATGGGAAAAGTCTGAGAGAATTTCAAGCGCAGAGAAAAATATATAATGAGACAATTGCAAATAAATTTGCATGGAGTAAAAGTATTTATGATCAATTCATTAAATCAGATCAAATAAAGTTCGATAATCTTTTTAAAGCTGTTCTGTTTTTAGCAAGGTTAGAGGATGCTTCCAGAAGAGCAAAATTGAATGAAATTTATATTGGCGAAGAGGATAATATAGATATCAGAGAATTGCAGAAACTCATTGGGGTATGCAACTTGGAATCACTCAAACCAAAGAATAAATTGATATTAAATCCTACATTTGGGGAAGGTTCAAAGCTCGTTCGTGGAGCAGACGCAGATTTAATAATTGATGACACCTTGATTGATATTAAGGTAACAAAAGACGCAGTACTTACTCGACCTTATTACAATCAACTTATTGGATATTATCTGCTTTATTTAATTGGTGGAGTTGATGGTCATAAAGAAATAAAGATTAAAAATCTCGGGATCTATTTCGTTCGTTATAATTTTTTATGGACTATCAGTGTATACAGGATTGGAAGAAGAGAATTATTTGAAAATGCAATTGAGGTTTTGAAGAAAAGCTCAAAGTAATGCCAGAAATCAGTCATTCATCTGTTCATACTCTTGGTCAGTTGTTTGAAGAAGTACAGCTTCAAAATATTCTGGGTGATGGAAAGACGTTTCCGGATTGTATTCCAAAGAGATCATTGGAAGAAATCAATCAGGATTATCTTTATCAAAAAGACAAAGCCAACTTCGAATTAAAAAAGTTTGTCCTCGATAATTTTGAACTGCCCAAAGTCCCGGCAACGGAATATAAAAGTGATACTACTAAATCAGCAACTGAGCATATCAATGCTTTGTGGGATGTTTTAAAACGTTTGCCAGATGATGCCGGAGGTTCTATTATTCCATTGCCTCACCCCTACATTGTGCCTGGTGGGCGCTTCCGCGAGATTTATTATTGGGACAGTTACTTTACCATGTTGGGCTTAAAAGTTTCCGGTCGCACCGATCTTATTCAGAACAT
Source organism: Cyclobacteriaceae bacterium (assembly GCA_022841475.1). Taxonomy (GTDB): domain Bacteria; phylum Bacteroidota; class Bacteroidia; order Cytophagales; family Cyclobacteriaceae; genus ELB16-189. The sequence continues at coordinate 4,469 of JALHRJ010000078.1, read as the reverse complement.
GGTGGATAATTTTGCGCACCTGATTGACACGGTCGGATATATTCCCAACGGTAATCGTACGTATTACCTGGGTCGGTCGCAACCACCGTTCTTTTCGTTGATGGTAAAATTATTAGTCGACCTAACCAAAAACACTCTTACACACTATTTGCCGCATCTTGAAAAGGAGTATAAATGCTGGATGCGTTGTGAAAATCTTTCAGAAAAAAATAATGCACAACATAGAGTAGTACGAATGCCGGATGGTTCCTTACTCAACCGCTATTGGGACGAACATGCTACTCCGCGACCAGAGTCTTTCAAGGAAGATGTAGAACTTGCACATCACGCCATTCAAAAGCCCGAGAGTTTGTATCGTAACATTCGTGCGGCTGCAGAATCAGGTTGGGATTTTAGTAGCCGTTGGTTCAAGGAAGAAAACTCATTTGCTACCATTCACACAACCGAAATTATTCCGGTTGATCTGAATTGTCTGCTCTATCATTTAGAAGTTGTATTGGCCGATGCGTTCCTCGAACTCGGCAATAATGCTGAATCAATGAGATTCCAAAATTTATCGGAGGCTCGAAAAGAAGCCATAATAAAATACTGTTGGAATGAGGACCAGGGTTTCTTCTTTGATTACGATTTTGTTGCTCAGAAACAAAAACAATCATTTACCCTTGCTGCAGCCTTTCCTTTATTCTTTCATGTGGCCACACATGAACAGGCAAAAACTGTGCAGAGAATACTTAAAGATAAATTTCTGAAACCTGGTGGACTTACTACAACCTTACTTCATAGTGGCCAGCAGTGGGATGCCCCCAATGGTTGGGCCCCTTTACAGTGGATTGCCTATCGGGGATTACTTAATTATGGAATGAAAGATTTAGCAAACCACATAAAATTATACTGGACAAATGTGAATTCAAAAGTATATAAGAATACAGGAAAGATGACCGAGAAGTATGATGTGTGGAATAAAGATGGAAATGCGAGCGGTGGTGAGTATCCCAATCAAGATGGCTTTGGCTGGACGAATGGTGTGTTCCTTGCTATGAATAAAATGGACAGTTGACAATGAACAATTTACAATCAAATCTACTCTCTGACTATTTCCGCTTGTATATTTTTTTAAGAACTTCTTCTTTGCCATCAATCACCGGCAACGGCAAACCGAGAATTTTTGCAACCAACGGATAGATATGAATATTCTGAAAAGGCTCAAGCATAATTCCTGACTTGATGTTCGGACCCTGGGCATAAAAAATTCCGCGCATATCGGTAACTTCTGCAGGATCAAAACCATGCACTCCAAATTTGCTTCCTATTTTTGCTGACGTTAAAAACCGCTCGCGTGAACCTTCCCTGATATAATGTCCGGGAGAAGCTACAATCAAGAGGTCACCCACACGATCATGCTGATAGTTCCAGTGCACCGGATAATTCTCCTTTCTTAAAACCCGGTAATTCTTCTCTTTACCTTTCAATACTAAATAAGTGGAGTCTCTTTTTTGCAGATCTGAAATATACAGGTGTGTTTGTGTTCCGCCATTCACCAGTTTTACAGAGCTATTTTTCCGATCAATCAACTCATCAACAAAAATATAAGTCCCTTCGGCTGTGGTTAACTCACTCATGCCATGATCAGAAACCAGAATAACATTAACAGGAAGTTTTGTTGCTTTAACGCCATCCATCAATTTTCCCAATAACGTATCGGCTCGTAATACCGCTCTTCGTGTTTCTTCAGCATTTGGTCCATAGCTATGGCCTTCATGATCCGGAAATGAAAAATAAAGTGTGATTATATGAGGTCGTTCCGTGTCGGAAAGTTTCAACCAATTAAGTACCTGCGTTACGCGATCGTTCGGATCAACCGAATCATCAAATGGAAAATAATAGTCGGGCCTACGGCTTTCATCACTCATTTCAGAGCCTACCCAAAAATATGAAGCTGATTTCATTCCATTTTTTTTCGCCAATTCCCATATAGGCACGCCACCATAATAATAGGGATCGACTACTTTTGGCCAATCGCGCATGCCGTAAGAGGTGCCGCGCTGAGTATCATAAAAGGAATTATCCACCAGGCCATGATTGCCCGGGTTCAATCCTGTAACCAGAGAATAGTGATTTGGAAATGTCTTGCTTGGAAAGGAAGGAATCAACGCCTCGGCCTGCGCGCCTTGTTCAATAAAGGATTTAAAATTAGGCGGATTGAAATTCTTGACATAATCGTAGCGGAAGCCATCAAAGGAAACCAAGATGACATAAGGCTTAGATTCATGTTGTGCAGTTGCTGCTGATAACGAGGTCAGTAAAAACAGAAAACAAATAATTCTTTTCATATACTCATTCGTGTGGAATCTGTGGGACTCGAACCCACGACCCCTACCTTGTCGAGATAGTGCTCTAAACCAGCTGAGCTAAGACTCCTATTAGATTGGCAAGATGACTTTTTTTGATTAATTCACCGATGAATTTTATTCCTTTGATGTAAAATATAGGTTAACCGGAAATGAAATCTATTGACTATTGGATAAATCATCTGGGCTTGCTTCCCCATCCCGAAGGTGGATTTTATAAAGAGACTTATCGGGCCTCTGAAAAAATTCTTAGCACGGCTTTGCCCGCCCGATTTGGGGGTGACAGAAATCTATCAACGGCTATTTATTTTCTGTTGCGATCGGAGGATATCTCCGTTTTCCATCGAATAAAGTCTGATGAACTCTGGCATTTTTATTACGGCAGCACATTACTTATTTATGTGTTGCATGAACGTGAACTAAAAATTCATCGGCTGGGTGCGAATCTGGATAAGGGTGACTCACTACAGGTAGTTATACCGGCCAATTGTTGGTTTGGGTCCCATGTTGAAAACCCAGACTCATTTGCTTTGTGCGGATGTACCGTTGCTCCCGGGTTTGACTTCCGGGATTTTGACATGGCGGAACGAAATACTCTGTTAAAAGAATATCCCGGGTATGAGAAGGAGATCCTCCGACTTACCCGGGATATTTAAGACTTCGACAGGCTGCCAATGACATCTGTAGCCTTAAAGATGTAGAGAATTACTTCTTGGTTTCTTTCTCGTAAATCACCACCCCGTTTGCAACAAATTCAATTTCTTCTTTAGGTTCAGTAATCGCGTTAATTTCTTCTTCACTCTTTCCGTCATCTTCAGCAAAATGGCGCAAGATGGCCACGTCCGTAATTTTACGTTTAGCTACTCCGGAAAACACTACTTCTTTTCCATCGGCACCTTCAGTGGGTACAAAAAATCCATAATCCTTAAAAGTAATGCGGGTAGCCACACCGTTTTCGTCTTGAACTGTCATCCAGCAACCTTTTTTCGCACATGTTTTTTCAATGGTGCCTTTCAAGGTAAGTTGTACAGAATCCTTGCCAGCAACCTGTTCATTTAGCGAGGCAAGGGCAAGAGCGCCATCGGTTGAAATCGTTGCTCCATAAACATTGGTGATTACTGCAGGTTTATTCTCGCAGGCAGCAATGGCCATTGCGATTATGAAAAGAATTGATAGTTGTTTCATGTGTTAATTATTTTTAGCACACAAAAGTAAAACAAATCAAGTAGAAATGTAAACCACAATTTTTCGTCTCATTTAATCATTCACTGAAAGCCTAAACAGGCGAATATCCGGAAGATATAAATTGAAAAATCCCTTACCGCCTTCTACGTTGGACGGATAGTTAATTGGCTCGCCCAGAAATTCAACAAAACTAAAACGGTTGTCCATACGCAGTTTAATAAAGCGGTAATACTCTTCACTGATGTTAGATAAATAAACTGCTACCGTATCACCTTTCGAAAAATCGGTAGGAAAAACCCGAAAGTTTTCAGAATATGATTGGCCATCAAAGGCCTCATCGGTAATGAGTCGAACAAACGCTCTTGGATTTAAAAGTCGCTCCTCAATATTTTCCTGGCGAAGGCGTTGTACATTTAACATATAAAAATTCTTGCCGGGCAAATCCTGAAAACCATAGGTAACCTGAGCAAGCGTATCATCAAAGCCATTAAAAAACAAAGTCGCGTCAATCTCCTCAAATCGAGTTTGTGGTTTTACAAGCGTAGTAGCACTTACTTCGCCCATAGTTGGGCTTGTTACTTTCAAAACATAGCGTTGCCCGCCTTCCAGCGGATTAGTCAGTCCACCATAAGCTCCCGATTCAATAAAAATTAAAGTATCTATTCCTGCAGGACCGGTAAGTGTTACCAGTGCATCATTAATTGCAATTTGATTGAGTAACTCTTGCGGATCACTATCGTCACTGGCATCTAAAGCGCCAAACGATTTTGTTAACAAGACAATCAACGATTGATCGGTAAGAATCTGCGAAGACACGACAATCTCTGGTTTGATCTTCGGTACGCCTTCTACCTCCAGAGGATCGGGTAAACAAGAATAAAAGATCATCGAAAAAATCCCCAAACACAAAATCGTTATCGTTATTCGTTTACTCAT
>JALHRJ010000077.1 GCA_022841475.1 Cyclobacteriaceae bacterium | reverse complement strand
CGCAATGTAGATGTAGCCTCAGATACACCCTTGCTCTGGGTGCTTCGGGATAGCCTGGGCCTTGTTGGCACTAAGTACGGTTGTGGAATTGCACAATGTGGCGCATGCACAGTTCATGTTAATGGCACGGCAGTACGTTCCTGTTCACTTCCGGTTTCAGCTGTGGGTAGTAGTAAAATCACAACTATTGAGGGGCTTTCAAAAGATGGAAGTCATCCTGTGCAACAGGCATGGATGGAAGTTGATGTGCCACAGTGCGGCTATTGTCAGGCGGGTCAGATTATGAGTGCCGCTGCCTTGCTGAGTAAAACACCTTCGCCTAATGATCAACAAATCGAAACTGCCATGAATGGAAATATTTGTCGCTGTGGTACCTACCATCGAGTGAAAGAAGCAATTGTGTTGGCCTCAAATAAACTTAAGTAACTCAATATGGAGACAATAACTAAAACAAACAGACGCGATTTCCTGAAGTTGGGTTTAACGGCCACGGGGGGTCTGGTGTTAGGTTTTCATTGGAGCAATACATCAGCTTCCAACCTCGAGGTTTTTAACGGAGCTGCCTTGCCGGCTGGGGAAATTAATTTCAATAGTTTTTTATCTATTTCACCGGACGATGTAATTACAATTTTTTCACCGAATCCGGAGTTAGGACAAAATATTAAAACTTCTTTTCCGATGATTGTTGCCGAAGAGCTCGATGCGGATTGGAAAAAAGTTAAGGTAGTGCAGGCTGCACTCGACACTAAAAAATTTGAGCGTCAGCTTACTGGTGGCAGTGGTGCTATCCCACATAGCTGGGAACGCTTGCGCAAAGCCGGTGCTACCGCACGCCACATGTTGATTGAGGCTGCAGCAAAACGGTGGAACACATCTTCCGGTTCACTCACTGCAAGCAATGGCTATGTAATTCATTCAGATGGCCGTAAACTAACCTATGGCGAACTTGCCACCGAGGCTTCAGCGATTCCTGTTCCCACGGAAGTGAAGTTGAAAGACAAAAAAGATTTTAAACTCATCGGTCAGGCAATCCCCAACGTGGATAATCTGGAAATGATTACGGGCAAGCCTTTGTATGGTTTGGATTTTTATCGCGAAGGCATGCTGCACGCTATGATTCAACGGCCGGCTTCCTTTGGTATGAAAATAAAATCAGTAGATGCTGAGGCCGCGAAAGCAATGCCGGGTATTGTTGATGTGGTTACATTCAAGAATAATGTTGCCGTTGTTGGCAAATCCACCTGGGAAGTGAACAAGGCCCGCAAGGTGTTGAAGGTTGAATACGAGAAAGAAGGTAACATCGAAAGTACTTCCGATCATGATCGTCTCTTCAAAGAGCTACTGGATAAACCCGAAGCAACCGTAAGGCGCAAGGATGGCGATGTAGAGGCAGCTTTCAAATCAGCGGCCACCGTAATCAAGCGTGAGTATCAGTGCCCGTTCTTATCACATGCACCTATGGAGCCGATGAACTTCTTCGCGCATGTGCGTGCAGATGGTGTTGAGTTGGTAGGTCCTTCACAAACTCCGGACCGGGCAAGAATGGCAACCGCTACTTTGTTGGGTGTTGCTCCTGAAAAAATAACATTAGAATTAACACGCCTCGGTGGAGGTTTCGGCCGCAGGTTACAAGCCGATTATGCGCTGGAAGCTGCAGAACTTTCCAGCATCATCAAAGCCCCGGTTAAAGTTACGTGGACACGCGAAGACGATATGATGGGCGGTAGTTATCGCCCGGCAGTGCGCTATCGCTTTGAAGCTGCGCTGGACGCAAAAGGAAATTTGATTGGTTATAAATTACGGGGTGTGGGCATTAATGCCGGCAATAGTACACGCGAAGATAATTTCCCAAGTGGTGCTGTTGAAAACTTATTGATTGATTCCATCGATCATCAGTCGCCCATTACTACTGGCGCGTGGCGCGCACCCATTACAAACTTTCTCGCTTTCGCGGAACAGGCATTTTTGGATGAAGTTGCTGTCGCTGCTAAGAAAGATCCGGTTCAGTTTCGTCTCGACTTGCTAGACAAGGCAAAACAATCACCCGCGGGGGCGATTAAATATGATATCGACCGGATGAAAGGAGTCATTAATCTGGCAGCAGAAAAATCGGGATGGGGTAAAAAGAAAAATCTGGCCCAGGGATTCAGTGTTTATTTTTCACACCGATCTTATGTAGCGCAGGTTGCTGAAGTGGAGATGGTAAAAAGCAAGCCTGTGTTGAAGAAAATTTATGCCGCTGCCGATTGTGGAATAGTAGTAAATATGAGTGGCGCTAAACAACAGGTAATGGGCGGCATCGTGGACGGACTTGGTCATGCTTTGTATAGCCAGGTAACTTTTAAAGATGGTGCAGCCGAACAACGCAACTTTAATAATTATCGACTCATTCGTTTCAATGAAATTCCAGAGGTAGAAGTACATTTTGTAGATAACGGTATTGATCCTACTGGTTTAGGAGAACCGGCCTTGCCGCCTACAGGTGGTGCAGTTGCCAATGCAATTTTTAAAGCGACCGGTAAGCGCGTGTACAATCAACCCTTCACGTTGCAAGAGGAAATGAAAGGAGTGAAGTTAGGGGAGAAGATGTAGTTTAGAGTTTAGTCGTCATGACCACTTAAAGTGGTCTGACGACTTTGTTTCAATTATACCTCAAACCCCGACTCTCTTAAATCTACCAGGTTTTGTTGTGCGATGAAGCTCAGCATTTCACTTTCTGTCATCGGATAGGTATTGGAAAAACTGCCTACGATTGCATCAAACTCATGGCGTGAGTAACCCTGTGTTTCTTTCTTATACGAATAGGTGGTACTTGTTCCGGTTGTGTATTCATCCATCATGTTCCAATATGATTTTCCCTCTTCGCGCATTTGCCTCAATACTTCTCGTGCTACTGTTGTGCCGGGCTGGTCTTTAGTTACTTTTTCACCAATGATTTTTTTATATACATCTTCCTGGTCGAGCGGCTCACTTCTTCCCACCGGCAAGGCATTTTCCCAATCGCTGTCTTCGGTGTCCTGTCTTTTATGGTGTTCGTACTCATTCAGGATTACATTAATATTCCGTTGCGATCGAATTGTCTCGCGCAGCACCACATCCACACCCTGGTTGATGGCCACATAAATGTGAGTTTCATGAAAATCTGTTTTACGTCTTTTTAGTATCCACATCAGGATGTTAAAGACTGATGTAAAAACTAGTCGTGCCGATTGGTTCAAGGTATTGTCCCATTGCGGATTGCTCAACGGCTGCATGCACGTTGCCAGCAACGGTGACAGCGTAGCATCGCTTTTCATGATCGGTATTGGCCGGTCTGTAGATTTTTCTTTCGCAGAGGCAAGGCTCCGTTCAATTTTTTCCAGAGCACGTTTTGGAAACTCAAGATCAATTTTTTCTAATCCCCCCTTCACCCGGTTCTTATCTGCAATCAGCGCGTTAAGCTGATCCATGGCAGCAGGGTTTTTAGTAAAGTACTCTGTCCAAACCGGAAGAGCAAGATTACCCATCGTGAGGGCAATTCTTAACTGTGCTTCATCGGAAATGGAGTTGCAGAACTTATCGAGCATAGGGTAATGATCTTTTCTTATCTAAAGTATTGAATGGATTTAAGAAATTCAATGTTCGTGAACATCATAACTGATTAGATAAAATATTTTTAAAAAGTATAACTATATTTGAATATCAAATGAATTTTAAGGATCTAAACCCAATGCTATGAACCGCACGATCAAAAAGCTATTCACCTTTGTGTTTCTGGTGTTGCTCTCCACGGCAATTATATTTTCCTGTGGAAAACAAAAAGAAGGTGATCACCCTGCCGGAGAGCACCCAGCAGATTCTACTGAGCATCCAAACGATTCAACAGAACATCCAACCGACTCCACGGAGCATCCCTCAGAACATCCCTCTGAGCATCCGGCAGATTCTACCAAGAATTGATTTTCTCAGGTAGGGTTTCCCAAACGAACGAATGAAAAGGCGGTCTTTGGTTCAACAACCTTTCCGTCTATTTCCAGAAGTGGATAGGCGAGAAAATTAATTGGCCCCGACTTGGGTCCTGGCTTTACTTCCAGGTCGCGGCCCCGGCTGAACTCAATGCGATTAGCTGGATGATGACCGAAGAAGTAAGTAGCCAGCGCAGTATACTTATTGCCCTCGCTGATGTCTACCGGCCACCATTTTCCATCTGCATAAAATTCTGCCCAGCAATGATAGCCATCAATGCCGCCTTCGTTTCGTTCAGAAGGTATGGAAGCGCCTATCGCAAACCGTGCAGGGATACCCGAAGAGCGCGCGAGCGAAATGAACAAAGAATGAAATTCTGAACAATTTCCGGTGCGTACATCGCAGGCATAGTTGGAATCTCCCTTGCCAAAGTTACCATACTTCATGTAACGCATATTGTCGATGACGTAGTCGTATAAGGCGCGCGCCCGAATCAGGTCGGTTGCATTCCACTTTCCGTGCAGAGCCTCTTTCGCAACGTCAGAGAAACGTCCGCCCACCGGAACCATCGCATGACCTGCCAGATATTGCGCGGCAATGGGTCCTGGGTCTTCTATAACTCCTCTTTCGAGTCGTTTTACCTGGTAGGTTAACTCAAGTGTTTTGTAACTATGACTTGGATCCAGTTCTACATAGAGAATAGTGTTATTATTCGTCACCTCTCGCAGCAATTCATGCTTTCCGGGTACGACCATTGATTTTATCTTCACCGTTTGAAAGCTATCGGTTTGGGCAATCGGAATCCACATTTTTGCCTTAGCTTTTAGTTCAGGCAACTGTACCTTATAATAAAATTCAAACTCATCACTTCCCTCGATTACGCCCAATAGCCGGGTGGAAGCTTCAGCGACAGCTACCCGACTCCAGGTTTTATCAGCACGTTGTTTCCAGGCATAGAAAGGTTTGCCATTTAGTTTGTGAATGCTGGTTTCGGTTACCTTCATATTGCCTGGCTTCCCAGTCATGAAAAAGTCGACATCATAGACATCTCCGTGTATATCGGCAAGGTCAACACAGGCAAAGTGGCGGTCGGGCCCGAGGTTGGAAAGGTATTCGGTATGTACCCGGACGAGGTTCATGCGAAATTCTTTACCCCGATCGGTAACATGAAAGAACCCGTTATTGGCTGCTGTCTTTTCTTGAATATAAGTTTTAATTCCCATTTCGATTTCTTCAATACTCGTTTTCCGAATCGGAGTAGAAGGTGGGAGGTTAGTTTCCTCTCCGGATTTTTTAGTGCAGGAGCCAATTGAAAAGAGTACTACCAACTGAAGAATCAGGTTTCGCATGTTCAAAGATAATTACCATCAAGGTATAAAAAGTATTTTATAAGTTAAGATTTATACTGAACGCGGGATGGTTTTACAATACGGATTTATTTACCTGATTTCAACCTGATTTGATTTTCACTACCTTTAATTTGAATATTCCAACCCTTGAAATCAACACTGAAAGAATCCTATTTCTCCGATACCCTGAAGTGGACCTTCCTTATTGGCAGTTTGGTAGCCAGTGGATTATTGATTTTTAAATCCGACTATGAGTGGATTGTAATCGTGCTGGTTGTTTTTAGTTTGATAATGTTTTCAACCCGGAGTCAGATAGAGATTGATCCGATTGAAAAAAGAATAACAGATTCTTTTGAGGTCTTGTGGTTCACAACAAAATCAGAGCAATGCACCTTTCAAACGCTCAAGGGAATTCGGTTGAATAAGGAACGGCACAGCTATACGGCCAATAGCCGGGCCCGAACGGCACAAACTGATTTCTTTGAATATATTGCTATCCTGGAGTATGATGATCAATCCCTTGAAATAACGCGACAGGTTAGTTATGATTCTTTTGCCGCTGAGATGAAACGCATAGCCAATGAATTACAAATTCCACTCTATCGAATGTTTTAATAAATGGCATGTAAAGTAAAATTTTCATTACTCTCTAAATTTACTTTCCCGATTTGGATAGTTTTTCTTGTGGCCTGCTCTTCCGGAGAAAACAAATATCCATCCATGGATGAGGACTTTTGTTCACAAATACATGCTGAGAATCACCGGCTTTCCGAATATCTGGCTCCGTTTGATTCATTGTTAACTTCTAAAACCGGTGTGTTCACGTTAGAAGAAGGTGACATCTCCATGATTGGCAGAGCCTGGTTGAGTGAAGCGGCAGAAAAAACTATTGATATCCAATACTTTATTTTTTCAGCCGACAATATCGGATTGATAGCGATTGATTACTTGATACGCGCTGCCGACCGCGGTGTGAAAGTTCGATTACTGGTGGATGACATTATGGTGGAAGCAGATGCGGATGAATTACTGGCACTGGATGCTCATCCTAACCTGGATATTAAAATTTATAACCCGACCGCGAACATCGGCAAAAATCTGCCGGGTAAGCTCTACAACTTAGCCACCGACTTCAGGGGATTCAATCAACGGATGCATAACAAAACGTTTATTGTAGATGGCAAAGTTGTGATTACCGGAGGAAGAAACATTGCAGACGAATATTTTGATTATGATCATGAGTATAACTTCCGCGACCGTGATGTGCTGCTGATGGGAAAGACTGCTTCGGTTGTTCAGCAATCCTTTAATCTTTTTTGGGATAATGAATTAAGTGTTCCGATTGACAGTATTATTACGGTTGAGGATTCCAAATTAAATACAACCGTCAAGTACGAATACCTACATCAGTATGCCTGCAATCCATTAAATTTTTGGCCCCAGGTGCGTGAGAAAATAAAGATGGTGCCCATAGCATTTCAAAAAATACAAGAGTCGGGTCTTTTGGTGTGGGTTGATAGTGTGTCGTTTGTTTCTGATGTGCCGGGTAAAAACGCAGGTGATCAGGGATTGAAAGGTGGTGGTGCGAGTACCGATGCGTTGATAAGTCTTATAAAGGGCGCTAAAAAATCGATCTCGATACAATCCCCTTATCTGGTTACTACGGAATTGAGTCAGCAACTTTTTAGTGAAGCAGTGCAGCGCGGTGTTGAAGTTGACATTTTAACCAACAGCTTATCCTCTACGGATAACCTCGAAGCCTTTAACGGCTATCAACGCGAACGGGAAGCCTTGTTGAAAACAGGAATAAACATTTATGAATTTAAACCTGATGCGGCAGTCCGCTATAAAATCATGACGGGAGCGCTCCAGAAAGAAATTGATTTTACCCCCATCTTCGGACTACACGCAAAGTCGATGGTAATTGATAGCGAGATTGCAGTGATAGGTACGTTCAATCTTGATCCCAGAAGTGCAAATTTAAATACAGAATGTATTGTAATAATTTATGATCCTAGCATTGCCGGTCAATTGTACCGCGCCATGGAAGAAGACAGGAAACCTGAAAATGCATGGAATACAACAGCTTCCTTCAACCCCGACCCAGAAGCCGGGCGGCTAAAAAGATTTAACGCCTGGCTACGAAATGTTGTGCCTAAATCAATATTATAGAATTAAATCTCAAAGGCACTTCTGTAAAATCCATTGGCCTGAACGTATTCCAGCAACTCAATATAAAATGGGTGCGCTCCCAACGTGGCACTATCACCAATCATAATAAGTTTTTTTCTTGCGCGTGTCATAGCAACATTGGTTCTGCGTATGTCACCGAGAAATCCAACTTCGGCTTTTTCGTTACTACGCACAAAGCTAATGGCAATTACATCCCGCTCTTGTCCCTGAAAGGCATCTACCGTATTAATGGTAACTAATTTGTGTAAAGGTTCTAACAAAGATGAGGCTTCCGCCAGTTTATGTAGATGATCTACCTGTGCGCGATAAGGCGTAATGATACCCATGCTGATATTTTCCTGTACCCAATTCTCCAATCCGATTTCTTCAACGAGTTTTTCAACCTGATTAATTAGTAACGATGCTTCCTCCAGATTAAACCGACTTAATGTCTCGGGGTCTTGCCGCTCGGCATAACCACAACCTGCGGTGTCGATAAAGTCTATTGGCAGTTGGTTGGGTCTTAACAGTTCTGTTTTTACTGACGAATGCGCCTCCAACTCATTTTTATAAAAATATTTTGATGAAAATTTCATGATAGCTTCGTGCATCCGGTATTGCACCCGTAGCATGGTGGCCATCTCCGGATGTTTGGCAATTCCTTTTTCGAAAAGTGTTACTGACAATCCTTCCCGGGCCGCATCATTCGATTTGATCGTGGGTGGTAATTGAAAATGATCTCCCGCCAGAACTACCCGTTGCGATTTCAAAATCGGAATCCAGCAGGCTGGCTCTAAGGACTGTGCTGCCTCGTCTATAAATACGGTTTTAAATTTTCTTCCGCGGATTACCGGGTGCGAGGACCCGACTAGTGTACTACAGATCACATCCGCGGCTTCAAGTAAATCGTTAATAATATAAAACTCGAGCATGTCAGCATCTGACTTCAATGACCGTGCTTCTTCTTTCAACTGTCTTCGTTGTTCCTTCTCCGAATACCCAAAGTTGCGTTTGAATTTGCTTGCCTGGGCTCGAACCTGCTCCATCTTCTTTCGAAGGTTTCGTAGCTCTGAGAAATTGGAGTGTGTGGCAATTCTGGCATCCAGTGTTTTACTCAGGGTTTGTTCAGTTACCCGGGCCGGATGACCAATGCGGACAACATTTAAGTTTTGTTCAGTAAGCTTTTCTACGAGCAGATCGATGGCTGCATTGCTGGGTGTGCACACAAGAACCTGGCCTTCTTTTTTTGTCGTTAGTAAAATGCCTTGCACCAGCGTGGTTGTTTTTCCTGTGCCGGGAGGTCCGTGAATGAAGGCAACATCCTCCGTTTCCAGAATATGGTCAATAGCTTTTACCTGACTGGCATTTAAAAGTTTGGTCGACTCCTGATATTGGATACTGGTACTTGGGCGTTGATCATTTTTTATTTTCTGTGTACTTTTTGTTCCGCCAAGAAAAATCTCCCGCAATTCTGCTGCCCGATTGTCTTCTGCCTTTATTATTGATTTGATGGCGAACTCCATTTCCTTGTAGGTCATCTCATCAAACATCACATCCACACCTAACTGGCCATGGTCTATCCAATCAGGGAGATCATCTCCATTCAGGGTAACAACCACAACATTTTCGCGCACATAATTTACAACTCCATTTACGTGTTCTTTCTCGGGCTTGCCGGAAGCATTGCAAAAAACACTCACCAGTTTACCGCTGGAGAAACTATGGGGTTGGTCGAGGTTGTGATGTCTTTCCAACTCTACAATGATCCGTTCGCCCGTGCCGATATACTCCTTATTGAGTCGTACCGGATACCAGGTTACACCGTCTTTGGTGCGTTGGGTAAGCGAGCGCATCAGCACTTTTTGACGGTATTGTTCCAGGTCGGCTTGTCGCTCCAGTTTAATCAGTTCTAATGTTTTTTCAAGTTGTTGTTGCGAAGTCATAGAATGTTGGCGCAAAGATGCATTCCTTGCAACACAGATAAAAATATGTGCAAACCAATGTTAACCCAAAAAAGTCATTAGACTTTTTTGCACTAGGTGCTGACGATTGAAAATGACGCAGTTGAACTTTTGTCCTGAACGTAAGTCTTCCTTCATTTTCAATGTCAGGGTTAATCCTGACAATTCTGACGCTTGCTGTCAGGATTCGTCATTTATTTAGGTCTCATCTAATTTTTAATGACAATTCCGGGTTAAATTATTTATCTTAAGGCCATGAGTACAAGTCAACGGCTTCTACAACTTCAACAGCTCCGCATTCGAAGAATTAACCTCGAGCGCACGATTAAAGATGTTTTGTTTATTACTCTTGGTGTAGCTGCTGCAGCTTTTGGATTGAAAGGTTTTTTGTTGCCCAATCGGTTTCTGGACGGTGGCGTGATGGGTATTTCCTTGCTTGCCAATATTGTTTCAGGTGTCAATCTATCTTTGTTGGTTATCTTAATCAATCTTCCATTTGTTGCAATCGCTTACACACAGATTTCAAAGAAGTTTGCATTCAAAACTCTAATTGCTATTGCGCTATTGGCGATCACGCTTGCCATTGTTGAGTTTCCCATCATCACGCAAGATAAACTTTTGATTGCCGTTTTTGGAGGCTTTTTTCTAGGTGCAGGCATTGGTCTTTCCATACGGGGCGGCAGTGTAATTGATGGCACCGAAGTGCTTGCCATCTATTCAAGTCGTAAAACTACATTGTCTGTGGGCGATGTAATTCTGATTCTCAATATTGTTATCTTTTCTACAGCCGCTTATATCATTAATATAGAGACAGCCCTTTATGCGATTCTTACCTACCTGGTAGCTTCTAAAACAGTTGATTTTGTGGTACATGGTATTGAAGAATATACCAGCGTGATGATCGTATCGGATAAGAGTGATGAAATCAAGGATGCAATTGTAAATAGAATGGGCCGGGGTGTTACCATTCTGAAAGGCAAAAGCGGCTTTGGCAAGAAGGGCCACCGAACGAATGATATCGATGTTTTGTTTTCGGTGGTTACAAGATTGGAATTGCAACGACTAAAAACAGAGATTATAAAAATAGACCCCGATGCTTTTGTGGTTGAAAATAGCATCAATGATGTAAAAGGCGGCATGATTAAGAAACGACCCTTTCAGGAAGACTGACCAAACGCTTTCAGGTATTTGTCAAGATACTCGTTCAGACTTTTCCTTTTATACTGCATGATGAAGCGCGGGTGTGGGAGTGGGGTAATGGTTTCAAAGAAGTGATGTTCATCGTTGAACCGCGAAATGAACTTGTAATTTTCTCCTTCTCCCAGGCAATAAGCAGTTGTTGTGTCTATACCAAACCTCAGTTGCTTACGCAAACATTCGATCATAAAGGGCTTTAGACGCTCGGTTAGTTTGGGATCATCATAATAGTTTAGATTTTTCTGATCTTTTGTAAAGCCCAATGGCGAAACCGATGTAAAATAGAAGTCTTTGTAAAAAAGTTCAGGACCACCATAAGCAGCAATCATCCTGTAAATAAAATCAGAGGAGAGCTCCTGCTTTTTGGCAAGATCATTTTCGATATTGCACAAGGTTTGCAGTTTAATGGGATCGGTAAACGGAATGCCTGTAATACCACCTCCAAATCTTCCGGGGTTAATACCGATAATAATCTTTCGGTTATCATTATCAGCATAATACTTTGTGTAGAATTGTTTACATAAATCGAATACGACTTTATCCTGATAGGGGTTCAATACCTGTACGCCTCGCGGGAGCGAGGCTGTTAACCTAAGTGATGAAAAAAAATGTAGTACCCGTTCCGAAAAGAACTTAGCAGCCATTTAGAGTTCCAGAAAGGTTTTCAGTTTTTTTGAATCCCCAAATAGAATGAGCGAATCGCCATGGCGCAACTCAATATTTTTGGTTAGGATGCCAATCGTTTGTTTGGTGTGCCTTACCGTACCCAGAATATTTTTTTCTTCCACATCCCGCTTAACCGATACCAACTGAATTTCATATTCTCCAATGAAGTCAACATCGCCTACTTTACTGCCAATTAACCGGCTTGGAATATTGACTTCTACAAATAGAAACCGGTTACAAACCCGATGCGAATCGATTACTCCACCAAAGCTAAGTTGTTGCGCCATGCGGCCTGCGGAGTTTTGTTCGGGATAAACAAATTCGTTGATGCCCATCGTTTCCAATACCGTTTTTTGCAGCGTTGATGTTACCCGGCAGATGATTCTTTGCACTCCGATTTGTTTGAGTAGGGCAGCCAGCAATATTATGGTGCCCTCATTTTCTCCAATGGCAATAATTACTGCGTCTGCTTCTTTCAAAGGCAAATCCTGAATAGCTTCTCGGTTGGTGGCATCCATCGCAACGGTATAGGTGATGCGGTTCTTTAATTTTTCAGTTCGTTCCTGATTGGAATCCACACCAAAAACTTCATGACCCAATTCCACTAACTTGGTGGCCAGTGAGGCTCCATAGCTTCCGATTCCGAACACAATGAATTTCATAAAGCTCTAGTTTAGTACATAATTTCTTCTACAGGATAGTGATAAGCTTGCTGCTTGGCCTGGTTTACAAACGCGATAAGCACGGTTAAGGCACCCACGCGGCCTATAAACATAACAAAGATTAAAACAACTTTACTGGTTTCCGATAACTCGGACGTAATTCCCAATGTAAGACCCACTGTGCTGAACGCAGAGAATGATTCAAACGCAATTTTCAGCAAACCGTGATGGCCGTCTTTGAGTGAGATCAACAAAATGGAAGCACCTATGATAAGTAAGGAGATTACGATGGCGGCAAATGCTCTATTGATCGATTGCTCACTGATTTGTGTTCGAAACACATCAATCCTGTTTTTACCCCGCATAACGTTTCTCAAATTCAGAAACGCAATAGCTGCGGTGGTGGTTTTTATTCCGCCTCCGGTGGAAGAGGGAGATGCACCAATCCACATGAGCAACATATAGATCAGAATAGTAGGAAGTGAAAGGGCACTGAAATTCACGGTGTTAAATCCAGCGGTACGCGGGGTTACTGATCCGAAAAATGAAGTTACAATTTTACCTGCCACTGAGGTGTGTTCTTTCAAGGAGGCGTCCCATTCAAAAATGAGGTAGGAGAGAAAACCAAATACCAGCAAAGCAAGTGTTGCAGTAAGAGCGAGTTTTGAGTTTAGCTGAATGATGCGAGTATAGGATTCGCGTTTTGAACTGTTGAGCAACTGATTAATCAGGTTAATTGCTTTAGACCGGATATAAGAAAAAATATTAAAAGCAATGGGAAAACCCATACCACCCACAATTACGAGGGTGGCAATGATCATATGAAGCGGGTAATTGAATTTAATCTCAGGATCATTCAAGCCCAATGAGAACGTAGAGAAGCCGGCATTACAAAACGCAGATACAGCATGAAAAACAGCAAAGAAAAGTTGATCAATCTTACGGTCAAAAAGTGTTTTATCAATACTAACATAAAGCAAGGATGCTCCGATGGCTTCAAAGAATAAGGTAACGAGCAGGATTCTACCGATGATGGTAATTACGTTGCTAAGTCGGTTGCTGCTTACCATACTTTTAAGGGCCATTTGATTATGAAATGACACAGAGCCTGCCGCCAGATAAGCCAGTAATCCGGTAAAGGTCATGATCCCCAGGCCACCGATTTGGATTAGCAACAGTAAAATCATTTTCCCTACGATTGTAAAACTTGAGGCCGTGTCAACCACTGTAAGCCCGGTAACACACACGGCACTGGCAGAAGTAAAAAATGCATCGACCACATCGATGCCTTTGGTAGTAGCCTTTGGCAACATGAGCAACAGTGCGCCCACCAGGATAATAACGCCAAAGCTGAGAATGAACAGGAAAGAGGTGTTTTGTCTTTTCCGGTGCACATATTTTAATAGACTGGAGGCTTCCGTGAGGAATAAAAAGAACAATCCCGCATAGAGCAGTAATTTGTCAACCAGAAAATCGGTTGACTGCGAAGGTTTGGTTAAAACTATTTCTTTGCCCAAGTGATGCAGGTAATAAACCAGAATGACCAGGGCCAGGCTATAGGCATGAGCTTTAAAACTTTTTACTTCAACCCATTCAGAAATAAACCGAATGACGAATAGAATTTTAAAACTCAGCAGCACAAGGAGCAACCCGGTATACAAGTTATCAGAATGGCTGTAAAATGGATTGAACCCAAAATCATAGATAATTAAGACAACTGCGAGTAATGTGGTGAGGGGAATCATCGCATTGCTGATACGATAAAAAGCGCGGAGTAATTGCCTTATCGTAAATCGCCCCTGATTGATAACTTTATCCGTTAACGACCGCTTTATGAGCTGGTAATAGAGTTGAAGTTTTTGGAGGATCTTTTTTAGCATCGCCCGCTAAAGAAAAGCACTTTTAGTCGTTAAAACCATCTTGTGAAATAAAAAACATACAGTCCGGCCAACGCCCCCTGCACCGATCCCCACAACACATCGATCACGCTTATCCACAACGGCCAGCCTTTTACAAACGACAGATTGGTGAAGTCGAATGTGACGTACATCATCATGCCCAAAAATGCACCCGTACCCATGGCTGTCATCAGTCGGTTATCCAACTGCAAAGCCATGACAATAAATACACTCAAACATAGTGAGATGGCAACTTGCGCCAGCAGGCCCATGGGGATGTTAAAAATTATTTTTCCGTCCGGGTCCAATTCGGCCAGGTACCCTAAAGATTGCCGGTAGAGTTTAGAGGCCACTATCGCCAGCCAGAGAAAATCAAGCAGCACAAAAATGAAAACCGAAGCTGCGGCAATCTTTAGGAACTTGAGCGTGAAAAGAAACCCCATAATAGTTGTTATTAAGTGGTCAAGCTACAAATACCTAAGCAGATCAACAACGAATAACTCCAAGCCACCAACCTCTGCGAACTTAAACCTAATCATTTAGCTTTAAATGCTTGTTGGTCAGCGACCACCAAGAACTAAAGCTTAATATTAGCTTCTTGTCCGCCTTACATAGGCCATAAGTATTTTAAAAAACTCAGTGGGCTGTTCCTCTACAATCTCATGTCCACATTTTTCAATCACATGAACCTCACTGAATTTTAAACTTTCCTTTTGTAAATAAAATGTCGACTCACCCTGGTCATCTTGTCGTCCATAAACAATTAAAGCTGGAATTTTTAATTTTTTTAATTTGCTCGTAATGTCCCACTTGGTTTCTAAAACCTCCTTGTCAATTATTGGAATGGGTTGAAAATTGAAACTGTAAAATAGATGGTTAAAATTTTGCTTCGATATTTTGCTTCTGTCATAATACATAGCCCGAATGTGCAGCGCAATAAATTCCTTGTAAGCAAGAACTTCTTTGCTGTCAGGAGTTACTACTTTGAGAGAGTCTAACTCCTTCTCCGTTTTTGTTGAGAATGTTTTTTGCAGGATGTCCATGGAATCCAATTCCACTTTCGAGCGCCTCGTATATTGATTGTCATAGAGTACATTCCAAACAGTATACGAAGGAGGAGCTGAACAGACCAGGATCAGATTTGAAACGAAGGCTGGATGAAGCGCGGCATAATTCATGGCAAGCAAGCCACCCCAGGAAACACCTAATAATGTAATTTTCTTATCCCCGCGTTCTTTTCGCAAGAGTTCAATGTCTTGTGTATAATTCTCAATGGTTATTGTCTTTTCAGTGATAGGAATGTTTCTTGATTTCCCTGAACCTCTTTGATGTAGTAAAATGCAGGTGTAGAAAGATTTTAAGCTATCAACGATTTGGCGATAGGGATGATCGGGTGCTTCTCCGGGCCCACCGGATAAAATATAAAGTGGCGGCCCCTTACCATACTCCTCGTAGTACAATTCTAAAGAACCATTACGGAAACTCTTCAGATTTTGTCCTGAGCAATGAGAGTAAATGGAAAGCAAAAGAGAGACAAACAAAAAATAACTTCTCATCTGTTCCGGATTTATTGCTGAGTGAAATTTCAAAATCTAAAGTACAAATAAACACCGAACCTTGGCTTGCAAATAGGTGCGTTGTTGCCGGATGGCCCTCACTTAATCTCAGTTGGTCCTGTTTTTAAGTCTGTTTTTAATAGATCCTTTATTTTTTGAACCAGATTCTTCAGTGTCACGTAGCTGTTGTCTGGAGCATTTATACAATAACTGCGATTGTGTATTTAGTTAAATTCTGTTGATACTGTAGGTTTTTATCAAAGGTTAACAAAGCATCAAACTTGTGATCGATTAGCAGTCCCAGTAATTTTCCATTGGATATACCAATCCAGCCTTTATCTGCCGCTGTGTAAATTTCATGTTCGTTAAGGTCTTGCTTTAATCTTTTAGGAAGATTCTCATCAAACCGCAGTTTCATAGATTTGCTCGATGTTTTTTGAGGTCAGAATTTTGCCCGCAATTTCAATAACTGCAACTGCTTGCTCCTTCTTTACAGTTGGAAAGTCGTCCAGAAATTCATCTAACGTTATTCCTTTTTCCAAATGGTCAAAAAGAGTTTGAATTGGAACTCTTGTGCCCCGGAAAACTGGATTTCCAAATAATATTTCCTTGTCAATATGTATGTAGTCCTTTACTCGATACATAGTTCAAAGGTAGAAATTAAATCGATAGACATATCTGTCCTAAAGCATGGCCGGCTGTTGAAGTCACTCACTGAATAGTCGGGAAAATCTACCGATTTGAGTTGTACGATGATTTCGGACAACTGACTTAGGATGTTACTTTAACTTCCATATCTGTCCCATTTTTCAACAAAATTCACTTTTTAAATCAGCAAGTCTTTGTTTCACATTTCTTTGTAGAGTCCATTTGATAAGTATGCCTGCAAGGTTGAAAGGGAATCTTAACTTAAAAGAATATAGGAATGTCACGTTTGTAATTCCGATTGTTTCCTCCTTAAAAGTCCATGATGCTGCAAACTCTTTGAACATGTACGGCCCTTTAGTCATCTTTATCGCAGTCACCTTGGGTCGGTTGAATGAAACATACTGAGTTTCCATTCCTAGTCCGTTTCTCGATACACACCATGCTTTTACTCCTTTGTCCGCTTGAGTTGCATTGTCCAACAAATATGCTTCGGATAAAAATGTGTCCCACTTGAGTCTATTTTTGTAATCCTGAGTATAGTCAAATATCAATGCGGAGTTAGTTGCAATCTCAATACTTTCCGAAAATTTAATCGAATTCATTTCTTAACGCTTTCTTGTCCCTTGCTCTACTTGAGTTCCGTTCTCGTAGATTATCACTTTCTCCACGAGTCCTTTTTGTCCTTGAATAAATTCAAACTGCACGTTCCCATGGTCGAGGTAGAATTTTGAATTGGACTCGGGATATAAATCGGCACCCCAGTCTCCGTCCTTGACGCCCAATAGTTTTTGGTTCCTGGTTATTATAAGTACTCTATCCCGAGCCATTTGATATTTTCCCGTGTACTGATCTAACGCAGTATCCGCTAACGTAACCTGGCTAAGGGGTTTATGATCATAACTAATTACCCGACTTAGTTTCCAGCCGGTCGATTGTTTTTGCCACACGTTTGTAAACTTAGCTTCCTCAATTACCTTTTCTGTTTTGTCGTCTATCACCAGGAAAAAACGGTGCCGACCTGTCTGTACAGCTCCGAAGTCTTTAATGGCACTCACCTCAACACTTTCGCGTATCAGTTCTCGTCTTAATTTTTGTCGTTGCCGCTGTTCTCCACAAAATGAAGCCATGGATTTCATCTCGGCCGCTCTGGATTTCGTCAGTCCGCCACGATCATGGTAAAATTCAAAATCATCTGTCAGAAATGACTCATAGGTTTTTAGGTCGCAGTTGTTCAATGCCTGAAAGAAAATACTGTCAATGATAATTACTTGACCGAATAGTGATTGCTGATCGATCGTACCCGTTGTTGGCTGCCCAAACACCTGATTTCCAATGATGAGGAATAAAATATTAAGTATTCTCACTTTTTAAAGAATTCGTCTACGGTTATTGACCTTGTTTCCATATTACCACCTTGCACGGGATACAATGTCACCGAATATATTGTAAACTCCTTGTCCGTTTGACTCATTACAATTCTATCCTTTGGCTTGTCGGAAGCGCTGAAGCCAGAATCATTGTCAAAGAAACCCTTTAATCCATTATTGAATAATAGTGTGTCAGGGTTCCAGTCTTTACCATAAAATGTTCTCAGGTAGTAGGTTCCATCCGGAATGCTTGTCAAAACAAAAGATTCCCCAGCTTTGATATATTCGTTACGAATTGTCCTATTTGAATTTATGTTTGTAAGGCAAACAATAGCGTCAAGTGTCTGCCCATTTATTACTTCAAGTCTATTTTTAAAAGTTTTGTCATATATACCTATACCAAAATATTCGTTGTAGGGTGAGTCTCCAGTTTTAAGTTGGTTATTTTTAAATTTTGTCTTTTTACTTTTAGTAAAAGAGTCATGGGTTGGTCTTGTTTTCAATTCTGGTTCTTGATCTATAACTCTTATTGGTTCATACTTTTTCGAGGATGAGGAATTGTCGTCTGAAAAGAATGCGTAACCAATTAAAGCTACAATCCCAATTCCGAATGCCACTTTAAAGATCTTTCCAACTGAGTCTATCGTTTTTTCCCTTTGTTCTTCACTAGTTACTTTTCCTATTAAATCGATTAATTTCTTATCAGGCTTTGCCAACTCAATTAGTTGTCCAGAGTACTTAGAAATTGAATCGTAGTCAAGAAACTTATATACACCGATTACCGATTCAATGATTTTTAATTTTTGTTCTTCATCTCCCTGAAGTCTTACTTGCGAAATTCGTTTGTCTGAAAGTGCCTTGTCTAGCCAGTCTTTTAATTCTTTAATTTTCACCTCATGTTTCTCTTTCCATTTAATTTTTTGGTAAAGAGCTTCTATTGCGTCCCCAAGTTGACTTTCATCTACAGAATTCGGTGGTTGTTCTTTTATTCTTATTCCAATACTTAAGTCATATTCCTTTCGCTTAATTGGATCTGAAAGTATTTCATAAGCCTCTAGTATTTCATGAAATTTATCTTTAAATACTCTATCTCCAAGATTTACATATGGGTGAAAAATCAAGGATAGGTTGTCATAGGCAGCCTTTATCTCCTTGTTAGAAGCTGTCTCATTGATGCCCAATATTGAGTAACAATCTTTCATTCTTTACTATCAATGGGAACTGAAAAGCATTGTCCACCATGACCAAACGAAAAGGGGAAAATAAAAATATTATGCTTCCTCACCACCGCGATTTGGTTATAGCTTGGCTGGCTTGCTTTAGTGCTGTCATTTATATTTTTTTAGAAACTCCCTTTTTATGTTTATCAAACTCTCTTCTACTTTGTCACCCTTTGGATATAAGATTTCTTGCGGCATAGGTTGAAAGAATCTATCCCAGAATTTGCCATCTGAATTGTCAACGTGAAATTTAGCTACCATTCGGTTGGCTAAATCGTCACCATTAGTTTTTGTCGGACGTATCGGATATTTACCAACCAAATAACCTTCTTGATATCTTGGCCGGAGTGCGTCAACCGGCACCACATTTTGAAGCTTTATTAAAACAATCCCCAAGTCAGAATAATATGAAATGCTTTGGTTTGGATACGGAAGTCCAAAAACATAGACGTAGCCTTTGTCACTGTCTTTCAACGCAAATGTAGCTGCTACCCGCAAAGATTGTGTTATGTCAATTAGCGGAGTTGGAAGAATGTCGTAGTGTTGAAATAAAGAATAGTAGTATTCATTAAAATAGCTCTTTTTTCCACTAACCAAGTCAATCATTTTTGACAACTCTTCATATCTCTTGTTAATTTGAGTCTTTTTAATGGAATGTTTTAAAGCACCTTTCTCGTTCCTTTCTGGTCTACAAATTGATGGGTAGATTATTGTCTTTGGAGTTCGCGCTTTATAATATATAGCTTGATTGTTCTTGTAGTCCTTGGTCTGTCCTCGATAGTACATCTCAAAGCTTTTATTGCTTAGTGTAACATTTGCTACTTCATCAACTAGTTCCCTAAATGTCTTTACAGGGAATCCGCGATTTGCTCTTACCCGATTTACAGTCGCGTTCAGTCGCTTCCAGACTAATTCATTCTGATATTCAAAATTGAAATCTCTGAAGTCACCCTTAAATACAACCTTCGCTTCATTTTTCTGGTATGGTGAGAATAGTTTACCTTCTATCGGCTGCATTGTTGAACTGTGATTTTTGTTTTGGGTGTCTATTCTGTTCAGAAGCAATCTTGATCATAGATATCCTTAGTCTTATTCTGTTTTCTTCTCACTATAAATTACTTTGTTGCCCGGAGTTATCCAATGTTCCTTTTTCAATTCTTGTTTCACACCATTTAATAGGGGATTATGTATTGAATAGCTTGTTAAGTATTTATCCGCGATTATTGAATCTGGCGAGGCCT
Source organism: Cyclobacteriaceae bacterium (assembly GCA_022841475.1). GTDB lineage: Bacteria > Bacteroidota > Bacteroidia > Cytophagales > Cyclobacteriaceae > ELB16-189. The sequence goes on along the minus strand of JALHRJ010000077.1, from coordinate 3,990 downwards.
CATATCTTTTTAGAAGATTATATTTCTTCTCTAAGTCAGAATTGGAGTAGTCCCCGTTTTTATACTTTTGTGCCCAAATACTGTCATTCTTTGCAAAGCTATTGTACATGTCAATTGACTTACGGTGATGTTCAATAGATTGAGGTAAACGTGCTGTCGCCATTACAATCATTGCATCAACCACCTTTCTTTTATACTCAATATATCTATTCTCAGATTTCAATATTGCTTCATCTACTTCTTGCTGAAAAATGTCCTTGTAAATAATTGCGCTGTCTTTAAAAGCCACGGTTCCTATCTTTTCGCTTGAAATTATGTCCATTGATAAATCTGTTTTTGTCCCGTCAATTGTTTGTTCATAGTTCATAATTACCTGCTCTGTGGGTGTCGGTCCACATGAAGATAAAATTGTCGAGAAGATGATGAGTAGAACTAGTTTTTTCATAGTCGTAAGTTTGGGGAATGTTGGTCGTTAATTTGTCATTAAATATTGAAACTCAATCGTTAAGGCGGCATTACTTACAACGGTTGCGCCTGTAACGTTTCCCAACTACTCCGACATTATCCCACGAAACAAACGTTGATTGAAAACTAAACTACAAATTATCTCGGCAACCCGCAATGGTCACATAAATAATATTGGCGACTGGCATTTTTTACTTACTCTTTAGAGTATCTTTTTTATTAGCCTCTGTCGTGTCTCTATCTATTGTCATCTGATGTTCATTATTATCTAGTTTAACTGAGTCCACAAAAGTTTCGATCTTTCCCTTATTGTAAAATCTATCAGCAGTGTCTTTCAATTGATTTACGAATGCTAAAATTGCTGTCCCTGCCACAACAAATATTATAAGTGAAGCAACTATCTTATTATTTTTGAACCAATTAACTGACCTATCGTAAAAATTTTCGGTTTTTTTTGAAGATGAAATTTTTCCTTCATCATATAGTTTCATCAAAGGCTTTACTTTCTCTCTAAATTTCGAAAGCACAAACTCCAAAAAGATATAGTAATCATCTAAATACTTGTCGTCAATAAGTTGTGAAGTATTCTCGACACAATAAAAATTATAGTTTGTATATGTTATTAAAGCACTAATTGGCGTACCCCACCCCAGAAGTTGATGCACTTTGTGTTTTCCCTTGTATTCTTCTAGGTGTTTGTATTTTGCTCTTTCTGGTCTTAAAAAATACTCCTCAATTCCCTTTTCGACTTCTTGCATGAAACTTATATACTTCTCTTCGTTCCATTTATTTATTTTGTCCCTTATGTCATGCTTATTAATCTCAAATAAACTAAAGTCACGTATATTCTCTTTTAGCTCTTCAAAAAGAATTGTCTTAGTTAAATCATTTGTTGTGTGTATTGTTTGATTTAGTTCATCCTCCATGTTATCAAGCTCAAGTACTATGAGATGAATGTCCATGTTTATTAAATTTTCCTCATTCGGATCCTTTGTCCTTATAAATTCTGTGTACTGAAATATGAACTTAGCTTCCTGAAATCTAATCAGGTCACTCAATGCCATATTTTTTAAAGGAAAATTAGGTCTCATTTCTTTTTAGCCAATCTTGAATTTATCTGATAATTCATTAACAAAGTCAATCACATTTTTGATTAGCGTTCCTAAAAGCTTTTTCGTTGATTTCTGTATTAAGTCTCTAGCCTCTAACTTACTCCAACAACCTAACAAGTTTCTTTAACTCTTGCTGGTTGCGGTAGGAGTTGATGTTGCTGATTACACCATCTTTTTCGCGGGTGGTCAGGCGCCAACTGAGCGAGGCGCGGGCACTCGTCTGCCGGATGCTATCCATCTTTTGTAAAATAGGTAAATAATTATCCGATTGATACTGCAAGTCCAGCCGATCAATGGGCACGCGTAACCACGAGTGCGCTTGCCCCAATAACATATCACTCGTGATATCCTGAAAGTTTTCAAAGTTATTATACACACTGCTGATCGGTTGGGTTACATCGTCAATAATCGTCTGTCCTTTTTTAGCCGTGATGGTTCCTAACTTGGGCGAATCGCGAATAGAAAGAAAGATAACGCCACTGGTGTTTTCCGAGATCCACTCATTAAAAGCATAGAGAAAACGAATAGCATCCGACATCCCAAAGTTATCGGAGATGCCCGCATCCATAATCTGAATCGGAGGTTCAGTCGGTAAGGTAGTGTTGGGGGTAATGTAGGGAAACGTAGCACTCATACGCAAGGCCGAAAGAAACCGCAGGTCTTTTGAATTCTGATTCTTAAAAAAGCGATGAAAGTCAATGCCACTTACTTTCACCTGGTGGTAGTCAGTAAAGTTGTAAACTTCGGCATTCATAAAGGAAACCGGCCTTGAGGCAATAAATATTTTACGGCCATCATTTACTACCGTAGGCGTAAGTATTACCATGGGGATAATTCCTTTGCTTTCAGCTTCCGCATAGTCGCGAATGGGTTTGTCCATCAACCCTTCAGTGATGTTATTCAATTGATCTTCGAAGGTAAATGCACGATCGCGCTGGTACGACTTACCGGCATACTCAAATTTGGTGAAGCCTACAAACAAATCGTTGGCAAGCAAGCTAAAGATGAGTGGGTTTAAATTGTCGCTGGAAATTTTTTGCCTGTGAATGCTCCCGTAGGGGTTTATAGGTTCACCAAGATAATCGCGCAATTTCAACTCGCGGAAATAACTGGCGCCAATCAAACCACCGGAGGCTCCGGTAATAAGAACGCTGCTCGCCATCAGTTTGCCTTGTGTAAGACTGTCGGCTTTTTGAAGTGCAGTGAGCGTCCACAGAGAAGCTCGTTTGCCACCGCCACTGGCACAGAGAAAAACCATTTTTGGTTTTGTGTTCGCGTCAAATTTGGCACGCCAGTTTTTTAATTGATTTAATACCGCCAATCGATCTTCTTCCATGGTGGCACTATCGAGCTGGTTTTGAAGAGTCGCTACGGAATACTCTGCAGGTTGCACTCCGTAATCCATGCCAAAGGCTTCATATTTTTTTGTAAAGAAATCTTCGCCTACCAGGTGATTAAAAAACAGAAACAAAATTAAGCCGGTGGTGGCCGACCAGCCTCCGAACCAATACGAGAAAGCGCCCGAGAGCATAACAAACACCGTGAGAAAGATCATCGCACTGCAGGCAGCCGGAATCTGAAAGGTGGGGTAGTCTTTGAAAATGCCAAGCACCAGGATCATCGCAAAAATAAAAAGCTCAATCACCACCAGGTTAAAATGGTTTTGATCGAAGACCTGCAGCACGGTAGCGCGATCATAAAATGAATTGGTTTCCACCGGCTCGGCTTTCAGGTAGCCGGTTAGGTAATAGTCTACACGTTCCTGTTTTTTCTTTACGATGTCCAGTTTTTTTAATGCACTGGCGCGTGTCACTTTCACATTTTGTTTTATTTTCTCATCAATCCGGCAAACGACATATTTAAAAATGTCTTTGTTGGTAAGCCGGAAGTAGATGGAGAATAAAAGTGTCATGGTTATATAGCCACTAAACAGACCCGCTAAATTTTTTATCAGTTCAGAGGTTGAGCTATACTCATTGCTGAGCTGAAAGCCAATGATCTGGTAGACATACGTTATCAGAAATGCGGCCGGTATAATACTATTGTTGACAGTGAATTTTTTAAACGGATTGGACAACGAACCAATGAATGAAAACCGGTGGCCGTCAGAAATATAGCAGGTAATATGAAACGCCATCGTGAACCCGGCCGTCAGAAGCCCCATCATAAAAAAACTTGTGAAGCTGACTTTGTTTAAATATTCGGGATCAAGAAACAGATAGGGGATGCCGAGGTATTTGCCAAAATTGCCGGTGATCATAGCAAACAAGATGATCCAGCAAAGTATTAATACATGATTGCGTCTCAGGTTATTCAGCAGCAGCTGAATAGGGAATGAGTAAAACACTTTGGGAATAAAGAGATAAAGCTTTCTCATGATAGACCCTTCAAGATATGAAATTTAGATCATCTC
>JALHRJ010000076.1 GCA_022841475.1 Cyclobacteriaceae bacterium | reverse complement strand
ATGTCGGAATATGCTTGCAAGGAATTTCCGGCATAAACGGTTTCCCCCTTCCAGTCGTACCTCCTTCCAGGAACCCCCATTTATTCCGTTCCTCCTTGCGCAAATTCCTTCCAAAGCCTGCTGGTGCACCATAATTAATTCTTACGATTATGGAAAACACAAAAGAAACGAGACAGTATCAGGTAGCAGAAATTCAGCTCATCTACAAGTCGAACGTGAAGCCATCGCAACGTCCCAAGATCAACAGTTCAAGGGATGCCCACACTGTATTGCAGGAAACTTGGGATCAGACGAAGATTGAACTTGTAGAGCAATTCAAAGTAATGCTTACGAATCGCGCAAACAAGGTTCTTGGAATTTTTGAAGTATCTACAGGAGGAATCAGCGGGACTGTAGCTGATCCAAAACTAATCTTTGCAGCTGCGATCAAAGCAGCAGCATCAGGGATCATCCTAAGCCATAATCATCCTTCTGGCAATTTGCAGCCGAGCCAAGCGGATATTGATCTGACCAGAAAGATAAAAGAAGCTGGGAGATTCCTGGAAATTCAATTACTTGATCACATCATAATAACCACTGAAGGATATTATTCCTTCGCTGATGAAGGGCTCATATAGGGCCCTTTTTTTATTCCTTTTTTTAAAAGATCAGCCATGTCATTTAGAGTCAATTATCCATACTTGGCAAATATTCCGAGATACGAAGGCACGAAAACTTACCAATTTGACTAAGCCGCCATATTAGCCAGCTTTCTAAGGTCTTCGATAAAAAGGTTCGAAAATTGTACAGGGAGGACGACTACCACGCCAAACTTAACAGGGACCTGGCTTTCTCATCAACACCTATGACGCTTTTAATTCTACCGTTTTCTATGCCTTAACCGTACCGATTTTAGTAATTTTAAAAACAAAACTTAGATCCGAATGACTTCATCCAAATCGACCCGCAGAAAATTTTTGGCCAGCGCCTCTTTATTATCTTTAGCGCCTGCAATCGAAGCTTTTCCTATGAAAAAAGATAAACCTATTGTAATACACCATGTATTTTTCTGGTTAAAAAATCCAGATTCAAAAGAGGATATGGCAAAATTAATTGCGGGAGTTAAGTCATTATCAAAGATCGAAACCATAAAATTCATTCACGTTGGTGTTCCGGCCTCCACCGAAAAACGGGATGTAGTAGACAACAGTTACTCTGTATCCGAACTTATGTTCTTCGACAACGTGGAAGGGCAGAAAGTATATCAGGATCACCCCATCCATCAGAAATTTATTGCCGAATGCTCAGCCTTGTGGGATAAGGTGGTGGTGTATGATACGATTAATGGGTAGGTAAAAGAAGCTATCCCAGCCACTGTTTAAAGGCTGTCGCCTTCTCACGACTAAGATCTAATTCTATATGCGCATACGGAGGTTTGAGTTGAACACTCAAACCCTTATGTGTGGTCTTAATCCGGGCAACGGCCTGAATATGCACGAGGTGTTGACGGTTAACTCTATAAAAAATGGCAGGATCTACCAACGACTCAACTTCATCCAGTGTTGCCTGATCGCTTAAGAGTTTTTCGCCATTCATTGTGCTTATAAAAATCAATTCCTCCTTATAAAAGAAGGCTATTTCAGAAACAGTAACGGGAACCATACTATTGCGCAACTGCGATAAAAATCTCTCTTTATACTTTTTTGGTTCCTTATTTAGATGTACCATCAGTTGCTTTAAGGAATCATTTACACCATCGATCGATAAGGATTTAAATTTTGACCACGCCTTGGCTAACTCTTTCTCATCAATAGGCTTAAGAAGATAATCAATACTATTTAATTTAAACGCCCGGATGGCGTAGGTATCATAGGCCGTAGTAAAAATGATCGGGCAAGTAATTTCATGGCTCTCAAAAATTTCAAAACTCACGCCATCAGAAAGTTGAATATCAGAAAGGATCAGGTCGGGCGATTCATTCATGGAAAACCATTTTTTTGCTCCCGTCACACTAACAATTACATCTAGTAGGTTAGCGGTGGGCTCAAGTTTGTTGATCAATTTTATGAGGTCTTTGGCCACCAACGGTTCATCTTCAATGATTAAAATTTTCATAGCCACGGAATTTTAACAGCAAATTGACTTTGGGTTTCTTCAATTAAGACCGGCTTCGCACTTAAATATTGATATAGTGATTTCAGATTCTCTAGTCCTTGTTTATTGCTGCTCTCTACGTTTCTTCTCCTTTGCAGATTATTCTGAATCACCAGATAATCAGGTTCTGAAAAGATCTGAATGTGAAGAGGGCGCCCGGATTCCATCACGTTATGTTTAAATGCATTTTCCAAAAGCACCTGGGTTGTTACCGGAATAACCATTCTGTCGAGACAAGAATTATCGAGCTGTACTGTAATAGACAACGCTACACCAAATCTAGTTTCCGCCAGAAAAATGTAATTTTTTATAAAGTCTAATTCCGTTTGCATGCTAACAACATTTTCATCTTTATGCTGTAGCACATAGCGATATACTTTCGATAAATGTTGCAAAAACCGGGAAGCTAGGGGCGCATCCTCATGAATTAAACTATTCAGCGAGGTAAGGGCGTTAAATAGAAAATGTGGATTGAGTTGATTTTTCAGGTTATCAAATTGTACAAGTGCTTTCTCCTTTTCGAGTCGTTCGGCCTTAAGGATTCCCTCCTTCCAGCGCGCTATAAAGTATCCGGTAAAAAAAATGAGGTTAATAGCAGATGGTAAAATGATATAGAGTGCCCACGTTACGGCAAGAAACAAATCGTCCAGAGGAAAAGGAAAATAGGGTTCTGCGAAATAATAAATCAGTACTCTGACAAACAAACCAAATACAGAACCCAAAAATATTTGTAAGGCGATTCGACCGATCAGGTTACGCTCATACGGAAAATAACGATTGAGCGCCAGATCAATTATCCGGAGTGTTTCCCAAATAAAAATAACCCCGAGGCTCGATATCAGAAAGAGATTGATGTGAAGAGACACACCAAACTCGCGGAACTTGAAAAGACGAAAGAGTGCACTCAGCACACCCAAGGCTATTATTATAGCATAGGTATTTCTGAAATGCTTCCAACTCCGGTATCCAATCCGTTCAACCAGCGACATTCGACTTTATTCGTTTCTTATTGCGTCTTATTTTCTCCTCTTGTTGCCACAACTGTAAGTTTTGCTGAGCAATTTGAAAAAGCCGGAGATATGAATTACTTAAGTTCAAATTTAATGTTGATGAATTTGAGGTTGTCATAATTGTTTGCGTTTTTAGTAAAGACACCTGCTAGTTCCCGTACCCCTATTCAATTTTTAATCTTTATGCACCTTTAGCTTGTAGCGATCTGACCATCGGACATCACCACCACCCGATCCGTTTTTTTTGCAAATTCATCATCGTGGGTTACCGCAATGATAGTTTGTTTATACACACTCGTCAATTCGCGGAAAATGTCAAACACAACACCCGAATTGTAAGAATCCAGATTTCCAGTTGGCTCATCGCCCATGATAATATCGGGATCATTGATCAGCGCACGCGCAATGGCAACACGCTGTTGTTGACCGCCTGATAATTTACTTGTTCTTTTTTTTGCATGCTCCTGCATACCCAGCACTGACAGTTTTTCAATCGCCCTATGTTCAATTTCCTCATTGGAAAACTGACCTAGTTTTAAGGCCGGAATCATTACGTTTTGTAAAACGGTAAATTCAGGAAGTAAATAATGAAACTGAAACACAAACCCTATATGGCGATTGCGGAATTGTGCCAGCTCATTTTGCGACTTGCCCGTTAGTTGCATCCCTGCTATTTCTAATTGTCCCTGATAGTCGGTATCCATCGTTGACAATACATACATAAGCGTTGACTTTCCACAACCCGATTTCCCGACCAACGACAAAAACTCACCGCGATTAACGGTAAGGCTGATATTTTTTAATACCTGAAATTTCTCAGGATCATAAAAATATTTTATGATGTCTTGCGTGCGCAATACATAGTTCACAATTGCTGTCATTGTCCTCTTAATATTTCTATCGGATCCACCTGGGCTGCTTTGCGGGAAGGCATATAACCTGCAACCGCTGTCGTCACCACCCCGAAAATTATTCCGGTGATATAATAGGTGGAATCAAAATTTACCGGAAAGTGATCCAGACTTATTACGTCACCACCATCAAAAGGTGCCCGTGCAATTAATGATGAAAGCGTGAACCCGACCAGCAACCCGATTAACCCCCCAACCAATCCAATGGCCAAGGACTGAATCATAAAAATGCTGCGAACATCCTTTCCTGCAAATCCCATCGCTTTCAAGATGGCTATGTCCTTCATCTTGTTGTAGATGGTCATATTCAGAATATTGTAGATTCCAAAACCAGCTACAATTAATAAGGTAAATGAAACCGCATAGGTAATAATATTCCGGATCGTTACCCCAGTTTGAAAAGTAGCGTTCGCGGTTTCCCAATCTTCTGCTTTATAAGAAAACTTAGTCTGCAACTCATGGGCCACTTGCTTAGCCAGATGGCGATCTTTCAACTTGATGTTGATATCGGTAATGTAGGACTGCTCTTCTTGTAAAATAGTTTGAACCATGGATATATTAGCATAGCTGCGAACATTATCTACTGTTCCAATTCCTATCTGAAATATTCCCACTACTTTGAGAGTTCGGGTAAACCCTTGCGGGGTTGTAATAACCACACGGTCACCCTTTTTAACATTTAGTTTTTTTGCTAATCCACTCCCCATAATAATTCCTTCATGGTAAGAAAGTAAATCCTCCAGCCTACCCTCTTTCATTTTTGCTTTAAGATCAAAGAGTTTATCCTCTTCCAGGATCTCAACCCCAAGGATCAATCCATTAAGTTGCACCGGTCCATAATTATAAAAAACCTGCGAGGAAAGAACCGGTGCCACACCTTGCATCCGATCATCTTTACGGATAAGATCAAGCAACTGACGTGCGTTACGAAGACGCAACGTTTCATCTTTGGGCTTTTGATGATGTACCCGATTTATCCCGTTAGGATTGATTTGTTCAAGAATACTTAGCCGGGTTTCTGTAATATCATGATAGATGTGTATATCGGGTGAAGATGTCATCGTGATTTCTTCAGTAAAATCATTTAAACCCGTCATTAAGCTCACCAGTGCGATGAACATTCCTATTCCAAACGTAACGCCTAACATAGCGATGATCGTTTGTTTGGGTTTACTAACCAGATGAACCCAGGCAATGCTGAACGAAAGTTTATACGAATTGAGATTCATACTTATTCGTTGGTGATCAACATACTTTCTGCCTCTAATCCTGAAATAATCTCTACTTCTTCCAGTGTCTCAATGCCGCGGATAATCTTAACTTTCTTAGTTCCCTCAGTCGTGTTGACCAACACAGAATCGCCTGGCAAAATCATCTGCTTGGGTATCACCAATGCATTATCTTTCTGACGAATGATAATGTTGGCCTCCACGGCCAACCCGGAAAATAAGCCGGGCAGTTTTTCGGTTAAGGTCACATCGACTCGTAGCGATTGTTGCCTGCTATCCACAAGTGGATATACTTTGTTTACCTTTCCATTAAATAATTTTTCCGGATAGGCATCAATTTTTACAACCACTTCCTGACCTTCTTTTACACGCTGTACATCCAATTCATCAATGCTCAACTTCAAATAAAAATTGTCAGGTTTTCCTACCATCGCAATGACTTCACTTCTGCGAACCAGTTCGCCCTTTTCCTTCATGATTTTAAAAACCATGCCGTCTATCTCGCTGCGCAAAACATAGTTACCGGATTCTTCTTCAGCAATCTTTAACTGATTGGAGGCATTTTGAATAGCCAGATCAAGATCATTATGAGTTTTCGAGATACGGCTTTTTATAGCCGCATATTCATTCTTTGAATTTTTATACTGCACTTCAGCACGATCATATTCCACTTTGGCGGTGGCATTGGATTTCAGCAGGTTTCCGTAACGGACAAAGTTGATGGAATCAAATTGCATTTTGCTATGCGCACTTTCCAGAGAGGCGTGCAATTCAGCCATAACGGGCACTTTATTCTGTCTGGCTTGCTCATAGTTTTGAAGCGCCATGGAATAACGGGCATTTTGTTGAACACTTTCTACAACCAGCAATGGTTGTCCCTTTTTAACCTCTTCCCCTTCTTTTACCACCACTTGTCTAAGCGTTCCATCAGCCTGAGAAAAAACCTGATATTCCTGATCAGAAACAACAAAACCAGACGCATAAACTGCTTCCATAAGAGGTTTTACAGTAGGCTGAATTGTTGGTGCTGATTTATTGCAACCCGCCATAAAAAAAATGAGCAACAATAAATGAGGGGTTTTCATAGCTATAATTTATGTACGAATGTACGCTTTCCCAAAAAGGAATGTTTTGGAAGTTTAGGTAAACATGTTCCTATCCACCCTAAAGTGTACCAAATCAATCTTGAATTGTTGTCTTGCCCTCTTGGTGATTCCCATACACTCATCTACCTTGCGCCCCGTGAAAAAAGAGACTCTGTTAGCCTATTTCTGCCTGGCCGGCATTTGCCTGATCTGGGGTACTACCTTTCTGGTTATGCGAATCGGTGTCATGCATTTTCCACCTTTTCTCTTTGCGGCCCTTCGTCAAATAACTGCCGGCTTATTGTTGTGTAGTTTTTTTCTGCTTATTCGAAAAGAAAGGTTTCCATCACTCAACACACTTCGTATTCAGGCCTTCCGTGGATTTCTAATGATAACATGCGGCAACGGATTGGTATCCTGGGCTGAAGTATTTGTGCCCAGTGGACTGGCGGCCATCATTTGTTCTACGATGCCTGTAATGGTTATCCTGATAAACTTATCGGTCAACCGGGCTGAAGTACCCACCTGGCTTATCGGGATTGGTGTGGTTACGGGGCTGGCGGGAATTATATTAGTGTTCAGCGAATTCCTTTCTGATTTTGCGAATCCGAATTACCGTTTAGGCATTATTTTAATTTTTGTAGCCACTTTTACCTGGGCTATTGGAAGTATTCTCACCAAACGTACCATTCAACATTCGAATCCATTTCTCAATGTCGGTTTGCAAATGTTCTTTGGCGGCATCTTTTGTTTGCCCTTAAGTGCAACCTTTGATGATTTGAGTAACATCGTCTGGACATCGGATGTATATTTTGCGCTTTCATATCTTATTTTAGTAGGGTCCATAGCAGCCTTTAGTATGTATGCCTATACCCTGAGCAAATTGCCTATTACTATAGCATCGCTGTATTCCTATGTTAATCCTTTAGTGGCTGTTGTGTTAGGTTGGCTTGTGTTGGATGAGAAACTGAATCTTAAAATCGGGATTGCATTTTTAGTTACCGTGGCCGGGATTTATCTCGTTAACTACGGCTACTATCAACAGAAGAAAAAACGATTGGCCATCTAACGTATAGTTATGATCTCCAAAATCACGTATCATCCGATTGGAAAAAATGACACCGATAAATTCGTGTTTTCTATACTGATACCTTCGTGGAATAATCTGGACTATCTGCAATGTTGCATTCAAAGTATCCGAAAAAATTCCCGTTTTAAACATCAATTGATTGTTCATGTAAACGAAGGAAAAGATGGTACTCTCGAGTGGATTAAAGAACAAAAAATCAGTTATACGTATTCAACCGGGAATGTAGGGGTCTGCTACGGATTTAATGCTCCTGCCGCACTGGCTACTACGGATTACATTTTATTATCCGATGATGATTATTACTTCGCTCCGGATTGGGATTTCTTTTTATTGGAGGAAATTAAAAAACTAGATCATATTTATTTCAGTATTTGTGGAACAATGATCGAGCACAGTACTACACAGTACTCAAGTATGATTGCTCCTCACAATTTTGGCAAGACCGTAAAAGAATTTGACGAAGAGCGATTCTTAAAAGAATACAAAGCACTTCCCTTTGCGGATTGGAATGGGACTAACTGGTATCCGATGGTGATGCATCGAAAGATCTGGAATCTGATTGGTGGACTGAGTACGGAATTCTATCCTGGTATGGGCTCTGATCCAGACATGATGATGAAGCTCTGGCATTGTGGCGTGCGTTATTACAAAGGTGTTAGTCAATCACGTGTTTATCATTTTACCTCACGCAGCACAGCACGTGTAAAAAAGAATGATGGCAACAAACAGTTTTTGTTGAAGTGGGGGCTTTCCAAATCAACCTTCTTTGATATGTATTTGCGTTTGGGGCAACCGTTTACCAGTTATACACCGGAGCCCGATAAAAATAAATTCAGATTAAAACTTCTGCGCGATCGGTTGAAGCGATTGTTATCTGTCTGGAAAAAAGAATAATCACCAACCTTTTTTAATTGTATCACAGATGTATTCAACATTGGCTAGGGTCATTTTGGTGTGGAGTGGCAATACAATATAATTTTCCTCTACGGCATCCATATTGGGAAGATCATCTCTGCGACCACCAAAAATACTATATCGGTCGTTTCTATAGTGTACCTGACTGGATTCAATTCTTTTTTCACGCAGTGTGCGCATAAAGCCCGTGCGATCTTTCTTTACGAGGGCGGTGCATAACCAGGCGGCATGGGTACGATCGGGTGAATGATCGCCAATTAGAGTAATGCCTGAAGCTCCTTTTAATCCGACTTTGTACGCTTCAAAAAGTTTTTGTCTGTGTGCCAGAATTTCATCAAACTCATGCAGCGAAGCTAAACCCATGGCGGCACTAATGTCAGTCATCTGATATTTGTAACCCACTTCTGTGATATCATTTTCCCAGGTTCCATTTTGTTTGTTCGATCTGTCGATTCCAAACCACCGGATGCGTTCCGCTTTCGGCACAAGGTTCTTATCCTGAATGATTAACATACCGCCATCTCCGGTTGTAATGTGCTTGATAGCTTGAAATGAGTACATCGTAAATTGTGAAATCTCCCCAATCATTTTCCCTTTGTACGTTGCGCCCGGTGCGTGTGCCGCATCTTCAATTACCGGTATGTTATATTCTTTTGCGATTGCGTGCAGTTCATCCATATCGCACGGAAGCCCACCGTAGTGCACACACACAATCGCCTTTGTTTTATCATTGATTAGTTCACGAACATGGCTCACACTTATATTTAATGTTTCGGGATCTACATCCGCAAAACGAATTTTTACTCCCATATATAAAAAGGGAATATTGGTGGCGGTGCAAGTAAATACCGGCACAATCACTTCATCTCCCTCTTGCAGTCCAGCTAATATATAAGAAAGATGCAGCGCATCCGTTCCTGAACCTACGGCTATTGATGTACCCGAGCCCGCAAATCGTTGGGTAAACTCTTGTTCAAATTGCGCCACCCGCGGCCCCTGGCCAATCCAGCGCGAATGCAAAACCTGAGTTACGTTTTCGATTGCCTTTTCAGGTACATGCGGATGAAATAAAACGATGCCCTCCGTTTCGTTCATCACGGGCAATTCGTTCATGGGCTTTTCTTTTTGCATAGAGTAATGCTGAATTTACTAATGGGCTTGCAAATTTAGTCCAAAAAAAGAAAGCTCCCGTGGAGCTTTCTTTTTTAAATAATATGTAAAGAATCAAATATTTGGCTGCGGAGTAGTGCGCAAATAGGGTTTAACCCGGGTATGCCCTTTCGGGAATTTGGCGGCAATGTCTTCATCTTTTACGGCTGCAGTAATGATTACGTCTTCTCCCTGTTTCCAATTTGCCGGAGTAGCTACACTGTAGCCTGCGGTTAATTGTAAACTATCAATTACGCGAAGTATCTCATCAAAATTTCGTCCCGTGGCTGCAGGGTAAGTAATCGTAAGTTTTACTTTTTTATCGGGTCCAATCACAAATACGGAACGGACTGTAAACTTGTCACTTACTTCGGGATGAATCATGTCATACAAATTAGCCACTTTGAATTGCGGGTCAGCAATCAATGGGTAATTCACTACAGTATTTTGTGTTTCATTAATATCCCCAATCCATTTGTTATGCGATTCCAATGGATCTGCACTCAGTGCAACAACTTTTACATTGCGCTTGTCAAACTCTGACCGAAGTTTTGCTACGGCTCCTAACTCAGTAGTACAAACCGGAGTAAAATCCGCAGGATGCGAAAACAAGACACCCCAACTGCTACCCAACCAATCATGAAATTTAATGGTGCCCTCCGTTGTTTCAGCTGTGAAATCCGGAGCGATATCTCCTAAGCGAATTGACATAATAGAATAGTTTAATTAAGAATACGCAAATATACTTATAGTCTATAGAATAAGTATACTATTTGAGAAGAAACTACTTTTTACTAAGTACCCTTTCTCTCTTAACAATTTTAGCCAGGGTGCTTTCCGATAAAATTCTTAATGTTTCGTCTCTTACTCCAAGGAAACTGTCGCGAATACCGCAGGTCTTTTCATCCTTGCACTCCTCACAGGGCTCATAATAATTAAGTGAAACGCAGGGTAGCATAGCAATTGCGCCATCCATCAGACGAATTATTTCAATGAGGTTAACATCCTCAGGTTTTTTATACAAATAATATCCGCCTCCTTTTCCTTTCTTGCTGTGTAAGACTTTAGCGTTCCGTAATTCAAGTAGAATAGCCTCAAGAAATTTCTTTGGGATGCGTTGAGCATCAGCTATCTCCTGAATATGGACGGGCCCTTGTTGGTAACGCTCGGCAAGATAAACCAGCGCATGAATCGCATATTTGCACTTTTTCGAAAGCATAATTGCTTCAAGATATACTTTTTGCGAATAATTATACTTTTGTCTGTGCTTTTTGTTAATTCCAAAACACAACCGTTAATGCCGAGGTAGCTCAGGGGTAGAGCAGCTGATTCGTAATCAGCAGGTCGTGGGTTCAAATCCCATTCTCGGCTCATAGTCATTCACACACTAAACATTACTTAAAAGTGGTTATCTCCAAACCTCAAACCAACACGATCGTTTCATTCACTTTCTTTTTACTACTCACCTATTCGGTACTTACATTAAATGTGATTTCGATTACACAAGGAGTTGCAGCCTGGTATAATTATCTGATAAGCGCCTTGCTCCTCCCCATTGGAGTATTTGTTACGTACAAGATTTTTATCAGGTATAAAGTGATTAAAGCCGGTGGCAATCAAATAGAAATCAGCTACCCGGTTTTACGAAGTTCAGAAAAGCATTCCTTACAGTCGGTGGTTGCCTGGCGCGAGAATATCGTAAAGACAGGAAAAAATTCGGTCTACAAGCAATTGGAAATACTTTTTGAGAACAAGAAGCGTATCAGTTTAGGACAAAAGGAACACACTGAATACGTTCGGCTCGTGCAATACCTGCAACATAAGTTGCCCCGAAAAAAGACTCCTTCTTCGTAAGGTAATGGCATTGGTAAAGTTTTAAATCCTTTATACTTTTGCGCCCCTACCGGTGTTGCCGGTAATGCCTAACTCGAATTAAAGAATTCGGGATTAATGCCCAGGTGGCGAAATTGGCAGACGCACTACCTTGAGGTGGTAGCGCCCGAAAGGGTGTGCTGGTTCGAGTCCAGTCCTGGGCACAATGTTTTTTGTTTACGCTTTGAAAAGCGAGGTTAAAGATTACATCTATGTTGGGTTAACTGATAACATAGAAAGGCGATTTAGTCAACATAACCTTGGTTATTAGAAAACTACAAAGCCTTATAAACCTTATTCTCTCATTTTAATTGAGTCTTACCAAACGAGGCAAGAAGCTAGAAGTAGAGAAAAGTACTTGAAATCAGGAGTGGGAAAATAATTCCTGAGATCACTTAAAAAGTAGTGTCAGACTTGACTTGGTTCGAGCCTGCCTGTCGGCAGACACGTCCAGTCCTGGGCACATTGAGAATTGCCGAAGTGGTGAAATTGGTAGACACGCACGTTTCAGGGGCGTGAGCCGTAACAGGTGTGCGGGTTCGAGTCCCGCCTTCGGCACTAAGCATAAAAGTCATCCTATATTTATAGAATGACTTTTTGTTTTTACAGATAATTTCGGAAATGCCTTCGGTGGGCAGGCCCGCCTTCGGCACATATAAAAGTCATTCTTATTAGTAGGGATGACTTTTGTTTTTGAAGATAATTCTGGAAAACCTTCGGTGGGCTGGCCCGCCTTCGGCACCAAGCATGAAAGTCATCCTATATTAAAAGAATGACTTTTTGTTTTTAAATACTCTCGGAAAGGCTTTCGTTGGGCAGGCCCGCTTTTATAGATATTCTGAATTAAGAAGACAGTGCTTTCTCAGACTAACGAAGCTCTTTTCGCATTCCAGCCATGGAGACCTAACCTACTATTCTGATGTAACTTCATTACCATATAAAAAAAAACGGCAAAAAACGCTAAAACGGCTATCAGGCAAAATTGTATCATAGTGGTATATTTAGAAATCAAATTTCACCAAACCTCATTTTCCAATCTCGTTCAAGTTCTTCGCATCCCCACAGAAGTAATTTCTTTTGCCTTTTTGCCAGTCTTCAACTCAATTGGGGGAACAAATACCCTCGCGTTGCAATAAAAACGAGCGGTGAAATGTGTTAAAAGACGTTAAGAGCTATCTTGGCACAATTTTTCATTGAATAAAAACTTATGATGAAGCAGCTATTAAGTGTAATATTTTTTGTCGTTACGGCCGTTTCGGCCTTTTCTCAAACTTCCATTAACCGGTCCATACCCAATGACTGGTTTTTGCGCGATCCGGAACAAGACAGTCTGCAGGGCGTAAGTGCTGAACGGGCTTACCAAACCCTTTTGAAAGACCAGCCCTCGCGCACAGTGATTGTTGCCGTAATCGATTCAGGTGTGGACATCGATCATGAAGATTTGAAAAGCGTAATCTGGAAGAACGAAGATGAGATTCCTGACAATGGTATTGACGATGATAAAAATGGATACATCGATGATGTATTTGGATGGAATTTTATTGGAGGTAAAAATGGCAACGTGGATGCGGATACGTACGAACTTACCCGGGAATATATTCGACTTAAAAAGAAATATGAAAATGTGGAAGGTAATAAAGTGGGTAAAAAGCAAAAAGCTGAATATGAAAACTATCAAAAAATAAAAGACAAATACGAAAAATTAAAAGCTAAGAATGAGCAGCAGTACAAGTTGTATTCAAATATTTACAACAACATTTCGCAGAGTATCGACACCCTGAAATCACTGCTTCAGGTCGACACCATCAAGGCCGAAGATTTGAAAATTTTTGAGACAAATGATCCGAGTCTCCTGTTTGCCAAAGGATTTCTCTTAAATATGTTCAAAAACATTGGCGAGGATGGAAACCTTGAAGAATACGTAGCTGAATTAAAGGAAGGGGTTGATTATTATGAGGTAATTGTAAAATATGGATACAATGAGTCGTTTGATTCGCGCCAGATTGTAGGTGATGATGTTAATAATCTGAATGAAAAAGGTTACGGAAATAATGATGTCAAAGGTCCGGATCCCGAACATGGCACGCATGTAGCGGGTATCATTGCAGCCGATCGCAAAAACGATCTGGGAATTAAAGGGATTGCCGACAATGTAAAAATCATGGTGGTTCGTGCCGTGCCCAATGGTGATGAGCGCGATAAAGATGTAGCCAATGCAATTTTTTATGCGGTCGACAATGGCGCCCAAATAATCAATATGAGTTTTGGAAAATCCTTTTCTCCGCAAAAGGAAGTTGTTGACAAAGCAGTGCGTTATGCCGAACAAAAAGGAGTACTCCTGATCCACGCAGCCGGTAATGATGGTGAAGATATTGATGTGGAAAAAAATTACCCCTCTCGCACCTATGCAGATGGAAAAGAAGCAAAAAATTGGATAGAAGTAGGTGCTTCGGCTTGGGGTAGTGATGAGGATTTTGTGGGAAGTTTTTCCAACTATGGAAAAAAAGGCGTATCCCTATTTGCTCCCGGGGTAGACATTTATTCAACCGTACCAGAAAGTAAATACAAAAACCAAAGCGGCACGAGTATGGCAAGCCCCTCCACGGCCGGAGTTGCTGCATTATTAATGTCCTACTTTCCTGAACTTAGTGCAGAACAAGTAAAAGATATATTAATGAAGTCTTCACGAAAATTTGACAACCTTACGGTTCAAAAGCCAGGTGGTGGCCGTGCAAATTTTAATCAACTTAGCGCTTCGGGTGGGTTGGTTAATGCCTATGAGGCTGTAAAAATGGCACAAGGCATTAAGAACCTGAAACCTATTAATAAATAAATTCAGCATAATGAAAAAGCACCATAAGGGTGATGCCTTAGGTGCTTTTTAAACACAAGCTGTATACAGTATTTCTATAACAACCTGAATGTCTTTACTGGTTTTGACTTCTATTCTCTTAATCCGTAAACAAATATCACAACTCTATCCGCATATTCTTTTACATAGTAAAGCCATATAATTACATTCTTTACATAAAAGAATAGGATGAACAAAAAAAATATCAAAGGGCAAGTATAACCGAAAGAAAAAGGCATAAAAAAAGGCCCTTTAAGACCTTTTTGAACTACTGAGTGGCTCCGCTGGGACTCGAACCCAGGACCCATACATTAAAAGTGTATTGCTCTACCAACTGAGCTACGAAACCTTCCTCCCGACTAGCGAATTTGCCGCTTTAAACAGCTTTTCCGTAATTGAGGGCACAAAGGTAACAGGATATGAAAAATATACAAACTGGCATTTTAAAAATTCTTGCACTTACGTGCACAATACTATGTAGCTCGTTAGTTAATGCCAACGATGTAAATTATCTATTAAAGCATGCCGATTCTCTGTACACCAAAAAACAATACACGCAGTCGTTTGAACTTTACCAAAGCCTTTATAAGGATGGTCGTTATTCACCAGCAATGCTTCTCAAAATGGCGTTCATTCAGGAAGGGCTGGGCCAGATTAGTCTTTCCCTCTATTATCTCAATTTATATTATTTGGCCAGTGGTGATTCTCAGGTATTAAACAAGCTGCAGGAACTGGCATCCAAAAATAAGTTAGAAGGATATGAACATTCGGAAATGAATCAAGTCATGTTCACGTTAAAAAAATACAGCCTGTACATTTCGGGGCTGCTCGCAGCCATGGTGCTATTTTTATTAGCGATCATTTACCGGCAAAGAAAAAAAGAAACACGGCCGATATCTGCTGGAATACTCACCACCATCATGCTTGTAATTCTGGCCTTGCACGTTAATTTCTCTTTTGAACCGACCTCCGGCATCATTGCCGAATCTAACACTTACCTGATGAGTGGACCTTCCGCGGGAGCCAATGTGATTGCCCTGGTTGGTGAAGGTCATAAAATCAAAATCAAGGATAAAAAGGATGTTTGGTTAAAAGTAGAGTGGCTGGATAAAGATGCTTATATCAAGGAGAACCAGGTGATGAAAGTTCAACTTTAGAAGCGAATGGACAATGATCCTTTATACTCTTTGCTTGAGTATTTGATAACATAGTAATAAACTCCAGCTGCCTGATCCGTAGCATACCATCTGAACTTGCGCTCTTTACTTGTGTAAACCTCGCTACCCCAACGGTTGTAAACATGCACCGACTCAAATCGAGTCACACAATTATCAGGTGGAAGGGAAACCTGTTGATCAGGGTTTTGGGCAAGATCAGGATTGAGTGAACAGGGACCTACGCCTTCCAAAGCAAAGTAGTCATTGCAACCATCTCCATTGGGTGTAAACACATTGGGTGGAAGAAATTCCTGCTCGGAATTATCAATGTCTTTAATGATTACGTTTACCGTTACCGTGTCAGCCTTGGCTGCAAAGCATCGATTATCTTTTAACAGAAATTTGAATGAATAATTATTTTCATAAACCTCGTTTTGAAAAATAGCACAATCGGGAGACCAGGAAAAAACGGTTTCTACTTTACTCTTTCCTTCCACGGGTGTAAAAGTGTAGCCTTCAGGTTTTACATCCCCCTTGGCTTCCAGCAAGCTGAGTGAAATCAAATCAGGCTCCGGCAAAATATCTGCATCAATACCGGTTAGAGAAAATAAAATAGGTTGGCCCAGTGTAAAGTTAACGGTCTGGTCATTCACTAATTCGGTTCCTTGTTGTATAGTAAGTTGTGGTGAAGCATTGAGTGGTGGAAGAATCTTTACCCGTACATCTACTGTATCCGCCTTATAAAAGCGACACTTATTGGAGTTGTCGACAACAATAAACTGAAATGTGAAACTACTCTTCTTGGTTAAATCAATTTTACTACACTTCAAATCCCATTGAAATTGGGAGGAAACAATTCCATTTGCCGTAGCGATAGGAAATGAAATTCCAAAAAGATCGAGTGAATCTCTTTGTTTAATATCTAACACCAAAAGGTCGTTATCTACCAAATCTTTGCCTGTCACTTTAAAAGAAAGTGATTCATTAATTCTGCGTTGCAGGTTAAGCACACTTCGCTCTTGCGGATCGGGTGTAAGATCGGTATCGATATAGGGATCTGTATTTCCGGGTAGCCTTACCGAAAATCTAAAAGTGGTGCTAACCGGGTCACCAAAATCGCACAGGTCATTATCATTCGCGATAATTTTTACATCAAAATTAGTTCGCTTCGTAAAGTCATAAATATTGCAAAAGGCATCCCACCGGATTTTTCCTTTCACTATTCCGTTTTGACGAGGTTCTTCAAATTCCACTTTTATGCCCGCATCGGCTAACAAAAACCCATCGGTTGTAATGGCAACGATCAACTCGTCACCATCATCATCACGGATTTCAAAATTCTTCTCGAAGAATCCGCCTTCGTCTAGCTGAACAAGTGAAAGTGATTGGATTGGATCGACAAAATAAGGATTTGTATTTGTGGGCGGTTGTATGTTAACGGTAATCTTTAATGTGTCAGTCAGTGGTAAACTACACGCATCGTCAAACGCAATGATTCCTATCTGATACGGGCCGCCCTCAATAAACGGGCATTGTGGAAAACAAATGGTAAAGTCCTTGACGCTACCATTTAATAAAGTAGCTGACTTGATCTCCGGCAATATTTCGTTGACGTTCTGCTTAAAATTTAGTGACACCGCACGGATTGAAATTTTTTCACTAAAGTTATCTGAAAGTTTACTGGCATCCGGATCGGAAATACGAACCTGAATGCATCGGTCATCATCCACAACCGAATTAGAAAAACTGACGCTCATGGTTTCATCGAAGGTGAACTCTGACTCAGTTAATTTCTTTCCAAGAATCTGAGGTGGCTCGGCCTGCGGGCATGCATCCACCACCAGCATTTGAAAGTCGCGCCTGCTCTCCCCAATTTTTTCTCCTTTACGGTATTCATCAATCTTTACAGCGAAAACAAAAAGTCCCTGCGTTCGTGGAGTGGCTGTTAATAATCCCTCTTTGCTTATTCTTAAATCAGGTTGCCCATTAATAATGTTAGAAAGACTGTAGCCGGGTTTCCAGATTACTTCAGGATAAGGGCCTGGCGATGGAGCGGGTAACGCTGTAGCGGAAGTAGTATTTAAAGGAGTAACTAACGTATAGACCAAAGAATCTTCATCGTCATCAACCCCGGCAAAATCAACATAATAAGGGCGAAACGGGCAAGCAAAATCATTGAGTGGCGGAAAGAGCCGTGGCGATGAATTAATGAAAGGCTGGCCGTCTTTCACAACCGGTGGAAACTCAAGATAAAAGGTTTGACCCGCAGCTATGTTGGCACCTGCAGGTATCTGACTATAAATATTGGTAATGGTATAGTTACGACAACAGCGCTCCCACACCACATAATACCCCTCGGGATCATTATACGTTTCTGGTGCGAGTGTAATGGTGGAGGTATACAACAACTTTGAAGTTACAATTTCACCACTGGAACACTCCGGTTGCGTGTAGGGAACATTGGATTCGTTGTTGAGAGGAAGAACAACCGACCCCATTCTAACCTTATCCCTTTTTCGATATATAGTAACTGAAGCATTAGGATCTTTAGCACCAATAGCTCCATTGATCTGATCAAAATAAATTATAAGATTCAGTCGGTAAGTGCTTCCGGAAAGGTGAATTAACTCAAACTCACCGCCTACAATGTGTGAGGCAATAAGCGGAAAGGAAATAAGCAGCAGTAGTGTTAGAAAAATTCGTTTCATCACATCTCACCAATTACGAAAGATAGCTAATTCATATCATTGCTAAAAACCACCCATATTTCAGTAATTTCGAGCCCTCGAGAAACAGAATGCATGAAAAAAGGCGAACGGCTAGATAATATTGAAATAGAAACCATGGCTGCCGAAGGCAAGTGCATCGCCAAAGTAGATGGGCTGGTTATTTTTATTCAAGGTGGAGCCCCGGGTGATGTGGTGGAGGTGGAACTCACTAAAATCAAAAGTTCTTTTCTGGAAGGAAGAGTCACGGCTATCCGAAAATTATCTACCCTTCGGGCAGAGCCTTTTTGTGAACACTTCGGCACCTGTGGGGGCTGTTCGTGGCAACATATTAATTATGAAACACAACTGAAGTATAAACAACAACAGGTAGTTGATAATCTTGAACGTATTGGCGGCCTCACATTACCCGCCCTCTCACCCATTCTTGGATCAAAAAATATAAATTACTATCGCAACAAACTGGATTACACGTTTACCGCCAACCGCTGGCTCACAAAAGAAGAGCTAAACATAAAAAAAAATCAATTCCCTTCTCCTGCGGGAGAAGGTGGCCGCAGGCCGGATGAGGGCGAGGTGGCTCTCGGTTATCACATTCCCAAGATGTATGATCGTGTGTTTGATGTGAAGAATTGTTACCTGCAGCCCGACCCATCCAATGTCATTCGATTATTGGCAAGAAAAGTAGCTATAGAGAATGAGATTCCCTTTTTCGATCTGCGAAAGCAAACTGGGTTTTTGCGAACACTCACCATCCGAACAGCTATTACTGGCGAGGTAATGATTATTTTACAAGTAACTCAGGATGAGCCAACATGGACTGAACTCATTCTAAGAACACTCACCGATGCTTTTCCACAAATCACTTCGGCTAACTACATCATCAACAACAAACGCAACGACACGTTTGCTGACTTAGACGTAATCTGCTGGAAAGGAAATCCATACATTACCGAAACTATGCAAAAGCCGGATGGCAGTGGGGCGTTGCAGTTTCGTGTAGGACCAAAATCATTTTATCAAACCAATTCCCACCAGGCTTACGAACTTTATAAAGTAGCGTGGCAGATGGCCGATCTGAAAGGTGATGAGTTAGTGTATGATCTCTACACCGGCACGGGCACCATTGCCAACTTTGTAGCCGGGCAGGCAAAAAAAGTAGTAGGCCTTGAATACGTAGCCGCAGCAATTGACGATGCCAAAGTGAATTCAAAAATCAACAACATCTCCAACACTGATTTTTACGCAGGCGATATGAAAGACCTGCTCAACGATAGTTTTCTCTCACAACATGGTAAGCCCGATACTATAATAACAGATCCGCCCCGCGGAGGCATGCACGAAGATGTGACCAACATGCTGTTAAAGGCGGCCCCAAAAAGAATTGTGTATGTAAGTTGCAATGCTGCCACACAGGCGCGAGACCTAAAAATACTTTCGGAGAAATATGAGATCACCGCTGTGCAGCCGGTGGATATGTTTCCACAGACTATCCATGTGGAGAATGTGGCGAGGCTGGATTTGAAATAAGATTGAGCGTTGTTAGAAGACAGACCCGCCCCAAACAAAGGCTTCAAATCCATCGCTGGTATGATGATGCCCAACTAAAAATACTTTTTTAAAGTCGATTGCTGAAGCCCGTTGCTCCAGAACAGTGAGATCATGATTTGTCGGGGTCTCTTTTACTTCTATAGCCGTATCCAAATTGAATATAAAGTCAATCTCCTGACCTGTTTTTTTCTGATAATAGGACAATGGGCCAAGTGGTTTAAGTTGTGCCGCGATAGCATTCTCAAAAAGCTGTCCACTAGAAATTTGGCTACCCGCCATTGTCTGAAGTAGTCCGGTATCTGAAAAATAGATTTTTGGTTGTTGTGAAATCTCTTTATCAATATTTGTTGTAAAAGGCCGGATCAGATAAATTAAATAAGTATGCTCAAGCAATTGAACATAACTTGCTATTTTCTGTCGGTTCATTCCCGCCACGCTGGCCAGTTTTGTATAGTCAACTTTATTGCCAGCACGCGCAGCTAAAAGCTTTACAAGTTTATACAACTCTTCACTTGCTGAATAGTCTGCAAGTAATTTTATATCAAGTTCAATGTACGAGTTGATAATGTCCTTTAAGAGCTCTTCCTTGTCGGATGCGTTATTGGCAAGAACAACTTCAGGGAAACCTCCAAAACGTAAATACTCAGTATACCAATTTTTGCATCTGTTATACCAGGCTAACTGGAATGGCTTCCATGTATACTTTTCCGGCTGATTTACTGCTGATTTTTTGAATCTAAGAAACTCCACAAAACTGAGGGGAAACATTTCAAAAATTCTCTTACGTCCTGACAGACTCTCAGAAAAACGATTCTTTATATAATAGGAACTTGAACCCGTCACAATAAATTTGATCCCATACGTATCGTACAAGTACTTAACTACACTGGGTAAATTTTCAACCAACTGAATTTCGTCTAACGCAACCACACACGGGCTCGAAAAATCCAAACCTCCTACTTGAAGTTCATCAGCTATACTTTCATAATCGGGTCGGTTAAGCAGCATGCGGATTTCAATTCTTTCACAATCCAGGTAACGTTTATTGGTATGGGGCACCTGACTCATTAGATAACGAAGAGCTGTACTTTTCCCCACCCTTCGCATACCTGTAATAACTGTAACTTGTTTTTGTGACAAGTGAGATTTCAGTAAAGGAAATATTTCTCTTTGTTCCATTTTAACTAATAGATTACAAATATAATCAAATAGTTAAACTAATAGATGAAATAAAAATCTTTTAGTAAAATTTATTGAGAGAGTGTCTCTCTATCAAATGCTTACATTAACTAATTTAATTAGTAATATTAATACTAATTTTTTTAGTATAATTACCCCTGTGATGGACAGGAGCATTATACACATGGATTTGGACGCTTTTTTTGTGGCGGTTGAGCGCAAAAAAGAGCCTAAACTGAATGGATTACCACTTATTGTGGGAGGGAGCAGTCGCAGGGGTGTGGTGGCAGCCTGTAGTTACGAAGCCCGAAAGTTCGGGGTGCATTCGGCCATGCCCATGTATCTGGCTATGCAACTCTGCCCCGATGCCAGGGTAATCTCGGGCGATATGGAGGCCTACAGCCAGAACTCGCATCTGGTTACGGAAATCATTGCCGACAAAGCTCCTGCTTTTGAAAAATCATCTATCGATGAATTCTATATCGATGCTACCGGTTTGGATCGCTTCTTCGGCACCTTTACCTGGGCCGTGGAGTTGCAGAAAAAAATTATGAAAGAAAGCGGACTGCCCATCTCCATGGCGTTGTCGGTAAACAAGTTGGTATCGAAAGTGGCCACAGCAGAATTTAAACCCAGCGCCCAAAAACAAATTCCGGCCGGCACTGAAAAAGATTTTCTGGGGCCGCTTGCCATCGAAAAACTTCCGATGGTAGGCAAACAGACTGCTTCGTTTTTATACGACATGGGGGTGCGCACCGTGGCCACCTTGCGGGATATGCCGCAACAATTTTTGATCAGTGCCTTCGGCAAAAACGGAATTAGTCTCTGGAACAAAGCGCAAGGCATTGATGATTCGCCCATAGTAAGTTACAGTGAACAGAAATCCATCTCTACCGAATCAACTTTTGAAACCGATACTATTGATGTAAAAAAATTGAAATCGATTTTAATTGCCATGGTAGAAAAAGTAGCGTTTCAATTGCGTGATCAAAAAAAGCTGACCTCTTGCCTCACGGTAAAAATCCGCTACTCCAATTTTGATACGGAAACCAAACAAATTCATATTCCTTACACCTCTTCCGATCATGTTATTCTTCGTGTGGTGCAAGAATTATTCGACAAACTCTACAACCGCAGAATGTTAATTCGTTTGGTAGGTGTGCGGTTAAGCAACCTGGTGCATGGTAATCAACAGATCAGTTTGTTTGACGACACCGAAGAAGATATCAACCTGTATGAAGCGATGGATTTTATTAAACACAAACATGGAGTAGAAAAATTGATCCGTGCCACCACGTTGGATGTAAATAAACGCGTGCGCATGGAGATGAATATGTTTAAGGGAAAAGTCACCAAGAATTTAATTAACTAATTATTAACCTCGGTCTGTGTCCTCACAGACCGAAACTAAATATTAAAAATAACGCCCATAGTGAATGAAGTCTAATCTGGTCTGTGAGGACACAGACCAGGGTTAAATAAAAATTATAAATCATTTAATTAACTAATTATAAATATCGATATGATGAATAAATTTGGTATTAACCGTTTCTTCTTTACCATAATTCCTCCCCAACCGGTTCAGGATTTCGTTTCTGATTTAAAAAAATGTGTGCACTCAACTCTGGGTCATGGGTTTCAAGACGAATTTTCTCCTGTCCATATCGCACTCTTTAAATACTCCAATAAAACAGATTATTCTTTATATGATCCGGATTGGCTTGCCGCGGCCCTGCTGCCGTTTGATATCCGTGTAAAAGGATTGGGGATATTTAAACATGGGGTTAATAGAACAATCCATCTACAGATAGAATACAACAGCCCTGTTCCTCTGACTACCCTGTTGAATGAAGAACCCATTATCCCTCACATCATCATCGCCCGAAATCTTGACTCTGATGATTTTGCAAAAGCGTGGGAAAAATTACAAAGTATTTCATACAATAATTATTTCCATTGCAATACTATCACCGTTTTAAAAAAAGAACCTCATCGCTGGAATCAACATCTTGCTTTACCTGCTACCGGAAATCAGTCCTTTGATTCTTCACCCTGTATGTCCATAGAAAGTATTATTTAGTTCCTAACACCTCGGTCTGTGTCCCCACAGACCGAAATGATAACACACAATGATGACTCAAAACGAAATGAAATATGGCATTCGCAAGTCAACACTATTAATAAACGAAGTTTACTTTTGGACTGACACTATCAAAAGCTGGGATAGGCTTTTAGAAAAAGATGTATATAAAAATATAATCATCGATTGTTGGCGCAATCTCGTCAGTCGCTATAAAATCCGAATCTATGGATTTGTAATAATGCCTAATCATCTGCATGCAATCTGGGAGATGCTAGAGAAAAACGGAAAAGAAATGCCTTATGCCAGCTTTAATAAATTTACCAGTCATCAATTTTTAAAAAATCTTCGGACAAAACATAATCAAGATCTTGTAGGGTTTAAAGAATATGATCCTGAAAGGAAACATCGGTTTTGGCAACGTGATCCTCTGGCAATGGAAATGAACTCAAGAAATGTAGTAAGTCAAAAACTAGACTACATTCATTTCAACCCACTCCAAGAACATTGGGGTTTAGTAAATAAGCCCGAAGACTATGTATGGTCTTCGGCAAAATTTTACGAAACGGGAGTTGATGATTTTAAAATACTTACAGATTACAGAGAGCGATTTTAGGATTTTGGTTATGTGACTTAAAAAGACTGGTCTGTGAGGACACAGACCAGGGAAAGGTGATCAAGGAAAGGTGGATTATCTCAACCGAGGTCTGTGTCCTCACAGACCTCACGTAATGATTTCATGTACCTCAACTGCCACACGGGTCTCAGCTTCAAATACGGCACTCTGCCGGTAAAGACTCTTTTTGAAGAAGCGAGACATTGTGGCATTCACAAACTGGCATTAACTGAAATCAACAACGTAGCCTCCTACCTGGATATGCTGCGAATTTGTGACGAAAATAAAACCCGCGCAGACGGACTTACTAAATACGGAAAACAATCGCACGATCTTGATATTGCCGTAGGCGTGGAATTCAGAAATGAACATGACTTTGTATTTATCGCACTCGCGCGAAACAATCGCGGGTTTGAAGCCATCAACCGGTTTTTATCGTACCATAATCGGAAAGAAAAAAAATTCCCAGTACGGGCACCGGAATTAGATCAAACTTTTATTGTTTATCCGTTTGGCAAAATAGAACCCGATCAGTTAAAAGCGTATGAATACATCGGTGTGAGTAAGCACGATCTGATTGCCTT
>JALHRJ010000075.1 GCA_022841475.1 Cyclobacteriaceae bacterium | reverse complement strand
GTAACTTCATTTACCCAGGCAAGCAACTCGGCATGTGTAACCGGATAAGTCTTTTCATCAGTAATCGTAGCTATCATAAAACAAGGTTGATTTGACTCCAAAAGTAAGCAGTTGGAATGGCAAAATAAAGCATTGCAAACGATTGAAATATGTCTTTCCCTAAAAATCTACCCGATAGGCCAATACCGGAATAATACCCAATTGGTATTTGGTGTTTACACGCTGCAGGAAGGTATCGTAATACAAAAAGGCCACATTCTGATAGTTGGTGAGGTTTTGAATGTCAATTGAAATAGTGCGCGTATAGCCAGGCTTGTTCTTACGCCAGCTTACCCGCAAGTCAGTGCGGAAATAATCAGGTAACTTAATTCTAAAACCTTGTGAAAGATTATAAAGCGTAGTTCCCGTTAGTGAAGAGGCAAATTCATCAATCGGTGCCTGTCGCAGTCCACCGGTGTAAAGAACACGGGCATGAACACCAAAAGCTTTGTTAGTTTTTTTCCACTCTTTGCCGGTAGATAAGCTGCTGGTAAAATTTCCATTAAATCTGGAATCCGTGTACGATAAGCTTTCGCTTCGGTATTGCGATTGATAATACGAGCCAGCAGCAATAAAATAGAGCTCACCATAAAATTTCTTCTCGACAAATGCTTCAACTCCATAATTGCGCCCCTCGCCAATGGCTTGCAGATTTGATTCCGGAAAATCTTCCCACTGGTTGATGAGGGAATAATGTGGATTGCCCGGCACAACCGGAACATCGGATAACTGATGGTAGTAAATAGAAGAAACTAAATTCAGATCAGTACGGACTTTCTTTTTCCATTCAAAGGTTAACTGGTTGCTTTTGGTAAAGGGTAATTGACTATTGCCGAGGGTCAGGTAGGTTTGTGTCTGCTTCCACTGACTGGTGATTCCATAGGAAAGTGTAAAGACATTATTGTCAACATTTCTGGAAACACTGAGTCGGGGTTCCCACGAATCAGAATTGTTATAAGTGAAGTTAACATACCGCAAACCTGCATGCATAGTAAACTTTCCGATTTGCTGTTGCCCGTTGATGTAAGGCTGAAAGAGCAGACCACTCACCGTGCCGGCTAGATTTGGATAAAAAGCATCGATGTATAAAGGTGTAACCGTGACTACATCCATGGTGTTATCCAGATAGTTTGTTGTAATACCCGCTTCAATCAAACCATGATTGGTTTTATGAATGGCTTTCAGAAACCCGGACACCAGCAACCGGTCTGAAGCATAGCGGTCAGAAAAAATATAAACCGGATCTGGAAGTGGTACACTCTGCGAAGTCCGGTCTTGTTGTTGTCCGGACACCGAGGCTCCGAGACTAACAGAGGCCCAGCCTGGTTTAAATTGATTCACTACCCCTACTCCGTAAACCTGACCTGCATAATCAATGGTGTATCGATCTTTTTCTTCTTCCCATTCACTCTCTGGTTTTGCGTTGAAAACATTATCACTCCATCCTGCAAAGCCAAAAACGGAAAGGTTACCTGATTTTTTACCCGGAAAATTTACATTAAATGACACGTCTTGAAAGTTGATGGCCTCATCTCCAAAATCAACGCCCAATTTCGAAAGCAACCCAATGGTAGAGTACCGGTAGTTAACAAGAAAAGAACTTTGCTTTGCTTTGCTGAGAGGACCTTCGGCAGAAAGATCAACACCAATAAGACTCGCTTGCGCTGTATACTGCATTTTATCAGCAACGCCCGGCCGCAATGACATATCCATAACTCCGGCCAGCGCATTACCATATCGTGTTGGTAAATTGCCCGAATAGAAATCAGTTTTATTAAGAAGCTGGGCACTCAAAATATTTACTCCACCCCCATTCGCCACCGGCCTGTCGCTGAGAGTTCCGGCATTGGCAAGGTGATTGGGATTGACAATATCTAATCCTTGCAATCGCCACAACAATCCATTGGGTGAATATCCTTTTACCACAATAGAATTAGCCTGATCATTGGCTGTAACCACACCCGGATAGGAAGCAAGCATACGAACCGGATCAAAAAAGTTGGCGGGCACACGCAGAGTTTGTTCTATAGATAGTGAGGTAAGTCCGGGCTCTGAAACTGCCTCCGGACTAACGGTTACCGCTTCGAGCACGGTCGGTGATTCCTGTAAAGAAATTTCAAGCACGGTAATCTTGCCGGCAATAACCAGCAACTCACGCTCATCTGATAAATAGCCGGTAAACGAAGTGACTAACCGATAGCGGCCCGGTGAAATCGTAAACTTAAACTGACCCTGTTCATCCGCTGATCCGCCTGTAACCAAGGTTTCCTTTTCAAATACAGATACACTGGCTCCGATCAGAGAAACTCTCGTCATGTTGTCTTTTACCCGCCCGGTTACAGTTTGATTAAGTTCCTGTGCGTGGGATTGTAACGAAAGGATGACTATGATTAAAAAAAGAAATCGGTTCATGTGATGAGTTCTCGAAAGTAAGTGAACTTCTGCCATTTATTACATAAAAAAGCGTCTGACTTATTCTTCCGGAGTCAGACGCTTAAATACATGGGATAATTAAAGAATTGTCTTCAGGTACTTAATACTATTCTCCGTGCTTTGCATCGGATCAGTAGGATAGGTTTCCTGTTCTACAAAGAAATTCTTCATGCCTGATTTTTTTGCTTCCGCAAAGAGCTTTATAAAATCGATTGAACCTGTGCCGATATCGGCATTGTTATCAGGATTATTTTTTTCCATGTCTTTCACATGCCATAACTCAAACCGTTTGGGATATTTTTCAAAATACGCAAATGGATTCTGGTTGGCCCGCACTACCCAATAGAGATCGAGTTCCATAGCCACCAACTTGGGATCCAATTGTTCCAACATCACATCATAGATCACCTTGCCCTCTACCTTGTCAAACTCAAAAGCATGATTGTGGTAGCCTATGCGAAGGTTATACTTTTTAGCTACTGCACCGGCTTTGTTAATTACGTCACAGGTTTTCTTTAATTCATCCAATGAGCTGTAATACTTTTTATCCATCCAAGGCACAACTACATACTTTTGCCCCATCAATTTTGCATCGGCACAAGCTTGCTCCCAGGAGTTACCGGCTGCAAGATCAATTCCATAATGACCGCTGACAATCCTCACCCCAAGGCCTTTCATGTGTGTGCTAAAGTCTGCCACAGACATACCGAAAATTTGCCCGTTCTGATAACCATAGGTTTCTACTTCCTTATAGCCCCAAGATGCCACCGCATTCAGGGTACCTTTTACATCCTTCATAATTACATCGCGAAGCGTGTATAACTGAAGGCCAATTGCTTTCTTTCCTTTTGCTTCTGCAAAAAAAGACGGCACCGTTAACAAACCAGCCGTTGCAACGGCCGAGGCTTGAATAAATTTTCTGCGATCCATAGTTTTAAAATTTAAATTATACTACTCTGTAATGTCAAGCGGGTCTGACCAAAAAGTCAAAATATAAACGAAGTGTCATTCCGAGCCTGACCCGGAATCCCGAAAAAGTGAACACTCCACGGGATCGCGGCTCAAAGGCCGCGATGACAGATTGACATTTTGGTCAACCCCTCCCAATCATTATTTACTCAATATCACCTGCCCTAACATAAATAAGTTTTCATCACCTGCTTTATCGTTTTTGAAAACCAAAATCAGATCGTGTTTGCCACTTAATGATTTTACGCTAATACCGGAAGGGCGCATGAAAATACCACTCTGCACTTCCATTTTAGGTGCCTTTGCAAAGCTTACCGTACCTAACTTTGTTCCTTCCGCTGTATCCAGCCAAACTTCAATCTCACCACTTTTCATGGGGTCCATTTCTACTACCACAAAATTGATATTTGCCACACCGGTTAAATCAACTCCCTTGAAGGTAGCTGAAGCATTATGCTTTATGTTTTCTAGCATACTATAGCCACCCGTATTTAGTTTTCTTGCACCACCTTTCAGATCAGACGCATCGACTGCAGTAAGTACAGGTGATTTAAATACAAATTGTTTGGTGGTTGAAAGCGAAGGCATGCCATTCGCACCATTGTCTTCGTAGGTAACCGTTAACACATAGGCAGAAGTTGGTGCTGGTCCGGGTGGTGGCACCGCAGCAAAATTTGCCTTACCTGTAAGTGGAAGGCTTTTCACTTTTTCTTCATTGGCCAATGAAAGTATATATTCTACCATCTGCACGGTTTGGTCTTTCTTAAGTTGAGGATGCGCAGCCATCGCTATTTCACCCCAATTGCCCGATCCACCATTCAGAATTTTATCACTCAGCACTTCCACCGCGCGCACATCTTTTGCATAACGTTTGGCAACATCCCGGTAACTTGGACCGGCCGATTTCTGATCTATCATGTGACAGGACTTACAATCGCTCTCTGCAATCAATAACTTACCCGGAAGTTCGGCACGTTGATGCCCTTGTGCAATCTTGGTCATGTCATATCCTTGCGGATGGAAATCCAATGTAGTAAGCACCCTGTCTGCTGTAATCTTTCCATCTGCAGTGGACCCATCTTCTTTATCGGTAACTACGATTTTATAATTGGCCGATCCGCCAGGAAGATAATAGTCTGCGTTCCCGTCTACGGTTACATCAATCACCGGAGGTTCATTGCCAGCTATTATGGTAACCTCGGAAGTTGACTTCAACCCCTTCGAATCCGTAACGGTTAATGTGGGTCGGTAGATGCCGGGCTTGTCGAATGTATGAGCAAAGTCTGAGGACCCCGAGGTAAGTTTTTCTCCTTTTATATCCAGCTCGTACGTAACAGCATCACCATCCGGATCGAAACTTTCGCCTGCTGATAAAGTTACTTGCAACGGAAGTGCTCCCGAAATTTTGTTGGATTTTAATAAGGCTTGCGGAACGCGGTTGCCGCCATTAAAATCAATCCGCGACAAGCGGGCATCCATGTTTTGTTTAAACCATTGTGTACCATACTCAAGTGTGTAAAGTTTTCCATCCGGACCAAAGGCCATATCAATGGTATTGTTGAATTGCATGTTGGGCAGGAACGGCTCAATATCCATGATGGCTCCTTTGTCATTCATCGTAACAAGATGAATCCAGTTACGCATCCAATCATAGATAATCAACTTACCATCGAAGTAAGCAGGATAAGCGCCATCCTTGCCTTTAAAATCTTCAGAGTAATAAACAGGTCCGGCCATCGCATTACGGCCACCTGTTTTCATTAACGGAAAATCGGGTGAAGTTTCATAGGGATACCAGATGAACGGTGGACTCACCGGGGGCAATTCAGTTTTTCCTGTATTGTTGGGAGACGTATTTAATGGTTTGGCCGGATCATGTTTGGCTCCTGCTGTCTTAGTTGCAAAATCATATTTCGCATACGGATAATTACCACCCACAAATAAGGGCCATCCAAAGAAGCCTGCCTTCTGCGCCTGGTTTACTTCGTCATAACCACGCGGTCCACGCTCGGGACTATCGTTACCTGCATCCGGACCCACCTCACCCCAATAGAGGAAGCCTGTTTTTTTGTCAATCGAAATCCGATAAGGATTGCGATTACCCATTACATAAATTTCAGGTCGGGTTTTATCTTCACCTTTCGGGAATAGATTGCCTTCCGGAATTGTATACGTGCCATCGGGTTCAGGATGAATACGAAGAATTTTTCCGCGAAGATCATTGGTATTCGATGGTCCCTTTTGTCCGTCAAATGGTGAACGACCAGCGCGTTCATCTGCCGGACTAAATCCATCAGATTCGAAGGGGCTTGTATTATCGCCAGTTGAAAGGAATAAGTTATTGCCGGGGCCAAAAGCCAATGAGCCTCCGGTATGACAACACGTTTCGCGTTGTGTACCAACTTCGAGCATCTGAATTTCAGATGCCTGATCTATTTTCTTGCCATCAAAAACGAAACGCGATAAAATATTTGCAGATTTATCAGGATGAGAATAATAAATGTAAACCCACTTATTCTTTTCAAAATCAGGATCGGTAGTAATACCCAGCATCCCGTCTTCATACTTTGTCCATACATTAAAGTTGTTGATCACTGCGATAGAATCAGCATTCGGATCATATAGTTTTACTTTTCCTTTACGCTCAATGAAAATGATGCGGCTATCGGGAAGGATGGCCATTTCGGTAGGCTCATCAAAATTGTAACCCAGCACTACCTTCGTGAAGCGATTTTCCTCCGGAGTTTTAATAGCCCGCGCCTTTGAGAAATCGGGCTTCCCGTCTCCAATCGCATAAAGAATTCCCTGGTACATATGATCGACAAACAGGGGATCAGCAAACGATTCGTTGGTGTGGCCCATACCCGTATAAAATGAACGACCCCCGTCAAAATCATGATACCATGCTATCGGATGGTAATCGCCATTCTCGCCTCCTTCATACGAAGTTTCATCTAATGTATAAAGTACATCGATCTCGCTCGAAATATTTTTGTAGTTATACAACTCATCGGTACGGATCCATTCATCGGGAAGATTTATACCATTACCAAACGATTTTACTTTTTTAAACTTGGCTTCCTGCGTAGCCGGGTGACTTTTAAAATAGGCACCGACTAATTTTCCATACCACCACCAGTCGTATTCTGTATCAGCAGCAGCATGAATACCCACATACCCGCCACCGGCCTGAATAAATCTCATGAATTCATTCTGTTGTGCCGGGTTCAACACATCGCCCGTTGTGCTTAGAAAAACAACAGCCCGATATTTTTTAAGGTTTTCTTCTGTAAAAGCATCAGACGATTCCGTTGTATCTACCGCGAAGCCTTTCTCAAGACCAAGTTTTAAAAGTGACTCTTTACCCGCTTTTATAGATTCGTGCCGGTAGCCTTTGGTTTGAGAAAAGACCAACACTCTTGGATCCTCTTGCTTACAAGAACCGAATACAACAAGTAAAGCGAGGACAGGAAATAGTTTTTTCATGTAGGTTATGAATTAAATCACCTGCCCTGGTGAAGGGTAAGGTGTGCAAGAAGTTGATTACTAAATTATTTTATTTCAATGTTCTGTTTCTCCATCCAGGGACAATACATAACGCGCCATTTTCTCAGCATCCGTTTGAGAAATATCCACATGTGGAGTCATTGGAATTTCGCCCCAGACGCCTGTGCCACCATTGATTATTTTACTGGCAAGCATAGTAACGTTAGCTTGTGTAAACTCATACTTGGTAGCTACATCGGTATGAGAAGGCCCGATGAGTTTATTTACCTTATGATGACAGGTTTTACAGTCGCTTGCGTTAACAAGTGATTCGCCTTGTGCAATTACGTTACCTTCTACGGCAACTCCGCTTTCATCAGGGGTGCCATAGTCTTCCGTATTTGCCGTTGTTTCGGTTTTTGATCCGCAATACATGAGTGTGATTGCTGCGAGGAGAATCAAAGAGATTTGTGTGATTTTTTTCATTTGGTTGTTATTTGGTTATACCTAATACTTTTTTATTCAATGAAGGATTCTTGCCGGTTGATGCAAAATCATCAAAGGCTTTTTCAGTAACCCGGATAATATGGTCTTTAATAAAAGGCGCGCCTTCTGCCGCTCCTTGTTCGGGATGTTTAATACAACACTCCCACTCCAGCACAGCCCAGCCTTTATAATCGTACTGTGCTAACTTCGAGAAGATAGAAGCAAAATCAACCTGACCATCTCCTAAGGAACGAAAACGTCCAGGCCGGTTTACCCAATCCTGAAAGCCACCATATACTCCACTCTTTCCTGTTGGATTAAATTCCGCATCCTTTACATGAAACATCTTGATGAACGAATGATAGAAGTCTATGTATTGCAGATAGTCTAATTGCTGCAAAACAAAATGACTGGGATCATACAGAATATTGGCGCGCTTGTGTTTGCCAGTAGCTTCCCAGAAGCGTTCGAAGGTAATACCATCATGAAGGTCTTCGCCAGGATGGATCTCATAACATACATCAACGCCCACTTTGTCGAAGGCATTCAATATCGGAAGCCAGCGTTTTGCCAACTCTTTAAATCCATCTTCCACCAAACCCGCAGGTCTTTGTGGCCAGGGATAAACCGTGTGCCACATCAGGGCACCCGAAAAAGTTGCATGCGCATTTAATCCTAAATTTTTACTCGCACGTGCTGCAAGCTTTAGTTGATCTACCGCCCACTTGGTACGTTCCTTAGGTTTACCATGCACTGACTTAGGCGCAAAGCCATCAAACATAACATCGTAAGCAGGATGTACCGCTACCAGTTGCCCCTGCAAATGCGTAGAGAGTTCCGTGATCTGCATACCACATGACTCCACCGTTTCACGAATTTCGTCTGCATAGTCCTTGCTCTCGGCTGCTTTTCGCAAATCAATGCAACGTGCATCCCAACTTGGAATCTGCACGCCAACATAACCAAGCGAAGCTGCCCATTTACAAATAGATTTCAGATTGTTGAACGGAGCTTCATCGCCCATGAACTGGGCCAAAAATATTCCGGGTCCTTTCAGTGTCTGCATAACTTTTAAACTTCAAAGGGTGTCCACTTCTCTTTACTCTGACCACTCTTAACAACATTGTCAATAAACGCCATACCCCGAATACCATCGGCTACCGAAGGGAAGTCAACTTCTACCGGAGCTTTGGTGCCATCGATGCGAGCGGATAAAGCCAGTGCAAAATTTCTGTATAAGTTGGCAAATGCCTCCAGGTATCCTTCAGGATGACCGGCCGGAGTGCGTGTATTGAATTTCGCTTCCTGATGCAAGAAGCCATTGGATCCTGCGCGCAAAATCTGCGTGGGCTGATCCAGCCATCGCACGATTAGTGTATTGGGTTCTTGTTGAGCCCATTCGAGTCCACCCTTTTCACCATAGACGCGAATTTTTAACGCATTCTCTTCACCGGCTGCGACCTGTGAAGCCATCAAAACTCCGGCTGCACCGTTTTCAAATTTCAGCAAGACGTTACCATCATCATCCAACGCCCGACCAGGAACCATGATATTAAGATCAGCACATAGATGGGTAATTTTTTGTCCTGTAATAAACTCGGCTAAATGGGCAGCATGCGTTCCTATATCACCCATTGCTCCGGCTTTACCTGACTTTTTAGGATCTGTTCTCCAGGCAGCTTGTGCATTGCCTTCACGTTCGCTCATTTTACTTAACCATCCTTGAGGATACTCCACATACACTTTGCGAATTTTTCCCAATGCACCATCCCGTACCATGGCTCGGGCCTGCCGAACCATTGGGTAACCGGAATAGGTATGTGTAAGCAACAGGATGAGTCCGGTCTCGTCAACTTTCTTCTTTAACTGCTTCGCTTCATCCAGAGTAAATGCAATTGGTTTTTCAATCACAACGTGAAAGCCTTTTTCCAGGGCAAGCATAGCCGGAGCAAAGTGCGCGAAGTTGGGGGTTACAATGGTTACAAAGTCAATGCGCTTATCGGCTGGCAACTTGCTTTCCTTTTCAATCATCTCTTCGAACGTAGTGTACGTGCGATCATCCTGAAGGAAAAGCATCTTACCGCTTTCTTTAGCGACTTCGGGGTTAATACTCAGTGCACCTGCTACCACTTCAATGAGGCCATCCATGTTGGCAGCCAGGCGATGGATCGATCCGATGAAGGCATCTTTGCCCCCACCTACCATTCCCATTCGTAATTTTCTATTCATGTGTCAATTGAATTAATTAAAAGATTATCAAGATGCGTAAAATAAGCAATTTTATACTCCTGAACGAGAGCAAACACGATAAGCGGTCTTAAATGAACTTGTTCAACAAGTTTTCAAAATACTCCTGCCGGCCGCTGATTTGTTCAGGTTCACCTTTTCGGTGAGCCAATGCACTTAAGTTGCTTAATCCCAACTTTCCGGTTGAAAACTTTCTGCCATTTCCTGAATCAAAAGAAGCATAGCGACCCTTTCGCAAAGAAAGAAACTCACCATCTTCCAAAATGGCATTTGCAGCAAGAAGAGCCCGGGCGAATGTATCCATGCCTCCAATATGAGCGTGGAAAATATCCACCAGGTCAGTTGAATTTCTACGGGTCTTTGCATCAAAGTTTACACCTCCTGTTTTAAAACCACCAGCCTTTAAAATTACCAGCATCGCTTCGGTAAGTTCATAGACATTATTAGGAAACTGATCGGTATCCCAACCGTTTTGGTTGTCGCCACGATTGGCATCGATACTTCCCAACACTCCCGCATCCACTGCTACCTGAAGTTCATGGTCGAACGTGTGGCTGGCCAGTGTTGCATGATTGACTTCTATATTCAATTTAAAATCATCCATCAAATCAAACTGCCTTAAAAAAGAAAGACAAGTTGCTGCATCAAAATCATATTGATGCTTGCTGGGCTCCATCGGTTTTGGTTCGATATAAAATGATCCCTTGAACCCATTTCGTCTGGCATAATCACGCGAAGCTTGTAGAAATCTGGCCAGATGTTCCTGTTCGCGTTTCATGTTTGTATTCAACAATGACATATACCCTTCGCGCCCACCCCAGAATGTATAACCAGCACCACCCAGTTCGATAGTGGCATCAATGGCGTTCTTTACCTGAGCGCCTGCATAACAAACAACATTAAAATCAGGATTGGTGGCAGCTCCATTCATGTACCGGGGATTGGAAAACAAATTTGCCGTGCCCCACAACAACTTAACACCCGATGCTTTTTGTTTTTCTTTTGCGTAGTCTACGATTTTACGCAATCTTTTTTCAGACTCCTTCAACGTAGCCCCTTCTTCCACTAAATCATAATCATGGAAACAATAGTAAGGCGCCCCGATTTTTGTGATGAACTCAAAGGCTGCATCCATTTTATCTAAACCCCGTTGCACGGGATCGGTAGCAGTTGACCAAGGGAAGTTTTTTGTTCCGGGTCCGAAAGGATCGCCCCCGGTGCCACAGAAGGTATGCCAGTAGGCAATGGCAAAGCGCAAATGCTCTTCCATCGTTTTTTTGCCAATCTTCTTTTTAGGATTATAAAATTTGAAGGCAAGTGGATTGTCCGATTCTTTTCCTTCGTACTTAATAGCACGAATGCCCTTGAAGTATTGTTTATTTCCTTTGATGATTTTCATGGTGTTACTATTTTTTGTTTAGTGGCAATTTTATAATCACTTACTTATTCAAATTCAATAAATGTTTAGCAGAAATTCATCGCGTTAGTTCAAATCCCCAACCCTTTCAAATAGGTATAACTCTTCTTCACACTTTCAATCTTATCCATGGCAGTATGATCCTGATCGAGGAATGCATATTGCACACCTGCAGCTTTAGCCGCTTCTAATGATTGTTTGAAATTGATGATTCCATCTCCTATTTCGAGAAACACAGCCGGGTCCACTTCAAAGACAGAATAATCTATTGGGGTGTTAGCCCTCAGATCCTTCATATGAATGAATAGCAATTGATTACCAATCTTATTAATCCATGTAATAGGATCGTGGTTGGCGATGGTAACCCAGAAAACATCTAACTCGATTTTAACCAAATCGCGATCGAATATCTTCAACATTTCATCAAATGGAATCAATCCCTCGGTGGGTTTGAACTCAAATGAGTGATTATGATAATACAACTGAACCCCGGCCTGTTTGCAGATCTCGCCATGGGTATTCGCCATCTCAGCGAATTTCTTGAAATCATCCATCGACTGCCTTTCTTCTGGCATCATGATAGCGATACCGAGGTTCTTTACTCCATGTGTGACGCAATCATCTACTATATTTTGAAAGTTATAATTCTCCGGGGGTGTCATCCCTATTTGCTTCACGGTATCCCACTTACCGCTGATATAGCCCGGTAAAAAGTGTGTAGACAAAGGCGTCATGCCCAGGTCTTTTATGATTGGCACATACGTTTTGAGTGTGGCCGGATCAAACAATTCAATATTTTTAATTCCAATGTCGGCAATAGCTTTAAACACACCTCGAGGGTCCTTCTCCAACATCTCGCGCACGCCAAATACCTGCATACCCAATCTATCCGAATAGATTATGTCTGCTGCAGTTGTATCATCAACTACTTGCCCGGGTTGTTTTTCAGTTTTGTTGCTGCATGAAAAGCCCACTATGGGTAATGCCAATGATGTCATGGCGGAAAGCCTGATAAATTCAGTACGGGAGATTTGCCTTGGCTTTTTCATAAAACTTTGGTCAATGTTGTTTTCCAATTTTGATAGGTATCCTGATACTGAGAAGATAATGAGGCCTCCGGAACTTCTTCAAGGATTTGATTCAATCCTTGAAACGCTTCTTCAAATGATTTGAAAATTCCAGCCCCTATACCTGCCCCCAGCGCTGCCCCTTTGGCTCCATCGGTGTCATACAATTGCAACCGGGCCCCAATGGTATTCACGAAAGCCTGCCGAAACAACGGACTTAAAAACATATTGGCATGACCGGCACGAATTACCTCTGATTTTAAACCCATTGCCTGCAGGATCTCGAAACCATATTTCAATGCAAATACAATTCCTTCTTGTGCGGCCCTGAACACATGTGATTGATTATGCTGATTAAAATTCAATCCGTGCCACGAAGATTCTATACTCTTGTTTTCTAAAATCCGCTCTGCACCATTCCCAAAAGGCAGCATCATTAACCCTTCAGCACCTATTGGAGACCGGGCAGCCAGATGATTCATTTCTTCATAGCTTAAGGGCTCGCCACTTTTAAAATTTTTTCGCAACCAGCTATTCAAAATGCCCGTGCCATTCACGCAAAGTAAAACCCCGTTGCGTTTTTGATCCGGCTTATTACTTACGTGTATAAATGTGTTTACTCTCGATTTAGCATCGAACGCATTTTTATCAGTCACACTGTAAATTACTCCGGACGTTCCCGCTGTAGCTGCCGTTTCGCCCGGCTTTATTACATTCAGCGAAAACGCATTGTTCGGTTGATCCCCGGCACGATACGAAACTACCGTTCCTTTCTTAAGTCCGGTTTCTGTTGCTGCTTCTGCAGTTACAGTACCCTGAGCAGAAAAGACCGGTTTTATATCAGCCAATAAAGACTGATCAATGCCATAATAGTTAAGTAAAGAATCCGCGATTCCGCTATTAGCATAATCCCAAAAAATTCCTTCCGACAGCCCGGTATCTGTTGTTACCATTTCACCCGTGAGTTTGTATGCGATGTAATCGCCCGGCAACATAATTTTATGAATGCGTGCATATACTTCAGGCTCATTTTCTTTTACCCAGTTAAGTTTGGATGCCGTAAAGTTTCCAGGTGAATTTAGAAAGTGATTCAGGCAATACTCTTCACCTAGTTCTTTAAATGCCTTGTCGCCAAAACCCACCGCCCTGCTGTCGCACCAAATAATGGAAGAGCGAACAGGTTTACCCAATTTGTCTACCGCCACCAAACCATGCATCTGATAAGCCACGCCAATGGCCTGAATGGCTTCCGGAATTACACCCGAATTATGAAGGCATTGTTTGATGCTGAGCACAACATGTTCCCACCAAAGATCAGGGTGTTGTTCGGCCCAGCCCGGTTTGGATGCTACCATTTCCATTTCTTCTGCAGGCGATTGAGCTGAGGTCACAGTTTTGCCCGTTTCCGATGAAACCAGGCTGGCTTTTACCGAAGAACTGCCGATATCCAAACCCAGAAGAAATTTCTGCATACGATTGAAATAGTTCCAAAAGTATTTACTTATAGTCAAAATGACCATATATTAGTCCATATTTCTTTCATGACAACCGAGCCCGAACCAGACACCATTATTGATGCCTTGTCCATCGACTGCCTCATTTTCGGGTTTAAGGATGGTCGGCTGGATATTTTATTGGTAAAACATGCCGAAGGAATTATTGAAGGTCGTTGGGCTCTGCCCGGTGGTTTTATTCTTCACAACGAGAGTGTAGACGATGCTGCCAAACGTTTACTGAGCTCGCTTTCCGGTATCAGTAATATTTATCTGGAACAACTTAAGGCATTTGGAAATCCTGACCGCTACCCGATCAGGCGTGTAGTAACGATCGCTTATTTTGCCCTGGTCAATGAACAACACTATTCATTGATTCCGGGGTTCACTGCATCGGATGTGAATTGGTTCAATATCCATGAAGTTCCGGATTTACCTTACGATCACAACAGTATTCTAAAATTTGGATTTCAACATTTGAAACACAAGGTTCGCCACGAACCCATTG
Source organism: Cyclobacteriaceae bacterium (assembly GCA_022841475.1). Taxonomy (GTDB): domain Bacteria; phylum Bacteroidota; class Bacteroidia; order Cytophagales; family Cyclobacteriaceae; genus ELB16-189. Next base: position 10,157 of record JALHRJ010000075.1, on the reverse strand, counting down.
GATTTAATCTTTTGCCGGAGAAATTCACCCTGTTACAATTGCAGGAACTATACGAAGCAATTCTTGAAACCAAACTCGATAAGTCTAACTTCCGCAGAAAAATATCCAAGATGAAACTACTGAAGAAGTGTGATGAGAAAGAAAAAGATGTTTCGCACCGTGCCGCGGGTCTCTATAAATTTGATAAAAGGATTTACGTTACACTAAAAAATAATGGGATTGCATTTGAGCTATGAGTTCATCATTTTTTACACCAACGATTTGCATTCATTCGATTTTACCTTCATATTTCTTACCCTAAACCCTTCACACACATGGAACAAAAATTCAACTCATCACGACTTTTTATAGCCAGCTGCCTGGCGCTGTTGGTCACCTCGATGACTTTTGCTTTACGGGCAAAAATTGAGGGCGTGTTTGGCACCGACTATGGTCTTACCGGAGAAGAAATTGGATGGGCTTTTGGCCCAGCATTCTGGGGCTTTACAGTGGCGATGTTTTTAGGAGGATTAATCATCGATGTAGTTAAAACAAAGAACATTGTGTGGATGGCATTCTTTAGCCACCTGATTGGGTTAGTCTTATTGTTGACGGCAAAAGATAAAACTATGCTCTTCATATCCAATGTGTTTATTGGTTTCGGCAATGGTAACGTGGAAGCTGCCTGCAATCCACTGGTTGCTTCCATCTATCCCAATAACAAAACTAAAATGCTTAATCGGTTTCATGTTTGGTTTCCGGGTGGTATTGTAATTGGTGGTGTATTAGCGTGGGTGCTGATGAGTCAACTAAATCTTAGTTGGCAACTCCTTACTTCCCTGCTCTTTATACCATTGGCCGCCTATGGCTATTTATTCTTTGGCCAACCCATTCCTGAAACGGAGCGCGTAACCTCAGGAGTTTCCTTTAAAGACATGTTAAAAAATGTGGGCGCTCCGTTTACCATTATTGCATTGGTTAGTTTTATGATTCTGGCTGCCTCCGTGCCTTCCATTAAAATTGATTTCAATGCTTCTCTTACCTATATCGTATTAGTTGCTATTGTCGTAGCTGTCATTATTGAAGCAAGAGTCATTAATAAGATGGGGCTGCTTTTTCCATTGATGCTTTTCGGAATGTTTTTAACTGCGTCTACAGAATTGGGTACCAATCAATGGACCAACGCACTATTGACTAATGCAGGTATTGATCCTATGATCATACTGGTAGTTGTTACTGGTATCATGGCCGTAGGCCGATTCTTTGCAGGCCCGTTGATTCACCGATTGAATCCATCCGGTGTCCTACTTGGCTCAGCAATATTTTCGGTAATCGGGTTATACTCGCTGAGCATCTCCGAAGGCGCGACTGCTACCCTCGCATCAGCAGTATTATTTGCTATTGGTGTATGCTATTTTTGGCCTACTATGCTTGGCTTTGTTGCTGAAAATATTCCAAAAAGTGGTGCCTTAGGTCTTTCAATTATGGGTGGCGCGGGCATGGTAGCAACATCCATGGTACTGCCGATTATGGGTCGGTCCATTGACACAGCGGGGCCACAATTAACACTTCGCTACATGGCAATATTGCCAATTATTCTAGTGGTCATTTTTTTAGGACTTGTTTTTTATATGCGTAAGCAAAAGTCTTGAGGATAAATTAATAGAAGCCACAGATTCTCTGATAAATAATCTGCGAATCTGTGGCTTCATTTTGTCTCAATTAAATCCCACAGGTTGCCATAAATATCTTTGAAAACTGCCACCGTACCGTAAGCCTCTTCAGCGGGTTCGCGCATAAATAATACTCCGCGTTCTTTATAGTTTTGATAGTCGCGCCAGAAATCATCGGTATGCAAAAAGAGAAATACCCGGCCACCGGTTTGATTACCGATCCTACTGGTTTGTTCTTCACCAACAGCCTTTGCCAACAAGAGCTTACAACCATGCGAACCCGGAGGTGCAACTACTACCCAGCGCTTCGAATCACTTAATGCCGTGTCTTCTACCAAAATGAAACCCAGTGTTTCGGTATAAAATCTAATGGCTTCATCATAGTCGGCTACTACCAAGGCAATCTGAAAAAGGTTTTGCATGAGTTGACTTATAACTTTTTTTCCGTTGACCAATAACCCGATTATTTAATTCCTTTTTAATTCTAACTTGCCCCCCTACCTCTCCGCACTATGATTATCAAAACAATTCTTTCCCCATTCAAAAACTTCGCGTGGTTTAAGCGATTGAATGCCAAAGTGACCTATGAACTTTTAGCGAAGCATATTCCTGCTGAAGACTGGCATTTTATGAATTATGGTTATGCACCCAAACCAAATGAAGCGCCTTTACAACTAGCCGAACCCCCCACTCAAAAATATCCTTTACAAATGTATCACTACCTGGCTTCTAAAACCTCGTTGGAAGGTAAACAGATTTTGGAAGTTGGCAGCGGCCGTGGTGGCGGTGCCCGACATTTGGCGAGTCATTTTAAACCGGCCTCCTATACGGGACTCGATCTGGCACAACACGCAGTTGACCTGGCTAATAAATTACATAAAATCCCACACCTGCGGTTTATTCAGGGAAGTGCAGAAGATATTCCTTTGGCTGACAATAGTGTAGACGTGGTGATTAATGTGGAGTCATGTCACGCCTATGGATCGGTTGAAAAATTTTTAAATGAAGTGAAGCGGGTACTCAAGCCGAATGGATATTTTCTAATGGTTGATTTTCGGTATGCAGTAGATATGGACACCTTAAAAAACCAGCTAAAAAATTCGGGGCTTGAAATGGTAGAAGAAGAAAATATAACGGCCCATGTAATTGAGGCCATCGAAGCCGAAGATGATGTTAAGCAAGATCGCATTCGCAGACTGATACCAAAGAAGTGGCAAAAACTCTTTGCTGAATTTGCCGGAGTGGTCGGTTCAAAATTCTATAGAAACCTGAAGGATCAAACCCGGTTTTATTATCGGTATGTAATGAAAAAGAATAGTTGATACTGGCCAATACTAATCAATAGCGAGACGGAAACTGAAGAAGGCTAACAATAGCGTGAGCGGGGTAAAAATTATTTTCTCCCAGATATTAATGGCAACTAAATTTCCAAGGGTGTTAATAGAAAACAGCACCACCATAATCCACAATCCAATCCGAATCCACTGCTTGCTTTTTCCCCAATTTAAGTAGCCCGCTTTGTTGGCCACGATAGCCAGCATGAACAGATTTAAACCGATCGATACGACTTCAAAACGGATCATATCTGTGGTGTTTTCAAGTCGGCCGCCCCACACAATTTTGTAGGGAATAATTCCAGCTAGCACCAATAAATGAAAAATTATGATGAGCGATAATACAATAATCACACTTCGTGCAGCGGTATGCACTGAAATCAGCCTTCGCATAAAATAGATCGAAATTAAATCTCTGATTAATTAAGCATTTGAAGATAGTGCTTTAATCACCACTTCCCGTGCTTCGCGATGTTTGCAATAACTACATTTGTAATGCTCCAGTAAGATACCGTCTTCGTGCTGGGTAGGTTCCTTTTTGATTTCCTCACTATCGATTTTCATCGTAGTAAATCCACACTCACCACACTTTTCAGCATGTTGGTAAGCCATATATTTTTCAACTCGTTTCTCCCCTGTTTTTTCGTCCAGCCAAACATCGTATTCAACGGAATGAAGTTCGCTCTGGTGCTGTGCCAATTGATCCGCCTCCAGGTGGACTTCGCCCTCTTGAGAGGTTAATTTTCGCATGGGATTTCCTGCTGATGATTTACGGACCTTGTTGCGGATTCGCGTCAACCGGCCCTCCAGAAAACGTGGGTATAAAACACGTATCAAATTTGAAAAAATAAGATATGTAATTACGAATAAGCCAGCCAAAAAGAATACGCTGATATAAAGTTTCAGGGAGTCGTCTACCGGAAACATGGGGGTAACGGTGGCGGTAGCATACAATGCCAATCCAACAATAGCAGCAAGAATAGCATACCAGAAAAATTTAATCTCATAGGCATTGGTATAATCGTAGCGATCTTTATCACCGGATATGGTTATTAATTTTACTTCGTGATAAAGTAAAATAAGGACGGCAATTCCAAAGAAAACATATGAACCTAAAATAAGGTACGAGTCCCAGGTTTCGATAAATGAGGCAGAGTTTTCCATACAATGGATTTAGGTTGGTGGTAGTTGTATTCGCAGTAATTTCGCAATAATTACGACTTCATTCAATGATTTTTAGGATAAATTTTAACTTTTCAGTCATATTATCAAACTTAGAAATACTCAAAATGAGATGGATAAACGAACTTTTGGATTGCACTAACCCGTTATTACGCCATGATTCCGTTAAGAAATAGATTCTTTGATATTGCGCTAAAACAAGCTACGAAGATTGCCGGCAAGCCTGCCAGAATCATTGCATTGATTGCCCAGCTTGCTTTGAAGTTAAGAAAAACAGATCTCAACTCGATCAATGGACCTATTATAAAGGAGAAATTTTTGCTTTTAGGTCGTCTATTGAAGGCTCATGTAACAGGCCAATATCAAATACAATCTTTTCGATTCCTGTTGATTATACTGGCGGCCATCATCTACCTGATAAATCCTCTTGATCTGATCCCTGATTTTATTTTTGGTGTTGGGTTAGCTGATGACTTAGCCGTAGTTACATGGGCCTATCAGGCGATAAGCACCGAAGTGAATGCCTTTGCCCGATGGGAAAAGGAACAAGCAGGTACTTCTACTTTCTCTTCGCTTTAAAAGTACCATTCGGCTTCAACCACGAAGCTTACGCTGCGTAAACATATTCGATAGCTTCACGTGCTATCCGTTCATCTTCTTCTTCCGAGAGTCCGCTTATACCAATCCCTCCTATCACTTTTTCATTTTGTATTATGGGTAAACCACCTCCAAACCCAGTAATCCGATGATCCGTCCAATAGCCTTGTTCGCGATTGGCTTCACGCATAAAATCACCTTGCGCTTTGCTTGATTTACAATCGCGGGCACTGGTGTAGGCTTTGCTCTGCGCGATTTGGGCCGAAGCGGGATTCGCACCGTCCATTCTCAAAAATGAAATAAGTTCTCCTTCCGGGCCAGTTACAGCAATGGCAATATGTTTATTAATTTTTTCAGCCAGTTCTACTGACCTGCCAATGAGTTTGAGAGCCTCCGCGGAACTAACTTTTCCAACCTGATACATGGTGTACAGAATGTATGTTTACTTCACTACTTTTTCAGCAAAACAGGTTTCCCATTCATCATCACTTCCAAAGGCTCACCATGTTCCAAAATAGTTTCAGTTTTGTCGCTACTAATCTTCACTTTAATTACGCGGTCTCTGAACTCCAAACGGAATGAATACGATTTCCACTGATCAGGAATGAAAGGTGTAAAATGAAGTTTACCATCGCGCACGCGCATACCTCCAAAGCCTTTTACCACGCTCATCCAGGTTCCGGCCATAGAAGTAATGTGACAACCTTCTTCTGTATCGTTGTTATAGTCATCCAGATCGAGGCGGGAGGTGCGCAAATAAAATTCATACGCCTGCTCTTTATAACCGAGCTTACTGGCAAGAATCACATGCACACAAGGTGACAAAGAAGATTCATGCACGGTCATCGGCTCATAGAAATCAAAATTTCTGCGGATGGTATCCAGATCAAAATCGTCTTCAAACAAAAAGATACCTTGTAACACATCAGCCTGTTTGATAAAACATGAACGCAGGATGCGATCCCATGACCACTTCTGGTTCAATGGACGATCTTCTGGTTTTAAGTCTTTTACCCGAATCAATTCCTTATCAAGAAATCCATCCTGTTGCAAAATCACTTTGCGTTTGGCATCATAAGGATAATACATGTTGTCGGAGATATGTTTCCAACGGTCAGTCTCTGCTTTCTCCTCAAATTTTGTTTTCGTCACCAGTTCTGCATAGCGCTTCGGGTTCGAAGTCTTCACATAATCCACAGCCTCTCTGGCAAAGCGAAGTGTCCAGGCGCCCAGGTAGTTGGTATACCAGTTGTTATTCACATTGTTCTCGTATTCATTCGGGCCGGTAACGCCAAGCACAACATATTTTCCCTTGTCTTCCGACCATGTTGCGCGTTGATTCCAGAAGCGGGCAATTCCTATAAGAACTTCCAGTCCAAATTCCGTTAGGTAATCTTTGTCTCCGGTATAGTCTATATAATCCCGCATGGCATAAGCCATGGCACTGGTGCGGTGAATTTCTTCGAAGGTAATTTCCCATTCGTTGTGGCACTCTTCACCGTTCATAGTAACAAACGGATAAAAGGCGGCTCCATCTTTAAAGCCGAGCTTCTGCGCATTTTCAATTGCTTTGCCTAAATGTTTGTATCTGTATACAAGCAGGTTGCGGGCTACTTTGGGTTCGGCCGTACTCAAAAAGAAAGGCAAACAATATGCTTCCGTATCCCAATAGGTACTGCCGCCATATTTCTCGCCTGTAAATCCTTTCGGACCAATGTTCAGGCGCTCATCTTCGCCCGTATAGGTTTGTGTAAGTTGAAAGATATTAAAACGAATACCTTGTTGGGCGGCCACATCACCTTCAATGGTAACATCACACTCCTCCCACTTATGGGCCCATACCTTGGCATGATCGGCAAACAACTTATCAAATCCCGCAGCCACTGCTTCCTTCAGCTTGGCTTTGCAATGTTTAACCATTTGATCTTTGGGATGATTTTCCGAAGATAAAATAGCTGCATATTTAAAAATAACGAGTGGTGTACCTTCCTGCAAGTCAGTCACCACCACATTATCGGCATACTTCTCCCGAAGGTTGGTAGTAACGTTTCCAGTTATACTTTTGCCGTTACGTTGAATATCATATTGAATTCCGGTGCAAACCTGAAAGAGTGTCTTCTTGGTTTGTGCGTTTACGATGGCCAGGCCAGGTGTAGCTTCTTTGCTTACCTCCTCCCAGAATTTTTCATCGTAGTTAGAGTCTTTGTTGACAACATCCGCATCCACCGGTAAGGTTAATGTGATGGGGGCAGAAAAATTAAGTGGAGTTATCTCATAACGGATCGCTCCTATTTCACCATCGGCCATGGAGCAAAAGCGTTTTGAATCCACACTGATCTTTTTTCCATCGGGCAACGTAGCGGTAAAGGCACGGTGCAGAAGACCCTGTTGCATATCCAACACACGTCTGAACTTTTCGACCTTACATTTGGCAAGGTCTAATGTCTGATCTCCAATTTTAATTTTGATCTCGATCCAGCTGGGTGCATTCAATACTTTTGCAAAGTATTCCGGGTAGCCGTTCTTCCACCAGCCCACGCGGGTTTTGTCAGGATAATAAACACCGGCCACGTAACTGCCCTGATGGGTCTCACCCGAGTAATCTTCTTCGAAGGTGGCCCGTTGCCCCATCCGGCCATTGCCCAGGCTGAAGACACTTTCTGAAATTTTATTGTAATGAGGATTCAGTCCATCCTCAATGATGTGCCACTCGTGATGTTTAAGATACTGCTTCATACGCTTTAGTTCAAGATTTCAAATTCAAATATTATAGGTCTGACCGCACTAAGCGGACTAACCTGTTAAGTTATAATCGCTCCAAATCACTTGTTTTAAAATCGCCCGTACGGGCAACAACTTTATTGGCATTTCCCAATTGTTCAACAAAACCCACACCAACACATTTCATTCCGGCAGCCAATGCTGCTTCTACGCCTGCTTCGGCATCCTCAAAAACTACACACTCGTTTGGTGCAATCCCCAATTTGTGGGCTGCCAATAAAAATATCTCGGGATCAGGTTTTGAATGTGTAATCATGGTGCCATCTACCAGGGTGTCAAAATCTTTGGCAATGCCCAACAATTCGATAACCCGGGGTGCATTCTTGCTACTCGATGCCAAGCCAACTTTGATGTTCTGTTTTTTCAGGTTTCGAATCAATTCAATTACACCTGGAAATATTTCTTCGGGTCGTATCGACTCGATATACTCCACAAACCATTTATTTTTCTTCTCAGCCAACTGTTCCTTCTGTTGCTCCGGCAGCTCAAGATTACCCAACGATAAAATAATTTCCAGAGACCGCATTCTGCTCACTCCTTTCAACATCTCATTATTTTCATGTGTGAGGGTAATGCCAAACTCACTGGCCAATCGTTTCCATGCGATGTAGTGGTAATGGGCCGTGTCAATAATGACACCGTCTAAATCAAAAATGGCAGCTTTTATCATTCAATAAATATTCAGTGGATTAAAACTTTAACAACAAAAGCTATACATAACCCTTGGCAATGATACTATCCGTTTCTTCCAAAGATTTAAAGACCTCAAATGTTTTACCCTGGGTACGTAAGGCTCCCAACGCATTGCCATATTTTGCCGCCCCAATATAATCTTTCGGATTTTGAACCAGACCAAAAGAAAGTCCGCCTGCAAATGAATCTCCACAACCCGTGGTATCAATTACCTTTTCTACTTTAATAGAGGGCACGAGTTCTTCGATGATCCTTTTGCCCTTTCTATAATAGGTTAAGCAGCCACGCGAATCAAGCGTTACATAAACACATTTCACGCCCAGCTTCAGGCAATGTTCAGCAAACTTACGGATCTCATCACGATTCAATTCCTCCTTATTGAAATCTTCCGTTTCATATTCTTTTTGAAACCAGGAGGCATGCGCCTCTTCAAGGTTCATTTTCAAAACATCAATGTAGGGCAACCACTGATCGCGGTCAATCCAAAACTTACGTTGTCGTTCACCACTAACCAAACATGCGGTAGTAGGGCCATGTGCATCGAAGATGATTGTACCTTTACTTTTCTTCTTTAAATACTTTAAGGTGTCGAGCGATACCTCATAGTCGCTGATCGGTATAAAAACAAAGACATCGCAATCCAATAGATTGGTCATATCCGCGGGTACGATTGGATCCATAAAACCAGTTTGACGCTCAAGCCGGTCGTTATGATTCAGGAAGCGAAGGCTGATGATATCGCCTTGATCATTGGCCGTGGTCAGATGCTTCAGGTTAATTCCTTTGTAGCCCTTGAACACCTCTTCAACATTGTCATGATCTACATTACGTAAATGAGTAACCGGGATAATTTCAAGTTGATCACCTGCAAGAACAGAGAGTGCTATAACCGGGTGGGTAACACAACCCCACTTTTGAATAAGGTCTCCGGAGTGGGTAACAATGTGATCGCGCGGAATGGGGCCAACAACGGCAATTTTTTTCATCTATTTAATGATTAGGTTCAACATCAATTTGCAAGGAAAGCGGCTCCAAAAACTCCGGCACTATCGCCCAGTTTAGGTTTAATCACAGGTGTATCCAACCGGTTATTAAAAATATATTTCTTTAAAGTCTCTCTGCCTTCCGAATAGATAATATCAATGTTGCCCACGCCCCCGCCTATTACAATCACATCCGGATCGAGTATGTTAATTACTACACTTAAACCAAGACCGAAAAAGTTAACGAGTCGATCGATAGTTTGTTTTGCATAGGGATCCGTTCCAGCCTTATACAAATCATACACTTCTTTCATGCTTTTTGTTTGTCCGCTCACCGCGGCATAATACTTTTCAAGTGCTGGTCCGGCCAATACTTTCTCTACACAACCTGACTTACCGCAATAACATGGCCCACCTGACTCATCCAGAAAATTATGACCCCACTCGCCACCTATTCCTTGTAATCCATTGATCACTTTTCCGTCTACCACTACACCACCTCCTACACCCGTGCCCATAATTACACCGAAAACTACTTTGGCATTGGGATACTGTTCTTTGGCTGCACCCATGTTAGCTTCCGCTAAAGCGAAACAATTAGCATCGTTGGCCATAAAGAGTTCGACACCCAGCAATTGTTCAAGGTCTTTCTTTAAAGGTTTTCCATTAAGACTTGTTGAGTTGCTGTTTTTCATCAAACCTAAACCGGGGTCTAACGTTCCCGGTGTGGCAATACCAATCTTAGCCGGTTTATAGCCTACACTAGCCTCCATTTTATCAACTACCTTTTTGATTTGGCTAAGGATGTGATCATAACCCTTGTGTCCTTCCGTTGGGAGACGATCGCGAAATAAAACTTGTGGATCCGTTGCAGATTTTAGTACAGCACCTTCTACTTTCGTGCCGCCCAGATCAATACCCCATAGGTTACTATT
>JALHRJ010000074.1 GCA_022841475.1 Cyclobacteriaceae bacterium | reverse complement strand
GCCAAAAATAGCGGCAATTGTGGGGAATTCGTAATATTGCGCTTAAACTTTAAAACGCAACTGTCATGGCTAATAACCTGCTTAAAGGAAAGAAGGGAATCATTTTTGGTGCTTTGGACGAAAACTCAATTGCTTGGAAAACCGCATTGAAAGTGAAGGAAGAAGGCGGAGAGTTTACACTCACCAACGCACCCATCGCTATGCGACTGGGCACCATCAACCAACTTGCCAAAGCTTGCAATGCAGAAGTAATTCCGGCTGATGCAACATCCGAACAAGACCTCTCCAATCTTTTTTCTAAGTCCATGGAAGTATTGGGTGGTAAACTTGATTTCGTGCTGCATTCCATTGGCATGAGCCCCAATATTCGCAAGGGTAAACAATACGGAGACATGAATTACGATTGGTACCTTAAAACTATTGACATTTCGGCATTGTCGTTTCATAAGGTGTTACAGACTTCAGAAAAACTAGATGCTATGAATGAGTGGGGCTCGGTAGTTGCCCTGAGTTATATTGCTGCACAGCGTGCTTACCCGGATTATACCGATATGGCTCAGGCTAAGGCTATGCTCGAATCTATTGCCCGTAGTTATGGTCAACGGTATGGTTCTAAGAAGAAGGTTCGGGTAAATACGATTTCACAATCACCAACCAAAACAACAGCGGGCACTGGCATTTCGGGTTTTGATGTATTTTTTGATTTTGCCCAGATGATGTCACCACTGGGCAATGCAACTGCGGAAGATTGCGCGAATTACATTGCTATTATGTTTTCGGATTATACACGCATGGTAACGATGCAAAACCTGATGCACGATGGTGGTTTCTCAGGATCAGGAATAACCAACGAATTGATCGAACGACTTTCTAAATAAATAATTGATGCTGAATGCCGGGCACTTAAAGTTGGTGAGCCGGTAATCAGGATCAGGTATCCAGCATGGTTGTTTTTCCGCATTGCAAAATTAATCTTGGGCTTCATATTATTGCCAAGCGAAGCGATGGCTATCACAACATAGAAACATGCTTTTATCCGGTTCCCTGGACAGACATACTTGAAATAATCAAATCCGAAATTTTTGCATTTTCCTGTTCGGGTATTTCCATTCCGGGAAAGGAGGAAGACAACCTTTGTGTAAAGGCTTATCACTTATTGCGAAACGATTTTGGTTTGTCGCCCGTTCACATCCATTTACATAAAGTAATTCCCACGGGTGCGGGCCTGGGTGGAGGATCATCCAATGCGGCATTTGCACTTCGGACCCTGAATTCTATTTTCGATTTGAAATTATCAGTGCAACAATTGCGCGAGTATGCAAGCTGCCTGGGAAGTGATTGTTCTTTTTTTATTGAGGATAAGCCCATGCTGGGAACTGGCCGGGGTGAAGAGCTATCACCTGCTTCGGTAAATTTAAAAGGATTGTTTTTGGTTTTATTGAAACCAGAGATTCATATTTCTACTGCAGAGGCTTATGCAGGTATTAAACCAAAGCAACCAGCTGTCTCGCTGACTGAAATTTTAGCCTTACCGGTTACGGAGTGGAAGAATTCACTTGTCAATGATTTTGAAGAGTCGGTCTTTAAAAAGCATCCTGCGATATCATCGTTGAGGGAAAGTCTCTACCAACACGGGGCTATTTATGCCAGCATGAGCGGATCAGGCGCCTCGGTTTTTGGGATTTTTAGTTCACCAATGGATCTAAAAAATGAGTTCGAAGGCATGACTTATTGGGCCGGAGTATTAAACTGAGCCTCAGTTTTCTTTTTTAAGAAAGGATAGGCCACCACCGCACTTAGGATAATCAACGTGCCCACATAAAAATTGAGACTCATTACTTCTTGCTGTCCGAAAACAAGTAAGGCGAGAAGGATGCCATATACCGGTTCCAGATTAAGAGCAAGCTGAATAAAGAAGACAGAAAGTTTCTTCATGAGGGTGATAGCAGCGGAATAGGCATAGACAGAACAAGCCCATGCCATAATAGCAATATAAATCCAATCTTCGAACGTGGGCACCAATTGCAATACTCCCTGGGAAGCCCAGTTCATTTTATAAAGCGGCATAAAAAAAAGAATCACCAGGCAAGCTCCAAGCATTTCATAAAAGGTGATGGTATGTGAAGGAATGCGATGCACAAATTTTGAATTGATAACACTAAAAAGTGCGGCAGTCATACCCGAAATAATGCCTAAAAACAACCCGAGTGGATATTGGAAATCAAAGGCAAGGATAATGCTAAGTCCTACCAGTACCAGCATGCCTAAGCCAACTTCGAGCACTTGTATTTTTTTTCTTTTTGCAATGGGCTCGAAAAGCGCAGCCCAGAAGGAGCAGGTTGCAAAACCAACCAGGCTGGTGGATGGGTTGGAAATTTTTCCGGAGCCAAAAAAAGTAATCCAGTGAATGGCAACAATGATGCTGGTAAGAAATAATTTAATGAGATCATGGGTGGAGATCGAAAAGGATGTACGCCATAAAAGCATGAGCACCCCCATGCCAATAGCAGCCAGCAGGGTGCGATAAAAAACCATCTCAACAGAAGGAATGGAAATTAGCTTTCCGAGCACAGCCGTAAAGCCCCAGAGAAAAACGATAAAGTGCAGCTTAAAATAATCTCGGGTAGTGGCTATCACCGCGGCACATATTTATACATCATTAGCGAGATAATGGTAAACACACCATTGGGTAGCCAGGCGGCCAGAAAGGGTGGGAGAGCTCCGGTTTCTGCATACGTCCGTGTCATCGTAAAGAAAAGGATGAAAATAAATGACAGGAAGAAACCCAGCGCAATCTGAAAACCGGTTCCGCCCCGGCTTTTCTTTGATGATACAATGGCACCCATAAACACCAAAACAAAAATAGTAAAGGGTGTAGCAAAGCGGATATGTTTTTCAACTTCATAAACCTCAACACCGGTAGAGCCGCGAAAACGCATCTTATCGATGTGGGTGCTTAATTCACCAATGGTCATACCATCATAGCCACGATCATTGGATTCAAAATCTTTTGGTGAGATGGATAAGGTTGTGTCGAGTGCTTCACCTTGTTCGCCAAACTTCGTAAAGGAACTTTGCCTTATCTGAAAAATGCTATCCACTTGTTTCCGTTTCCAAAATCGCAGTGTCCATTTTTGTTTGGTGGTGTCCCACACTATATTCTCTGCAGAAAGTTTTTCAATTAAGCGGTTGTCCTCAAAGCGTTCCAACGAAAATTGGGTACCTGTGTTAGATTGATTATTGAAATATTGTAAGAACAGGTATACGTTTGGCTCAATCTGCATGTGAATGTTATTCCGGCTATAGAGATTATTTTTTTTGAAATATTGCATCTCAAAAACCAAGCGCTCCTGATTTGATTTGGGAATAACCCAGCCATTAAGAAAAAAACTTAAACCCGCAATCACGAAGGCGGCAATAAAATAGGGCACTAATAATCTTCTAAAACTTACTCCACTGCTAAGGATGGCGATAATCTCTGTATGAGCGGCCATACGTCCAGTAACAAATACAATCGCGATAAATACTGTGATGGGAGAAATCAGTCCGGCAATCCAGGGAATGAAATCACCATAATAGCTCAATACTTGTGCGGTACTTAAATTGTTGGTAGCAAACTTGTCAATCTTCTCAGTAATATCAATTACGGTTATAATGGCAACCAAAATCAACACTACGTAAAAAAAGGTAGCAAGTATTTTTTTTATTATGTAGCGGTCCAGGATGGTCATGAAATAAGAAGATAATTCATAAACGTTGCGAGACGATTTTCACCATACTGTTTTTCCATATTGCAAATGTGCCTTCTTCAATTTTTTGACGGGCTTGCCTCACCAGCCACAGATAAAAGGTAAGGTTGTGGATAGAAGCAATTTGCGCGCCTAAAATCTCTTTGGCAATTATCAAATGCCGAAGATAGGCTTTTGAATAGAACGCGCTCACATCTCCGCCTATTTCCGGATCGATCGGTGACAGGTCGTCTTTCCATTTTTCGTTGCGGATATTGATTATACCTTGTGATGTAAATAACATACCATTGCGGGCATTACGCGTAGGCATTACACAATCAAACATATCTATGCCTAAAGAGATGCACTCAAGGATGTTCTCAGGAGTGCCCACACCCATCAGATACCGTGGCTTACTCTCCGGAAGAATTCCACAGACTAACTCCGTCATTTCATACATCATTTCGTGTGGTTCTCCTACTGAGAGTCCACCGATCGCATTGCCTTGTTGTTGTTGATTGGCAATAAATTCAGCCGACTGTGCCCTCAAATCTTTATAGACGCTTCCCTGCACAATCGGAAACAGAGCCTGACTATATCCATACTTGGGAGATGTAGCATTCACCTGATTCACACAGCGGGTAAGCCATCGATGAGTGAGCTCCATAGAATTTTTCGCATACTCGTATTCGCAAGGATATGGCGTACATTCATCAAAGGCCATGATTATATCTGCGCCAATCGTACGTTCAATGTCCATCACCCCTTCGGGAGTGAAAGTGTGCTTCGAACCATCTATGTGAGATTTAAAAATCACACCCTCTTCCGTAATTTTTCGATTGGCACCCAGCGAATAAACCTGATAACCACCGCTATCCGTAAGGAGGGGGCGATCCCAACCCATGAATTGATGAATGCCACCGGCTTTTTCTAACAACGACAATCCAGGGCGTAAATAAAGATGATACGTGTTGCCTAAAATTATCTTCGCGTCAATATCATTTTTCAACTCGCGTTGATGCACTGCTTTTACGGAGCCCGCTGTGCCCACGGGCATAAAAATGGGTGTAGGTATTTCACCGTGATCGGTAGTGAGCATACCAGCCCGGGCTTTGGAATGCGGATCTATTGCAGTGAGTTCGAATTTCATGAGGCCGCAAAGTTAACCGCATCGAATGCCTGCTCCAAATCGGCTATTGTGTCAGTTTAGCGTTAGAACTAAAACGCACATCAATTTATTGGTATGTAAAATCTCGGTTTATATTTGTCCGATTTTACTTTGTAACCCTAATCACTTGTCCATTCTTGCCCTTACTAGTATCCTTATTGTAAGTTTTCAGGTTGTTTACCTGATTCTGTTTTTGGTGGGGCTTCGCAGAGAGTCAAAAGAAACTGTACAGGCACCGCATGCTGTATCTGTTATTGTTTGTGCTCATGATGAGGAACAAAACCTTCGTGAACTAATCCCGTTACTGTTGGCGCAAGATCATCCAGAGTTTGAGATTATTATCGTGGAAGATCGTTGCAATGATGGCACCTATGATTATCTGAAGCAAATGATCGAAGAGAATGCTCGAATAAAAGTGGTGCGCGTAACTCAAAAGCCTGATCATATCAGCGGAAAAAAATTTGGCTTAACCTTAGGTATCAAGGCTGCACGCTACGATTGGTTGTTATTTACAGATGCCGATTGCAGACCCGCTGGCAACCAATGGATCCGTCAGATGACGTCACTTTATTCTACCAATACCCAAATCGTTTTAGGTTTTTCTCCCTATGAAAAACGGAAAGGATGGCTAAATGCTTTTGTTCGTTTTGAATCTCTGCTTACCGGAATTCAAATGATAAGCATGGCAAAGTTGGGCCGCCCGTATATGGGCTTGGGGCGCAATCTTTCGTATGCCAGGTCGCTATTCTTTCAAAATAAAGGTTTCAATTCGCACCTTGAAATTGTAGGCGGTGACGATGACTTATTTGTTAACCGTCAGGCTACACGGCATAATACGATTGTTTCGGTGGGTTCGGAAGCTATCACGATTTCAATCCCAAAATTAAACTGGCGTGATTTTCTTCATCAGAAACTCAGGCACTTGAGTGTCGGCAAACGTTATAAATTTTCTGATAAGGTCATTCTGGCGCTTTTTTCAAGCACTTGGTTGCTAACATGGTTTTATGTGCTTCCCACAATTTTTTTGAATGATGCAGCATACATTATAGTAGGTATCATCCTGATAAGGTGGATATTGCTTGTGGTTTTGTTTCAAACCGGTTCCCGTATGTTAGGGGGCACGTTTGAGGCATGGAAAACGCCTTTTTTAGATTTTATTTTCTCCTTTTATTATCTTGTCACCGGCCTGCGGGCCTTATTCGTCAAACGGATCCGATGGAAGAACTAGAAGATAATAGATTTTCGCCCAAAGCCCTTGAAGATTTCAAGTTTATTGAAATGGCCGTGGGCGGTGATGATAAAGCGTATGCTAAGTTGCTTCAACGATACAAGCGGCCTGTGTATCATATGATTTTAAAGATGGTGCGCAACATCGATGATGCCGAAGACCTCACCATGGAATCCTTTTCCAAAGCGTTTCGGAGTTTGCATAAGTTTAAAAAAGACTTCACATTCAGCACGTGGTTATTCCGCATTGCTACTAACAATACAATCGATTTTATTCGCAAAAAGAAATTGAATACTCTTAGCATCCAAAATACATTTACTGATGATGATGGTCAGTCGGTGGGTATTGATGTGGAGGATGATGGCAACCTTAACCCGCAAGACGAAGCGATCAAAGCTCAGAAGGAAGAATTGATTCAAGTGTTTGTAAACATGCTTCCCTCCAAGTATCAAAAACTGGTTCGGCTCCGCTACTTTCATGAACTTAGTTACGAAGAAATAGCCGTGGAGTTAGAAGCACCGCTGGGCACAGTAAAGGCACAACTTCATCGCGCCCGCGAGCTGATGTACGACCTTATAAAAAATAAAAAGGAGCATATTTAATTGCTCTTTTTAATGATCAAAATAGAATTTGCTGCAGTTTATTTTCTTCTTTTTTGATCTGGAATCTCATTTTTTCAAAACATTTCGCTCCTCCACATTTTGAATCTTCAAACATTTCAATACTTTTAAAGTTGTGAAACGAGGCCTTACCCTATTTATGCTCTCCCTGTTCCTGCTCAATGTGTTGGGATATTATGGCGTTTTTGTGGGACTTCAGGTAAAGAATAAACGTGATATGCAGGCGCGTTTTGATAATGATGATTATTCTTCAACTCAGGAAGTAACGATTAAAGTTCCAATAACTGTTCCCTATGCGACCGACTCCCGGGAATACACACGGGTAGATGGCGAATTTGAACATCAGGGTGAAACGTACCGGATGGTGAAGCAAAAACTTCAACGCGACACCTTATATATAGTTTGTGTTAAAGACAATGCTTCGCATGACATCAAGCAAGCACTTGCCGATTACGTAAAGACTTTCACCGATAAACCGGTGAGTGAAAAAAGTAATAGCAAAACCTCTCAGAACCTTATCAAAGATTACATAGTAAGTTCAACTATTTTGCAAACTATGTGCGATGGTTGGAACAAGGTCCTTAATTCAGGAACACATGCCAGAGGGTACAATCCTCATAGTGTTCCGTTAGATAGTCCACCCCCCAAAGCTTAACTCACTTCTTTTTCTGGAATACTTCCGGATCTTTTTGTGTAGTCAGTGATTTTCAAATCAATGACCGCGCTAAAATTCACCTTTCTACTGTGCATTAAAAAAATGGGGTTTTAGACCATCCTGTTTTTGCGCAGCAGAAATCTGAATCCCCAAACTTCAATTGTTTAACACATTACTGAATGAAAAAATATTTACAACTAACACTAGGCGTGTTATTGCTGTTCGCTGCCAGACATGCTCATGCCCAAACTCTTTCTGATGCCATTATGATGAAGCAACGTGAGATTTGCTTTGCATTAATGTATGATTATGGTACCTGGGATCATTATTGGGAGGGCGCTGAGTTACGTGTAAATGGTAACATTGGTACCCTTACACGCAAAACTACCATGGGCATGGTTGCTTATGGGGTTACTAAGAATTTGAATGCCTTGCTTACCATTCCGTATATAGAGACTAAATCATCGGGTGGTCAATTAGCGGGAGTTAAAGGCTTTCAGGATATAAGCATTGCGTTAAAATATGAAGCCTTCAATAAGAAAATCGGGAATGGAAAATTGTTAGCGCTGGCAACCGGAGCCTTTGCTACCCCTATGACAAATTATTTATCCGACTACCAACCTTATAGTCTGGGTCAAGGAACTACAGAATGGACGTTGAGAGGTATTGTACAATATGAACTCGACAAAGGAATGTATGTGCGAGGTTCGGTTGCGCACTTATGGCGTGGTCAAACTGAAATAGAAAGAGATTATTACTACAATAATGGAAGCTACTACACTACGTACATGGATGTTCCAAATGCATGGAATTTTCAAGGTACTCTCGGAGCCTGGTTATTTAAATACTCACTCCAGTTAGAGGCTACCTATTTCATCATGAATTGTATTAGTGGAGATGATATCAGAATATACAATGCGCCTCAGCCGACCAATAAAGTTGAATTTTCTCAGGTTAATCTTTTTGCTCACTACTGGTTTCAAAAGAAGGCAAAAGGATTGGGTGTGCTAGCATACTATTCGCACATGCTGGAGGGAAGAAATATGGGCCAGTTTACCAACATCGGTGGCGGTTTTACTTATCAATTTAAATTATAAGAGTCAACATCATGAAAAACAAAATCTTCAAAATATTCTTCGGTGCTTTTTTTGGTGTAAGCATATTCTTTTCCTGCGAAAATGACTTACCAACACGGGCCGAATTTACTTCCATTGATTTTTCCGGGTTAGATGAAAATGGTGGAACCTGGGCACCGGTTTTATTGTCAAGTGCAAGTGAAATAGTTGTTGATGCTCCAACGGCTGTGAACTCAACAGAGTATCAGGCTGAGTTGTCAGCGCTTAGATCGGCAACTCAAAATTTGAGTGGGAGTCAGGTAGAGGCGGTTCAATACTGGACCAATAATCCTATTCTGCGTTGGAATGAAATTGCCCTGGAATTGGCAGCCAAGTATAATTTGATTCCTGGTCCCAATCCTGATGGAACCTATACGTTGCCCAATGCCGCCAATCCTGCCGGGCCACCACCTTTTCCATTTGCACATCCACCATATACGTGCAGAATGTTAGCGTACTTAAGTGTAGCACAGTTTGATGGTTTGATTACAGCATGGCATTATAAATACACATACAATAGACCTGCGACCTATGCAACAGATACAACCATTCCTTACGCGTATACAAAAAACTCATTGCCATCATTTCCTTCCGATGGCGCAGTGATCGCAGTAGTGTCCAGAGATATTTTGATTGCTATGTTTCCATTGGAAAAGGATTACCTCCAAGCAAAAGCAGCAGAGCACCTCGGCAGCCTGACCTGGTCGGGCTCAAGCGTGCAGAGTGATATTGCAGCGGGTGAGTACATCGGTACGGAAGTGAAAAAAATAGCGCTTGCCAGGGCAGCAGGAGATGGAATGAAAAATGCGCAAACACCAAAGCCAAAATCGGATTCGATTAAAGCGGCTGCCTTAGCAAGATTTGGCTGGCAATGGGACAACCTCGAATCACCGGTTAGGCCCGTGGGTTTAACTCCACTTTTTGGCAAAGTAAAAATGTGGAACGTCCCTACCGTAGAAGAAGTGCGTCCTGTGGCTCCTCCGGCTCCAGGGTCGCCTGCGTTTGAAAAAGATGCTCAGGAGTTACGGGATATTGCAAAGAATTTAACTGATAATCAACGAAAGATAGCCAACTGGTGGTCGGATGGATTAAGTACGTATACTCCACCTGGCCATTGGAATCGATTGGCAAAAGATTTCATGATTAAGTATAAGATGAATCCACTTCGCTCGGCTCGCACATTTGCCTACATGAACATGGCTATTATGGATGCTGGTATAAGCTGCTGGGATGCAAAGTATTATTATCATTATCCACGACCGATCCAAACCATTCCAGGATTCAAGACGATACTGGGCACTCCAAATTTTCCTAGCTATACATCCGGTCATAGCACATTCTCCGCAGCAGCTGCGGAAGTACTTGCCTATATCTTTCCTGCGGAAGCAACATTCTGTAGAGACTGGGCACAAGAAGCAGCAGAGTCAAGAATATATGGAGGTATTCACTATCGGTTTGATGCTGAGATTGGTATAGACCAGGGACAGAAAGTGGCTCAATACACGATTGATAAGGCAAAACTTGATAATGCAAATTAGTTGAATTCATATAGGTCATTCGTGTAGAAGATTATTGTTGTTTAGTAATTGTTGTTTAAGGGTTAATGCCGGGTAGGGGTACCCGGCATTATATTTTTCGCAGTTCAAAGATTGGTATACGCAAACGATTTCTACAATCACTTTTTTGCTGATTTCTTGGATACTTAATTTGGGTTAGTATATTTATGAAATGTCTTTCGCCTCCCTGTTATCGGAATACTCCACCCATCCCAACATCTGGGATGAAATGTGCCTGAAAGGAGAAATCCGAAGTCATTATAAAGTTTTCTTTGAAACGCTAAGTCAGATTTCACCAGAGGATTTAGTCAAAAAGGATGAACTGGCTAAAAAGCTTTTTATGAGCCAGGGGATCACCTTTACCGTGTATAGCGATGGTGAGGGTATCGAAAAAATATTCCCATTCGATATTATCCCCCGCATTATTACCGCTGCGGAGTGGACTCAAATAGATTCTGGTATTAAACAGCGCATCAAGGCACTGAATATTTTCCTGCGCGATATTTACCACGATCAGTTTATCATTAAGGATGGCGTAATTCCGGCTGGCCTGATTCACTCATGCCCTAATTTTCTTCGCGAAATGGTGGGCGTTGATGTGCCGTTTGATATTTATACGCATATCTCAGGCATCGATCTGATCCGCGACAGCGATGGTTCATTTTATGTGCTGGAAGATAATCTTCGTACCCCTTCAGGGGTGTCTTATATGCTGGAGAATCGCAGCATGACCTACCGGATTTTTCCAGGCATATTACCGAAAAGTAATGTGCGCTCGGTGAAAGATTATCCAGATCTGCTTTTGAAAAATCTGCTGAGTTTATCCAACCGGCAGAAGAGTGAACCTACGGTAGTACTATTGACGCCTGGTATTTATAATTCGGCCTACTTTGAACATACTACACTCGCTCGTTTAATGGGTATTGAATTGGTGGAGGGAAGAGATCTTGTGGTTGACAACGCGAAAGTCTATATGAAAACTACCGCGGGTCTTAAACAGGTAGATGTAATCTATCGAAGAGTAGATGATGAATTTATCGATCCGTTAATTTTTAATCCCAATAGTATCTTAGGTGTGTCTGGACTTTACTACGCCTATCGAAAGGGGAATGTGGCTATTGTAAATGCTCCCGGCAACGGGGTGGCTGATGACAAGGCCGTTTATCCGTTTGTTCCCCACATGATAAAGTATTATCTCAACGAAGAACCTATTTTGAAAACCGTGCCTACCTACGGCATGGATGACCCGGAACATTTTCAGCATGTGTTTTCAAATATTTCCAGAATGGTAATCAAAAAAACAAATGAAAGTGGAGGCTACGGAATGTTGATGGGCCATGCGGTAACGGAAAAGGAAGTAAATCAATATCGAAAAGAGGTGGAGAAAAACCCACGTCATTTTATTGCACAACCCATCATCAGTTTATCATCTGTTCCCTGTTTTATCAATAATAAGATACAGCCACGACATGTTGATTTACGACCCTTTGCATTAAATGGTCCGCAGGGAATTGAAATTGTGCCCGGTGGATTAACCCGGGTTGCGTTGCGCGAAGGTTCGTTGGTTGTCAATTCATCACAAGGTGGCGGCAGTAAAGACACCTGGATAGTAGGTTAAGTAAAAGAACATGCTAAGTAGAGTTGCAGATGCGGTTTTTTGGATGGCCCGGTACATGGAGCGGACGGATAATATTCTGCGTGCCCTTCGCACCAACTACATTGCTTCGCAGGATGAAATTCAAAATTTTGACTGGCACCTTTGGGTGGAGGGATTAGGGCCTGAAGGTTATGTGTCTGAAAGTAATCCTACGTATCGTGAGGCGTTACATCATTTATTGTTAAATAAAGAGAACAATACATCCTTATTAATTAATGTTGCACGGGCTCGCGAAAACGCTCGTTCGGTACAAGATTATATTACTAAGGAGGTATGGCAATGTATCAATGATTATTATCACCTCATTCGCGATCCGCATACCGAGCAACTTTTATTAGCAAATGATCCGGTTACGGCCTTCGATAATTTATTGAGGGAGAGCACACTTTTTTATGGCACGGTAGATATCACCATGAACCGGGGCGAAGGGTATAGTTTTCTGAACATCGGAAAATACATTGAACGCCTGTTACGAAGTTTGGATATTCTGGAATTGAAAATTAAGGAATTGGAAAGCGGTGGGATTGAAGTTACACAGTGGAAGTATCTACTCTATTCTTTATCGGGCTATGAGTTTCATACAAAGTACTACCGAAATGTGTTGTCCACAGAGAATGTTTTCCATCAGGTAATCCTGAATGCACAGTTTCCACACTCAGCACTTTATTGTTTGTCGCAGGTGGATAGATACTTCAAACGACTCGATGCCATTTCTGTGCCTGAGCATTTTAAAGAAATGGAGTTTTTATTGGGTAAAGCGTTGAGTAACCTCCGTTATGGCGGACATGAACAAAAGAACCTTGAGCAGGTGAAGTCGCTTGTATTAAGAACTAAAATTGAAATAAAAGACCTGGGTCACAAATTGGCTTCTTTATACTTTGGTTATTCCTGATTGAATTATGCCATCATTTTATATTCGTCATCGCACTCATTACATTTATTCAGGCTTGGTTATCGATTCGGCCAATCAGATAAAACTATATCCGGCTCATGACACCTACCAACGTGTGAACGAACAGCATATACAAATCTCCATGAACCCACCGATTAGTACGGTGAGAGATTATTTTGGTAACCTGACGGGCTTTTTTACCCTACTGGTTCCGCACAAAGAATTAGTGATTGATAGTTTATTGGCTGTTGAAATATTTAGCAATCTTGGATTACAGAAAAGAGACTCTGCAACCGATGTATGGAAGTTGATTAACACACCCGAGAATCAACTGCTCCATCATGATTTTCTAAAAGCTGAGGAGGCAAAATGCCAGATCGAAGTGCAGGATGCGATTCATGAAATACTGGGTAAAGTTCAGCATCCGTTAGATACCATTCTTGAGTTGTCGGAATATATCTACGACAATTTCACTTATAAAAAAGGTGTTACCAATATTGAAACAAGTGTAGATGAGCTTTGGAATTTACGTGCTGGTGTTTGTCAGGATTTTGCACACTTGCTATTATATATGCTTCGGCTCATGGGCATTCCGGGTCGGTACATCAGTGGGTATATTTGTCCGGGAAGCAGCGAGTGGCGAGGTGAAGGGGCAACTCATGCGTGGGCAGAAGCCTGGCTTCCGGATACAGGGTGGGTAGGTATTGATCCTACTAATAAATGTCTTGCCGGGGAGCGTCATGTTCGGTTAGCTACCGGGCGAAACTTCAGTGACTGTACTCCTGTAAAAGGCAATTATAAAGGCGCGGTAGAACACAAACTCGAAGTGACTGTTCAATTTGGTACAAAAGCATTTACCGAAGAACAATTAGCAAATCCGTCTCCTACTTTTATAAGTGGTGCTACGGTAGCCGAAGGTGTTCCGCGCAATTCCTACATCGCTTACATGCAGATGCAACAACAGCAATAGCATCAAAATCTTAGAGTAAGTAGTTTCTATCTGGGGACACAAAAAAAAGAAGGCTGCTTAAAAGCAACCTTCTCTAACTTTGGGATCAAAGCAATTCTTATTTCTTAACTACTATGTTGCTATCCAGAATCACGGCTGTTTGAGCCAATGCTTTTCCATTTAGTGTAGCACCTGTTTGCATGGTAATACCTGTCATGGAAAGAATGGTTCCCTCAAAATGGGATGTTGTTCCCAAGGTAGCTTGTCCTGCAACTTGCCAGAAGATATTCTTGGCTTGTGCACCGCCACTCAAGGTAACATTCACTGCAGAACTCACATTGAGATTTCCAGCGATTTGAAAAATCCAAACGTCATTTGCACCACCAGAGATAACAATGCTGGTAGGCACGGTTACATTACTTGACCACTTATAAAGACCAGGTGTAAGTGTTTGGCCACCAATATTTCCCGTACCCAATTCAATAAAATCAGGAAGCACACGGCCTGCTGCATCATTGTAGGCAGTGACCATATTGTTGACTGTTGTGGTTAAGTTGATAGGCGTGGGTGCCGCCATGTCAGCAGCATACACCTTTCCAGTTACCTGGGCAGAAGTTGCAAAACCTGTAGCGTTTGTCAATGCGAGGCCTGTGATAAAGGTGGTTGCTGCAGGGCTTAGCCCTAAATCACCCGTTATATTCGAAGTGGAAGCGTTGTTGATGGCTGTCTTTGCAACTATTACATAGTCACCCGCGGCACCCAGATCAACAATGGTGCGGATAGAAGTAGACCCACCGGTTGTAAACGTAGAAACACTGTTAGAGTCAAGTGGTTTACCAGCAAGTGTTTTCGCGCCCGTTGTAACGGTTACTGTATACGTAGTTAACGCCAACAAGCTATTGGTTGGTGTAAAGGTAGCTGTGGTTCCTGAATAGGTAACAGTACCGGGTATATTGGTTGTGCCTTGCTTAACAAGTACAGTTGATGCGTTTATAGTTGCTGGGTCCATCTCAGTGCTAAATGAAATTGTAATGGCATTGTTACGGGCAACGTTAGTAGCGTTATTAACTGGACTGGTTTCGGATACTGTAGGCGTAGCGCCTGGTGCTGCATCTTCATCTTTTGAACATCCTGATATCAATAGAATCAATACGATTGAAAACAAGGATAAGAGTTGAATTGCTTTGGAGTATTTCATATGTGTGGGTTAAATGGAAAAGTGATAAATAACATGCAAAGGTGACGATCCTTCGGATGCTTAGTCTTACATATCTACTATTCACACTTACACATATGTATGTTTTCAGGGATGATTCTCCCGTTTAAGATGTAATTGTTTGAATTGGCTGGGCGTAAAACCCGTGACCTTCTTAAATTGATTTGATAAATGTCCGGCACTGCTATAATGGAATTTATGAGCTATTTCTGCAACATTCAGGTTCTTAGTAAGAAGGAGTTCTTTTACGTTTTCTATTTTTCTTACAATAATGTATTGCTGAAGAGTGATTCCCTTTTCTTCTGAAAATATCTTAGAAAGATAGGTATAATCATACTGTAACTTTTTACTTATAAAATCCGAGAAATTCTCACGCGACATATCATCGGATAAATTGATAATTTCAGTAACAACATTCATGATGCTTTCTATGAGCGTGTTCTTTTTACTACTCAAGACTTCTAAACCCAATGCCAGCAAATTTTCTTCAAGTTTCTGAAATTGTTCGTGGGAGGCCTTTTCCTGTAATTCAACCATGCCCAAGGTAACAACCAGGTATCGCAGGCCCAATTTCTTTAGCTCTTGCTTCACCATCAGTTCACATCGTAAACTAACCATGTTCTTTATATAGAGTCGCATGGTGCTATAGGTTTATCGGCAGACTTTGTTAGACTTAGCCTTGGTTTTTTAAATAAATGTTGAAAGTAGTTCCAACATCAATGGTGCTTTCTACTTCAATTTTACCGCCCTGGTTCCTTACCATCTGCGCTACAATAAATAAACCAATCCCTGTTCCTTCAATATCAGGACGGAGTCTGCTGAATTTTGAGAATATCTCGTGCTGCTTCTCCTCTTCAATGCCGATCCCATTATCAGTCACGGATAGTAGTATAAAATCATCTTTGGTTTCAGTTTTTATAAATATCTGCGGTGTTCTTTCAGGTGCTGCACACTTGATTGCATTGCTAAGCAAGTTGTATAAAATGCTTCTTAAATTCTTGGTTAAAAAAGGCAACTCAGGAACCTTGATGTTGGTCGTAATTTTAGCATGCGACTGATAAATTTGGTTTTTTAAGGTGAATTTAACCTCATCTAAGATTTTTTCGATGTTCGAGCTTGCCTGCGAATGATTGAGGTCTGTGCCTATTTTCGTAATGTCTGTAAGTTCAATAATCAGGTCTTTTAAAGATTTTGCCGATACCTCCATCTTCTCCAACAGAAAGAGTATGTCTTCCTGATCATTCTTAGCCAAAGCTGATTTCATAAGTTCAACTAATAGTACAAGGTTGGTTAGCGGCCCTCTGAAATCATGTGAAACAGAATAGATGAAAGTTTCATGATCGGCATTAATTTTTTCGATTGCTCTTTTGTCATTAATACGGCCGGTAATATCTATAAATGTTATCACCACACCGTTGGTTATGTTTTGCTTCTTAACGATATAGGGAAGTATATTCATCTGAAACCATCGTTTATCGCTGGTCTGAATTTCTTTTTCAAGGTCATTATTGCTGTCAATTACTTCCTTAATACTTTCTACAAAGGTTGGAAGTTGTTCGAGGTTTGGAACTTCAGAAATGGATTTTCCAATATCTCCAGCTACGAGTTTAAAGTGCATGTTGGCCGGAGGACTAAATTTTCGAAGAATCAAATCCGCATCTACAAATAGTTGTGGGATAATGGTATTCCTGAAATAATTCTCTAGTTCCTCATTGAGCTCTACAAGTTTTTTTATGTCCTTAGTCTCAACAACCTTCGCTTCGTTTATCATAATGCAATTAATAGATCAATGTCAATGTTATTTTTTTATGAGTAAAGTCACTTTTAGGCAAAAGTCATGGCATCCAAAATCGTTCCGCAATTTTGAAACCCGAATAGAACTTAATAATATCAATTTTAAAAAAATGTAATTACGGCAGCGTGTGTATTTTTCTCTACACTAGGTAATCTGGTTTGATCCCCTTCTTATTCATGCACTACTTGGTTACTCCAAAGGCTTGGTGCACCTCTTCCAGAGTCTGTTTGTTATCGGCCATCACTAATAAGTGATCATGGACATTGATGATTGTTTCACCGGAAGGGGGAATGTACTTTCCGTTACGATGTATTAAAACAATAACGGCAGCTTTCGGCAGTCCAATCTGAACAATTGCTTTGCCTATCACAGGCGATGTTTGAGGTATATCTAGTTCGATAAGTTCTGATTTCAAATCATCGTTCATCTCCAGATCAATAGGAAATTTTCTTTTGATGGCACTGGGAACACTTACATGCAACCATCGCGCAACAATAGGCAACGTGGTGCCTTGCAGAATAACTGAAGACACTGAGATGAAGAATACAAGATTAAAAATTGTTTCAGCATAGGGTATGCCGGCAAGCATGGGATACGTTGCGAATACAATGGGAGCCGCACCACGCAAACCAACCCATGATAAAAAGAATTTCTTTCGCGCATTTAGTCCCTGTGTAAAAGCCAGCGAGGTAAACACAGCAATTGGGCGTGCAACGAGAATGAGGAAAACGGAAATCAAAATACCGGGAATCAAAATGGGAATAAGTTTGCTTGGGAATACCAGCAACCCTAGTGTAAGAAACATGATAATTTGCATAAGCCAGGCCATTCCATCATAGAATCTTATTAAGCTCTTTTTATGAATAAAGTTACTGCTGCCTAAAATAATGGCAGAGATGTATATGGCAAGGAAACCATTTCCTCCAATGAAGTCAGTAAAGGAGAATGTAAAAAAGACTAACGAAAGAACCAGTACAGGATAAAGACCGGCCACATCGAGTTTAATGATGTTAACCAGCCACCTCATCGCACGCCCCATCACAAAACCGCAGGCAGCCCCAATAAGCATTCCCGTTAGGAACTTTGGGATAAGAGAAAAAACAGAGGCCTCTGGGTTTGAAATCAGGTAAATCATCCCAATGGTAAGGAAATACGCCATGGGATCATTGCTACCACTTTCAAATTCAAGTGTAGGCCGGAGGTTCCCTTTTAAACCAAGATTTTTTGAGCGAAGAATTGAGAACACGGCCGCGGCATCGGTTGATGATACGATTGCTCCCAATAGCATTCCCTCAAATAGGGTAACGTTCAACAGATAAGAACTAAACACGCCCACTATGATTGCGGTGAGCAATACGCCCAAAGTTGAAAGAGAAAGACCTTGACGAACAATGGGTTTAACACTTTCCCATTTTGTATCTAACCCACCGGAAAAAAGAATGAAGGTTAATGCGACAACACCAAGAAACTGAGCAATTTTTGGATCATTAAAATAAATGCCACCCGGTCCATCCGAACCGGCCAGCATGCCAACTAATAAAAATAATAACAAAGTAGGGATCCCTAGCCTGAATGATGTCTTGCTCGCTATAATGCTTATGAAAAGCAAAATAGAACCGAGTAATAGTATGTTCTCTACAGAAACTGACATTAAAAGTTTAAATGGTACGAAAGGGAGTCATGATTTTACCTCATGACTCCACTTTTTCTTAAGACATTTTCAAGATAACGAATAATGCCACAAGAAGCACGCCCATTAAAATAACAAACCAAAGTCTTTTTATTGTTTCGAGAGTTTCTTTCATAAAATAAATAGTTGAGCACGGACAGACCACTAAGGGGTTACGCCTATGCAGGTTATTGATGATTTTAGAATTCGCTGGTAAACCAGCTTAAGGGAGAATGGATTCCGCTAAGGTGCGTGAATAGTGGGGAGCAGGTAGAAAGGATTGTAGATTCTGGCAGAAACCTTTAAAGCAGTATTGGTAAACAATGCAGCAGCATAATATCCTTCCGCATAAAACCAGATTTCCTGAAGCAGGTCTTTTTGGAAAAAGGAAAGAGAAGGAGTTAATTGTACAGATGCCTCCCGAACAACTACAGTTGAACCGGGGTTAACGCAAAGGAGGGTTTTTGTTTGCGATTTGTCCTGTTGAGGACCAGGCGCGGAATATGTTGAAAAGAGAATGAAAAACACCAGGATCCCCTGAAAAAGGAGCGCCCATGCATTTTTACTTCTTCTCAGAAAATTCATGCTCAAAGATAGTATACCGCAGATCAGAAATGGAAATTATTTACCCACTAGATTTTCGAGAGTGTTAGCTAGTAAGGTAAATTCGGCATGTGCGTTGTTACATAGCATAATCAAGGTTTTATCCTGATCAATAAAGCGCACTAGTTTGGTGTTATAACCGGGATTGCTACCCGTATGGAATACTATCCTATTGTCGGTGTCATTTTTCAACATCCACCCAAAACCGTATATGGATAGCGAATTGTTGGTAAGTTGCATGGGTGTAAAGGCATCATTCAGTGTTTCTTGATTAATCAAGTCTTCTTGATAGAGTGCACGATCCCACAAAAGAAGATCTGCCGAGGTTGAACTGATCCGTCCCGGACCTTTTCGATTGCCTAACCAGATTGTATAGTTGAATGAAGGGAACGAATCCGCGAGCAAGTATCGATCTTTTTCTTCTATGTAGATATGACCAAAGGCAAAATTTTCAATCAATTTCTTTTCCTCCAGACTCCGTATGTCGGTATTCTTCATTCCTAGGGGTGTGAAAATATTTTCACGACATAAATCAATAAAATCTTTGCCCGAGGCTTTTTCGGCAATGCTGGCAAGAAGAACATAGCCTGTATTGCTGTATTCATATTTTTCACCGGGCTTAAATACAATGGGGGGATGGTATTCTTTAAGATACCGGAGGATATCGTCATTGCCCGCTACCTTCGTTTTATCCCAATGCTGATCCATGATCGCCTGGTAATCGGGAAGACCCGAAGTATGAGTAAGCAAATGACGAATGGTAATGTTTGAATAGGGTAGGCCCGGAAGATATTTTTTAATGGGATCATCATAGGTAAGTTTGTTTTCTTCCTTTAGCATCATCATGATCATGGCGGTAAACTGTTTTGAAACGGAGGCGAGTTCAAAAATATCGGTTGTGTCCAGCGGCACTTTAGTTTCAAAGTTCCGGTAGCCAAAGGCTTTGTGATACAGAGGTTTTCCCTTACTGGCAATGAGTACCACGCCACTAAAATCAGGAATTGTCATCATAACAGAATCAATATCATTGCGAAGGGTTTCATGCTCAGAAACCTGCTTTTGATTCTTGCATCCGGATATGACAAGCGCAAAAAAAAGCAAAGGCAATAGTTTTATAAATGGTTTCATTTAATTTTGGTTTTACGTTCGAAGGAACAGTTAGTGAATATATTGAAGTAATTTTTTAATTCCCATCATTTGCAAGACTCAACAATCATCTTTAATTATTTTCCTTCGCTTTCCGATAAGCAAAAGGAACAGATCAGTCAGCTAGGTGTCCTTTACAAGGACTGGAATGATAAAATCAATGTAGTATCCCGCAAGGATATTGAAAATATCTATACCAACCATGTGTTGCATTCATTAGGCATCGCCAAAGTTATGTCTTTCAATCCCGGGGCAGAGGTGCTTGATGTTGGTACGGGGGGTGGCTTCCCGGGTATTCCTCTTGCGATACTATTTCCGGAAACACAATTCCATCTGGTGGATTCGATTGGAAAGAAAATCACCGTTGTCAATGAGGTATCAAATGCATTGGGATTGAAAAATGTGAGGGCTGAACAAATCCGGGCTGAACAAATCAAAGGAAAGTATGATTTTGTAGTGAGCCGTGCGGTTACCCGGATGAAAGAATTTTATGGGTGGGTAAATAATAAAATAAAAGATGACTCCACCCATACACTGGATAACGGCATATTGTATCTGAAGGGTGGAGACCTGGATGAAGAAATGAATGAGCTGAAATGCCCTTACAGCGTTTATAATCTCTCGGATTATTTTAAAGAAGAATTCTTTGAAACCAAACGAGTGGTTTATGTGCCCCTATAGCTTGTGACCGAATAGAAAACCTTCAACACGTTCACCAAGGCTGGTACTTGTAACAACAAGCTCAACTGTGTCTCCGGCATTAAGTTTAAAAATGATTGAGTCGTGGTAGTTAATTGTACTGGCTAATGGATACGATTGTTGTCTTTTTATATCAAAGAAAGTAATAGTTCCAGAAGTTACTTTCAGTCGAATGGGAATTCCACCCAGGGTTGAATTTCCCGTAACGTTAAAGGAATAAACTCCGGCCGAAGGCGCAGTAAACCGGTTGGCTCCAACAACATTAAAATCATCGAAGTCTTCTGTTAGGCCAATTGATGAATCTGTGAAACTGCCGCCTGTGTTAATGAAAGAGTAGGTTGTTCTGAAAGCATAATTGGTAGCAATAGCCGTGGCAATCGAAGTATCTACATAGCCTTTGGTAGTAGCATCGGTGTTCGTTGTTGGCGCTCCCACATTTTGAATCCGGATATTGCTTGCACTTGGGCTAGTGTTTAATACCTGAG
This sequence comes from Cyclobacteriaceae bacterium, assembly GCA_022841475.1. Taxonomy (GTDB): domain Bacteria; phylum Bacteroidota; class Bacteroidia; order Cytophagales; family Cyclobacteriaceae; genus ELB16-189. Next base: position 3,246 of record JALHRJ010000074.1, on the reverse strand, counting down.
CCAGCGTGGTTGAAATCGTTACATTGTTGCCCCCTGAGATAGCAAGGTTATTGGTTCCCGGGGTGTAGGTCAGATTTTGCTTATAAGGCGTTAGGTCTACGGTAGTTGCATCATTGGTGAGACTTAAGATGTTTGTACTAGTGTTTATTGTTAGGTCTTGAATTTCGTTTGTCGCGTTATCATCATTTAACGTTATCGCTCCACCTCCGTTACTTAACGAAATAGTAGCGCCCACTTTTGTCAAGGTTTGGATTTCATTCGTTGCATTGTCATCATTCAAAGTAACTGATCCGCCACCATTACTTAACGTAAGCGTAGAGCCTGATTTTGTCAACGCTTGAATTTCGTTGGTTGCATTATCATCATTGAGTGTAACTGAACCGCCTCCATTGCTGAGGGTAATCGTGGACCCTGTCTTGGTTAAGGCCTGGATTTCATTTGTGCTGTTGTTGTCGTTGTCAGCAACATCAAGCGTTACACTCGTTCCATTCGTGATGTTAATGGTCCGGTTGGTGCCAGCGCTTGTTCCAAGCGAAAGATTCTGTGCATTGCCTGCGAGTGCAGATGAGAGATCAACGGTATTTCCACCACTGATGGTTAAGGTAGAGCCCGTTAATGAAAGACTTTGATTATCGGTGTTTGCAATGGTATTCAAGTCCACCTCTTTCGTGCCACCGGCATCTGTAATTCTAAGTTTTTTGTCAGCTGTTAGTGAAGCTTCGGTAATCAATTCATTGGTTGGACTATTATCCGTGTCCCCTGTATTGGAAATAACACCATCATGGATGGCAATGCCTTGGCCAGCTGTAAAGTTCGCACCGTTGCCTGAATATTCTGAGTAAAACGCGTAGGGTACACTCATTAATTGTTGACTTCCGGCAAGCTGAAACGAACTACCACCATCGGGATCGATTTCAATTTGCAACCATTTGTTACCAACGGCCCAACTAACAAACGCAAATGATCCTGTGCCTGCTGTGCCTTGACCGATTATTAATGAGAACAAACCAAATTGATTAGTCTGTGGTTTGTGAGTTTCTGAATATTCCGTTTCTCCGTTGGCTGCATTTTTTAAAATACTGATCCGAACTGAAATATTTTTTGTTACTATGGGTTTGCCTTCATTGTCGCGAGCCACCCCCTGGTAGTTAATACCCTTTGGGGCTTGCGCATAGGCTTGCATGAATGTGATTATTGTCAGTACGAAAGAGAGTAAAAGTCTATTCATATCATGTTCCCACTTTTATAATTTTTATGGTTTTGCTGTCACCATTACTTAAACCAATTTTAATGAAATACACACCCGGACTAATGTCACCCAGTTGTACTTTGTTGTCTTTGTTGGGAGTAATAAGAGTGATGGTTCGCCCCCACGAGTCGTATAGTTCCATGCCCTGTACTTGGACCTCGCAGCCAAAAGCCTCAATCGTTATTTCGCTTTTCGCGGGATTGGGATAATAACTAAACGACAGATCCCTGCACGGAAGAATTTCGGGTTGAAGAAATCCCTGTGTAAGGATGAAATTGGAATTGGATAGTGTGAGGATAGCGGGTTCACCAATGGAAGAGGTGACAATGAAATCGGTGACTGAAATGTCGAAACCCGCCAGGTTTGTTACCTGTTGGCGCGCTTGAGCCAGCCCCCAAAAGGGCAAAAGCAGAAGTAAGAAACAAGTAAGTTTCGATCTCATAACTGTTTAGGAAATAGAAACTTACGACATTTAGTTAAATATTCACATAAAGTGTATTTTTTTTCTGTATTTCTTCAAAAGGCAGCTGTCAGCGTTAAAGTTGTTCACCTGTAAACAGACCCAGATAAACTGCGGCCACACAGAATATGAGACTGAAAATCACGTAGATAATTGAGGAAAAAGTGAACCCACCCTGCATCAGGTAAAAGGTCTCATGACTAAATGTTGAAAACGTACTGAAGCCACCGCAGAAGCCGACTGTCCAGAATAAACGAGCGTTAGGGGAAAAAAGCTGTCGGTGATCGGCCAGACCAATTACCAATCCCAGGATAAAACAAGCCAGGACATTGGCCACTAAAGTCCCGTATGGAAAATGATGGGTATGTAACGAACCTATCCATTTCCCTAAAGAGAATCTTACTACGCTGCCAAGGCCCCCGCCAATAAAAACCATCAGTAAGGATCGCATAATTTTAGTTTAGAGGTGACTGTGGATTTTCAAGGGCTGTTCGCTCGCCTTGTGAAAGACTGAGATCGTTGGTGATGCTGTAAACGGTTGGCCTGAAGAGAAAAAATAATACTATAATGATAGCGGTGAATAGTAGAAAAGAATTGCCGCCTGTAATCAATGCAGCCACTGCACCAAACAAGCCCGGTAGTTCCAGGCAAGCCGAGCGGATAAGTAATGCAGTTTGATACTTCATAAGTTTTTCTTTCAAGCTCAGGTTTTGATTAACAGAAGCAAGCGATTGCTTGAAAATAAAATATCCAGCTGCCATACCTCCAGGAAGCAAGGCAAAGAGAATATAGCGAAGCATAAGTGCAAAATCTTTATCCATGCCCGTGCTTATCCCCCCGGTATAGTTCAGCAGCAAAACAATCAAACCAAAAAAAGTCATGATCGAAACAAGTGAAAAATAAATCATGTTCATGGCGGTCAATGTGCTTTTCGATGTTCGAACTTGTGTCATAGTAAAATCAGTTAAAAAGTTACTAGTTAATTTTTTTCTTGCTTTATCATTCGCTGCATACTTGCAAAGGTATGTTCTTTCAGATCAACAAGACTCTCACGATTTATCTCGGCAAGAGAAATTTCAGGCCCAACAATTATTTTGATTAAACCTGGCCGTAATCGAATAGTGCCTGGTGGCATTAATTTTCCTGCTCCTACCACCACCATAGGCAAGATTGGTTTCTGTGTATCGATTGCAATGCGAAAGGCGCCATCTTTAAAGGGTTGCATAATTTCTTTTGTTCGATTTTGTGTGCCCTCAGGAAAGATAAGAATATTGATTCCCAGCGTTAAAACGTCTTTCAGGTAATTGATACTTTTTTTTCGACTTTCATTACTGGTGCGATCTACAACAACGCATGTTGCACGGGTAATCCATCCGAATACCGGGATTTTTAAAAGTTCTTTTTTTGCCAGCGGCCGAAACTGTCCGCGGATCGTCATAGCAATGCCGGGTAAATCCAGAAAGGAAGTATGATTACTGACATAGATATAAGCTTTGCCTTTGATAATATTTTCGCGGCCAATCATTTGGTAACGAAT
>JALHRJ010000073.1 GCA_022841475.1 Cyclobacteriaceae bacterium | reverse complement strand
ATCGATCGCATTTCTCAGGATGTTCCTTTTTATCGGGCTTATCTAAAAAATGCTGCCATCTCAGGCACAGCCGTTATCAACAATCCATTTTGGTGGAGTGCCGATGAAAAGTTTTTTAATAACGCATTGGCAGTAAAACTTGGCGTGCCCGTTCCGAAAACCGTTTTGTTGCCTTCCCACGAACGCCCAACCGATACAGGTGAAGCTTCCTTTGCCAACCTTAAATTTCCATTGAGTTGGGAGCAGATATTTGGCCACATTGGATGGCCTGCCTACATGAAACCTCATGCCGGGGGCGGCTGGAAGAGTGTTTATAAATTAAATAACCTCGATGACTTCTTTAAAGCCTATAGTGAAACCAATCAGTTGGTGATGATGCTGCAGGAAGAAATTATTTTTGAAGATTACTTCCGGTGTTATTGCCTTGGTAGAAAGTATGTGCGCATCATGCAATATGAGCCGCGCAATCCGCATCATCTTAGATATCAAAGCAGCAATGGTCCGGCATCAGAAAAACTGTTAAAGCAAGTACATGATTATGTGCTTGATCTATGCAATGCGTTGGGGTATGATTTTAATACTGTGGAAATGGCAGTAAGAAATGGCATTCCTTATGCCATTGATTTTTGTAATCCAGCTCCCGATGCGGAGGTGACTTCGGTGGGTCAGGAGAATTTTGATTGGGTTGTTGAGCATGCTTCCAAAATGGCTGTTGAAAGAGCACAAGCCCAGAAACCTGGCCAGGACAATCTCACCTGGGGAACCTATGTAACTAATTCTGTTTCGGCCTTTGAAAAATCTTTAGTGAAAACAAAACCAGCAGTAAAAGCTGAAGCGAAGAAGGAAACAAAATCAAAGTCTAGCAAAAAGTAATCTTAAATTCTCGCCCGACATAAGTGGTAGGTGGTATGGAAAAATTTACATTAGGAGTTGAAGAGGAGTACATGGTGATTGATCCGCAAACGCGGGAACTTGCTTCACACGATCAAAAGATTGTAGAGCTGGCATCGCATATCATTGGTGATAGTGTGAAGGCGGAGATGCACCAGGCTGTGGTGGAGGTGGGCACCGGTATTTGCAAAGATGTTGAGCAGGCATACCAGGAGATCAGAAATCTTCGCAAAATTGTTTCTGAGGTGGCGGGCACTTTGGGCCTAAAAATTGGCGCAGCGGGAACACATCCCTTTTCGCATTGGAGCAAACAATTAATAACCCCTAATCCACGCTATGATGAAATCGTGCAAGAGATGCAAGAGGCTGCCCGATCAAACTTGATTTTTGGATTGCATGTGCATGTGGGCATAAAAGATAAGAATATGGCTATCCATATTCAGAATACGGTCCGCTATTTTTTGCCGCACATTTACGCCTTGTCGTGCAACTCTCCCTTTTGGGAAGGAAGAAATACAGGATTCAAATCTTTTCGCACGAAAGTGTTTGATAAGTTTCCACGCACTGGTATTCCTGATCGTTTTGAAAATTGGGACGACTTCAAAAACTATGTTAACCTGCTGATCAAAACAAATTGTATAGATAACGCAAAGAAAATCTGGTGGGATGTGCGCGTGCATCCATTCTTTGATACCATTGAATTTAGAATTTGTGATGTGCCCATGCGGGTAGAGGAAACAATTGCAATCACGGCTATATTTCAGGCTTTGGTAGTGAAGCTTTATAAGTTGAGACTTCAAAATATGAGTTTTATTCTTTACACCCGCGCACTGATCAATGAAAACAAATGGCGGGCTTCGCGCTATGGACTGGATGGCCGCCTTATCGATTTTGGAAAGCAGGTAGAAGTAGACACGCGTGTATTAATTGCGGAGCTGCTCGACTTTGTTGATGATGTGGTGGATGATCTTGGCAGCCGGAGTGCAATCAATTATATTCGCATTATCTTAGAGCATGGCACTGGGGCCGACCGTCAATTGGCTATTTTCAATGAAACCGGTAACATGGAGAAAGTAGTGGACTACATTACAGACGAAACAGTGCGGGGATTATAAGTTTTTTGAAGTGACTGGAGAAAATCAAATAAATATTGCGGTTCTCGATCTTTATGATGGTGCTTCCAATGAGGGCATGCGAGGTATCCGGCAGCTCATTGAGGAGTTTGAAGCTGATTGTCATTTAATGGTCAAGCATCAGGTATTCGATGTTCGGCTTAAAGCGGAAATACCTGCTTTAAACTTTGATGTTTATATTTCTTCCGGAGGTCCGGGCAGTCCGCTGGATAGTGAGGGCTCTTTGTGGGAGAGAAAATATTTTGGTTTGATGGATGAAATCCGAGCTTATAATCTACAACATCCGGATAACAAGAAGCATGTACTTATGATTTGTCACAGCTTCCAGATTTTTTGCCGGTACTATGGGTATGGAACTGTTACCAAGCGAAAGTCAACCTCCTTTGGTGTTATGCCGGTGCACAAGACATTTGAAGGACATCATGATCCGCTCTTTCGCTCCCTCAATGATCCCTTGTGGGCAGTTGATTCAAGAGATTATCAGATCACGCAACCTAATGAGGAAAAAATTATAGCTGAGGGGGGGTCCATTCTGTGCCTGGAAAAATACAGACCTCATGTCGACCTTGAGCGGGCGGTTATGTCCATTCGGTTTGATGATGCATTTATTGGCATGCAGTTTCACCCGGAGGCTGATGCAGTCGGCATGAGAATGTATTTGTTGCGTGAAGACAAAAAGGAATTAGTAATTGAAAAGCACGGTGAAAAGAAGTATTGGGATATGCTCGATCACCTGAACGATCCGGATAAAATCATGCTCACTTATTCAACTGTTGTCCCCCGGTTTCTCATGATGGCATTACGCCATCGCTTAAGTTCTGTTGCTTTATGATTGCCGGGGCCCGCACGGTATTTAATCAGCAGTTTTCAGAACAGAAGTACAAAGAATTCCTGGCTGACCTTGATCATGAGTTCAATCACAAGATATCGTTTCGGGTTGCCGAGAGTCCAGTCTTTGTAGGCAAAGATTTTGCCGCAAAACTATTTAAGGCAGCGGATGAGATTATTGATTTTATAGCGCTGCCGGATTTTAAACAGCGAATGAAAGGAGCATTGCCTGATTCCATTCGGGTGCCCAACGAAGATGCTCACACCTTGTTTCTGGCCCTTGATTTTGCTGTATGTACCGAAGGCAATGATGAACTGGTACCGCGCCTGATTGAGATGCAGGGGTTTCCTTCTCTTTTTGGCTATCAGGATTTTCTTGGCAACAAGTTTCGTCAGCATTATCGAATTCCTCCCAGACTTGATTTTCATTTTGGAAAATCTTCCGAAGTCTATTGGGACCATTTGCGAAAGGCAATAGTACGAGATCACGATCCGGAAAATGTAGTTCTGCTTGAGATTGATCCTATGCAGCAGAATACCGCTATCGACTTTTTAGTCACTAAACTTCATCTTGGTATAGAACCGATCCATTTAGGGGACGTAATCATTCGCAACCGAAAACTTTTCTATAAGAAGAACGGCATCGAAGTTCCTATTCATCGTATTTACAATCGGGTAATTTTCGATGAACTGCTGGCGAAGAAGGATTTGAAAACAGACTTTCATCTTACGGAAGATGTGGAGGTGGAATGGGCCGGACATCCCAACTGGTTTTTTCATATCAGTAAGTACACGATGCCTTTCTTAACGAGTAGTTCTGTGCCGGAGTGTAAATTCCTTAATGAATACTCTACACTACCTAAGGATCTCGAAAACTACGTACTCAAACCTTTATTCTCATTTTCCGGAAGCGGAGTAATTTTTAATGTTACAGAACAAGATATTCTGGCTATTCCCGAAGTGGAGCGTAAGAATTTTATGCTTCAACGGAAGGTACACTACAAGCCGGTTGTCCAAGCGCCAGATGGATTAGTAAAAACAGAAATCCGATTATTGTTTTTATGGGATGAAGGATCGCCAAGACCGCAGTTGATCACCAACCTGGCTCGTTTGAGTCGTGGCGATATGATTGGTGTAAAATACAACAAGGATAAAACCTGGGTAGGCGGTTCGGTTTGTTTTTTTGAGCAATAGTGTCCAGTCACCACATTGTACGTGAAGATCAGGAGCCTTCCTTGCTTATCCTAAACGCACATGCGATTCCATTCGAAAAGGTACAGGAATTATTGGAGTGGATGCCGACTGTAATAGTACAGGCAGATCAGATTGAAACAGTTTTGGGATGGGGTATCAAAGTAGATGTTATAATTACACCTTTTGCGGATCTGGAAGTTTGGAAAAGCAAACTCATTGATCAGGCCCCGATTAAATTTCTTGCTTACGATCGTGGTGATGATCCGCTTACACCCGCATTCCATTTTCTATTAGCGTCTAAAGCAACGGCAGTTAATTGCTTGCTTGCCGACAAGAAACAGATGATGCACATTGAATCATTTGATGGGCTTGACGTAGAAGTTTTCGTTGATAAAAAACTATGGCGTTGGATAAAGAGTGGCCGTTTCGAAAAATGGGTGTCATCCAACACAAAATTATTTCTGATGCCGGAGGAATTACAATCTGGTTTTCCTGAATTTTATGCCGGTGAGTATTTAGTTAAAAATGATGGAATGGTGTCGTTCAACTCAACCCAGCCGTTTTGGATTGGTGAAGAGTTGATTTGATATTAGAATGAATCTCAAATCAATGAAGCCAATGTATCCAGGTTTACTTTTTCAATTGGATGTGGTGTCGCCTCCAACAATGTAAACTCACCCTTCGGCAACCACTTCGCTATCTGGATGGAGTATTCTCTGTCAGCCATGTCATCCTGATCACCAAGAAGAATTGTAGTTGGATGATTAATCAGGTTGAGGTTCTCCTTATTAAGTAAAGGATTGTTACCCAATGAAATCATCATAGCTTTTGTTTTGTGAAGTAATTCCTTCCAATCATTGGGTGCATGGCGATGTTCCAGGATGCGGGCAAAGGCTGGAACATTTAATAGAATTTTTTCCGGATCGAGTTTGTTTGTTTCCTTTTCTGCTGAAACTGGAGACCAGTCATATTTGGTGCCAAGGGTAATAATTTTGCCAACATGTTGTGGATGCCAATGAGCAAACCAGAGGGCTACGTACCCGCCCATGCTATAGCCAAAAATATCAACCACTTCAATCGATTCGCGTTTCAGGAACTCGAAAACATCCTGTGCGAACAATTCAATACCAAACTCTTTATGTTCCAACTGCTTACCACTATGGCCGGAGAAATTAATCGAATAAACTGTGCGGCCTTTGGTTTCCAATAATTTCTTTAGTGGTTCAAGTTGAAGCTTTGAGCCCAACGCTCCATGAAGTAAAAGAATGGGATTCATAGATGGGCGATAACTATTCGATCTTTATTATCCAGATCTTTTTTAATCTGAACATTGTTGTATCCTTGTTCTTCCAGAAGAGATTTAACTTCCTTTCCAAAATTCTCATTGATTTCAAACCAGAGTGATCCGCCCAGTGTAAGTGCGCTTCTACTTTTTAGGCCAATCACGCGATAGAATAGTAACGGATCATTTTCTGGAACAAGCAAAGCAAGGTGGGGTTCGAAATCAAGTACATTTCTCTTCATGCTTTCTTTTTCAGAATTAGCGATGTAAGGTGGGTTGCTTACAATTAGATCGTATCTATTATTTATTTCTTCTTTAAGGATATCCACGTTTTCAAAAACTACTCTTGCGTTAACTCCACTAGCGTTTTTGCTTGCACAGGCAAGCGCTTCGTTACTTACATCCAAGGCACTGATTTCAGCATCAGGTATTTCTAATGCCAGCGTAATTGCGATACAACCGCTACCCGTTCCGATATCAAGAATTCGCAAGTTCCTTTTGTTTTGGTGAGTGACAAACTTTTTTATTTCATGGATAAGCAATTCTGTTTCCGGACGAGGGATTAAGACAGCGGGATTGACGGCAAAGTTGCGCCCAAAAAATTCTTCCTTACCTAAAATGTATTGAATGGGCTCGTGGTTATTAATCCGGGTAAGGTCTTGATCAAACCGTAGTTGATCAGGTAAGTCGATTATTTTTTCAGTTAGAATATCTATTCTGGAGAGACTCAGTTTATTTTCCAACAACAAATAAACAATACTCTGGATTTCATTTTTGTCTTCCTGCAGGGTAATGCAGCTTACCAGCTGGTTAAAAAGTTCCTTGGAATTGGTCATTACGAATTTGATCTTTGCAAGGTAACTATTCGAAATGACTCCCGAAGAACTCTACATGCAACGAGCGTTTGACCTGGCCCGGTTGGGTATAGGATCGGTAAGCCCGAATCCTCAGGTAGGTTGTGTGATTGTGAAAGAAGGTGAAGTTATTGGTGAAGGTTGGCATCAGGTTTATGGTCAGCCACATGCAGAGGTGAATGCAGTTGCGAGTGTAAAGGATCAGTCTCAACTTGCTGGTAGTACTGTCTATGTAAATCTTGAACCTTGCTCTCATACAGGTAAGACACCACCGTGTGCTGAACTTCTTATAAAACAAAAGGTAAAGAAAGTAGTTATTGCCAACATAGATACAAATCCACTCGTTGGCGGTACGGGAATAAGAAAACTATCGGAAGCTGGTATTGAAGTCGTTACCGGAGTTTTGGAAAAACAAGGACGCGAATTGAATAAACGTTTTTTTACTTTTCATGAGCAGGATCGGCCTTATATTATTCTTAAGTGGGCACAGACAACTGATGGTTTTATTGCACGAAGTAATTACGAATCGAAGTGGATCAGTAATGAATTTTCGAGACAGCTTGTGCATAAGTGGCGGAGTGAGGAAGATGCTGTTTTGGTTGGCACAAAAACAGCTGCTCACGATAATCCCATGCTCACCGTGCGCGATTGGAGCGGAAGAAATCCAATGCGTCTGGTCATGGATCGGTTTTTACGATTGCCTGATACATTAAATTTGTTTGACAGAAAGGTTCAAACGATTTGTTTTAATCTGCTCAAGCATGAGGAGCATGCTAATCTTACACTTATCCGCCTGGATGAGCGGGATTTTATAAAATCAATACTGGATTACCTGGTAAAGGAGAAGATTCAATCCGTGATGGTTGAGGGTGGCAGCTTAACGCTCGCGTTATTTATTGAAGCTGGATGGTGGGATGAAGCACGGATATTTACTTCACCCAGATTATTTCATTCAGGTATTCAAGCACCAAAGCTTTTTTATTACAGTCTGGTGGGTGAAGAAAAAATCTCAACAGATACGCTTCGCTATTTTCATCGAATCAGCGGATCAAAACCGAATCATTAACCTGGCCTGCGTTCCGTAGAAATGGAATGTTGGCTTTATACGACTCGAATACTTTTTATTATAAAGTTCAAGGGCACTAAAAGCACGGCCTTTGAATACCCTATTGAAGTGGATGGAACCCAAAATAAGAGCAGCTCCACCAGCAGCCAATCCCCATTCCGGGTCGCCTCCTGCAATGGCCGTACCAATAGGAATACCAATTAGAACACCTCCCGTGAAGCCAAGAACTCCGGCAATGTTGTAGTTTACTTTTGCCTGTTTAAATTCTTCGTATGCCAGGGGTTCTTCCTTCAAAATTTCTAAAACTTGTTTTGGGCTAAGTACCAGCGTGTCCATTTCAAAACGAACACCACCAAAGGTTTTATACATCTTGATTTCCTGTGCATGACAAAAACCAAAGAGTGTAAAGCACACTAACCAAAGTAAGAGAGGTTTTCTCATGCCAAAAAAAATCGAGTTTTAAATTAGCTATTCAGACGTTTAGCTACCTCATCCCAATTTACCACATTCCACCAGTTAGCAACGTATTCGTTGCGTTTGTTTTGGTATTTGAGATAGTAGGCATGTTCCCACACATCCAACGCAAGAAGGGGAGTTCCTTTCAGTTCACTCACATCCATCAATGGATTATCCTGATTGGGTGTTGATCCGACCCTTAAGGTATTTCCATCTTTCACCAGCCAGGCCCAGCCGGAGCCAAACCGTGTCATGGCCGTTTGAGTAAAGAGTTCTTTGAATTTATCTGTCGATCCAAACGCAGCATTAATTGCTTCGGCAACTTTTCCGGTTGGGGCAGAACTTCCCGGCTTCATGACTTGCCAGAAAAAATTGTGATTCCATGCACCGCCACCATTGTTGCGCGCTTTCGTGGAAAGTTTAGAAGTATTGGAAAAAAAATCTTTCTCTGAAGCAAAGGAAATATTCTCGGCAGCGATGGCATCATTCACATTTTTGATATAAGCTGAATGATGTTTGCCATAATGAATTTCCATGGTAAGAGCGTCTATCGAAGGCTCCAGCGCATTGTTAGCATACGGTAAAGGTAGTTGTGTAAATTGAAGTGCGGGAGTAATTGTTTTTTCGTCAGGGAAAAGATTATCTGCCTGCACAAACAAGGGGACTACTAGTGCAGCGGAGGAGGTTAATGATGCTTTTACAAATTTTCTTCTGGTAATGGATTTCATAGCATATTGATTTAGAATTCTGAGCTCGCACAAATCATGCCCGAACGGCACCTGATAGGTAAATTTACCTAAAAATAATTAGCTTGCGTTACCCTCTAAATCAAACCGGATATGGCTGAAAGACTTTATGATACTATTCCCTCTCTTGACCTTGCCGATTTCACTTCAGGAGACCCGGTTCGAAAGCAAAACTTTGTAGAGCAACTTGGCGAAGCTTATAATAACATTGGCTTTGTGGCTATTCGAAATCATTATCTCACGGAAGATCTAACGGTCAGGCTTTATAGCACGATCAAGAAATTTTATGCATTACCTGATGGGGTGAAGCAAAAGTATGAGATCGCTGGTTTAGCAGGGCAGCGCGGCTATATTGGCAAAGGTAAGGAGCATGCAAAGGGTCGCAATACGGGTGACTTAAAAGAATTTTATCATGTAGGTCAGGAGGTATTGGATAACGACCCGATTAAAGCTGAGTATCCAAGCAATGTTTGGCCCGATGAATTACCCGAGTTTAAGGAAATTGCTTTGGATGTCTATAAACGGCTGGAGAAAACCGGCACACAAATGTTACGGGCAATTGCCCTTTATCTAAGTTTACCTGAAAATTATTTTGATGCCAAAGTACATCACGGCAACAGCATACTTCGTCCCATTCATTATTTTCCAATCGAAAATCCAGATGCAGTACCCGAAGATGCAGTACGTGCTGCTGAGCATGGAGATATTAACCTGATCACTTTATTGATGGGTGCAAGCGCGGATGGGTTGCAGGTGCTGCGCAGAGATGGAAAGTGGATTCCGATTACTGCCTTACCAGAACAACTGGTAGTGAATGTGGGCGACATGTTGGAGCGTCTCACCAACAAAAAACTTAAGTCCACTATTCACCGTGTGGTAAACCCACCCCGACACCTTATGAATACACCCCGATATTCAATACCTTTCTTTATGCATCCTCGTTCGGAGATGGATTTGACAGCTTTATCTTCGTGTGTTGATTCAGCGCATCCTAAGCTATGGGAGGATATTACAGCGGGTGAGTTTCTTAATCAGCGGTTACGCGAAATTGGATTGAAAAAATAAATAAAAGATTTTGGTACAGCGAGCGCGCTTTATCACTTTTCTTAAGGACGTGTTCCTGTTATCAGTTACGTGCTTTGGGGGTCCACAAGCACACATCGCTCATTTTCAAAATGTTCTCGTTAAGAGGCGAAGATATATTTCTGAGAATGATTTAATAGAATTGAATGCCCTATGCCAGGTGGTGCCCGGGCCAACCTCTACACAAACTCTTTCTGCTATTGGATATCGTTTGGGTGGACCTTCGTTGGCTTACCTTACTTTGTTGATTTGGCTATTGCCATCAGTAGCAATCATGACTGCGGCAGGAATTCTGATCAGCAGTTTTGGCTCCAAGAATATTTCATTGGAATTTACGCGGTTTATTCAACCCATGGCGGTGGGTTTTGTTGCGTATGCCGCATACACGATCAGTTTAAAGACGGTAACTACACGAAGAGGAGTTGTGTTAATGATTCTCGCAGGTATAGCTACATATTTTATAAAGACTCCAGTTGTATTTCCGGTAGTGTTGTTAATAGCCGGGTTGATTACCGCGTTAAACTACAGGGCGCATCCTCGCGAAGAAAAAAAGAAATTTGATATTTCATGGGCTAATTTTTTACTCTGGGCAGGGGTATTAATTTTCGCAGCTTTGCTGGGATGGGCTACCAAAGGTATACCCGAACTAACCCTGCCGGTTCGATTATTTGAAAACTTCTATCGAAACGGAAGTTTGATTTTTGGTGGTGGCCAGGTGTTAACGCCTATGTTATATACAGAATTTGTACAGTATGCACCCAAGCAATATCTAACCTCCGAGGAATTTTTATCAGGCTATGCTTTTGTGCAGGGATTGCCTGGGCCGGTGTTTTCATTCAGCTCTTATATTGGAGCGTTGGCCATGCGTGAGTACGGGGTGGTGGGCGAAATTATTGGTGCACTTATGTCTGCGGCAGGTATTTTTCTTCCAGGCACGTTTTTAATATTTTTTATGATTCGAATTTGGGAGAGTCTTAAAAAATTCAGACCCATACGGGCTTCGATGGAAGGCATTAACGCGGCCAATGCCGGACTTGTAGTGGCAGCAGCTGTTTTGCTTTTCCAACCCCTGGTTGTGGATCAAACCATAAAGATTGTTTTGTTGAATGGTCTTTTCGCTATAACCACTTTTGCGCTAACAGCATTTACAAAGATTCCCTCATGGGCAATTATCTTATTAGGCCTTGGGTGCGGATTGATCTTATAATCTTTCCAATAAAAAAAGCCCTGACTGTTTAGCCAAGGCTTCCTTAATTATTCTTATGGTAATTATCCTAATTTGAAGATAATAGGGATAACCATCTTTTGTCTTACAGGCTTGCCTCTTTGTTTACCTGGTTTCCAGGCTGGAGCGCTCTGCACAATTCTAACCGCCTCTTCATCGCAACCAGCACCGATACCTTTTATGGATTTAACATCCACGATAGTTCCATCACGGTTTACTACAAACTCCACGAATACTCTTCCTTCTACACCCATACGTCTTGCTTGTGCAGGATATTTAATTTTTTCACCTACATATTTATAGAAAGCAGGCATCCCACCTTTAGGTTCCGCAGATTCTTCAACCACACTAAAGATCTGATCAACATCTTCTTTTTCTTCAACGGGAGCAACAATCACCTCTTCAACTTTAGTCTCTTCAGTTACTTCCACATCAAACTTAAGGTTAAGATCTTCTTTAATTTCTTCCTCATCGGGTACCTCTACAATTTGAGGTTGTTGAATGATGGGTGCTGGTGGAGGTGGTTGCTCGGTAGGGGGCACTTCCAACATTTCTTCAAATATATTGGTGTTTTTGCCCTGCAAGTCAACAAGGCTATCTTCATAATCTCTCCATTCGAAGGCCATGAAGACAAGAGCCATAGTCACCAACAAGCCGATGCTAAAAAAGAGACTTGTCTTTTTTGTTAAATCCGCCTTTTCTGTCTTTTTCGCTTCCATACGTTACTTATTACGGGTTTAGGAATTTCAAATATAATAATAGAATACACTTTAGACCATCCAGTCACAGAAAATCGGAAAATTTTTAATGGCAATTACTTCCGATTGCCGTAGAATAGTGTGAAAAAGACGGTTGGAAACACAGATTTATTCTCCGCGGTGGGCATCAGGGGAATAGAATTAAAGTAAGAATCAACCAAAACACCTACTTCAAAGCCTGTAACCTGGCTTTTTAAAAAACCAAGCTCAAAATTGATCGCTGCTTTCAAATTTGCCCCGAGTTGCAATTTTGAATCGCCAATTCCTTCAAACAAGTTGCCGGTACCCAGGATATTGTTAAAGGAGTGATTCGGATTGTTAGGGTCATACTGCTCATGCAAGGAGGAAAAAAAACTGTTATCTAACGTTCGTTCGATGTAGTAAGGTGCAACTATACCAAGAGATGGTCCGCCAGCTAAAACAGCTTTTATTTCTACTCCTTGTTGGGTTGCCTTGGTGAATAGGATGAAATCGCGACCATATTGAAAACGAAAGGAATACAGGTAATTACTTTTTCCGTAAATGAAGAAATTCCCGGTATACCCAGAATTGTGTCGAACCTCCTGTGGATGTTTTACATTCATGATTTCGAGACCAAACGTCTCAAGCATCTTGTCATTTAGTTTGCGGGCTTTTTTAAATGTAAATCCACCGATAAGTCCACCCGCTGAGTTTTTGTTGATTCCCCAGGTAAATTCGGAATTATACTCGTAGCTATCTTGAGTTTGGGCGAATGCTGGAAGACATGCCGCGCACCAAACTAAAAAAAACAGTATTTTGATTTCTCGTTTCATACCACTCACATTCATTACCTTGGGAGATATAAAGGTAGTTTAACTAACGCAGAAATAATAGTTCTTGTTTATGAGTGCAATGGCAACGGTGGAATATTTGGGAGATTTAAGAACCCAGGCAAAACATTTAAAATCAGGAAATTTACTCGTCACGGATGCCCCGGTAGACAATATGGGCAAAGGTGAGGCATTTAGTCCTACGGACCTGGTTAGTGCGGCCTTATGTAGTTGCATGATTACGATAATGGGGCAAGTAGCAGACCGGGAGAAAATTAATCTTAAGGGCCTTACGGCCGAGGTTGTTAAAATCATGTCATCGAATCCCCGGAAGATAGCCGAGATACAGATTACTTTTTCACATCCGAATTTAAATGCTACCGAGGTGCAGAAACAAAAATTAAAAAATGCTGCCAGGACGTGTCCGGTGGCGTTAAGCCTCTCAGAATCTCTCCAACAAACTGTGACCTTTAATTTTTAGCCAGAGGTTGTGCGTTAATGGCATTCTTGATGCCCGCAAAATCTATTTCAAAATGCGATTTATCATAAACCGATTTACCATTTTTTATAAGTAAAATCTGAGGCGACTCATGTTCAACATTAAATGCACTGGCTATCTCGTTTGAAATCTTACGATAAGTAAGAAGATCCAAAAAGTAAGATTTTACCGGAAGTAAGTCTTCCTGCTTCCAGTTTCTCTCCAGGCGATCTAAGGTTGCCCGGCTTATTGAACAACTTGTGCTGTGTTTGAAGATTACTACGGGTTGGGTTTGTGATTCTTCCTGAATGGTTTTTAGTTGATTTTCATTGGTCAACTCAATCCAATTTATTTTTCTAGTCATACAAATCTTTCCAGAGTTCTTTTTCTTTCTTATCGTACCTCGGCCTTCTTACTTTGTCTTTAACGGCATCAGGCTGAGTAGCGTTTTTCTTAAACAATTTGGACCATAATAACTTAACATCAGTGGCAATAGTTCGCTCTTCTTTTACATTATTTCCCTTGCTATGCGCAAACTGGGCATCTGGAAAATGTTTTTTATGATTGAACTTATTCATTTTAAGATTTCCCTGATAATCGCCAATGCGTGCATAGGCACGTGCCGGTGCAATTACTTTCAATGCCTCTTTATCACTGTTGGGATGATGCCGGTAATTTTTTGTCAACCTGGTTTTGCCGGCAAAGCTGGTGGCCTGCGCAAATGACTTTGAATATTTAATTGTCTTCTGGGCCTCGTCAGCACTGCTTGGGTTGTGTTTGTATTGCCAATATACCTTCATGGTACCCACATACTCACTCGCCTTCACGGTTGCTTTGCTTGGGCCTACACCCAGCATTGATCCTTCAACAGCATTTGGTTTTTTATTAGTCTCTTTTTGCTTTACTCGAACCATCAACCCATTAACCTCATACACGGTTTCATAGGGGCTGTGTTTCTTCAGGGCTTCTTCTACTGCATTGGGATTGCGTACATATTCTCTTTTCAACCGGGGTAGTCTTGTTTTTCCAGCATAATTAATATCACCGGCTTGATCTCCGGTTGGCATTTTAACTGGCAGTGGTTGACCGTTATTATTCCAAAGTTTTCCACTCACGCTACCACCTCCTTTTTCAGGTTTTTTGGTTTTGTTGTAGCCCGTAAAATCATATCCGTCACGGCTAAATGATTTCTTGGTAAAAATTAAATTTCCCTGGTAAGAATCAATTTTATTCGCTGAACCACCCGGTGCTTTTCCCGGCAAGGGTTGGTTATTGTTATTCCACACCCGACCGCTAATACTTCCGCCACCCTTCAAAGGCTTCTTTGTTTTATTGTAACCCGAAAAGTCGTAGCCTTCCTGACTAAAGGACTTTGGTCGCATTTTCATGTCACCTGAATAACCATAACCAGCCTGACTAAACGATTTAGGTTGTTGCTTTAAGTTACCCTGAAATTTGCTCACTCTTCCGGCAACATCACCGGGTATTTTGCCAGCTATAGGTTTATTATTGTTATTCCAGGAGCCGCTAATGCTTCCTCCACCCTTTAGTGGTCGCCTTGCCTTCATGCTTCCCGAGTAACTAAGACCATCCTGACTAAAGCCAGATGAACTTTTACTTCGCTTAATAAAGCCTTTATAATTTACCTGATAATCCGCAGCCCGTTGATCTAATGGTTCACGTACGGGAACCGGCATATTGTTATTATTCTTTTTCAATCTTGAACTAATACTGCCTCCGCCTTTAGGTTGTTTAAAGGATCGAATATCACCCGAGTAACTGCCCATTCTACCCGCTACCCCTGGGTTGCCGGGAGGCCGCGCACCCAATGATTCATTGTTCGTTCTTTTCATTTTTGCGCTAATACTACCACCACCACCTTTTACAGGCTTAATGCCACGCAGTTTTCCTAAATCTTTACGCATATACGAGGCGCCAATTCCGGGAGCCCGTGGACTTAGTGGTTGATTTGATTTGTATTTTCCAGTTACACTACCTCCGCCTTTAACCGGCTTTATACCTCTTAATTTATTTAGATCCTGTCGCATATACGTGCCACCAATTCCAGGAGCTTTGGGACTAAGTGGTCGATTTGATTTGTATTGACCAGACACACTGCCGCCTCCACCCTTTTTTTCTTTTACTCCGCGTAAGCGTGCAAAATCTTTCTTCATGAAGCGGGCACTAAAGCCAGGTGAAATGCGCGGTGACGATCCGTAGTCACCGGCAACCTGATTGTCTCTACCCTTGCTTTTTCGAATCGGTTGTCCTGAGATATCTCCTTTCCATGGCATTTCACCACGCCTGGTTGCTGTGGCATAGCCTGAGCGAAATGTTCCTTTATAGGCACGATCGCCACGATCTTTTCTGCCATAGTAGGGATTGTCAGCTTTGATGATGGGATTAGGAGCTGTGCGGAAATTTTTTGCGCGCAATGGTTTGCCTGCAACGTCTGTCGTTATGGCCCTTTCGCCTTTAGAATATTTTCCCCAATACGTATTTACCCGACCGCGGGTAACGTAAGCTTGAGATGCAGAACGCGGAGTGATTCGATTTTTGCGACCCGGGGGTTCAGGCTTTGTTTGCAATCGTGCAAGTCGTGATAGTTCTCTTTTGTTCGAGTAAGCTTGTTCTGGTTTTTTTGAATTATTGTTTACGAATGGACCTTTTTGAGGATACACATTGTCGCGGGCTCTTTGTGCAGAACTTGATCGGATGCGGGGAGCATTTCCCCCAATGGGTTTACCGGCCTTATCAGCTCCGGATCTTCTTTTGTTTTTATATGGAGAGCTAGCCGTAATCACGGCCCGCTGTGCAGTAGATTTATTTCTCGTTCGTAATCGTTTACCAGCAATATCTTTAGTTGTGGCTTTCTCCTTTTTTGTCATCGACTTCGCCCTGTTTTCCCTGATCTTTTGCTTATTGTTTACAGGGCGTTTGTCTTGTGCGTAGCCATTGGATGCAAAGCAAAAAAGAATAGCCACCACACTGAGGGTTATCAGGGGTATTCGTAAAGAGGCAATAATTTCTTTGCGGCTTCTCAAAATTATAGCATAGAAACAGGCCAAGATACGGAAAAAAGCCATTTCCTGTCTGCCACTTGATAACGATGGGTTTCGCTTAGAATTTCAAAAGCTGCTCAATTCGGGATTTTAATCTTCCCTTTGGTAAAAAATTTTGTTCGAGTGTTGATGCGAATGGGATAGCGGTATCCAAACTTGCTTCCCTAAATACCGGAGCATCCAGATAGGAGAAGGCATGTTCACTAATCCAGGCGGCAATCTCGCCACCTATGCCTCCGGTTAATGTATCCTCGTGAAGGATTAATACGCGTCCAGTCTTTTTAACTGTTGCCAGTACTGCATCTTTATCCCACGGAAGTAAGGTGCGCAAATCCAGAATGTCTGCGCTCACTTCAGAAAATGAATCCATGATTTCTTTAGCCCAGTGAACGCCCATTCCATACGTGATGATGGAAAGATCATAACCTTCTCTCACTAAAGCAGCTTTGCCAATTTCAATAGTGTAATAATCATCGGGAATCTGATCTTTAATGGATCGATAAAGAACTTTATGTTCGAAGTATAAATAGGGATTGGGGTCTTCCAACGAAGCGCATAAAAGACCTTTGGCATCATAAGGGTTTGACGGATAGACAATTTTTAAACCTGGCGTATGAAAAAACCAGGCCTCATTACTTTGACTGTGAAATGGTCCGGCTGCAGTGCCTGCACCCGTAGGCATGCGCACCACTACATCGGCAGATTGGCCCCAGCGCCAGTGTGTTTTGGCGAGGTTGTTAATGATCTGATTAAACCCTTCGGTAACAAAGTCTGCAAATTGCATTTCAACCATGGCCTTCATGCCTTTGATGGAAAGACCAAGCCCGGTGCCCACAATAGCCGATTCGCATAGCGGAGTATTTCGCACCCGCTCTTTGCCAAATTTTTCAACAAAGCCCTCGGTGATTTTAAATACACCACCATAATCGGCAATATCCTGACCCATCAATACCAGGTTGGGGTGGCGCTCCATACTTTGTCTTAGTCCATCGCTGATGGCATCAATAAATCTTTTTTCTGACCTTACCCCTGCCTGTCCGGCAGGCAGGCCCGGCCCCTCTCCAGAAGAGAGGGGGGAGATTACGATTTGATTAAACGGAGCGTACACATCGTTCAATTCCAATTCGGTATCAGGGACGGGCAATGTTTCCTGAAAAGCTTCAGTCAATCCAGCTTCAATCTCTTTTTTAATTTTTTTCCGGAGGGTTTCTCCATACTTCGAATCAATAACCTTTTCAGCAAGCAGATATTTTTCAAAATTTTCCACCGGATCTTTCTTACCCCATTCATCCATAAGTTTTTTGGGAACGTATTTGGTACCCGAGGCTTCTTCGTGGCCACGCATCCGAAAGGTGATACACTCCAACAAAACCGGCTCTGGCTTTTTGCGCATGTTAGCAGCCAGTGTTTTTACGGTATCATACACTTCAAGCACATTGTTGCCATCAACCTGCACACCTTTTATTCCATAGCCAATGGCTTTGTCAATAAACTGTTTACACTTAAACTGCTCACTGCTGGGGGTGGATAGACCATACCCATTATTTTCAATAACAAAAATTACAGGAAGACTCCAGACTGCGGCTACATTCACGGCTTCATGAAAATCGCCCTGGCTGGTGCCCCCATCACCGTTAAAGACTACGGTAATTTTTTGCTCGCCTTTTAATTTTGATGCTAAGGCAATCCCGTCAGCCACACCATTTTGAGGACCCAGGTGCGAGATCATACCAACGATATGATGTTCGTTGGTGCCGAAATGGAAAGACCGGTCGCGCCCCTTCGTGTACCCCATTTGTGTTCCTTGCCATTGAGCGAATAATCGAGTGAAAGGAAGATCCCGTCCCGTAAACACGCCAAGGTTGCGATGCATGGGAAGTATATATTCATCCTTTTCAATTGCCTGCGTGATGCCTACTGAAATTGCTTCTTGCCCAATGCCGCTAAACCACTTGCTAATTTTATTCTGTCTTAGCAGGATCAACATTTTCTCTTCAATGAGTCGTGGGCGGAGCACCGCTTCATACAAACGGAGCAGTACTTCGTCAGAATATTTTTTGCGGATAAATTTCATAAAGCTTAATGAAAAGCAAGTTAGGTGATTTCCATCATTACTTTATAGAGCGGCATTGGGTGGTGATTTTTTCTCTCGCACTCCCACAAGACCAAATGCCATAATTAAACTGGAGACCAGGATTACAAAGAAGAGCAATCCGTTTTGAAGCCCCTCTAATTTTAAGGCATCGGGGATGCTAAAGAAAAGCAAGATGCTGATAAGGCCACGCGGAGCCAGAAAGAATTCGGCCCATGAAGCCGTAGAAACAAAAAACTTTTGATAGATAATCCTGATGATATAGATTATCAGAATAATAATTCCTCCGTGTAACAACACATCGAGATGTAACAAAGAATCTATCTCGAGGGTAAAGCCAAAAATGAGGAAGAAAAAAGTTCGTACAATAAAAGCACTTTCTCCGCTCAACTGGGTTAGCTGTTGCAGGTCTTTGTTGAAATTATCGTATTCAAAAATCCGCTTAAACTTCAGGTGGTTGATCCACTGGACATTGTTTAAAAACAGCCCGAATGCCAGTACAATAACAAGGGTTGGTAAGTGATAATACTTGCCTATGGCATAGGTTAAAATAAGCATCGCAATTATCAGGAAGAATTTAAGGTGGTGTGTAATTCGCTTTAAGAGATAAAGCAGAAGGAGACAAAAAATTCCAGAGATCAAAAGTATCAGAATAGTTTCCCAGCCAAGTCTTAGGAATGACCTGGCATTGATGATTTCATTCGTGATCATAAAGTTAAAAAGTATGATGCCGAAGATGTCTGAAAGCGAAGACTCATAGACTATAAAATCCTTTCGATTTACAGGTAAGACACTAGCGGAGGGAATAGCAATCGCTGAGCTGATAACTCCAAGTGGAACGGCATTAAGAAAGCAGGTTTGAAAATTTTCACCGGTCAGGTAATTAAAGAAAAATGCCAGCCCTGTGGTTGTAAGAATCAGAATGAAAAAGGCGGACGCTAATGAGCGTTTAATGAGTACAGATTTCTCTTTTTCAAGTTTAAGCTCTAAAGATCCTTCCAAAACGATCAGGATCAGCCCCACGGTACCAACCAGGGGTAAAGCAGGAGTAAAGTCAATACTCGTAAATGAAAAGAAATCGGCCAGATACCGTAGACCAATACCACTGAGCAGCAATAATATAACCGATGGGATTTTAAACTTCTTGGCGATCAGGTCAAACAGATAACTGAAAATGACCAGCGAACTAAGAATTATGAGGGTTAACTCAACAGACATATTTTAAAGGAAGTCACGAAAATATGGAAAAAATTGAACGGCCAACTATCTTGCACTATTCTTGTTTTTAAGAAAGTTAAAATTGTTTCTGCCCGCATGATTCCTTTCTCAACGTTTACTTTGGATAATGGCCTTAGGGTGATTGTTCATGAAGACCCCACCGTGCAGATAGCAGTCATGAATATTTTATACGATGTTGGATCGCGTGATGAGCGGCCCGACAAAACCGGATTCGCGCACTTGTTTGAGCATTTGATGTTTGGCGGGTCAGGGAATGTCCCCAATTTTGATGAACCGCTTCAGCTTGTAGGAGGAGAAAATAACGCCTTCACTAACACAGATATTACGAATTACTATTTAACGGTTCCGGCCTCAAACCTGGAAACGGGCTTTTGGCTTGAGAGCGACCGCATGCTGAGTTTATCCTTTGACCCACAGGTGCTGGAAGTGCAACGGAAAGTAGTTGTGGAAGAATTTAAACAGCGCTATCTGAATCAACCTTATGGCGATGTATGGCTCAAACTACGACCGCTTGCTTACACCACTCATCCGTATCAATGGGCAACTATAGGTAAAGAGATTAGCCACATAGAACAAGCCACTCAACAGGATGTAAAAGATTTCTTCTTTACCCATTACATTCCAAGCAATGCAATTTTAGTAGTTGCCGGCCATGTAACCCTGAGTCAGGTAAAGAGGCTTACCGAGAAATGGTTTGGACCGATACCATCAGGAAAAAAACCCATACGCCAGTTACCTGTTGAGCCTGTGCAAACGGCAAAAAGAAAATTATCTGTTCAGGCAAATGTGCCGGCAAGTGCTTTATATAAAAGTTATCACATGTCGGGCCGATTTACAAACGATTTTTATATTTCAGATTTATTGAATGATATTTTGAGTCGAGGTCATTCCAGCAGGTTGTATAATAAATTAGTGAAAGAGAAGGAGATATTTTCATCTATCTCATCGTTCACCATGGGCACTATCGATCCGGGCATGTTGGTAATCAGCGGCCGGGTGAAAGAAGGTATAGATCTTGAATCAGCAGAAGCAGAGATTAATAACGTGCTATCGTCTTTGGTGGCAGACGGGCTTGATGCAAAGGAACTACAGAAAGTAAAAAATCAGGCCCAGACCACAATGGAATTTGAAAAAGTTGAAGTTATAAACAGGGCTATGAATCTGGCTTTTGCCACACTCTCAGGTGATACTGATTTAATAAATAAGGAAACAAACCTGATTGAATCAGTAACTCAGGATGATATTATTCGGGTGGCCACTAGCCTTTTTACAGAACAGAATTCAAGTGCTTTGTATTACCATGCTGAACCTTAATTGAAGATAACTAACCGTTGGCTGGTAAGGTAACTGTAAATTCTGCACCATTCTCTTCTGTGGAGCGAACACTAATATTTCCTCTAAGCTTATCAAGGGTCTCTTTTACAATATATAATCCTAGACCGGAGCCTTCCGACTTTTCCGAGGCGCGATAAAACATTTCAAAAATTCGCGTATGATGTTCGGCTGCTATTCCCTGGCCATTATCTTTTACAGTAATAAGAATGATCTCTCCTCTTTTTATTGCTGATACAACGATGTAAGGGTCGGACTGTTCAAAGTTGTGATATTTATAGGCATTGGATAATAGGTTGTTAAAAACAACTTTTAATCTGCTGGCATCCGTAATAACCATTAATGTGGTATCGATGTCAATACCAATCCGCACCTTCTTATTTACGATAGCGTACGCCAGATTTTGAACTACTTCCTTTACAAAATCATATAAACAAATTTGTGTGGGAGCAAGATCCAATCTGGTATTGCGTGAGTAATCGGTTACTTCTTTGATAAACCCTTCCATCGTTTTTATCCGATCCTTCATCATTTGAAGGTAGATAATTACTTCTTCAGGGCGGTCAGTTTTCTCAGATAGATGGATCAGACCAAGAAGTGAACTTAGAGGAGCCCGCATGTCGTGCGAAGCACTATATACGAAGCGATCAAGTTCTTCATTGGTTTTGGCAAGTTGGTCATTCTTCAAGGCTAATTCTTCTTCTGCTTTTTTTCGTTCATCAATGTCAATGATAGACCCAATCACAATGGAGGTATTGCCTTCTTCGTCTAATTTTGAAATGCCGCTGTCCAGAAACCATTTAAAGGTGCCGCTCTTTGTTCGAACCCGTAATTCGTTTTGATAGGGAAGATGATTCCTTAAATGGCTTTCGATAGTCTGTTTAGCGCTAGAAATATCTTCCGGATGGATAAATGACAGATACAACTCGAAAGTCAGGTCTTCTAATTCTTTCTCTTCATAACCCAGTAACTTTTTCCAATAGGGGCTTACGTAGATCGCGTTGTTTTTAACCTTCCATTCATAGATTCCGGCACGGGTGCCGGTAAGTGCCATGGCAAATCGTTCTTCACTTATTTTTAAGTCAGCAGAAATTTTTATCAGATGCTTTTCGCTTTCGCGTAACGTTTTTTCGGTTTCATAATTTCGATTGATCAAAAAATATACAACAAAGACATTCGAAATTATTCCAATTGTAAAATTGGCAATAAAGTTTATCCGAATCATATTCTCCTCATAGAGCGGTGGAGGAATTATCTTTAGATCATAATTATAAGCCAGGAGACCTAATGAAATTGGAAGGAGTGCAAATAGGATGCTAAAGGTGCGCTGATAATAATTGAACAGGATAAGTCCTGTCGATGCGCACGTCATAAAAAATAAAAATACACTCCCGTTAGGGTGATCCACATCGGCAAACAGGAAGACCAGACAGTTGATAAGTAGTAATTGAAGGATCGTAGCAGCGGTGTAATATTTTTTTCTATTTAGAAATAGTGTTACCAGCGAAAAAAAGGCAAGGAGTGCATACCAAGGGATAAAAACTGCTACTCCATTTAGGCTGTCCAGGAGGGTATAAAAAAGGGCTACACCACAGATGATACAGGCAAACTGCCCGCGTAGCATAGCATATTTAAATTCTTTGCGCGAAGTAATGGTTGCTTTGCCAACTAAAAAATTTCGAAAAAGACTCATTCTAAATTTTATTGCTTTAAATATAGGGCAATAACTATTGGATGCCAGTCAATCCGACTATTTTTGAGATAAACAAAATGTATGAAAATCCGTGTCGGGCTAGGTTTTGATGTTCATCAGTTGGAAGAGGGGCGTGATTTTTTTTTAGGTGGAATAAAACTTCCGGCTATGAAGGGAGCAGTCGGTCATTCCGATGCGGATGTCCTCATCCATGCCATTTGCGATGCCCTGTTGGGCGCTGCTAATCTGCGGGATATTGGGTTTCATTATGCCAACACGGATGCGCGCTGGCGTGGCATGGACAGTAAGTTTTTTTTAAAAGATGTTACCCGCATGCTGGCAGAAAAGGGTTGGTATATCGAGAATGTGGATTGTACACTTTGTCTGGAGGCTCCTAAAGTAAACCCTCACATCCCTGAAATGAAAAAAGTGCTGGCTCCGCTTATGAATATTTCGGAAGACGATATTTCTATAAAAGCTACTACAGCCGAACGACTTGGATACATCGGTCGGGAAGAAGGAGTAAATGCGTACGCAGTAGCCTTGATCAAAAAAGAATAACTACTCTTTTTCTCCAAGAATTATTGAAAGTGTCTTAAGGTCTGGGGTGCGATCGGCAACCAACTTTAGTATCCCCAAAAAGGGAACGAACAAAATCATACCGCTAACGCCCCAGATCAACCCCCCTGCAATAATCACGATGATGGTTACCAGTGTATTTATTTTTAAGCGACTACTTACAGCAAGCGGGAAAATTACATTGGCTTCCAGATATTGAACGAGCGCAAAGATGCCGACAACGCCTATGGGATACCAAATAGAGTTGTACGTGATCCAGGCCATGGATATAGGAAGTAAGGAGGCCACTAGAATACCAACATACGGAATAAAGGTTAGCACAGAGGCAATAAATCCAAATAGAAATGGATGTGGAATACCCAGAATATAAAGACCGGTACTATTAAGAACACCCACGATTAAATACACCACCAGCATGCCTTTTATAAAGTTGTAGTAAGATTGAATGCTGAGCTGTAAAATCTCCCGGATTCGATCTCGACCCTGGCTGGGGAATAGCCGATACAGTACTTCAACCCACCTATGCCTGTAGTAGAGTATAAGAATCGAATAGATTGGAATAAGAATTAACAACACAGCCCACACAGCAGACGCAGCGAGTGTATCACCCACCACCGACATTAAACTCATCCCTGATTCGTTGAATACTTTCGTTATCCAGCTTGTTTGCTGCTCTTTGTTAAAATTATATTCCTGGTTTATCCAGATACTCAACGCTTCCATCGAATCCAGAAATTTCGTTTGTAACAAGGGCCATTCCGCATAAAATCCCTTTACCTGCGAGAAGAGCAACACAAGAAGCGTAATAAAAAAGAGGGTAAGTGTCAGCATACTTAACGCAATCGCACCCATGCGACTAAACTTATGTTTTTCGAGCCAGACACAAACCGGGTAAAGGACACAACTTATCAAAAGGGCGAATGAAAGAGGAATAAACAATGGGCTTCCAAAGTACAGGATAGCGGAAACGAAAAAAATGTATTGAAAAAGTGTGAGGTACCGATTGGCTGGAAGTTTTACCTTCATAACATTTTAAAGATACGATTTCGAAAGTACATTACAGTTAAATTAAAGATGACTTAAATCAGTTTTGAAAGCGATTAAAATTATTGTTACGGAAGACGGGTCTCATTCTCTTTTAAACGAGCAGATGAATGAAACTTATCATTCCCGCCATGGAGCGATGCAAGAATCGGCCTATGTCTTCATTTCCAAAGGCCTGGATTTTATTCAACAACGAGATAACCTGAGCGCTATCTCAATTTTAGAAATCGGATTTGGTACCGGACTGAACGCGTGGTTGAGTCTTGAGTGGGCACGTGATAAAAACAGAATGATTAAATATTATTCTCTTGAAACATTACCGGTTCCGCAGGAAATCTGGGAGTCATTAAATTATGCGAGTCAGCCGGAAGAATTTAAAAACCTGCACCGGGCACCCTGGCAAACGTGGAATGAAATTAATCCGATCTTTTCCCTCTTTAAAGACAATCAATCTCTGCAGGAAGTTACTTTACCTCCCAACCATTTTGAATTGATTTACTTCGATGCCTTTGCTCCGAACAAACAACCGGAAATGTGGGAGCTTCCTTTGCTTAGTAAGGTTGTGGCATCCATGAAGTCAGGGAGTGTGTTTGTAACGTACTGTGCCAAAGGTCAACTTAAGCGGGATCTTAAAAGCCTTGGACTTGTTGTTGAGTCGTTGCCGGGGCCACCGGGAAAACGGGAGATGATTCGTGCTGTAAA